>JAXKEA010000001.1:0-3371 GCA_036551635.1 Collinsella sp.
CACGTACCCGGCTGTTGGGCCAGGACGCGGGCTTGTTGCACAGCAGCGCCAACTGCATGGACGGGTCCTCGCTGTTCGTGCTGGCCTGGCCGTACGCCCGAGGATGGGTCGCCAGATGCTTGCCCGACGAGTCGAGGACCTCGACCTCGAGCGCGCGGAGGCCCACGATCACCCCTCTGCCCGCGTTCGCCCGGTCCGCGGAACAGCGATGCCGTCCCTCGAGCGTGACCACGCCGTACCGGTCGGCCTTCATATGCCGCCACGTGACCACGTCGAAACGCTTCCCGGGCAACGGCAGCAGCGCCGCACGGTCCTCGGAGAACAGGCCACGTTCCTCCGTGTCCTTGCGGTAATGCGGTTTCGTGGCCAGCTCCAGGCACCGGTCCGGCAGCCCGGCGCTGAAGTTCTCCAGGCTCCATACGCTCGGCCGGGGCACGAACAGCTTGCGCCGCACCATGCCGACCTTGGACTCCACCGCGCCCTTCTCATGACCGGAATACGGGTTGCAGAACGAACAATCGAACCCGTAATGCGCCTGGAAGGCCTGGAACAGGTGCGTCAGGCGCGGCTCGCGCTCCCCGTACCCCTTATGGCCCACGCCGGCGGCGTTATCGAACACGATCCGCTCCGGCACACCGCCCAGCCACTCGAACAGGTTGCGCAACGCCAGGCACGTGCACTCAGCGTTCTCGCCCGGCATCAACTGCACCAGACCGACGTTCGAATACGGGAAATCAAGCACGAAATGATGCATCCGCTGCACCACGCCGCGCAACAGCACGTCGACCTCGCCGAAATCGGCCTGCGCCTCGCCTGGATGCCATACCAGATCCATGAACGCCTCATCACGCTCCGCCGCGAACTCACGCCCGGGCCGCGCCACCGCCCGCGTCACCGTGGACAGGGAGACCTCCGCGCCATGCTCGTCCCTCAACCGCTCCCAGATCCTGGTCGCGGTATGCCGCTGCTTGCGCCAGTTCGCGCGATCCTCCGCGAGCCACTGCTCGATCACGGGCAGATACGGGTCGATCACCGACGCGCGCGGCTTTCTCACCGACGGCACGGCCGACAGATCCTCCTTCGCGAGGTACTTACGCACCGTCGGCTCGCTGACATGTGTTTTCCGCGCGATCGACGCGACGGATTCCCCGTTCCGCCGCAAACGACGGATAGACTGTACTTGGGGCATGCTGATCATAATCCTTTCCGGTCCTTTCTGGCGGAGATACAAGCACCATCCAGTTAAGACCATTCCGTGGTCGGCATGCTCTGCCTAAACCCGAAAAATCATCGTGACTAAACCCGCAACAACTAATTGAACACAAACACCGATGGCCCGTGTCGTCCACGCCGATCGCGACCAGCACGCTCACGTTCTCGACCGACCCGCCCCACGTGCGCTTGTGCCACACGCCGTCCACGAACAGGTACGGGTACGAACGCTCCAACGGCCTGTTGCGCCATTCGTCGATCTGCGCGTACACCCCCTTGAGCTTGTCCGAGAGCGTCTGCGAGGGCATCCGCTCGCCCCACAGCAGGCGGCTGATGTCGTCGACCTGACGGGTCGAAACGCCGGCCAGGTACATGTCGATCAGCGCCTCCTCGACGCTCTGCTCACGACGCCTGTATCGTTCGATCACCGCCGACTCGAACAGCGCGCCCTTGAGCTTCGGGACCCTGAGGGTCACGGTCCCGGCCTTCACGGTCAGGTCACGCTCGTAATGACCCGCTCTGTAGGCCTTCCTGTCCCCGGTGCGCTCGTAGCGGGCGGCGCCCGTGATCTCGTCCGCCTCCGCGTCCAGCATCGCGTTCAGCAATTGCTCGACCTTCTCCGACACCAACCGGTCGAGTCTCGTCTCGAGCATGTTCTCATCGACCTGTAGAATCTGATCCTGCATGGTTCCGTCGCCTCTTTCCATAGCGGTTTTGTTTGGCGACTGAAATCGTACCCAGACGACGGGCCATGCCTCTTCATTCAGGCTTCAACCAAAGTGCGCAACAAACCGGGCGTTATCGACGGAGAATCACGATGTGTGATTTGTCATCCTCCAGCCTGAGGGGTTTTCTATTGCGACAGGGGCTACAACGCAGGCATACGCCCCTGCCAGGAATCACGCAGAGGCTATAACGTCTTGCGCGTACAACGCACTGCACAGCAATAATGCCGGCGACAGTGACAAGCCGATACAATGCCAAGTGACAACGCTAAGCATCGGTGTTGTCACTGACGATGCCGGCGACAACACGAATGTTCTTATCGTGTTACACCCATTTGGAATCGGCATCGCCTTGGCTCGGCACCAGCAGCTGCAGGATGCGATCCATATCCTCTGGTGACGAGAAGACGATTTCGATGCGACCATGCTTGGTGCTGCCCTTAATCGACACCTTGGTATCGAAATGATTTTCCAAACTCTGCTGGATGGCGGAACCAACCCAAGGATTGGTCTTGGACGTCTTGGGCTTCTTCGGCTGCTCCCCCGACGCAATCTTCATGGCGACGATTTCTTCAGTGCTGCGTACAGAAAGACCTTCCGCAATAATACGAGAAGCCAGCTTGTCCATTTCCTCCGGATCGCTCAGGCCCAATAGCGCACGCGCATGACCGGACGATAGCACACCGGCAGCCACTCTCTTTTGCACAGAGGCCGGCAGGTTCAGCAGTCGCAAGGTATTGGCGATTTGCGGGCGAGACTTGGACACCGACTTGGACAGTTGTACTTGTGTCAACCCGAACTCTTCAATCATCTGCTGGTAGGCAGCCGCCTCTTCCAGCGGATTCAAGGCCACACGGTGCAGGTTTTCTAGCAATGCATCGCGGAGCATATCATCATCCGCAGTGGTTTTGACGATGGCGGGAATCGTCTCCAACCCAGCCAACTGGGATGCACGCCAACGACGTTCACCCATAATGAGCTCATACGGGCTGTCCAAATGACCGGCAAACGGATTTGTGCTGGATTCCGTCTCGTCGTGCTTGGCGGCTTTGGCCACAGCAATCTGGCTTGCCGGACGCTTGCGCACGACTATCGGTTGCAGCACACCAACTTCCTTAATGGAAGCAGACAGCTCATTCAACTCATCCTCGTCGAAGATGGTACGAGGCTGATGTGCATTGGGCCCGATATCAGACAGTTTGAGTTCAGCCAGATAACCACCGGCTACCGGCTTGAGCTCGTCCTTCTTATCTGTGTCAGCGGTCTTTGCCGCCGATGCAGTCTGAGATGTTTCACGTGAAACATCTTTGATGGTGACGGATGTACGATGTGCCGTCTGAGACGCAGACGGCTTGCCGCCCTGCTGAGGTGCGGCGACCTTACCGGTTTGAGGTTTCTCCGTACCGAAAAACAGGTCGCTAGGATGAGTAATGG
>JAXKEA010000002.1:0-1878 GCA_036551635.1 Collinsella sp.
GACCCTCCAGGACATCCTGGACGGCATCATGCCCGGCATGCTCGGCATGATCGCCTTCTGGCTGTACTACTGGCTGCTGTCCAAGAAGATCAACCCCATGGTGCTGATCGTGGCCACCATGGTCGTGGGCATCATCGGCGCCTTCTTCGGCGTGCTGGCGTAAGGGCCCGGCTGCATAGATTTTCGTTGCAACCTGGAAAGGGGATGGAGCAGGCCTATGCCCTCCATCCCCTTTTTGTATAGAAGGAGTTCGTATGTTCGCGAAGGATCGCGAAGCAATGCGCCTGACGCCGGCAGAGGTCAGGCTGATTCTTATTGAGTCCCTGCAGTGGTGCGCCAACAACGCGGTCTACTTTTTGGGGCTTATCGGTGCGGCCACGTATGATCTGGCCGGCACGGCCTTTTTGGTTGCCGCCATTACGCTCGTGCGCAATCTTATGACGTCGGTGGGCAATATGGTGTCGGGTTCGGTCATCGATCGCTTTGGACCGCGCCGGACGTCGTTTGTGACGTGCGTGATTACGGCAGTGCTATCGCTTGGCGTGGGGTTAGCGCCGTTGTCTGTCCCCGGGCTTGTGTTTGCCGCGTGCGTCTTGGGACTTGCGGGCGGCTTTATCAACACCTGCACGCATGCGTTTCCGGGATACCTGGAGTCGACCACCGAGGGTCGTACCCGCGTGAACGGTCTCATGGTGTTCTACAGCAATATCGCCTATACCGCTGGCCCGCTGCTCGGCGGTGCCATCGTGAGCTGTTTTGCCACGCAATCGGTCTACCTGCTCATGGCGGGCATGATGGGTGTGGCGGCCGTGCTCTCCTTGGGCTGTCACGAGTGCGTTGTTCCCGCAAAAGGGGAAAAGCCGAAGGGCGGTATTCTGGGCGGCATGGCCGAGGGTGCGCGACTTACGTTTCGCGACCACGACCTGCGCCTCATCTTTATCTCGGGCTTTTTGGGATTCTTTGCGTTTGGCGCGTTTGATTCGCTTGAGTCGTTGTTCTACCGTGATGTGCTCAACGTGGATATCGTCTGGCTGGGCTGGTTGTCCTCGGTCGTGGGCCTCACTTCCTCGGTGGGTGCGTTCATCCTGACCAAGCTTTCTGCTCGCCATGTCAACCTGCGATTGCTGCTCGGCGCGCTCATGGCCGTGGGCATTGGGTCCATGGTGTACGTGGGCACCGATATGCTGGGGGTCGCGATTATCGGTCAGGCGATTAACGGTCTGGCCTGGGGGTTCCTGGAGCCGCTGCAGATGATCTTGATTCAGGAGCGTGCCGACATCAAATACCTGGGGCGCATTACCGGCTTTGTGCGTTTTGGCCTGATGAGCGCCGGCGTGGTGCCGCTGCTGGCGGCTCCGTTTTTGGCGGAGGCTTTGGGCGTCCAGACGGTACTGTTTGGAGCATCGACCATTATTGCGCTGGTAGGAACGCTGTTCTTTGTCACACAAGGGAGACGCCGGGGGCGTTAGCTATACATCAAATTATAATTTGATACCACTCACCAGAGAATTTCGACCGTTCACCGAGGATTGGAACAGATTGAAAAGTGGTATTAAAAACACGTTGGGTGTATGTCTATAATTGGTATCGAAAAGAAACGCGATGTATAGATTCGCGTGCTGGACAGAAAGGAAAAGCCATGAAGGAAACCGAGAAGATCGAGATCATGCACTTTAGCCAGGAGGGCTATCTCGAGGACGGCAAGAACGTCTATGAGACCGGCAAGAAGATGATTGAGCTCGCCGACAAGGTCGCCGACGAGGGCTACGACGCCGTGTTCCTGATGGGCGTCGGCGGCACCTGGGACGAGCTCATGCAGCTCGAGTACCTCATGAACAAGTTCGGCGACCGCGACCTCGAGGTCTACCTGATCCACGC
>JAXKEA010000003.1:0-33115 GCA_036551635.1 Collinsella sp.
CGATCGCGAGTTCCGCACGAGCCGGAGAGCACTTAATGTGCTCTCCGTGCGAGCAGGACTGTCCGAGCAGGCGACTTCGCATGCCGACGGGCAGCCGGGGCCGACGCCCCTCAAAGATTTTCAAAAAAGTTGTTGACGCGCGCGTAACGACTCGTCTAATATATCCCATGCGCGATGGACCTGTAGCTCAGTTGGTTAGAGCGTCCGGCTGATAACCGGGAGGTCACAAGTTCGAATCTTGTCAGGTCCACCACTTTCTTTCGCAATAAACACCCCAGCGAGAGCCGAGTCGCCGCTGGGGTGTTTATTACTGTCTCCGTGGGGGTTTAGCTCAGCTGGGAGAGCGCGGGCTTTGCAAGCCTGAGGTCAGGGGTTCGATCCCCCTAACCTCCACCATGATGGACCTGTAGCTCAGTTGGTTAGAGCGTCCGGCTGATAACCGGGAGGTCACAAGTTCGAATCTTGTCAGGTCCACCATCAGAACTGTGAAGAGCCCTGGGGCGTTGCCTCGGGGCTTTTTCTTGTCTGTGATAAATCTCATTTTGGTTTTGTGTGCTGTGCGAAAGATTGGGTAGTATAGCTATTCAATGCGGCGACCCTGCCGTGTGTTAACCGCTACGTACCGGAGGTGTTCCATGGTTCGTGTCGACATAGAGACCATCGTCATGGCCGCCGGTCCCGTGCCATCGCTTATCGTGCTTCGCGAGCGCTGCAGCAAATCGGACTCGCCCGCGCCGTTGCGTTCCCTTTCCATTCAGACTGGTTCGTTTGAAGCTGCTGCCATTAGCCGCGGCATCGATAGCGGCCGCGCCGAGCGCCCGATTACCCATGACCTGCTGCTCGATACTGTTAGCGCCCTGGGCGCCAAGCTCGAGCGCATCGAGATCGTTCGCGCCGAGCCGCCAGTGTTCTACGCGACGATCGTCGTACTGGCCGATGGTGACGAGCGCAAGATCGATGCCCGTCCCAGTGATGCCATTGCCCTTGCCGTGCGCAGCAATGCCCCCATGTTTGTGGAGGACGACATCATGAATCGCCTGGGCACCGTTTCTGCCCATGCCGAGGAAGTTGACGACGAGCAGGAGTTCGAGAAGTTCGACGAGTTCGTCCATACGCTCTCCCCCGATGACTTCTAAATGCGGGGCGGCCAGGCTGCGGAGCGTTCGCTGATGGCCAGCGGTATGTCGGCTGAGGCGGCTGCGATCGCCCGTGAGGCTCAGATGCGCTCGGAGGCTTCTGAGGCGGCTCGCATTGCCTATGTGACGCAGGCCCGCACACTTCGCGAGCGCCGCGGCTCGTTTATCAAGATGGTTGTCGTCTCCGCTCTTGTCGCGGCAATCTGCTCGTGCCTTCGTGGTACAGTTGGTGCGCTTGGGTTTTCGATTTCAACAGGCTTGGTAATCTGGGGTGTGGTCGATGCGGTGATGCTGACCAACCAGATCAAGGTGCTCGACAAGCGCGCGATGGATATGATGCGCGCCCGCGACGCTGCCGCCAAGATCGCTGCCGAGGCACAAGAACTGTAACGACGCCGGATTCGATGGGAAGGTCTAAAGATGGCACAGGATATGCAGGACGCCGGTAACGTCTCCGCCGAGCTCGACGCCATGGTGTGTGACCTGATTGGTGCGTTCTTGGACGACCTTGCCGCCGGCGAGAATCCGGGCGTAGTTGTGGCGATCGAGGACGCTGCTTCCAACCGTTATCTGGCGGCACTCGACGAGGACGGCGAGGAGGCGTGCCTGGAGGCGGCCACCAACTTTATCTCCGAGCACAAGATGGGTCTTAAGGACGAGGGCCTGGGCCGTATCGCCCGCTATGCCATCGGCTACACCGGCTGCGTCGAGATTGACGGCGGCTACCACGATGCTCTGCTTGTGAGCTTCTTTGAAACCACGCTCGAGAGCGGTTTTTCGGCATACGTGCTGTATGAGGGCATGGGTGCCGGCGATGGTTTTATGTGGAGCGACCCTGAACCTGCAGGTGAGGAAACCCCTCTTATCTAAAATCGCTAAAATAAACGAGTTTTCGGTAAAAGGCTCAATATTCCCGCTGAGCGTTGTGTTGCTGGGCGGGTCGCATACGCGTGCCGTTTGTATATGGATAGAAGATAGGGGAACTACATGCGCGTAGACAATCTGAGGAACATCGCCATCATCGCTCACGTCGACCACGGCAAGACGACGATGGTCGACAAGCTCCTGCGTGCCACGGACGCCTTCCGTGCCAACCAGCAGGTCGAGGACCGCGTCCTGGACTCTAACGACCAGGAGCGCGAGCGCGGCATTACGATTCTCGCCAAGAACATCTCTATCGAGTACAAAGACGTTAAGATCAACGTCATCGACACCCCGGGCCACGCTGACTTTGGCGGCGAGGTCGAGCGCGTGCTGCGTATGGCTGATGGCGCCCTGCTGCTGGTCGACGCTTTTGAGGGCCCCATGCCCCAGACCCGCTTCGTGCTGCGTCACGCTATCGACACCGGCCTCAAGATCATGATCGTCATCAACAAGATCGATCGTCCGGGCGCCAACCCCGAGAAGGCCTACAACGACTGCCTGGACCTCATGGCCGATCTGGGCGCCACCGACGACCAGCTTGAGTTTGCCATGGAGCACGTGGTCTACGCCAGCGCCATGAATGGCTTTGCCCGCCTTGACCCCAACGACGGCAACACGGACATGTACCCGCTGCTCGACATGATCATCGACGACATGCCCGCTCCCGAGGTTGACGAGAACGCCCCGCTGGCCATGCAGTGCGTGACTATCGACCACTCCAACTTCGTTGGCCGTATCGGCATCGGTCGCGTGTACTCCGGTACCATCCACCAGGGCGATCAGATCCTGGTTGTGAAGAACGACGGCTCCAGCGCTACCGCTACCGTCAAGCAGCTCTTTACCTTCGACTACCTGGGCCGCACCGAGTGCCAGGAAGTCGGCGCTGGCGACATCGCCGCCGTCGTGGGCATCGACCGCACCGATATCGGCGATGTCTACACCGACCCCGAGAACCCCGTCGAGCTCGAGCCCATCGAGATCGATCCGCCGACCCTGTCCATCGTCTTTGAGGCTTCGACCTCCCCGCTCGTCGGCCGCGACGGCGACATCGTGGGCGCCCGTCAGCTCAAGGAGCGCCTGTTCAACGAGGCCGAGAACAACGTGACCATGAAGATCGAGGAGCTCGAGGACAAGAGCGGCGTCGAGGTCTCGGGTCGCGGCATTCTGCACCTGTCCGTCCTGATGGAGTCCATGCGCCGCGAGGGCTTTGAGTTCCAGGTCGGCCGTCCCCGCGTTCTGTTTAAGAAGGACGAGAACGGCAACAAGATGGAGCCTGTCGAGCAGGCCGTCGTCGAGTGCCCGGACGAGTACTCGGGCAAGGTCGTTGAGGTCTTCGGTACCTCCGGCGGCATCATGACGAGCATGGATACCTCGGGCATCGTGACGCACCTCGAGTTTAAGATCCCGACCCGCGGCATCATGGGTCTTAAGAACCGCATCATGAACGTTACCCACGGCGAGGGCGTGTTCTACCACACCTTCCTGGAGTATGGTCCTTACGCCGGCGAGATCGGCAACCGCCAGAACGGCGCCATGATTTCCATGACCACCGAGAAGGCCGTTGCCTATGCTCTGGGTACGCTGCAGGAGCGCGGCCAGCTGTTTGTTGAGCCGGGCACCGAGTGCTACGAGGGCATGATCGTGGGCGAGCGCAGCAAGGCCGGCGACATGGTCGTCAACATCGCGCGTACCAAGAACCTGGGCAACCAGCGTTCCTCGACCTCCGATATCTCCGTCCAGCTGGTGCCGCCCCGCACCTTCTCGCTGGAGGAGGCGCTGGAGTACATCGCCGATGACGAACTGGTGGAGATCACTCCCAAGAACATTCGTCTGCGCAAGCGTCTGCTCAACGCCACCGACCGCAAGAAGGCCGCTGTCCGCGCCGGCCAGGTCAACAAATAAACGCTGGGCTTTATAGCAACTAACAAGAAAGGGCGCCGACCGCGATGGTCGGTGCCCTTTTTGGTGCAGGGGGGCAGGTTCGTTTGCGCCGCCACAAAGGTGCTTGGCATCTTTGTGGCGGATAGCTGCTAAGCGGTGGGGAGTCCCGGCGTGTTAGCCGGCTGCTGCGGCTTGAGGTGGGCATTGCGCCAGATGATCTGGATGATGTAGCCGAGCATAAAGACAAAGGCTACACCGCTGATGAAGTCACCTACGAGGGGGATTGCCGTAAGCGCGCCCGCGGCGATGCCACCCACGGCTGCCATGGCGTAGCGGTTTTGGCTGTGTCCGACCATGCGGACGATCGCGCACCCCGCAAAGGCACTCGACACCAATGCGATGCCGATAACGCCGCACAAGAGGGTTCCGGCAAGCGACAGACCAGCGATAGAGATAATTAGCAGTAGGACGGCGGGGACGATAGCAATCGTGCCCAGAAGACCGCTCACCCACAGGGGCATGGGGCGCTGGTGGAGCATACCGGCGGCGCTGGCAGTCGCACGCGGAAAGACGAGCTCGAGCAGCAGAGCGACAAAGCAGGTCGAGAGTGCCGCGGCGACGATACCGCCGATGACATCGTTGACGGTGGAGGTGTCCTCGTTCTCGGTGCGGTCGATCTTGAGTGCGCCGACCTCGGCTCCCGAGGCGCGCTCGGGATCCTCGGAAACATGCGCGTTCACGGTGCCGGAGATACGGGCGTTCTTGCCCAGGATGAGCTTGTCGGCCCAAACCTCAACATCGCCATCGACCGTGCCATCGATGGTCACCGTGTCGCCTGCGAGCGCTGCCGACTTGACGGAGCCGCGCAGGGCAACCGTCTCGCCCGCTGCGTAGAAGCAGCTGGCGGTGCTATCGGTGTTGAGGACGACATGCTGTCCCGCGACGGTTACGCTGCCAGCAACCGTGGTCTGGGCGATATCGATGGTGCGTGCAGCCAGGCGAACGGCACCGCCCACCGTGCAGTCGTGAATCGAAAGCGAATCGCCGGCGGCGATAATGTCGCGGTCGATGGAGGCGTCATCGAGGTTGAGGTTCTGACCGGCCCAATACAGGTCGCCCTCAACACCGGACGGATTGGAGTCGTTGTCGGTCGCAAGAACATTGCCTGCGGTATCCGTGCCGGCAAAAGCTGCGGCGGGAAGGGCGGCAAGTGCCAGCGCGATAAGGGCGAGGGCGACAAAGAGATGACTCCGTGCTTTGTGACGGCGCGTCGGTGGGATTTGATTGCAAGGCATAGTGAATCCTTCGTTAGGTGCTCGACATATACCTAACAGGGTACCCAACGCGTGGGCGCTCTAAAAGAACCTCTCGGTTGCATTTCGAGGTAAAAGGCCACGCCAACTACTTTTTACGATGCAAAAAGCGGGCGATGTCTTCCTCGGTAGGGCTTTTGATGTCAAAGCGCAGCGAAAGCCAGCGCAGTCCCATGGTCACCGCGACGCACACGATGAGCGCGGTAACGTTGGTGACAAGGCCGCTCATGACAAGGCACACGTAACTTGCCGATCCGGCGATGGCCGCGATGGCGTAGAAGTTGGTGCGCTGGAAAATGCCTGGCACCACGCCCATAAAGCCGTCGCGCAGCATGCCACCGCCCACTGCGGTGAAAAAGCCCATCATGATGCAAACCGCCGGCGCAAATCCGTAGACCAGGGCCTTGTCCGCACCGGTGGCGGCGTAGATGCCGACCGAGATGATGTCGAGCAGGGGAATGAGCTTGTCGGGCTTATCGACGATTGCCGGGAAAATGTAGATGATAGCCGCCGTGGCAATGGAGAGCGGCAGGGCCATGGGCTGGTTGAGAATGTAGACGTTGCCCACCTGGAGCGTCATGTCGCGCAAAAGACCGCCGCCCAGGCCGCAAACCACAGCAAGCGCGACTGCGCCCACCAGGTCGAGCTTGTGCTCGCGCGCGACCAACACGCCCGAGATCGAGGCCGCGACAACGGCGAACATCTCGAGCCAAAACGGGATGGCGACCATGGCATCCGAGGCGTGTGCGGTAACGGTCAAAGCGGCGACGACGGGCAAGATAGAGTCCTTTGGGTTATGGGTTTAGACAATGCCCGTACATAGTACATGGTTGGCGGGCGTGGTGACCCTATTGCTCGGTAAACGGTCGGGACTGGGTGGGGGCGTAGGTACCAAACGTGTACGTCAGCCTTCAAAGATGTCAAAAAATGTCGGTTTTGGAGGGTGATGTACATGTTTTGGTTGGGGCGTGCTGGGATGACGCTACTAGGAAGGTGCGTCTTCGCCCTGCGCGCTCTTCCAGTTGCGGATAAGTGTTTTGCGCAGTTCGTTCTGCTTTCGCTGGTACTCGGCGTCCGTGCAGCGGGGCATACCGAGTGCTTCGCGAATGCTGTTCATGGCGCGGTGAAAGGCAAGCTGATTCGCGAACTGTGCCGAGGTGAGCGTAACGATTCGATATCCCATTTGGGCGAGCACGGCCTCTCGTTCCGCATCTGCTCCCTTGCGCTCGGTCTCATCGTGAAAGCCGCCCTTATATTCGATGCCGAGTTCTCTGCGCTGATAAGTAACAAGAGCGTCGATTTTGAGCGTTCGGGCTTTTGTGCAATGCCAGAGACGCTGAGGGATTTCGAGCGGTTTGTTGAGTTCGATACCTCGGATACCAACGCCGCCTTCGCTTGTTGGGAGTGAGAGGGCGATGGACGATGCGGTCTCCATGGGCGAGGCTGAGTGGTCGTAGATGTGTCTGAGCGCGAGTCTGGCGCGTGTGGCGCCGGGTTTGCCAGGGTGCCGATCGAGTAGCTCGACAATTTCGTCCTTGGAGGTGGTGGCTGGTTGCTCAGTGTAAGGGTCAGAGGGATTGAGCCCCATGCGATAGTCGCCGCAAACTTCGTAACCATACTCGAGGTATTCGATCCTGTCCATCCACTCGGCAGCGAGCACGAAGGTGAAGGCTTCGTCGGTGATAAAGATGCCGGGCGCAAGCTCGACAATATGGTCGTAGGGTAGGTTTTGGCCGAGAACGTGGCAAGTGACACCGTTGGCGCGAATTCGCTCGAAAGCAAATACTACGGAGATGTCGATAGTCTTGAGCATGGTGGACGGAATGCCGCAGTCGGTAAGTGCCTGCCGAATGCGCACGATGCGTTGCTGGGTAGAGAGGCCCCGCACACCTATCTGGTAGTCGCGTTGTGCGACGGCTTGAACCAGATTCCGCGGTGCATGATGGACGAGCCACGCCGTTTTATGCGAAATGAGAACAGGAGTATCCATTGGGGACCTCTCGCTTCGAGCTGACACCCAACTCTTATGTCCGTTGAAGTGGGGAAATATACCGGATGTGAGTAAATCGACTCATGCTCGGTGCGCGTCATATGCAAACGTGTACATCACACTCCAAAGATGTCAAAAAATGTCGTTTTTGGAGGGTGATGTACATGTTTGGGGATCCGGGTTGATGCTGAACGTGATGAGGGCGTGGCTGAATAGGAGGGATGTCCAAATTTTGAGCGAAGCTCAGAATTTATTCGGTCGGCTTGCGCCGACCGCGCTGCGCTAAAAACGCGCCACTGGCGCGTTTTCTTTACGCTTTGCCCCTAGCGGGTTCGAATCCCTCCTCCTCCGCCGTATTTGTTTGTAAGGGACTCAAAAGAAAAAAGCTCCCGTTGTTGGGAGCTTTCTCAACCAAAATGGCGGAGGAGGAGGGATTCGAACCCTCGTGACCTTATACAGGCCAAACGGTTTTCGAGACCGCCGCATTCAACCACTCTGCCACCCCTCCGCGTGGGGTAAAAACAAAGCAGGCTCGAAGGCCTGCTTTGGAATTAACTGGCGGAGAGTCAGGGATTTGAACCCTGGAGACGCTTTTGACGCCTACACGATTTCCAATCGTGCTCCTTCGGCCACTCGGACAACTCTCCGTTAAATGCGAAAGTCAGTATACACGAGGAATCGCAAAGTGCAAACAGAAAAGTTGGCATTTTTTAAAACGCTCGGCCGCGCTTGGCGTTGCAGTGGGGTTTGAGGTGCCAAAAAACGGCTTCCGACCAGCGTGGTTGATCAACTCAATTGTTCAAAAGGGGTATTCATAAGCGACTTGGCAATGAATTTAAAAATCTTTGGGTGGTGCTGTGGACCACTGGTATGCATTTTGCGACCACAGCCTTGTGCCCGTTGACCTGCGGCTTGGCTCAGCTTGTCCCCGCGGCACCGTATCTTGTCCACAAATCCGTCAAGCATTTGGTCGGCATTTGGTTGGAATGCGCATGAAACGTGGTGCGAGCATGGGCATATGTGGAGGTCATGAGGTTGTAGCTGCATATTCTTGCGGCTTGGGAGGTTGAAAGATATTATTACCAAGTCTTTTCCTGCTTCAGGCGCACCTTCACGACCTGAAGCCACATTTGCCCAGAGGAGGTGACAATATGAAGGCTTATGAACTGCTGTTCTTTGTTGACCCGTCGCTCGACCCCGAGACTCGTCTCGCTGTTATGAAGCGTATCGATACCACGATCGCTGAGGGCGCTGGCAAGGTCGACTCCGTTGACGAGTGGGGCAAGCGCAAGCTCGCCTACGAGATCAACGACCTCACCGATGGTGACTACACCCTCATCAACTTCCACGCAGATCCTACCCAGATCGCCGAGCTTGATCGCGTCCTGCGCATCACCGACGCTGTGGTCCGCCACATGATCGTCCGTCGCGACGACCAGGAGTAAGACTGTCGTTTTGGACTGGGCTTGTGCCCCAAGAGGAAGTAGTGAGTTATGAGCATCAATCGAGTGAACATCACCGGTAACCTCACCCGCGATCCCGAGCTGCGCGCCACCGCCGGCGGAACCCAGGTTCTGTCCTTTGGCGTCGCCGTGAACGATCGTCGCCGCAACGCGCAGACTGGCGAGTGGGAGGACTATCCCAACTTTGTCGACTGCACTATGTTCGGCACCCGCGCCGAGGCCGTGAGCCGTTTCCTGGCAAAGGGAAACAAGGTCGCGATCGAGGGCAAGCTGCGCTACAGCTCTTGGGAGCGCGACGGCCAGCGCCGGAGCAAGCTTGAGGTCATCGTCGATGAGATCGAGTTTATGAGCTCCCGTGGTGGCCAGGGTGGCTACGACCAGGGCGGTTACGCCCCCGCAGCTCCCGCGCCCGCAGCACGTCCTGCCGCACCGGTGGCTACGCCGCCCGCGGTCGACGTCTACGATGAGGACATCCCGTTCTAAGGGTTGTTCACCTATTTTTGAGTGAGAGGCGGCTTCGGTTCGCCGAAGTTGCCAAATGAAAGGTATTTTGACATGGCTAATGATTTTTCTGCACGTCAGCCGCGTCGTAAGTACTGCCAGTTCTGCAAGGAGAACACTGAGTTCATCGACTATAAGGACACTCAGCTTCTCCGTAAGTACATGACCGATCGTGGCAAGATCAAGCCCCGTCGCGTCACTGGCGCTTGCACGCAGCATCAGCATGACATCGCCAACGCCATCAAGCGCGCCCGCGAGATGGCTCTCCTGCCGTACACCGTCCCCGTGGTTTCCTCTCGTGGCAACCGCGACCGCGGCTAAGAAGGGAGACACATCATGAAGGTTATTCTTCTCGATGAGATCAAGGGCAAGGGCGGCGAGGGTGACGTCGTAGAGGTCGCTCAGGGTTACGCTGAGAACTTCCTGTTCCCCAAGAAGCTCGCTGTTGCCGCCACCAAGGGCAACCTCAAGCAGCTTGACGAGCGTCGCAACAACATCGCCAAGCGTGAGGCCGTCCGTCTGGCTACCGCCAACGAGACCAAGGCTGCCTTCGAGGGCAAGACGGTCACCGTTGACGTCAAGGTCGGCGACGAGGGCATCCTCTTTGGCTCCGTTACCGCCGCTATGATCGCTGACGCCATCAAGGCTCAGCTCGGTATGGACATCGACCGCAAGCGCGTCGAGCTCGGTAAGCCCATCAAGGTTGCCGGTGCCCACACCGTTGCCATCTCGCTGTACCGCGAGATCAAGGCCGAGGTTGTCGTTCTCGTCGGCGTTACCGCCGAGGAGCTCGCTGCCGAGGCTGAGGTCGAGGAGGCCGCTGAGGTCGCCGAGGCCGAGACCGCCGAGGTCGAGACTGAGGCTGCTGCCGAGTAGCATTTGCTGCAACGCAACAATCTTGTTCTAAGAAGGGCGCTCTGGGAAACCAGGGCGCCCTTTTGTTTTTTGCGCTGAGTGAGTGTCATGGTGAACGTTGCGTCGAAGTCCTATATACAGGACCGTTCATCCGTTTGGTTCGGTGATGATTGGCGGCGCGCGGCGCGTTTTGGGACCGTAGCTGATACTATGGATGCTCGCAAGCGATATGAATAAGGATGCTCATGGCATATGACGATAGGGAGACCGGGCTGACGGTCGAGGACCGCGGCTCAAAGTTGGGTCTTCCCCAAAACCAAGATGCAGAGGCCAATGTGCTGGCCGCTATGCTGCTATCGCCCGAGGTGGTCGAAGAAGCCCAGGTCGAGCTGCAGCCCGATGACTTCTACCGGCCCATTCATAAGACCATCTATACCGCGATGGTCGATATGTACAACAGCCGCATTCCCATCGACTCCATCTCGCTGATCGATTACCTGCGAAGCATCAACAAGCTCGATGCCGTGGGCGGCGAAGCGTACATTTTGGAGTTGATGGGTCAGACCCTGTCGCTCGTCAACTGGCAGCATCATGCCGCCATCGTTCGCCGCGATTCGATGCTGCGTGAGCTGATCGGCGCCACCAACGAGATCAACGCGCTGGCATATAATGCCCCCACCGACACCAAAGAGGTTGTCGAGCTGGCCGAGAGCAAGCTGCTCAAGGTTACGGCGCGCGAGGTCAAGTCGAGTTACAAGACGTTGACCGAGTTTATGGTCGAGGCCTATAACGAGGCCGAGGAAGTGTGCCAGGCCGGTGGCCAGGCTGCGGGCGTGCCCACGGGCTTCCCGTCGCTCGACCGCATGCTCATGGGCTTCCGCGAGGGTCAGCTCATCATTATCGGCGCCCGTCCTGCTGTAGGTAAGACGTCGTTCGCTCTGAACCTGGCACTTAACGCTGCCGCTGCTGGTTATACCGTCGGCTTCTTCTCGCTGGAGATGTCGGGCAAGGAAATTGCCCAGCGTCTGATTTGCGCCTACGCCATGATCTCGATCAGTGACTTCCGCATGGGCCGTATTAGCCCCGAACAGTGGGCCAATATCAACGAGGCCACGCAGACCTTGTCCAAGCTCGATATTCTGATTGACGATACGCCCGGCACCACAGTGACCGAGATTCGCGCCAAGAGCCGCCGTATGCTCCATAACAAGGAGAAGGCAATCATCATCCTGGACTACCTGCAGCTGGTGAGTCCTCCGCCGGGACGCCGCTCCGAGAGCCGTACCGTCGAGGTTTCGGAGATGTCGCGTGGTCTGAAGATCATGGCCAAGGAGCTCAAGATCCCGCTCATCGCGCTGTCGCAGCTCTCGCGTCAGGTCGAATCCCGTACCGGCAAGCGCCCGCAGCTTTCCGACCTTCGTGAATCGGGCTCCATCGAGCAGGACGCCGATATCGTCATGTTCTTGGACCGCTCCGCCGACGAGGCCGAAGCCTCGCGCGACGATCGACCCGACGAGGGCGTTACGCGTATCGTCGTGGCCAAGAACCGTTCGGGCCCGATCGGCGACGTCGACCTGATGTTCCTGCCGGCATCCACCAAGTTCTATGAGCTTGATGGGGCACATGCCGAGGAGTAGGACAGGCGCCCGTTGCACGGGTATACTGGGAATGTTTTGTGCTTCTGCGTGCCGGCATGGCGCGTAGACAGTCCATGAATGTGAGGAGTAAACATGCCGTCAACCGTTTTGGTCGGTGCCCAGTGGGGCGATGAGGGCAAGGGTAAGATCTGCGACCTGGTCGCCGGCGACTTTGATGCCGTCGTGCGCTATTCGGGCGGCAACAACGCCGGCCACACCATCGTCGTCAACGGCAAAAAGTACGGCCTGCACCAGGTGCCCTCCGGCATCATGTATTCCGACCACGTGTCGGTGATCGGTAACGGCTGCGTCGTCAACCCCAAGGTTGTCCTTGAGGAGATCGACATGTTCGAGGCCGACGGCATCACCACCAAGAACCTCAAGATTAGCGGCAACGCGCATGTCATCATGCCGTACCACATCGATCTGGATGGCGCCTTTGAGCAGAAGCTCGGCAAGAAGAACATCGGTACCACCAAGCGCGGCATTGGTCCGTGCTATCAGGACAAGATGGCCCGCATTGGCCTGCGCATGCAGGACATGCTGGACGAGACGCTGTTCCGCGACAAGTTGGAGACCGCTCTCGCCCGCGTGAACCCCGAGCTCGAGCTCATCTACAACCTGCCCACCTACACCGTGGACCAGATTTGCGACGAGTACCTGCCGATGGCCGAGCGCCTGCGTCCCTACATCACCGAGACGAGCCTGCTGCTCAACAACATGATCGATGAGGGCAAGAACCTGCTGTTTGAAGGCGCCCAGGCGACGCTGCTCGACATCGACCACGGAACCTATCCGTACGTGACGTCTTCCAACTGCACCGCCGGCGGCGCCATCACCGGCTCTGGCGTGGGCATGAAGAACGTCGACCGCGTGCTGGGCGTCATGAAGGCCTATATCACCCGCGTCGGTTCGGGCCCCATGCCCACCGAGCTTTCCTATGAGTCCGAGGCTGGCCACACGCTGACCGAGGAGGGCTATGAGTACGGCGTGACCACCGGTCGCCGTCGTCGTTGCGGCTGGTTTGACGGCCCTATCGCCAACTATGCCTCGCGCGTCAACGGCCTCACCGACATCGCCGTGACCAAGCTCGACGTGCTTTCGGCCTTCGACACCATCAAGGTGTGCGTGGCCTACGACGTCGATGGCGAGCGCTACACGAGCGTGCCCGAGCATCAGGTGCGCTTTGAGCATGCCAAGCCCATCTACGAGGAGCTCCCCGGCTGGAAGTGCGACATCACCGGTTGCCGCAGCTTTGATGAGCTGCCGCAAGAGGCTCAGGACTACGTGGCGTTTATCGAGGATCTGGCACACACCCGCGTGACGTTCATTGGCGTTGGCGCCGGTCGCGAGCAGATCATCAACCGATTCTGGAAGTAATCGGTTTATACGGTTATTGCGATATACCCCTTTGCAGCCCAGACGGGCGGCCGAGGGGTATATTTGCTTGCAAAGGGCTCGCGCGGAGCGGGCCATTCATCCATAGAGGAGGCACCCTTGAAGGCGGACACTCAAACCATCGACATCCTGTTGTTGGGCAGCGGCGGCCGCGAGCATGCTCTGGCAGCCAAGCTCGCAGCATCACCGCGCGCCGGCAAGCTCTACATCGCGCCGGGTAACGGCGGCACCGCGAGCTGCGGCGAGAACGTGGTTCTCGACGACTGCGATCCTGCGGCCGTGGCGGCGTTTGCTCAGAGCCACGGATGCGGACTCGTGGTAATTGGCCCCGAGGCTCCGCTCGTGGCGGGCGTGGCCGACGCCGTGCGCGCGGCGGGTATTCCCTGCTTTGGCCCGGGTGCCGAGGGCGCCCAGATGGAGGGCTCTAAGCTGTTCTCCAAGCAGCTCATGGAGCGTGCGGGCATTCCGACGGCAGCCTATGGTTCGTTTACCGACGAGGCTTCGGCTCTCGCCTACGTGCGCGAGCAGGGCGCCCCGCTGGTCGTCAAGGCCGACGGCCTTGCCGCGGGCAAGGGCGTTATCGTGGCGACCGAACTTGAGCAGGCCGAGGAAGCCGTACGCGAGTGCTTTGGCGGCACCTTTGGCGATGCCGGCAACACCGTGGTTATCGAGGAGATGCTGACCGGCCCCGAGTGCTCGCTGCTGGCCTTTACCGACGGCAAGACCGTGCGCCCCATGGCCACCTCGCAGGACCACAAGCGCGCGCTCGAGGGCGACAAGGGTCCCAACACCGGTGGCATGGGCGTCTACAGCCCGGTGCCCATCGTGACTGACGAGGAGCACGCCACCATGGTGAAGGTCATGGAGCAGACCGTGGCCGAGCTCGCTGCCGAGGGCATCGACTACCGCGGCTGCCTGTATGGCGGCTTTATGCTCACTCCCGCCGGCCCCAAGGTGCTGGAGTTCAACGCCCGCTTTGGTGATCCCGAGACGCAGGTCGTGCTGCCGCGCCTTAAGAACGACCTGGTCGAGGTCATGCTGGCTTGTGCCAACTGCGAGCTCGATCAGATTGAGCTCGACTGGCGTGACGAGTGGGCCGTGGCCGTTGTCCTGACGAGCGCGGGCTACCCCGGCAGCTACGAGAAGGGCAAGGTCATCACCGGTATCGCCGATGCCGAGGCCATGGAGAACGTGACCGTATACCACGCGGGCACTGCCGTGGTGGACGGTCAGCTCGTGACCAATGGTGGCCGCGTGCTTGCCGTGACCGCTCTGGGCGACACGTTCGAGAACGCTCGCAACCTTGCCTACGAGGCCTGCGAGAAGATTGATTTTGAGGGCAAGACCCTGCGTCACGACATCGGCCTGCGCGCGCTGCGCGGTCGCGACGCCTGGGATGCCTAAAATCCGAGAGGAATGAGACGGATGGACGAGAAGAACGAAGAGCTCGTGGACGCGCAGATCGTCGAAGAGGACAGCCGCATGTATGGGCACGCCGAGGGCGAGCCTGGTGGTGAGGTCGCTGACGAGCCGGCGCTGGTGTTGGGCGATGACGACCCGCACGATGCCGAGCTGCACGAGAAGATTCTTTCGGAGGAGTGCGCCTGGAAGGGCAAGATTCTCGACGTCCACCGGCTTGAGGTTGAGCTGCCCAACGGTCACCGCAGCGCCCGCGATATCGTTCGCCATCCGGGTGCGGCGGCCGTTGTGGCACTGACCGAGAGCGGCAAGATCGTACTGGTGCGTCAGTACCGCACCGCCATCGACCGCGTGACGGTCGAGATTCCTGCCGGCAAGCTCGACCCGGGCGAGGACCCGCTCGATTGCGCCAAGCGCGAACTGCATGAGGAGACGGGCTTTAGGGCTGGTCGTATTCGCTTTTTGACGTCGATTGTCACGTCCTGCGGTTTTTGCGATGAGATCATCCATATCTACTTGGCTACCAAGCTCGAGTTTGATGCGCCCAACCCCGATGATGACGAGTTTGTCAACGTGGACCTGGTGCCGCTGCACGAGCTGATCGACGCCGTACTCGACGGCAAGATCGAAGACGCCAAGACCGTCGTAGGCGCCTTGGCCTGTGACAGCATCGCACACAGGCTGGGCGGAACTGAGCTTTAAAAGCGAGGGCGACCCTGGGGCAAACGCTACTGATTATTTGCCCCAGGGTCTTACGTTATTGTTTTATCTCCGAGGACTGCATGTTTAAGAGGTTTCTTTCGTATTACGAGCCCCAGATGGGGCTTTTTGTTGCTGATACTGTTTGTGCTCTGGTGCTTGCCGCCATTGACCTGGCGTTCCCCATTATCCTGCGCAATTTGACCGGTGGACTGTTTACCCAGGGCCAGGCTGCCATTATGCAGGCGCTCGGCATGATCGCGGTGGGCTTGGTGCTGATGTATGCCGTCCGCTGTGCCTGCCGCTACTTTGTGAGCTATTGGGGTCACGTGATGGGCGCGCGCATGGAGTCCAAGATGCGCGAGGACCTGTTCGACCAGTATGAGCGCTTTAGCTTTGCGTACTTCGACCGCAACAGCTCGGGCGACATGATGAGCCGCGTGGTCAACGACCTGTTCGATATCTGCGAGGCGGCGCACCACGTGCCCGAGTGGATCATCATCTGCGGCATCGAGATTATCGGCTCGTTTGTGATTCTCTTTACCATCGCTCCGGTGCTGGCACTCGCCATGGCCGTGGTGACGGCGGCGTTTGCGGTCGTCATGTTTTGGCAGAACATGCGCATGCGCGAGGTCTTTAGCGACAACCGCAAAAAGATCAGCGGCATCAATGCGCAGCTGCAGGATTCGCTGGCGGGCATGCGCGTGGTCAAGAGTTTTGCCAATGAGGAGACCGAGCGTGCCAAGTTCCGTGCCTCTAACGACCGCTACCTTTTGTCCAAGGAGAACATGTATCACGCCATGGGCGTCTATACTGCGACGTATGGCCTGCTCTCGGGCGTGCTCTATGTGATCGTGGTGCTGCTGGGCGGCTGGCTGGTCGCCCAGGGGCAGCTGCAAGCGGTCGATATGGCGACCTTCGCTCTCTATATTTCGCTGTTCTGCACGCCGCTCGAGACACTCGTTAATTCGGCCGAAACGTATCAGAAGGCTATCGCCGGCTTTAAGCGTATGGACGAGGTGCTCTCGACCGCGCCGGATATCCAGGACAAGCCGGGCGCTACGGATCTGCAGGTGACTGCCGGCGCCGTGGAGTATCACGACGTGTGCTTTAACTACGAGGATGTCGAGCTGGGCGAGGGCGATGCCGACGAGCGTCCCGTTATCGACCATATGGACCTGTCCATCAAGCCCGGGCAGACCATCGCTTTGGTTGGCCCTTCGGGCGGCGGCAAGTCCACGACCTGTTCGCTGCTGCCGCGCTTTTATGACGTGGCTACCGGATCCATTAGCATCGACGGCCAGGACGTGCGTGATGTGACGCAGCAGAGCCTGCGTCGCGCCATCGGCCTGGTGCAGCAGGATGTCTATCTGTTTGACGGTACGATTGGCGAGAACATCGCCTACGGCAAGCCGAGCGCTACGGCGGAAGAGATCGCCGACGCCGCCCGTCGCGCCAATATCGATACCTTTATCGAATCGCTTCCACAGGGCTACGACACCGTGGTGGGCGAGCGCGGCAGCCGTCTTTCGGGCGGACAGAAGCAGCGCGTTGCCATCGCGCGCGTGTTTCTCAAGAACCCCAAGATCCTGATCTTGGACGAGGCGACGAGTGCTTTGGATAACGAGAGCGAGGAGGCGGTGCAGGAGTCGCTCGAAGAGCTGGCACGCGGCCGTACCACAATCATCATCGCCCACCGTCTCTCGACCATTAAACACGCCGATGAGATTGCGACCGTTGAGCATGGTCGCGTTGTGGAACGTGGCACGCATGAACAGCTTCTCGCCCGTGGCGGCACCTATGCCCGTTACTATCGAATGCAGTTCGAAGGTGCGCGTGCGCACGAGCTCGACTGATTGATATGACAGGAAGTTTATGGCTGACAAGAACCCTTTGACTCCGGAAGAAGTGACGGAGTTATTCTCCGAAATCGATGCATCCGGCGTCTTGGATCCTACGCTTGCCAAAAAGCGTACCGAGCGCATGCGTGAGAAGGAGGCTGCGGCCAAGCGCGGTGACAAAGCGGCGCTAGCACAGCTGCGCAGCGAGGACCGCGCGAGCCAGGCAAAACATATCGACCCGCTGTCCGAGGACGATCCTTCGGGCTCGCAGGTGAGCCATACCATTACGAAGACCGCGATGGCCGTGGTCATCGGTATTTTGGTGCTGATCGTGGGCATGCAGATCGGCTACGGCGTGATGCGCCGTCTGAATACCGCCAACCTGTCCGAGAGCGTTTCGGTTGATACCGTTTCTACAGCACTCAAGGGTGGACTCGAGTGGGGCAACGGCTTTACGCAGTTCCCGCTCGACTTTACCGTCGATGAAGCCGATGAGCGTACGGGCACGGTCGAGGTGACGGTGTTGGACACATCGTCTGCCAACGAGCTCGAGCTGCTGTCCAACGGGCAGATCCAGGCCGCGGCGCTTGCGACCAACGCGCTGCTCAACGACAAGATCGACCGCGTGGTGTATAACGTTCACGCCTATATCGACGAGGATAGCAACATTCAGCACGATTCCTTCTTTGGCATGTTCCCCGCGCGGGGCCACCAGAGCGCCATTTTGACGTTCGTGTGGACCAAGAGCTCATCCAACGCCACGAGTATCGACTGGAAGATGCGCATCGTGAGTATGGATGACACCATCGCCGAGCGCATTCAGAAGCAGGTGAACTCGGTGTCGTCGTTGATTGAGGACCCGGTGGTGAGCCAGACCAAGATTGACGAGGAAAAGGCCGAGCGTGACCTGGAACATCGTCTGCATGGCCGCGAGATTTTCCGCGGCGGCAAGCCCGATCGCACACCGTCCGAACTGCTGGAGCAGGACAAGAAAAAATAAGAGGCCATCATCCCGCGTGAGCCACAAGCCCCGCGGGATGATTTTTTAATCCCCGTCCCAGAGAAATCATTATGCATAGAAAGTCATAATTATCATTTCGTAAACATTTCGATGAAATTAACGCCATGAGGCATGCTTGCGGTTACAATACCGCGAGGCCTAACTACACACCTTTAAGCCGGTCCTGTGAGACCGGGAAGGAGAATTATGGCGAACAACCATACCGCGGGCGCTGCCGCCCGCACCTTCGCGCCCAGCGAGCTTTGCCAGCGCATGCTGGCCAAAACCAGCAAGGGCACCTGCGGTCCCTGCATCCTGTATCTTGAGGATGGGACCATTTTTTATGGACGTGCATGCGGCGCCGAGGGCACCGCGACCGGCGAAGTCTGCTTCAACACCTCGCTCGAGGGCTACTTTGAGGTCATGACCGACCCGAGTTATGCCGGCCAAATCGTAACCATGACCTATCCGCAGATCGGCAACTACGGTATCGACGAGACCGACGTCCAGTCGGCCTTCCCCGGCGACGCCGTGCGCCCTGCGAGCGCTCCGGCTATGCGCGGCATGATCGTTCGCGACATGTGCGCCACGCCTTCTAACTGGCGCTCGGCCGTCAGCGTGCCGGAGTACCTGCGTGCACACGGCATCGTCGCTATCGAGGGCGTCGACACCCGCGCCCTGGTGCGCCACCTGCGCGACAACGGCTCCAAGATGGGCATTATCTCGACCGAGATCTTCGATGTCGACGAGCTTGCCGAGCGTCTGGCCGCAGCGCCCGCGCTGGTAGGCGAGAACCTGGTCAAGACCGTAAGTTGCCCCGCGCCTCATGAGTTTGTGGCCGCCGACCTGCCTGCCACGCATGACTTTGCGCTTTCGGCTGCCGCTCCTGCCCGTCACAAAGTGGTCGCCTACGACTGCGGTGTGAAGCGCGGCATTCTGGAAGGGCTGGTCCGCGCCGGCTGCGACCTTACCGTCGTGCCGTGGAATACGCCCGCGAGCGAGGTGCTCGACATGAATCCCGACGGCGTCTTTTTGTCCAATGGCCCCGGCGACCCCGACGCCGTGGTGGAGACCTACGAGCAGGTGCAGCAGCTGATCGGCAAGGTGCCGGTCTTTGGTATTTGTCTTGGTCACCAGATGATCAGCCTGGCCTGCGGCGCCCAGATGGAAAAGCTTAAGTTCGGTCACCGCGGTGGCAACCAGCCGGTCATGAACCTGGTAAGCCGTCGCGTGGAGATTACCGCGCAAAACCATGGCTTTGGCCTGCTGTTCCCCAGCCTGGGCAAGCTTGTCCCCGAGCTTTCCGGCGGCGAGACCGAGCATGCGGCCGATGGAGATCTGCGCGTCTGGGTGCGCTGCGGAATCGCGCCGGTCGTGATGAACGAGCGCTTTGGCCGCATTCGCCTAACACATGTGAACCTCAACGACGGCACCGCCGAGGGCATCCAGCTGCTCGACGCCCCGTGCTTCTCGGTCCAGTACCACCCCGAGGCCTCGCCTGGCCCCACCGATGCCCACTATCTCTTTACCGCCTTTACGCGACTCATGGACGGCGAGGAGAACTACCTGGACATCGACACCGCGAAGGACCGCCTTGCCGGCTGGAACTTTGCCGAGACCGCCGCGACTGAGACCGAGGAGAACTAACATGCCTAAACGTACTGACATCAAGCGCATCCTCGTCATTGGCTCGGGCCCCATCGTTATCGGCCAGGCCTGCGAGTTTGACTACTCCGGCGCCCAGGCCTGCAAGGTGCTCAAGGAGGATGGCTTTGAGGTCATCCTGGTCAACTCCAACCCGGCGACCATCATGACCGACCCGGGTCTTGCCGACCGCACCTATGTCGAGCCCATCACCGCCGAATTTATCGAGCGCGTAATCAAGAAAGAGCGCCCGGACGCGCTGCTGCCCACGCTGGGCGGCCAGACCGGTCTGAACGCCGCCGTCGAGCTGGCGAAAGACGGCACGCTCGACAAGTACGGCGTCGAGATGATCGGCTGCGACCTGGCCGCCATCGAGCGCGGCGAGGACCGCAAGCTCTTTAACGAGGCCATGGCCGAGATCGGCCTGGAGGTCGCGCGCTCGGGCTATGCCTACAGCGTGGCCGACGCCGAGGCCATCGCCGAGCGCGTGGGATATCCCTGCGTGCTGCGTCCGAGCTTTACCCTCGGCGGCGCCGGTGGTGGCATCGCGCATACTCACGAGGAGCTCGTCTCCATCGTGAGCCAGGGCCTGGAGCTCTCGCCTGCCCACGAGGTGCTGGTCGAGGAGTCCATCGAGGGCTGGAAAGAGTATGAGATGGAGGTCATGCGTGACCACGCCGGCAACGGCATCATCGTGTGCTCCATCGAGAACCTCGACCCCATGGGTGTGCATACCGGCGACTCCATCACCGTGGCGCCGGCGCAAACCCTCTCCGACCTTGAGTATCAGCGCATGCGTGTGGCCTCGCTCGCCATCTTGGAGAAGATCGGCGTCGAGACCGGTGGCTCCAACGTGCAGTTTGCCGTGAACCCCAACACCGGTCGTTTAATCGTCATCGAGATGAACCCGCGCGTGAGCCGTTCGTCCGCGCTGGCCTCCAAGGCCACGGGTTTCCCCATCGCTAAGGCCGCCGCGCGCCTGGCTGTGGGCTATACGCTCGACGAGATTGTCAACGACATCACCAAGGCCACGCCCGCCTGCTTTGAGCCCACGATTGACTACTGCGTCGTTAAGGTGCCGCGCTTTGCCTTCGAGAAGTTCAAGGGTACCGACCCCACGCTCACCACGCGCATGAAGGCCGTGGGCGAGATCATGGCGATCGGCCGCACCTTTGAGGAGGCTTTCGGCAAGGCCATGCGCTCACTGGAGGACGGTCACCAGGGTATCTGCGCCGGTGGCAAGGAGGGTGCCGACAAGCTGAGCGACGACGAGCTCGCTCAGACCGTGGCAACCCCGACCGAGCACCGCATCTTCTTTGTGGTCGAAGCCCTGCGCCGTGGCTGGGATGTTGCGCGCATCCACGCCATCTGCGGCATCGACCCGTGGTACCTCAACCGCATCAACGATATGGTTCAGGTCCAGGAGAGCATCCGCGGCCTGCGTGTGGAGGATATCGATGCCGATGCGATGCGCTTGCTCAAGCAGTACGGCACGAGCGACGCCGAGATCGCCGCGCTGACCGGCTCGGACGAGCGCTTTGTGCGCGCCTATCGCAAGGGTCTGGGCGTGGTCCCCAGCATGAAGACGGTCGATACCTGCGCTGCGGAGTTCTCGAGCGCCACGGAGTACCACTACAAGACGTACGAGAACATCTACCGCACAAGCCCGGATGCCAAGAAGTGCGTGGCTCCCGACGAGACCACGCCGGCGGACAAGCCCAAGGCGATGATCCTGGGCGCCGGCCCCAACCGCATCGGCCAGGGTATCGAGTTCGATTACTGCTGCGTGCACGCGAGCTACGCGCTGGCGGCCCGCGGCTTTGAGACCATCATGGTCAACTGCAACCCCGAGACCGTTTCGACCGACTACGACACCTCGGACCGCTTGTACTTTGAGCCGCTCACCTACGAGGACGTCATGGATGTCATCGATGTTGAGCGTCCCGACGGCGTCGTGGTGACGCTCGGCGGCCAGACTCCGCTTAAGCTGGCGCGCATGCTCGAGGAGAGTGGCGTCAACATCATAGGCACCAAGCCCGATGCCATCGACTTTGCCGAGGACCGCGAGCGCTTTGCCGCCCTGCTCGACAAGCTGGGCATTATGTACCCGCCGGCGGGCCAGGCCACCTCGTTTGAGGAGGCCGAGGCCGTGGCCGCGCACATCGGCTACCCGTTGCTGGTGCGTCCGAGCTACGTGCTGGGCGGCCGCGGCATGATGATCGCCTATGATGCCGAGCATCTGCGCGATTACATGGCCGAGGCTGCGCGCATTAGTCCCGACTACCCGGTGTACCTAGACCGCTTCTTGGAGGGTGCGATCGAGTCCGACGTCGACGCCCTGTGCGACGGCGAGGAGGTCTACATCGGCGGTATCCTGGAGCATATCGAGGAGGCCGGTATTCACTCCGGCGACTCTGCGACCTGCATCCCGCCGTTCAGCTTTAGCGAGAGCCTGCAGGCGAAGCTTCGCGAGACCACGCGCCGCATCGCGATGGCGCTGGGAGTCCGCGGCCTGGTCAACGTGCAGTACGCCATCAAGGGCGAGACCGTCTACGTGATCGAGGCCAACCCGCGCGCGAGCCGCACCGTGCCGTTTATCTCCAAGGCCACCGGCGTGCCGCTGGCCAAGTGCGCGGCGCGTATCATGGCAGGCGATTCTATCGCGAGCCTGGGTCTGCCGAGCGACGAGCGTCAGCTCGATTGGTTCTGCATGAAGGAAGCCGTTATGCCCTGGGGTCGTTTCCCAGGTGCCGACGTTATCCTGGGGCCCGAGATGAAGTCGACGGGCGAGGTCATGGGCATTGCCAAGAGCTATCCCGAGGCATACGCCAAGACGCAGTTGGCAATCGACTATAAGCTGCCCGACCCCAGCAGTGGCAAGGTGTTCATCAGCGTGTGCGACCGCGACAAGCGTCATATCCTTTCGGTCGCGCGTATCCTGCGCTACTTGGGCTTTGACATCTGCTCCACCGAGGGCACGGCGCGCGTGCTGCGTGGCGGCAATGTGACCTGCGAGGTCGTGGAGAAGATCAGCGGCCCGCACGACGGCGAGCGCCCCAACATCGGCGACCTGATCGCCGACGGCAAGATCGCGGTGATCGTCAATACGCCGTACGGCCCAGGTTCGCGTGGCGACGGCTACCTGCTGCGTACCGAGGCCGTGCGTCGCGGCGTGACCTGCGTGACTGCAATGTCCGCGGCCAACACGTACGTGAGCGCCATCGAGGCGGTGCGCGAGGACCAGCAGGGTCACGGCAGCGCCAACGACATGGGCATGGACGTCATCGCCCTGCAGGACCTGCCGCAGTACACGGTGTAGGGTGACCTGTCCGGCCGGGGCGGGGGCCGAGTTTCCCCCTTCGCTCCGGCTGCAAGCAGAGTCGCTCAGTGGGAAACTCGGCTCCCCCGCCCCGGCCTGCGGTGACTTGGTTGTGCCGTGTGCTGCAGAAGGGGCTTTGTGCGTCCGGTGGCAATCAGGGTTCCGGCAACGGTGGGCAGACATCCGGCGGTTCGAACGATGGCGCCCAGGCGGGAAAGCCCGCTGGTGACAAGGCTCAGGGTGGCAAGTCCGCTAACTCACTTGCGAGCACCGGTGATCAAACGGTGGCGACCGTCGCCGCAATCGGAGTCTTCCTTGCTCGTTTCCGCCGCAAGGAAGACTAGCGCGAGCGATTGACAATCGCACACGTTTCCCAAGAGGGCCGCGGTAACCGTCGCGGCCCTCACTTTACCGGAGCGGTCTGAGGACTCGCGTCTTTCGCTTCGGACTGCTGCGCAGGGTCAATCAGGCGGAGATCTCACCCGTGTCGGGTTTGCGATAGCTTGGCGAATATAATTACGCGAAATCTAGGATTTCTCAAAAACGCGAAGTAGATGATATATTGTACTTCGCGTTTTTCAGTTAATCTTAATTTTGCGAAGTGGATTGCCATGAGACTTATTAATCGACCGTTCTATATGGATAAGCTCTCCAAGGTGGCGGGTTCGCCAGACATCAAGGTGATTACCGGAATCAGGCGATGCGGAAAATCGAAATTGCTTGAGGCGTTTGCCAGTCAACTTCGTTCAAACGACCCCTCGGCCAACGTCATACACGTCAACTTCAATCTACTTGAGTTCGAGCCGTTGGCGGAATACCATGCGCTGCATACATATGTGGAAAAGCATTATATCGAGGGTTGCCGGAATATCGTCATGATCGACGAGGTCCAGATGTGTGAAGGGTTCGAGCGGGCTATCAACAGTCTTCATGCGTCAGAGAAATATGACATTTACATCACGGGGTCGAATGCCTTTCTTCTCTCAAGCGACCTCTCGACGTTGTTCACGGGAAGAACGGTGGAGATCGAGGTCTTTCCGTTTTCACTTGCGGAGTTCTCGGCGTATCACGAGATCACTTCTCCAGCCGAGGCCCTTGCTCGCTATGTCCGCGAGGGAGGAATGCCGGGTTCCTATATCTACCAGGACGAAAGGATGCGTTTCTCATACATCTCGGATGTGCTTGAAACTCTTATCCTGCGCGACATCAGACAAAAATATCGTATACGTAATGCGGAGCAGCTTAAACGTTCCTGCGAGTTCCTGATGGATAACGTCGGAAACATCTCTTCTCTCAAGGGGATGGCGGCTGAGCTGTCACGAGCGAACCTTAAGATAAGCGACAAGACGCTGGCTGTGTATATCGACTACCTGTGTGATGCGTTTGCGTTCTACCGGTTTCGTCGCTTTGACGTCTCAGGAAAGAAATACCTGTCGACGGGAGATAAATACTACCTGGCCGACCACTCGTTTCGCTACGCCGCGCTTGGTACGAAAAAGCTCGATTTTGGCCATGTTTACGAGAATATGGTGGCAATCGAGCTTATGCGCCGCGGATGGGAAGTCTACGTGGGCGTTCTCTACCAAAAGGAAGTAGACTTTGTCGCCATCAGGCGTGACCGCCGTGTCTATATCCAGGTGAGTGACGACATTTCCCAAGAAGCGACGCTTGAGCGTGAGCTTGATCCGCTGCGACGGATTCGAGACGCCTATCCCAAGTGCGTCATCGCCCGAACAGGGCACGAAACGACTGATTGGGATGGCATCAAGGTCGTCGACCTGGCACGATGGCTTATGGGTGAATCAGGCGAGCTGGCCGTCTAGCACGCGATGACGCGGGCTGGAACGAACGAGCGAGGATTCCGTCCCGCGAGGAGGCCAATACGGCCCTCTTCGAGGGACGGAATCCTCGCTCGATCTCTTGGCGGGACATTTTGCTCGGTCGATGATCAACGGTTGGTGGAAAGCGATGCCTCGTCCGTGCCACTATTCCGTGATTGCTGGTATTTTCTGCATGCTAAAATGAATGCATAAAAGACTTTATATTTGGAGGTCTCGATGCCTGCTTTAAAGATGCTCGACAATCTTGTTCCCATCAGCGATTTCAGTCACGGTAAGGGTCCCGCTGCGTTTTCGAGAGTGAGCAACGACAACCCGGTTGTAGTTTTGAAACACAACAAGCCGGCGTTCGTTATCGTGACGCCCGATGAATACCGAGAGGCTAAGCAGGCGGAGGAGGACCTCGCCTTGTTGACGTTGGCCCTTAAGAGGACGGCTGCGACAAGCGATGATGAACTCGTTTCCCTATCTGATGTTATGGCAGAGTTGGGTGTGGGCCAGGACGAACTCGATCAGATGGATGAGGTCGAGTTTGAATGAGCGGGTACGAAGTCGCTTTCTACCCGGATACTCTCAAGGATCTCAAGCGTCTCGATGGTTCCCAGCGAAAACACGTGTTTAAGGCTATAGAAAGAATCAGAACGAACCCATTGCCGCAGAACGAAGGCGGATTCGGCAAGCCTCTTGGAAACAAGGCAGGCACGGATTTGACGGGCTTCATGAAAATCAAGCTCAGGGGAAGTGGCATTCGGATTGTGTACCGCCTCATTAAAATCAAAGGAAAAATGGCCATCGTAGTGGTAGGCGCTCGTGAAGACATGGAAGCGTACCGAACCGCCCAAAGGCGTGCGATTGATTTCGAGAAGTGGGCGGAAGAGGCTCTCTAACTTCATGGGCGAAAACAGGAATGCAGCGATGTGCTTCAGGTGTGCGAGTTTTGAAAGGCTCTGGTGATTCGGAGGTCCGCCAGAGCCTTTTTCTATCTGTGGACATTCCTCTTGGACAGTTAGTTCAGATACGTATTTTTCAGAGGACGTGTGGAGGCCAATTTGGGCACAATTGAGCTATTTTTGATAGTCTGGACCGACAAGGCCGCGCGGGCAATAGCGAGAAAGACCTATTATTAGATCTAAAGCGACTTAAAACCAGTTTGTTAGCGCCAATTAGCACCGCCAAAATATACGTATCTGAACTAACTGTCCACCACCCTCCAACAACCTCCTATTTCAAATCAAATCAGCCACCGTGCGTCATGGATATTCCCGGTGGGTCGCGGGGTGGCGGCTACGACTTTCCCTCAGGATAATTCGCGAAGCCCGTTTTCCGAGGAAAGGTATTGGTTATGTAATACCAGTTAAACAGTAAAACTATGCTTAAGTGGTATCTGGCTGGAGAACCAATTGGTATGGTTGATTAGACCCACTTCGCCATCTACGTTCATTTTTATACCGCTGGGAGAATTCCAAACTTAATTTGCGCAACTGCTCACGTATGCTGGTTCAACCTTATAGGTGGCTATCTGGTTACTACCAGTTGACCCCTTGGTAACGGGTGGGCCAATTGTACGGAATGTACCGAACACCCCCCCCCGTTTGATGCGTTCGCCCATGCTGCGGGGCGCGCGTCCGCGACACTTCCGCATGTCGGAGGGAAGGAGAGTCCAGGTGCGTAGGAATTCCATTTTTACGAAACGATGGGTGAAGGGAAGCGCAGTCCTCGTTGCCACGGCAGCGACGCTCGTGTTCGCCAGTCCCCAGCAGGCGGTTGCCACGCCACTCAAGGGCGTCGAATCGGCGACCGTGTCTCAGTCTGCCTCGAACGTCGTTGACATCGATTTCGCCGGCGGCATCAAGGGCCGCATTACGTTCCTCGAGGACGGTATTTTCCGTTACAACGTTGATCCCAAGGGTGAGTTTTCCGAGTACGCAACGCCGCGCAGTAAGTCCCACACGGCTAAGATCCAGGCCCAGCCCGATGCCTCGGACACCTACAGCAAGCCGAGTGCGACGGTTGCCGACAAGGGCAACACTATCGAGATCAGCGGTGGAAAGGCGACCGTGATCCTGGACAAGGCGACTGGCAAGATGAGCATCAAGTCGGGCGACCGTGTCGTGGTCTCCGAGTCCGCGTCCCTCGACCTTGATAAGAAGGGCACCGTACAGACGCTCGCCAAGGAGAAGTCCGAGAACTTCTTTGGCGGCGGTACTCAGAACGGCCGCTTCCTGCACACCAACCAGACTATCGCCATCTCCAACACCAACAACTGGACCGATGGCGGCGTTGCTTCGCCCAACCCGTTCTACTGGACGAGTGACGGTTACGGCGTGCTCCGAAACACGTTTGCAGAGGGTTCCTACGACTTCGGTTCCACGGACGCATCAACAGTCACGACTTCGCACAGCGAGAATGAGTTCGACGCCTACTACTTCGTGGCGACCAATGAGGGCGCCTCGAACGTGGCGACCGAGATGCTGCAGGACTACTACAAGGTGACCGGTAATCCGGTACTGCTGCCCGAGTACGGTTTCTACCTGGGTCATCTGAATGCCTATAACCGTGATGGCTGGTCAACGACCTCGGGTCAGAAGAAGTGGGAGACCAAGGGCAGCAAGTCCTCGAGCAAGGAGGGCGACGTTAAGTACGAGTCTGGCATGGCGACGGGCTACAAGCTCGACGGCACGCTTGCGGCCGAGACGCTCAACGGTGAGGGCCCCACGGTCGATACCGAGAACATGAAGGCGACCGATTTCGACCGCCAATTCTCCGCCCAGCGGGTTATCGATGACTACGAGGACAACGACATGCCGCTCGGCTGGTTCCTGCCGAACGACGGATACGGTGCCGGCTATGGCCAGAACGGTTATTACAAGACCGGCGGCGTCAACTCCGACGGAACGAGTTCAGCCGAGCGCCTCAACGCCGTGCGTGCCAACGTCGACAACCTTAAGAAGTTTACCGAGTATGCTAACTCCAAGGGTGTGAGCACGGGTCTGTGGACCCAGTCTAACCTGGAGCCTGACAGCAACTCCGAGACCCCGTGGCATTTGCTTCGCGATTTCGACGCCGAGGTCAAGACGGGCGGCATTACCACCCTCAAGACCGACGTCGCTTGGGTGGGCTCTGGCTACTCCTTTGGCCTCAACGGCATCAAGACGGCCTACGATACGGTGACGACCGGCGCCAACAAGCGCCCCAACATCATCACGCTTGACGGTTGGGCCGGCACGCAGCGCTTTGGCGGCATCTGGACCGGCGATCAGTACGGCGGCAACTGGGAGTACATCCGCTTCCACATCCCCACGTATATCGGTCAGAGCCTCTCGGGCAACCCCAACATCGGCTCCGATATGGACGGCATCTTTGGTGGCAGCCCCATCATCTCCGCGCGCGACTACCAGTGGAAGACGTTCACGCCCTCTATGCTCGACATGGACGGCTGGGGCACCTACCGCAAGTCGCCCATGACGCACGGCGATCCCTACACGGGCATTTCGCGCTTTTACCTCAAGCTCAAGGCGCAACTCATGCCCTATATCTACACGAGCGCGGCCTCGGCGGCCAACATCGACACGGGCAACGGCGATACCGGCCTGCCCATGATCCGCGCCATGCTGCTCTCCGACAACTCCGAGTACGCCGCAAGCACCTCGACGCAGTATCAGTACATGTTCGGTGAGAACTTCCTGGTGGCACCGGTGTATCAGGATACCCAGGCAGATGAGAACGGCAACGACGTTCGCAATGGTATCTACCTTCCCAACTACGGCACCGACGAGAATCCCACCATCTGGATTGACTACTTCTCGGGTAAGCAGTACCGCGGCGGCCAGGTCCTCAACAACTACGATGCTCCGCTTTGGAAGTTGCCGCTCTTTGTAAAGGCCAACGCCATCGTGCCGATGTATGCCGAGAACAACAACCCCGAGGCCGTGACCGAGACTAACACCAAGGGCACCGATCGCAGCCAGCGTATCGTCGAGTTCTTCGCCACCGAGGGTGACGGCACCTTTACGCAGTACGAGGACGACGGCTCCTCCATCCAGAACAACACGACCGAGGACGATGCCTACGGCACGATCGACAACATCTCCTACGGCGAGCACGTGAGCACCGTCTACAGCTCCAAGGCCACGGGCGGCACCGCCACCTTTACCGCCGAGGCTTCGCAGGGTGGCTACAACGGCTACGACTCCAACCGCACCACGACCTTCGTGGCCAACGTGTCCGCCAAGCCTGCGAGCGTCATCGCCAAGAATGGCGGCACTGCGCTCAACGTGACCGAGGTCGACTCACAGGAGGCTTTCGACGCCGCGACCCCCGAGGCTGGCCAAGCGGTCTACTTCTACAACGAAAGCCCCAACCTCAACCACTACGGCAGCGATGCGGACAGCACCGAGGCCGAGAAGGGCGAGAGCTTCAACGACACTAAGATCACCACGAACCCCAAGGTCTACGTCAAGTTTGCGAAGACCGATGTCGCTGCAGCGGAGCAGACGCTCGAGCTGGGCGGTTTCGTGAACGCCGACGCCACGCTCGCGGCCGACCGCCTCAACGAGAACCTCTCCGCACCCGCGAACCTTGCTGCCCCCGAGGACGCCACGACCCCCACGAGCATTAAGCTCACCTGGGGAAAGGTCGATGGTGCTACCTCCTACGACCTTAAGGTCGATGGCACCGTGTTCGCCGTGGGCGATGCAGCGGAATTCACGCATACCGATCTTGCCTACAATAGCAAGCACACCTACCAGATCCGTTCGCGCAACGCCGAGGGCTACTCCCGTTGGAGCGATGTGCTCGCGGCGAACTCCGCACTCGACCCATGGCGGAACGTGCCCGAGGCCGAGAAGATCACCTGGGAGGGCTCGATCTACGGCAGCCATAAGGCCGATCTCGCCTTCGACCATGAGTTCCAGACGAGCGACGGCGGCTTCCACTCCGGCGGCAACGACCTGGGCAAGGCGCTCACCGTCGACTACGGCCGCGCCTACAAGCTCGACAAGCTCGAGTACTATCCGCGTACCGACGCCGGCAACGGCACTGTGACCAAGATGCGCATCGAGACGAGTCTCGACGGTGTCCATTGGACGAGCCAGGAGGTCGATTGGGAGCGCTCCGCCGCCTGCAAAACGGTGACGTTCGACGGCGCCGTGGCCGCACGCTACGTGCGTATGACGCCGCTCGCTTCGGTTGGCAACTTCTTCTCCGCGTCCGAGATCGCCATCTACAAGGCCGATGGTACGGACGGCTTTGCTGTGGGTTCCAACCTCAACAAGGCAACGATCTCCGATGGCGACTATTCCAACATGAAGAATTATCTGGGTCTCGAGAACCGCGAGCCCGATACCTCGACGTTCGACTCGCAGATTCGCGACCACTTTGCCGATCTCAACGGCAACGGGGTCTATGATGTCTACGACTACTCGTTTACCATGGCGGGGCTTGATGGCGGCACCAAGCTGAAAGGCAAGGTCGCCGGCAAGCTCGCGGTGATTCCGAGCAAGACCGAGGTCGATGCCGGCGATGAGATCACCGTCGATGTCTATGCGGCCGACGCCAAGAACGTCAACGCCCTGGGCGCGCTCGTCAACTTTAAGAGTGACCAGTTTGAGTTTGTGTCCGAGAGCATCTCGCAGGATGGTTCGACCGCCGGCATGGAGAACCTGTCGCGCGAGAAGGTCCAGTTCGCGGACGGCACACAGACCATCAACCTCGCCTTTGCCAACCGCGGTGACGGCAAGCTCTACAACGGCACTGGCGCGGTGGCGAGCTTCAAACTCAAGGCCAAGACGGCCGGCAAGGTTGAACTGCCCTCGACGTCTTGGCTCATCGGTCCGGCGTGCGATGCGCTCGAGTTTACGAGTGACGGTACCGTGACGATGCCGGACGTTCCGCAGCCCACGGTTGCCGAGTACGGTCAGGATGCCTTCAACATCACGATGACCAACGACGAGCTCACGACCGACGACGGTTCCAACGTCGAGAAGCTTATTCAGCAGAAGAGCTATAACGCGCTGTTCGATAACGATGAGGGCGACAACGGCTTTGAGTTCCTGTGGAACTGGAGCGGCAACTGGGACAGCGAGGGCAAGCTTCCGAGTTACGTGAAGCTTCCCGCCACGATGACATTTGCCTTTAAGACACCATCGAAGCTCGATGCCGTTGAGGTCATCAACCGCGACGGCGGTAACGGCACCGTGCAGAAGATCAAGGCCGTCGTGACGTTCGAGGATGGCTCGACCCAGGAGTTCGCGGGTGGGGAGTACGATTCCTTCCAGGCTCGCTACGCCTTTGGCCTCTCTGCCGAGAACAAGGGCAAGAAGGCGACTAAGGTCGAGATCACGCCGCTTGAGGCATCGGGTGACCAGATGCTCACACTGCGCGAGATCAACTTCAACTACACGCAGGGTGTCGAGGCCATCGAGGGTATCGAGCTGGGCAAGAACCAGACCGAGTTCTTTGAGGGCGACGTTACGCTCGTCGACGCTAAGGCCACGCCCGAGAGCGCCGGCTACCCCTATGTGACGGTCGAGAGCTCCGACTCCTCTGTGGTGAGCGTCTCCGCTGTTCAGGCCGGCGATAGCGTGAGCTACTACCTGCGCGCCAACAAGGCCGGCAAGGCAACGATCACGGTGGCGTCGGTGCTCGATCCCTCCAAGACCGCATCCTATGAGGTCGAGGTCAAGGCTGGTGTCGACACCTCTGCGCTCATGGCAGCGCTTTCCAAGGCCGCGGGCTACAGCGAGTCCGTCTACACCAAGGATTCCTATGCAGCCCTCACCGCTGCGGTCGAGGCGGCTCAGAAGCTCCTCGATGGCGGCCAGGGCAGCTATAGCAAGAAGGATGTCGCAGACGCCACGGCCAAGATCGAGAAGGCAATCGACGGCCTCAAGATGCGCCCCGTCGATGAGAAGAGCCTCATCAACACGCCCGAGAACCGCGAGAACGTCAAGGTGACCGGCTTCTCGAGCGAGGCCGACTATGAGGGCAGCAACGCCGTCAACGCTCTTGACGGCGATGAGCAGACGCTCTGGCACAGCGACTGGGCCTATAAGGCCGGTATGCCCCAGTACCTGACCGTCGACCTGGGCCGCGACTACGATCTCACCGACGTCACGTTCCTGCCGCGCCAGGACGGCGGCACGAACGGCGATATCTTTGAGGCCGAGGTGCTGGTTTCCGACACCGCCGACGGTTATGAGATGGGCACCGCCACGTCGATGGGTACGTTTACCTTCGACAACGACGGCCGCGTGCTCACCGACCGTGGCGACTGGAAGCAGATGAGCTTTGGTGCCGCGCGCGGTCGCTACGTGACCGTCAAGGTGCTCCACGCCGGCGGTGGCAGCGTTGACGCCTACTGCAGCATGGCGGAGCTCAAGTTCTACGGTACGGCCGTTCCCAATCCGGTGGCGAAGGACGACCTCACTGCCGCGATTGAAAAGGTTGATGCCGAGGTTGCAGCCGGCGACCTTAAGGCCAGCGACTACACCGAGGCTTCCTGGACCGCGTTCCAGAACGCCTTGGCGAGCGCCCGCGCCATCCTGAACGACGAGAACGCCACGCAGGACGAGGTCGACCAGGCACTCAAGGCACTCGAGAGTGCTCGCGACGCGCTTGAGAAGACTCCGGTGACCCCGGTCGAGAACCCGACCAAGAAGCAGCTCAAGGCCTTGGTCAAGCAGGCGAAGGAGACTGACACCAGGGGCAAGACGGACGAGTCTGTCAAGGCCCTGACGGATGCCATTACCTACGCCGAGGACGTCTTGGGTGATGAGAATGCTTCCGACATCCAGCTCCAGGCGGCCTATGACCAGCTCAAGCTGGCCATTGAGAGCCTCAAGGATGCCGATTCCGGCAACCAGGGCGGCTCGGGCAACCAGGGTTCCGGCAATGGCTCAAACGGCGGCAACCAGGCGGGCAAGCCCGCAGGCGACAAGGCCCAGGGCAGCAAGAAGAGCGGTTCGGCGATCCCCAATACCGGCGACCAGACGGCGGCGACCGTCGCGGCCGTCGGTGGTCTTGGCGCCATCATCGCCGCGATCGGCGCTTTCTTCCATCGTCGCAGCAAGGCTAAGTAGTCCCAGCGACAACTAAGCAAACGTGCCCGCCGCTCCGTCAAGGACGGCGGGCATTGCTTTATTATTTCAGCCAACGTACGTCATGGCAATATCCGGTAGGTCGCAGGGCGCTTCGCGGGCGGGCCAGGCTCTATCTGAACGACTTTGCGAAGCAACCGGAGTGAAGATAAAGCCTGGCC
>JAXKEA010000004.1:0-114605 GCA_036551635.1 Collinsella sp.
CGACCTCGAGGTCTACCTGATCCACGCCGCCGAGTGGAACGCCATGGGCCACAAGCGCATGACCGAGAAGTCCGTCGTGCTCACCGCCTCCGAGTCCGGCACCACCCCCGAGGTCCTCGAGGCCGTCAAGAAGATGAAGGAAAAGGGCATTCGTGTCTACGCCATGACCAAGCCCGAGGGCCCCATCGGCCAGGCTGTCGGCGCCGAGAATTGCGTCAAGATGGCTTCCGATCATGGTAACGGTGGCTGCGAGATGGGCTACTACCTCGCCGACTGCTTCGGCCTGCGCCTGCTCAACCGCCGTGGCTGCTTCCCCAAGTTCGATCTGTTTATCGAGCAGACCAAGGACATCTGGAAGGACATGCTCGACATCCGCAAGCGCTTCGAGCCGCGTGCCGAGGAGCTCGCCAAGAAGTACGCCCTGGCCCCCTACACCATGTTCATCGGCTCCGGCGCCCTGTGGGGCGAGACGATCCTGTTCTCGATGTGCATCCTCGAGGAGATGCAGTGGAAGCGCACCCGCTACATCACCTCGGCCGACTTCTTCCACGGCACCCTCGAGCTCGTGGAGCCCGGCGTCCCCGTGTTCCTGTTCATGGGCGAGGACGAGAACCGCAAGCTCGACGAGCGCGTCCGCGCCTTCCTGACCCGCGGCGTGACCGGCGACACCGACATCAACGTCATCGACACCGCCGAGTTCGCGATCCCCGGCCTTGACGACGAGTTCCGCGTCATCGTGTCTCCGTGGATCCTCTCCTCGCTGATCACCGATCGCCTTGCCGCTTACTACGAGACGGTCACCAAGCACAACCTTAACTATCGCCGCTACTATCACCAGTTCGACTACTAAGAGCAAATAACGTTTATGTAATTGGGCCCCGCTCCTATATGGAACGGGGCCTCGTTTAGGTTGGAGAGTAATTATGAGCTACCCCCTGCTTGCCGTCATGAATATCAGCCATCGCTATTTTGACCTTGAGGAATTCTTTTCTTCGGCAGCGGCCTCGGGCTACACGTGTTGCGAGCTTTGGACCGGGGCGATGCATCTGTATGTCGATTGCCATGGATACGATTCGCTCGAGCAGGTGCGGGAGCTGTCGCAGCGGTATGGGGTTCGGATTGTGGGGCTTTGTCCCGAACAGAACAACCCCAAGCCGTGGAATATCGCGGCGCGCGGGAATGAGGCGCGTACCCGCACGCTTGCGTACTTTAAGAACGTTGTGGATATCGCGGCGGAACTTGGAGCCGAGCAGGTCATGGTCTCGAGCGGCTGGGCATTTTTGAACGAGCCGATCGAGGACGCGTGGGGTCGCAGCGCCTCGATGCTGCGTGCGATTGCCGAGCATGCGGGAGGGCGCGGCGTGCGACTGGTGCTCGAGGCCCTACAGCCGGTTGAGTCGATGATCGTAAACTCGGCGGCCGACACGAAGCGCATGATCGAGGCAGTTGATCATCCGGCACTTAAGGCGTGTCTGGATTTGGGCGCTATGGCGGTGGCAGGGGATACCATCGACGATTATTTCGATCTGCTTGGCGATGATGTCGCCCACGTGCATTTTGTCGATGTTGCGGCAGATGGCACGACGCATCTTGCCTGGGGTGACGGCGACCGCGATATGCGCGCCGACCTGGATAGGCTGGTGGCGCGCGGCTATCGCGGAGTTGTTTCGGCCGAGACCTATGACGGGCGCTATTTCGCCGACCCCGCAGCTGCCGATGCGCAGGTAATGGCAGAGTATCGTCGTGCGATTGGCGCCTAGGTGGGGTTGGGCTGCGGCAACCTACCCTATGTTTCCAAATGAATACGGTGTGAGCGGCTGCGACGGATTTTCCCCGCAAGCACTCTAGTATGCTAAAGTACCCAGAAGACCGGCGGAGCTCTGCCGGTCTTCTGTTCTATACGAAACACAGCATGAGGAGGCTCACCAGATGACGGCCACACCGTGGGGATTCCGGGACATATTGCCCGAGGAGGCTCAGGCGCGCGAGGAGATTGCGCTGACGGTGAAGGGCTGCTTTAGGGAGCATCATTACCTGCCGGTCGAGACGCCGCTGCTCGAGGACAAGGGCTCTCTCGAGGAGGGCGGCCGCATTGCGGATACGCCGTTTAAGCTCTTTGATGACGACGGTCGCCTGCTGGTGGTCCGTCCCGACAACACGCTGCCGATTGTGCGCTTGGTTTCGACCCGCATGCGCGCGGCCGATCTGCCGCTGCGCCTGCGCTACGAGGCGCCGGTGGTTCGCGAGTGCCAGCGCAATGCCGGTGGCTCGCGTCAGTTTACGCAACTGGGCTTTGAGCTCATCGGTGCGGGCGACACCGCGGGCGATGTCGAGATCGTCTCGCTGGTGGCCGAGGCCGTGCGCAAGCTGGCACTGCCCGATGCGCGCATTATCGCAGGTAGCGTGCGTCCGTTTAAGGAGCTGCTCGCGGCCTGTGGGGATCGCGAACTGGCTGCCGAGGCATTGCGTTGCGTGCACGCCAACGACTTTGTGGGCCTCGATGCCCGTGTGGCGGCAAGCGCCGAGCCCGAGGCCGTCAAGGCTGCCATTAGCGAGCTGCCGCGCTTGCACGGCGGCGCCGAGGTACTCGACCGCGTCGACGCGCTGCTGACGGCGGCGGGCATTGTCGTGCCGCTCACGCGCGAGCTGCGCGCCCTGGTCGAGGGCCTGGCTCCCGAGGACGCCCAGGTGCTGTCCTTCGACTTCTCCATCATGAACTCGTTTGATTACTACACGGGCCTGGTCTTTAAGGCCTATGCCGGTGGCCTGCCCGATCCGGTCGGTTCGGGCGGACGCTACGACTCCATCTTTACCGGCGCATTTGGCGACGGCATCGAGGTGCCGGCGGCGGGCTTCGCCTTTTCGCTCGAGCGTCTGGAGGCCGCGCGCACCTCGGCCGAGGACGCTGCTTCCGATGGTGACCATGCCGTGGGTCGCGGCACCGAGGGTCCGCTGCGCATTGCCGTGCCCAAGGGCTCGCTCAAGGCCGACACGCTCGACGTGCTCGAGGCCGCGGGCTTGGATGTCTCGGAGCTGCGCGATCCCGGTCGTCACCTCATCGTGCGCGGCCGCGACACACACGCTGGTGAGGGCACGGTCGGCGATATCGAGTTTGTCATTGTGCGCCCCAGCGATGCGCCCGCCTTTGTGGGCTGCGGTGGTGCCGATTGCGGCATCTGCGGCTGGGATTCGCTTATCGAGGCCGACCTTAACCTGCTGCAGCTGGTCGATCTGGGCTACGGCCTGTGCACGTTTATCGAGGCGGAGCCCGCATGGCGCGCTGGCCAGGCCGAGCGCAACTATGCCCGCCGCGGTTCTCTTCGCGTGGCCACCAAGTACCCGCGCATCGCGAGCGCTTGGTATGCCGAGCGTGGCGTGAATGCCGACATCGTTTCGCTGCACGGCAATATTGAGTTGGGCCCCATCGTTGGCATGACCGACCGCATCGTGGACATTACCGCCACGGGTGCCACGCTGCGCGACAACGACCTGGTCATCACCGGCCGTATTATGGACTGCACGGCCCGCTTCTTCGTCAACCCGGGTGCCGCGCGCCTGGATCCGCGCGTTCGCAACCTGGCCGATCGCCTGGCCGCGGCTGTGAAGGACAAGCATTTTGAGCCCGTCGCGGGCTCGGCGCAATAGCGCGAGCACGCACGGGCGCCCCAACGTACGGGCTGCGGGCCGATTGGCGCCGCCGCCCGGTCTCTCGTTTTTCGAACACAACCTCGACCGATAGGGGATACCGATATGAAGACCATCAAGCTTGCTCCCGGTGAGCGCCTCGTTACCAACCAGCTCAACCGTAAGGGCGTGCTGCCGCAAAACATCGTCGACACCGCTCGCGATATCGTGGCCAACGTGCGTGCCAATGGCGATGCCGCGGTGCGCGATTACTGCCAGCGTTTTGATGGCGTTGAGCTGCAGAGCTTCCGTCTGCCGCAGGAGCAGATCGATGCCGCGCTCGAAGGCCTCGATCCGGCCTTTGTCGCCGCACTTGAGAAGGCCGCGCGCCAGATTCGCGAGTTCCACCAGCGCGAGGTCGAGCAGAGCTGGTTTACCACGCGCCCGGACGGCACAATGCTCGGCGTTAAAGTGACCCCGCTCGCGGCTGCCGGCATCTACGTGCCGGGCGGTCGCGCGCAGTATCCCTCCACCGTGCTCATGAACGCCATTCCCGCCAAGGTGGCCGGCGTCAAGCGCGTGGTCATGGTGACTCCGCCGCAAAAAGATGGCCTGATCAGCCCGTATACGCTTGCGGCTGCCAAGCTCGGAGGCGTGGACGAGATCTATATGGTGGGCGGCGCCCAGGCCGTGGCCGCGCTGGCGTACGGCACCGAGACCATTCCGCGTGTCGACAAGATCACCGGCCCGGGCAACGCCTTTGTCGCTGCTGCCAAACAGATTGTCTCGGGTGACGTGGGTATCGATATGGTCGCCGGTCCCTCCGAGGTCTGCGTGCTGGCTGACGCCACGGCCAAGCCCATGGTGGTCGCGGCTGACCTGATGGCCCAGGCCGAGCACGATCCGTTGGCTGCCTGCTATCTGGTGACCTGCGACGAGCAGTTTGCGCGTGAGGTCGAGGCGGGTATCGACATCCTGGTGGCGCAGTCGCCGCGCGCCGAGATCACGCGCGCTTCACTCGATAACGAAGGCACCATTGTGGTGGCCGCCGACATGGCTGCCGCCGTCGAGGCTGTGAACACCGTGGCGCCCGAGCACCTGGAGCTGCACTGCAAGGATGCGATGGGCCTGCTCGGCGGCATTCGCAACGCCGGAGCCATCTTTGTGGGCGCTTGGAGCTCCGAGCCGCTCGGCGATTACGTCGCCGGCCCCAATCACACGCTGCCGACCGGCGGCACGGCCATGTTCTCCAACCCGCTTTCGGTGGAGGAGTTCGTCAAGCGCTCGAGTGTCATTTGCTATACACCCGAGGGCCTGCTCTCCGATGCTCCCGCTACGCAGCGCCTGGCAGAGGCCGAGGGCCTGTGGGCACACGCGCTTTCTGCCGCACTGCGTCGTCGTGTGCTGGAGCAGGGCGAGGATGCCGTGAGCGTCGAGTCGCTCGCCGCGGCCGACCTGACCAAGGTCGCCTGGCCGGGCGACCCCGTGGCGACGGTTGCCGAGGGCGTTGACCTGGCGGCTGCGGGCGCGGATGGCGTTGGCACAACTGGCAAGGAGGCCTAATATGGCCGAGCTGACGCCCCGTATGAAGGAGCTCGTCCAGCCCTACTTGGCCGGCATTGAGCCCTACGATCCCAACTTTACGCCCACACGCATCAACCTTTCGGCCAACGAGAGCACCTATCCCGTGCCGGCTGGTGTGCGCGAGGCGGTCGACGCCGCCCTGGCTGCTACACCGCTCAACCGCTATCCCGATCCCATGTCCAACGATCTGCGCGACGAGCTTGCCGCTTGGCATGGTGTGGCGCGCGAGAATGTCTGCGTGGGTAACGGCGGTGACGAGCTGCTCTATAACTTCCTGTTGGCGTTTGGCGGCGCGGGACGGACCCTGCTCAACTGCCCACCGTGCTTTAGCGAGTACGCGTTCTTTGCGTCGCTCTGCCAGACCGAGGTGCGCGACGTGTGGCGCGACCCCGCGACCTTTGAGCTCGACCAGACAGCCGTGCTTGCGGCAGCGCCCGAGTGCAACCTGGCAATCGTGACCTCGCCCAATAACCCCACGGGCGACGTGGCACCGCTCGACTTTATCGCGGCGCTGTGCGATGCGTGCCCCGGCATGGTGATGGTCGACGAGGCCTACGTTGAGTTTGCCGACGATTCGTTTGGCGCGGCCACCACGGCGCAGGGCCTTATCGCCGAGCATCCCAACCTGGTGATTTTACATACGCTGTCCAAGGCGTTTGGCGCTGCCGGCACGCGTCTGGGCTACGTGATCGCGGCGTCCGAGGTCATCGACGTGTTCGCGGCGATTCGCCAGATCTATTCGGTCAACGTGCTGAGCCAGGCGGCGGCGCTTGCCTGCGTGCGTGCCCGCGATGCGTACACGCCCGTGGTGGCACAGGTCGCATCCGAGCGCGAGCGCGAGCTGTGCGCCCTGCGCGCGATGGCTACCGAGGGCCTGCCCGTGGAGGCATGGCCGAGCGCGGCGAACTTTGTGCTCGTGCGTACGCCGCATGCCACGCGCGTGCGCGAGCGCCTACGCGACGAGTATTCGATTTTGGTGCGCGACTTTAGCTATGCGCCGGGGCTTGCGGACTGTCTGCGCATTACCGTGGGCACGCCGCAGGAAAACGACGAGGTGCTGGCTGCGTTTGCCGCGCTGGTGAAGGGGGAGATGTAGATGGGCCGTTATGCCAAGGTGACCCGCAAGACGGGGGAGACCGACATCGTCGTAAAGCTTGACCTGGACGGGAGCGGCGTGTGCGATATCTCGACCGGCGTGCCGTTTTTCGACCACATGCTCAACGCCTTTGGCCGCCATGGCCTGTTCGATTTGACGGTACACGCGGTGGGCGATGTTGAGGTCGATGCGCATCACACCGTCGAGGATACGGGCATCGTGCTGGGCGAGGCGTTTTGCCAAGCGCTGGGCGACAAGGCGGGCATTACGCGCTTTGCCGACGCGGCGATTGCCATGGATGAGACGCTCGTGATGGCCGCCGTGGATATCTCGGGCCGCGGGCAGGCCTATTGCGAGCTGCCCGTGCCGACCGAGCGCGTGGGCAGCTTCGATACCGAGCTGGCCGTCGAGTTCTTCTATGCCTTTGCGCGCGATGCCAAGCTCACGCTGCACGTGCGCGAACTGGCGGGCGGCAATTCGCATCACATTATCGAGGCCGCCTTTAAGGCCGTGGGCCGCACGATGCGCCACGCCTGCGAGCTCGATCCCCGCGTGCAGGGCATCCCCAGTACCAAGGGCTCGCTGTAACCTGCCAAAAAGGGACGGGTTTATTTTGGCAGGTTTTATCTGCGGAAATGCTGTCTCATACGGTGGGTGAACGTTTAACCGACCAAAATAAACCTGTCCCTTTTTGGCAGGTTTTGAATGAGATAAGGGAGGGTCGCGTGGGCGAACCGAAGATCGTGGTGGTCGACTACCACAAGGGCAACTTGTCGAGCGTCGTGCGCGGGCTTGCGCGCGCCGGTGCCGCCGCCTGCACGTCGGACGATCCGGAGCAGATCCGCAACGCCGACGGCCTGGTCATCCCGGGCGTGGGCGCGTTCTATGACGCGATCGCCTTTATGCGCCAGAGCGGCGAGGCGGACGCGGTGCTCGACGCCGTTGCCGCCGGAACTCCGCTGCTCGGCATCTGCCTGGGCCTTCAGCTGTTTTTTGAGCGCGGCAACGAGGGCGTGCCAACGGACGAGGGCACGGTCGCGGACAGAAACGCTCCCGAGCAGGCCGGTGGTCCCTGGGTCGATGGCCTGGGCATCATGTGCGGTTCGTGCACGCGCCTGGAGTCGAGCCGCCTGAAGGTGCCGCACGTGGGCTGGGACCAGGTGCACATGACGCCCGCCGGCGCGGCCGATTCACTGCTTGCCGGTTTTGCCGAGGGTGCCAATATGTACTTCACCCACAGCTACGCGGTGGCCGACGACGCCGATGCCGCCGATGTGCTGGCGCGCGCGCACTATACGCGGAGCTTCCCGTGCATCGTGCGCCATGGCAACGTGTGGGGCTGCCAGTTCCATCCCGAGAAATCCTCCGCGCTGGGCCAGCGCATCCTTAAGAACTTCGTCAGCATCGTCGAGGGGGTTGGCCGATGATCCTGTTTCCCGCAATCGATCTGATCGGCGGCAAGGTCGTGCGCCTGGAGCGCGGCGACCGCAGCCGCTGCAAGGTATATTCCGACGACCCCGTGGCCGTCGCCCGCTCATTTGCCGAGCAGGGCGCGAGCTGGGTGCACGTCGTCGACCTGTCCGCTGCCTTTGGCGAGGACGAGGACGCGTGCGCTGCCAACTCGGCAGCGATCAAGGCCATCTGCGGCGTCGACGGTCTGTTCGTGGACGTGGGCGGCGGCGTTCGCTCGCTCGCGCGCATCGACGAGCTGGCCGGCTATGGTGCTCGCCGCATTGCGCTGGGCACCGTGCTGGTGACCGAGCCGGGTTTTGCCGAGGTGGCGGCTCGCGGCTTTGGCGAGCTGTTGGTGGCTGACATTGCCGCGCGCGACGGCCAGGTTAAGGTGAACGGCTGGCGCGACGGCGCGGGCGTGGCGCTCGACGATGCCGTGGCGCAGCTTTCCGAGCTGGGCTTTAAGCATCTGGTGTATACCGACATCGCGCGCGATGGCATGCAGACGGGCATCGATGTGGCGGCGTATCGCCATGTGGCGCAGGTCGCGGGCTTTCCCGTCGTGGCTTCGGGCGGCATCTCGACGCTCGACGACATCCGCGCGCTGGCCGCGGTGGGCGAGGGCGCGATTGAAGGCGCCATTACCGGTCGTGCGCTCTACGAGGGCAACTTTATGCTGGTACAGGCGCTGGCCGCCGCCCGAGGGGAGGAGTAGACCATGCTTACCAAGCGTGTAATTCCCTGCCTGGACGTCAAGGACGGCCGTGTGGTCAAGGGCGTCAACTTTGTGAGCTTGCGCGATGCGGGCGACCCGGTGGAGCTGGCCCGCGCCTACGACCGCGAGGGTGCGGACGAGGTCGTATTTTTGGACATTACCGCGACGAGCGACAACCGTGCGACGACCATCGAGATGGCGGCGCACGCGGCCGAGGAGCTGGCCATTCCCTACACCGTGGGCGGCGGCTTTCGCGACCTGGCGGGCATGCGGACCATGGTGGCTGCCGGTGCCGACAAGGTATCGCTCAACTCTGCCGCCGTGCGCGACCCGTCGCTGATCAGCCAAGCTGCCGCGGCGTTTGGCAGCCAGGCCGTGGTCGTGGCGATCGATGCCAAACGCGTGGGGCTGCCCGGGGAGCCGGGCGCCGATAAGTGGGAGGTCTTCACGGCGGGCGGCCGCAACGCCACGGGTATCGATGCGGTGGCGTGGGCCGAGGAGGCGGCTCGTCGCGGCGCCGGCGAGATCCTGCTGACCAGCATGGATCGCGACGGCACCAAGGCCGGCTTTGACCTGGCGCTCACCCGCGCCGTGGCCCGCGCGGTGCCGATTCCCGTCATCGCGAGCGGCGGCGTGGGCACGCTCGAGCATTTTGCCGAGGGCGTGATCGAGGGCGAGGCCGATGCCGTGCTGGCGGCTAGCGTCTTTCACTTTGGGACGTTCAGCATTCGCGAAGTCAAAGAGTATATGGCCTCGCAGGGCATCCCTGTCAGGTTGGACTTCTAGCGCTGCGGCTTGCCCAGGCACCCGACCTTCCGGCTCCAACCCTCCTCGCGTACTTAAGTACGCGTCGTCGGGCTTGTCGCTCGGAATCTCGGGCACCTGGACAACCCTCGCCGACCTGTGGGGTTTAAATTGGGGAGAGAAATGGAAGAGATAACCGAGCCTTCAAAGCTTACATACGACGCCAAGGGGCTGATTCCTTGTGTGGTTCAGCAGTATGACACCGGTGAGGTGCTTATGGTTGCTTGGATGAACGAGGAATCGGTGGGGCTGACGCTCAAGACCGGGACCACGTGGTTTTGGAGCCGTAGTCGTCAGGAGCTCTGGAACAAGGGCGCGACGAGCGGCAACATGCAGGAGGTCAAGGAGCTCTGGGCCGACTGCGATAGCGATACGCTGCTGGTCAAGGTTGACTCGCCGGGTCCGGCCTGCCACACCGGCAACCGTACCTGCTTCTTTAAGAAACTCGCGTAGGACGGGCGCTCGATTAGACGCTCGGCCACCAGAAAGGATTGAACCATGGGTGTGCGCACCGCAAACGTTCAGGATGGAAATATCGGTGAGACGCTGACAGGTCTGGCCGAGGTGATTCACGGTCGTCGCGATGCGTCGCCACAGGAGAGCTACACCGCTCGTCTGTTGACCGACGTCGAGGACGAGCTGCTCAAGAAGCTTGCCGAGGAGGCGAGCGAGGTCATCATGGCCTGCAAGGATAACGATCACGATCACATCCGCTACGAGGCCGGCGACCTGGTCTACCACCTGCTCGTGACGCTCGAGCGCTACGGTATCACCCTCGACGAGCTAGCCGGCGAACTCAACGCCCGCCGCCACTAGTCGTTTGGGACAGTCTTTGTTGGTGTAACGGGGTCATGGAAGTTGCGGTGAAATAGGGACTGTTTAAGCGCTTCATCAGGCAAAACAATCCCTATTCCACCGCAACTTATGAAGGGATGGCTAGTCGAGGGGTGTGGGTTCCCATTCGCCGGTGGGGTGGGGGATGTCGAAGGTTCGATAACCGCAGTCGTAGGCGTGGGCCTGGGCCTCGCGGATGTTCCAGCAGATGTCGCAGGCGCGGTGTGCGTCCGAGCCAAAGGTGATGGGTACCTCGGCGTGGGCGAAGCAACGCAATAGCCCGGTCGCGGGATAGTAATCGTCGAGCCCCTTGCGCGGCGCGGCGGTCGAGACCTCAACGCGGCGGCCCGTGTCGTGAGCGCACTCGGCCATCTGCCCCCAGAACGGCGTCGGGTCAAAGTCGGGCGCAAAGCCTTCCTTCGAAAAGCGCATGACCAGGTCGGGATGGGCCATTACGTCAAAGTTGAGTGAGCTTTCGCAAGCGCGGCACCAGTCGTCGACGTAGCGCTCCCACACGCCGTGTACCCCCAGGTTTTCCCAAACATGCAGGTTGGTGTCATCATCGATCCAGCCGCAGCGCGAATCGGGTGTATCGGGGCGAGCGACGTCTTCCGTTCCCGCCGCACCCGCGGCACCGGCCATGATATCGCCCGGATAGCCAATCCAGTGCACACTGCCCAAGCGCACTATGGCACTCGCGGACCAGCGCTCAACCAGAGGCTCGCAACCTTCGTACCAGTCGCATTCAAAGCCATAGATAAAGCTGAGCTCCGGCGCGATCTGCGCGGCGAGCTTGCGGGCGTCCTCAAAGGCCAGACGATGTGCCGTCAGGTCACCCTCGACAACCTGTACTTCGCAGTTGGCGTCCATGCTGACGGGCAGGGTGAGGTGATCGGTCGAGACCATGACGCGGCAACCGGCCGCAGCAGCGGCGCGAACGTTGTCCTCAAACGAGGCATGTCCGTCCGAAAACGAGGTGTGGGTATGGCAATCGACCATCGGGCAAGCAGACATGGCAGCTCCTTTGCGTCAAGCGAATCCGCTCCATTGTAATGGCGCAGCTTTCAACACGCCGGGCACGCCAGGGGTCGAAATCGATTGGAAAGGCTGTGCGGCGCGCGGTGCGGCCTCGCTTGCGCTCTCAAAACATGTACATCAGCCTCAAAAAGCTGCAAAAAATGACATGTTTGGAGGCTGACGTACACGTTTGAGTGGAGCGGGCCGGCGTTGGAGCGCGCCAGCACTTGCGCCCAGCAAAAGTCGCATCTATCCCATGACGCCGCCTCTGCGCCGCCCGCGATGTGCTAGCGTTTGGATGAACAAAACGAGCCCGCGCGGAAAGGATCCGGACCGTATGCAATGCGATAGCACATCCCCACTGTCCCGCGAGACCGATGCACCCGAAACCATCGTCAAGCTGGAATGCGACATCGACGACGCGTCGCCCGAGGTGCTCGCCTACGCTGCCGACCGCCTGCGCGAGGCGGGTGCGCGCGAGGTGCATTGGCTGCCCCTCTATTGCAAGAAAGGCCGCCCCAGCTGGCAGCTGCAGGTGATCTGCTCGCACGAGGATATCGAACGCCTGCAGACGATTATCTTTTTGGAAACCACGACCAACGGCATTCGTCGCCAGGTTATGGAGCGCGTTTGCCTGCCACGCCGCTTTGAGCGCGTAACGACGCCATGGGGCGAGGTGTCCGTCAAGGTGGCCACCCTGCCCGACGGCAGTGAGCGTGCGGCACCCGAGTACGAGGACTGCGCCCGCCTTGCCCGTGAGCACAACGTGCCGCTCCAGCGCGTGATGCAGGCGGCGCAAGCCGTGGCACTGCGATTTGAGTAACGCGGCCGGTGGTGACATCCTGCGCCCAGCCATATCAACCCCATTCGAAAGGATCTCCCCATGAAATACCTCATCGCCTCCGACATCCACGGCTCGGCATATTGGACCGAACGCCTTTGCGCCGCCATCGAGTCCGAGCAGCCCGATCGCATTGTGCTGCTGGGCGACCTGCTCTACCACGGCCCGCGCAACGACCTGCCGCGCGATTACGCCCCCAAGCGCGTGATTCCGCTGTTCAACGCCCTGGCCGACCGTATCATCGCGGTGCGCGGCAACTGCGACGCCGAGGTCGACCAGATGGTGCTCGATTTCCCCGTCATGGCCGACTACGCCACCCTGTTCGACGAGACCGGCCGCGAGCTGTTCCTGACGCACGGCCACGTCTTTGGCGCCGGCATGCACAACAGCGTCGACCACGCGCCCGCGCTGCCCGAGGGCTCCGCGCTCGTCTACGGCCACACGCACATCAAGGTCAACGAGGCGAGCGAGGCGCACCCGGGCCTGTGGCTCTTCAACCCCGGCAGCGTGAGCATTCCCAAGGACGGCACGCACAGCTATGGCATCTACGAGAACGGCGCGTTCCGCCACGTGATCCTGGAGGAGGAGTAACCATGGCGCAGCACATGGCTCAGCAAAATGCCGAGGGCTCGCGCGATTTGTCCACGCTGGTCGACGCGTCGGCCGAGCTGCAGCATCTGGTGCAGACCATCTGGCGTCTGCGTCAGCCCGATGGTTGCCCGTGGGACCGCGAACAGACGCATCAGAGCATTGGCAAGAACATGATCGAGGAAGCCTACGAGGCACTCGATTGCATCGAGACCGACGACGCGGCGCATCTGCGCGAGGAGCTCGGCGACGTGCTCATGCAGGTAGTGTTGCATGCGCAGATCGCGGCGGACGCCGGTGAGTTTACGCTGGCCGATGTGGCGCGCGATATCGACGCCAAGCTCATCCGTCGTCACCCGCACGTGTTTGGCGATGTGGATGCCGATAACTCTGACGAGGTGCTCAAGATTTGGGACGAGGTCAAGCTTGCCGAGAAGGCCGCCAAGGACAAGGCCGTGGCGGCAGGCGAGGCCGCGCCCGAGGGCCTGCTCGACGGCGTGCCCACGCACCTGCCGGCGCTGATGCAGGCGCAGAAGGTGTCGCGCAAGGCGGCTGCCGTAGGCTTTGAGTGGGAGACGGTCCAGGACGTGTGGGACGAGGTAGCTGAGGAGCGTGCCGAGTTTGAGGCCGAGGCTCCCGGAACGCCCGAGCGCGAAATGGAGTTTGGTGATCTGCTCTTTGCCCTGGTCAACGTCGCGCGCAAGGAGGGCATCGACGCCGAGAGCGCCCTGCGCGCGAGCACGGCCAAGTTTCGCCGTCGCTGGGCTGCGATGGAGCAGATGGCGGCCGATGCCCACGTAGATCTTGCCGAGCTTTCGACCCATGGCCTCAACGACCTGTGGGATGCCGCAAAGGCGGAGGAGTAAGACTGCGGGAACGACGGGCTGACATGCCTCATCGTTCCCGCTAAATTTTTCGAAAATCAAGTGTATCCCTCGGCTAACTTAGGGCATAATGCAAAAAGTGCGACATGGCTAACTTACGGAGGCGCACCGATGGTGCACAGTCGGCCAGTCGCTTGCATCAACTACGTTTCCAAGTGAGAGGGAGACAACATGAGCGATATTTTGGACGTCTACGGTCGCGAGGTGCTCGACAGTCGCGGCAACCCCACCGTCGAGGTCGAGGTCGTGCTCGAGGACGGCAGCTTCGGCCGCGCGATGGTGCCTTCGGGCGCTTCGACCGGCGCCTTTGAGGCATGTGAGCTGCGCGACGGCGACAAGGGCCGCTATCTGGGCAAAGGTGTCTCGCAGGCCGTCGAGCACGTCAACAACGAGTGTGCCGATGCCGTCGTGGGCCTCGACGCCTTCGATCAGCGCGCCGTCGATGCCGCGCTAATCGCCGCCGACGGTACGCCCAACAAAACCAAGCTCGGCGCCAACGCCATTCTGGGCGTGTCGCTGGCCGTTGCCCGCGCCGCAGCCGAGTCGGCGGGCCTGTCGCTGTACCAGTACCTGGGCGGCGTCAACGCTCACCTGCTGCCCACGCCCATGATGAACATCCTCAACGGTGGCGTGCATGCCGACAACAACGTCGACTTCCAGGAGTTCATGATCATGCCGGTGGGCGCCCCGAGCTTTGCCGAGGGCCTGCGCTGGTGCGCCGAGGTCTACCATACCCTCAAGGGCGTGCTGCACGAGGCCGGCCTGGGCGGCGGCGTGGGCGACGAGGGCGGTTTCGCGCCCAACCTCAAGACCAACGCCGAACCATTCGAGTACATCACCAAGGCCGTCGAGAAGGCCGGCTTTAAGCCCGGTGTCGACTTCATGTACGCAATGGATCCGGCGTCCACCGAGTTCTACAACGCCGAGACCGGTATGTACGAGCTCAAGGGCGAGGGCGTTGAGTACACGAGCGCCCAGATGGTCGATTACTGGGAGAAGCTCGTCGACACCTATCCCATCATCTCCATCGAGGACGGCATGGCCGAGGAGGATTGGGACGGCTGGGTTGAGCTCACCCGTCGCATTGGCAACAAGGTGCAGCTGGTGGGCGACGACCTGTTCGTCACCAACACCGAGCGCCTCAAGAAGGGCATCGAGCTGGGCGCCGCCAACGCGATTCTGGTCAAGGTCAACCAGATCGGCACGCTCACCGAGTCGCTGGAGGCTATCGAGACCGCCAAGGAGGCCGGCTACGCTTGCATCGTGAGTCACCGCTCCGGCGAGACCGAGGATTCCACGATCGCCGACCTGGTCGTGGGCGTCAATGCCGGCCAGATCAAGTCGGGCGCCCCGTGCCGTAGCGATCGCATCGCCAAGTACAACCAGCTCATCCGTATCGAGGACGAGCTCGAGGGCAGCGCGCGCTACGCCGGCAAGGCCGCGTTCTACAACATTCGCTAGGCAAGCGGTGTGTGCGGGGGCGGGGCTGACTCGGATTCGCCTTGCTCCCGTCGGGCACTGTTGAGCACCATTGGGCGCTGGGCCATATGGCTCAGCGCCTTTTTTATGTCGAGCAAAGGCTGGCGAAGGCGGTGCGGGCGCTCGTGCTATAACTAGAATACTTAGCGCAAACAAACCTCAACCGCACAAGGCGCACATGGATCAGATTTACGACAACAGGTACTATTCCGCCGGTTCGCGTGAGCCGTCGCCTCGCCGTGCGCGCACGGTGCAGCTCGGTGGGTCCGCCTACGCCGGCGCCGACCGCTCCATGCAGCGCCCGACAAGTACCTCGCGCCCCAATGCTCAAGTGAATACTTCGACAGATGGACCAGTGCGCCCGGCACGTTCGTCGCATGCTCAGCGCTCGTCGGCTCAAACGCACGATAGGTCGAGCAGGCCTTCGAACCGTTTTTCGGGCTCGGACTTTATGCACTACGCCAACGACAACGCGGTGGTCAAGGCGATCTACGACTTTACCCACGGTCCTCAGCGAGGGCTATTCATCGGCATTGTCGTTGCCCTGGTGCTCGTGAGCCTGTATTTCCCCGTGCGCGATCTGTACGTGGCAAAGCGTTCGAGCGATATCTTGGCCAAGCAGGTCGAGATTCGTCAGCAATACAATGATGAGCTGCAAAAAAGCGTCGACAAACTGCTCTCGGAGGAGGGCATTAAGGATGCGGCGTCCGAGGATCTGGGCCTGGTGATGCCCGGCGAGAAGAGGGTTGAAGTGCAGGGCCTGGACGACGATTCGGATTCGTCTTCGAGCAAGAAGTCGTCGAACGCCAAGAAGGCCAGCGAAGTTGCCAAGGAAATCGAAGAAGTCGGTAAGGACGCCCCGTGGTACATCCAGGCGCTCGACATGCTGTTTGGGTTTAACGGTGTCGAGGGCCAGACGGTCGTGTCCAACGGCAAATAGCGCCCGGAGGGGAGCCCGCAATGGCAGATTGCAAACGATATAAGGTGGCGGCGATCGATCTGGGAACGGTGTCGTCGCGACTGGTGCTGGCGCAGGTCGAGGGCGGGGCGATCGTGGAATCGTCCAAGCATACCGAGATTACCGACCTGGGCGAGGGTGTGGACGCGACGGGTCGCTTTTGCGAGGCGGCGGTCGAGCGCGTGCTCGCTGCATGCCGCATGTTTGTGGACGAGGCGCGTGCCTTTGGGGCCGCGTGCATTTGCACCACATGCACGAGCGCCGCGCGCGATGCATCCAATGCCGCACTGCTGCTGGACGGTCTGCGTGAGCTGGGGCTCGAACCGCAGGTGATTCCGGGCGAGGTCGAGGCGCGCCTGACGTTTTTTGGCGTGGCACACGACTTTGCTGGCGAGCGCATCATCGTCGCCGATTCGGGCGGTGGCTCCACGGAGCTCGCGACGGGCGTCTATGCGCCTGAGCGCGGGGTCTTTGCGCTGGAGGGAACGCGCTCACTGGACATCGGTTGCCGTCGCGTGACGGAGCGGTTTTTCTCTGCGCTGCCGCCGTCGACGAATGAGCTTGCGGTTGCCGCCGCGTGGGCGAGCGAGCAGTTCTCCGCCTATTTTGAGGGCCTGCCTGTCGACTTTGAGCGCGCCGAGCGCCTCGTCGCGGTGGGCGGTACCGTCACCACGCTCGTGGCGCTGATCCACGAACTGGAGCCGTACGACTCGAGCTTTGTGCACCTGCGCGAGCTTTCGATGGAGCAGATCTCGGCCGCCATCGATCGTATATCTACGCTGGATGTGGAGGGTATCGCCGCGCTACCGGGTGTACAGCCCAAACGCGCGGGCGTGATTCTGGCTGGCGCCGTGGTGATCCGCGAGCTCATGCGTGCCGGCGGTTACGACATGCTCACCGTAAGCGAGAACAGCCTCCTCGCCGGTATGGCCGCCACCATCAACGAGACCCTCGACGGCGCGACTCCCACCATCGCATGGACTCCCAGCCTCAGCGCCCTCTAAATAAGTTGCGGTGAAATACGGACTAAAATCGCCCTTTCGGGCGCCAAACAGTCCCTATTCCACCGCAACTCAACAGCCGGCACCTGGGGACAGTCCTTGCGGGGCGTCCCCACAGCGCCTATGCCAGCTTGTCGATCTGCCCAATCTCCCAAAGCGGAATATTGACGAGCATGCCCTCGTCTCTATATGCCGCCAGGGAGCTCCTCACGCAACGCTCGAGCTTGAATTTTTCGCAGGCTATTTTCAGACTCTTCGCTTTAAGGTTCTCTGCCGCCTTGACCTCAAGCGGAAGCACGGTTCCCGCATGGTCGATGGCAAAGTCGGTTTCGGCATTGCCAGAGGTAGAGGACCAATACGCGGGAGTTTTGTCCTGGAGCAAAAGCTCCTGCGCGACGTATTGTTCGGTCAGCGAACCTTTGAACTCGGTAAAAACAGCGGATCCGTTAAGAACGATGGCCGGAGAGAGACCGGAGAGCGCTCCGAGGATGCCGGTGTCGATGCAGAACAGTTTGAAGCCCGAGAGGTCTTCGTAGCTCGAGAGCGGCGCCTTTAGAGCGGAAACACGTGGCACCTTATGAACGATTCCGTAGTCCGTGAGCCACTGGAGGCTTTCCTCGAAATCGCGTGCGCGCGCTCCGGGGCGAAGGGCGCCATAGACAAACTTCTTGTTCTCTTTGGCAAGCTGGCCGGGAAGGGATTTCCAAACCAACCTCATGCGCTCGATGATGCGGGCGGGTGCATGTTTGCCAAAATCGGATTCGTAAGCCTCGATGATTTGCTGCTGAAGCCTTCGGGCTTCGATGAAGTCGCGTGTCTCGGCGAAAGCGGAGACAACTTCGGGCATACCGCCGACAACAAGGTATTCCTTGAGCAAGTGTTCGAGCTTTTCGGTAACGTTTGCTAGAAGGTTCATGTCTGCGGCAAGGATGGCGTCGGCGAGCGGGTCGCCGTCGACGGCACGAACGAACTCGGCGAACCCCATGGGACGCATGGTGAGCTGGTCGATTTTGCCGACGGGAAATGACTCATTTTCGCGTCGGAGCGCGAGGCCCATATAGGAACCGGCTGCTACGATGTGGTATTCGGGTGCAAGCTCGTTGAAGTACTTGAGCGAGGTGATCCCGCGCGGGGCCTCTTGGATCTCGTCGAAGATGATGAGCGTGTCTGCTGGCGTTACAGTTTGGCCACGTAGGAGTTCTATCTGGGAGATGATGCGCTTGGGGTCGAGGTCCCCATCGAACAGCGAGCGTGTGCTCGGCTCGAGCATAAAGTCAAAACGAATGACGTTTCGATACTGCTGGCTTGCGAATTCGTTAAGAAGCCAAGTCTTTCCTGTCTGGCGGGCTCCCTTAAGCAAGAGAGGTTTGCGATTCGTCCTTGATTTCCAAGCGATAAGTTCGCTCATAAGCTGTCGCTGCATATTGCCTCCCAACCCTCTCGGTTAGTATAAGGCCATTTGGGTGTTTCCATCGGAAAATGTGCGAGACAACCACGTTTTTCCATCGGAAAATGTGCGAGACAACCACGTTTTTCCATCGGAAAATGTGGTAGGAAACTCATTGGGTGGGCGGAAAAAGTAGTCAAAAAAGCCCCGTCCCAAATGAGCTGCTCTGCAGTTGACGGCGTCCAAAGGAAACGAGCCCGCATCCCTGGGGAACACGGGCTCGCAAGCTCCATATGGTAGGGGCGGTGGGACTCGAACCCACAATCCTTGCGGCGAGAGATTTTAAGTCTCCTGCGTATGCCAATTCCGCCACGCCCCCGTGAGACTAGAAGTCTAGCACAAGCCGTCCGTTACGCGTTGACGGCCATCGAGTGTTGGCCCGACTTCTCCAGGAACTCCTGGAACTTGGCTTCGTCGCCCTTGTTCTGGTACTGCAGGGCTAGCAGGTACTCCAAGCGGCAGCGCTTGACCGGGTCGTCGCCGACATCCTCGAGCATGCGCTCCAGCTCGGGAATGTCGTTGTGGCGCTTGAGGATCATCGTGTCGTACATCAGCTGACACTCGTGCGCAACTGCCTCGGCCTGACCGCCCTCAAAGCCCTTGATCTCGTGCAACAGCTCTTTGGACTTTTTGCGGTCCTCCTGGCCAACATAGTAGTTAAAGGCCTTAATCACCAAGTCGACGCGCTGCATCTTGGGGAGGTTGAGTCCCAGCAGTAGGTCGAACATCTCGCTGGCACGCTCGTGGTCCTCGCGCAGCAGATAGGAGTTCAGACGCAGGTAGTCGCGGTTGTAGCGCGGGTACAGCATGCTGGTGAGTTTGCCGTCGAGCAAACGATCGAACTCGTCCCACTGCTTGGCAGCCATAAGCTGCTGCAGGCGCTTAAACGTGGTGCGTTTTTTGACGCTAAAGAACACCGACACGGCGATGCAGATGATAACGACGGCGGTCCAGAGGGTGCGGGAATCGGGCATATTAGGGTCCTTAGTCGCTCATAAAGCGAGCGGTATGACAACACGTACTAGATGTATTATACGCAGCGCGCAAGCAAACTGGCATAAAAGCTCATCGAGGCCGAGTGCCATCGCTCGCTGCGGTACACTTACCTAAAGTAAACCATGAAGGGAGACATTACCTATGAAGAAGATCGTTTTGGCTTGCGGTGCTGGCGCTGCTACTTCCACGCTCGTTGCCCAGAAGGTCGCTACTCTGCTCGACGCCAACGGTTATGCCGACAAGTACGAGATCGTGCAGTGCGCCATCTCCGAGGCCAAGGATTACTGCGACGAGGGCGCTGACCTGCTGATCGCCACCACCGTTGCCCCCGAGGGCCTCACCTGCCCGTACGTGAGTGGCGTGCCCTTCATGACCGGCATGAACCGCGTTGCCGCCGAGAAGGCCGTTCTCGACGTCATGGCTCAGTAGGCGCTGACTGCATGAGTGAGCAGAACGCCAACCCGGTAGAGCTCTTTGGTATGCGCGTTGCCCATGTGGGCATTAACGCCACCGACCCGGCAGACGCCCTGGAGATCGCGGAGCTGTTCTCGACGATGATGGGCCTGCCCGTCACCGAGACCCCGGTTTCGTACTTCAACGATTCGCTGGTCGAGGTCATGAAGCAGAATGGTCGTGGCGCCAAGGGCCACATTGGCTTTGCCGTCAACGACATCGATGCGGCCGAGAAGTGGTTTGCCGAGCGCGGGCTCGAGGTCAACGAGGAGTCGCGCGTGCTGCTGCCCGACGGCGGCACCAAGCTCGTGTACTTTAAGCGCGAGTTCGCCGGTTTCGCCGTGCACCTGTGCCGCGAGTAGCGCACAAGCTACCATAACTAGCAAAAAGGGATAGGGCCGTGTGGCCCTATCCCTTTATTTATGCCGAGGGGCTTCCTAGCGCGGCAGGCGAATCGTAAAGCGGCTGCCGACGCCCTCGACTGAGGTCACGCCAATGACGCCGCCATGGCTATCGACGATCCACTTGGCAATGGCAAGCCCCAGACCCGAGCCCTGTGCGCCGGCATCGCGTGCATTGTCGGCGCGGTAGAACCGTTCAAACGCGTGAGCTGCGGATTCCTGGTTCATGCCGATGCCCTCGTCCTCAACGCTTATGTCGATCGTGCCCGCGCCCGCATCCGGCGCTACGCCAAATGTGACGGTCGTTCCCGCATCCGAGTACTTGGCGGCGTTTTGCACGATCACGCGCAGAGCCTGCTTCACGAGCGCCACGTCGACGGGCGCGTCGCAGCGCGGGTCGCTGACAAGCGCAGCGTCAAAGGCCAGCCGATACGTGTGCTCGGTATCGATCATCTGCGATTCCTCGTATACCTCGCTGACCAGTGCGGCAAGGTTGGTATTTGCGCGCCGCAGGACCGTGCGCCCGGCATCGCCGCGCGCCAAAAACAGCAGCTGCTCCACGAGCTCTTGCATGTGCTCGCTTTCGGCCTTGAGGGACGCGATAGATTCTGCCAGCACGTCCGGGTCGTCTTTGCCCCAGCGATCGAGCATGTTTACGTAGCCCTGAATCACCGCGATGGGCGTGCGCAGCTCGTGGCTCGCATCGTTGACAAAGCGCATTTGCTGCAGTTTGGCCTCTTGCATCTGGCGCAGTAGGCGGTTGAGTGCAACCTCGATGCTTGCCAGGTCGGCGTCGCCGGTAGTGACGCTCGGCGAGTCGACGCTTGCGCGCTCGATGGCCTGCTCCAGTGTTTCCATCTTGCCGCCGGAGAGCTGCATACGGCCGAGCTCGTCCACGCGCAAGGCCAGGTCGTTGAGCGGTGCCATGGTGCGGCGCACGCGACGGGAGCCGCCGAGCATGTCGAGCACGCTGATGACCTGCCAACCCACAACGACAAGGTAGAGAGGCCATAGCGCGACGAGGTCCTGCGCGAGGGGGAAAGTCTTGGTGGTACGCGCAAGCTCGACGGTATAGGTGAGCGTTGCCAGGTCCCAGCCGCGCGCAGGCGCCAGCGACATGCCGTGAACGGCGACGCCGGGGATCCATCCTGCGGTAAACGCGCCGTCGGGCAGCATCTGGTTGTATCCATAGACGAGGATCGCCGCCGCAATCACCATCAGCAGCAGATCGAGCCAGACGTAGCTCATCAAGCGGCGCCACATATAGCTCCAGTTGATGGCGCGGGCGATGGATGTGACGCGCTTGGCCTCGGCGTTACGCGCGGCAGACATAGCCCACCCCACGCACGGTCTGGATGATGCGGGCGCCGCCGGCGTCCTCGATCTTGGCGCGCAGGTGCGCGATGTGCACGTCGACGTTGTTGGTGTCGCCCACGTATTCGTAGCCCAGCGCCTCGTGCGCGATGCGCTCGCGCGTGAGCACGGTGCCGGCGTGCGCCATAAGCAGGGCGAGGACGTCGAACTCGCGGGCAGTGAGCGCGATGGGCGAGCCGCCGACCGTGACTTCGCGGCGGTCGGGATCGAGCGCGACCGAACTTACGGTGAGCGCGGCGGGGGAGGGCGAGGCGGATGCCTGGGTCGAGTCGCCAGCCGGGGGTATCGCAGCGGCGCCCGTAGCGCCCGTCCCGGCCCCAACGCCGCCAACGCCCGAAGCCGCCCGCACGGCCTCCGAGCGCTTCAACGCCACGCGGATCCGTGCGAACAGCTCCTCAATCGCAAACGGCTTGGTCAGGTAATCGTCGGCGCCGGCATCGAGCCCGGCCACCTTGTCCATCACGGCATCGCGCGCGGTGACCATGATCACCGGTACATCCTTGTGCTTGCGGACGCGTCGCAGCACCTCCATGCCGTTGAGCTGCGGCAACAGCACATCGAGCAGAATCAGATCGTAGTTGCGCTCCAGCGCCAGGTCCACGGCGGTGCGGCCGTCGGCGGCGTGCTCCACCTGGTAGCCCTCGTGCTCCAGCTCGAGCGTCACAAAGCGGGCGATTTTCTCCTCGTCCTCTACGATCAGGATCCGTGCCATGCGTGCCCCCGTCTGCGATTACTTGTCGTCGTTGAGATTTTGCTTGATGTCGTCCGCGGCATCGGCAGCGTGATTCATAAGGTTGTTGATGCTGCCGGGTACGTCGCCGTCGCTATCGATGCGGTAACGCATGCCAAAGAACAGGCCAATCAGCATCAGCCATATCGTGGCGCCCCAGGCAAACAGCGCGACGATGGGGATCAGGATGGGAATGTTGAGGATGATCGCGTCGCGGCGCGTGGCGATAAACTTGGTGTCCAGGCTCAGGCGGAAGAGCTTTTTGAGGTACTCCCACACGCTGTCCATCTTCTTGGAGAAGTCGGTCTTTTCGCTCGACTTCTCGTAGGCGGCCTGCGCGGCGACCATCTCGGCTGAGGGCTCATCGACTGGCGCGGACTCGGTGGCGGCGTGCGCCGACGTGGTCTGGGTCTTGCCCTGCGACTCGAGCCAAATGATGGCATCCAAGACGTTGCCGTCGGCGGCGTCGAGCGCGGCCTTGGCATCGGTGTAGCTCACGTTGCACTTGGTGCGGATGGTTTCAACTTTTTCGAGGTCGTCCATGACCTGTTCCTTTCGTTCGATGGGCGCGACGCCGGGCGATCTGCCCGGGCGCGAGCGTTGCGTTCGGCGACCTGCGTGGCGCCGCCCCGCCCTTGGTCGAACTCTATAGTGCAGGTTATAGATTAAGCGATTCTTGAGCCAAGATTAATGTTGGATGAGTTTTTGGGTGGCGGTGGGGAAGGGAGAGATGCCTTTCTGGATAGCTAGCAGCGAGGTCTAATACTTTTCCCGAGAAGTGAACGAGCTAAAACGGACCCCCGAAGCATCGACACTTTAAAGGTGTCGTTTCCTGCGGTTTCAATGCTGAAATCCCACGATTTTGCCGCCGAAAAATGCGGCTGTTTCAGGGGCTCAAAAACAGCCGTTCACTTCTCGGGAAAAGAATTAGACCTCGACAGCGGGGGGATGGGGTGCCGGTGCAAAACGGCGTCAAGGGTTGGTCGAGCAGGCGGTTTCTCCATTGATGTCCGCACGGCATGTGACACTTACCCTGCCGCCCCGCTCTGCCGCGGCGGCATGCGTCTGAACAATGACCCTCTAAGGAGTTCGATACCGATGAGTGACAACGCAAAGCATCTCGCAAAGAAGTGCGTCAAGGACGCGGGGCCGTGCCTCGCACTGTGCTTTGCCGGCGCAGCGGTCGCGCTGCTGGCTGTTCTGGGGCCATTCGACGTGCTCCGAAGTACCAGTTCCCTGCACGTTTGCATGGCCCTTGCCGGCGCCATGATGACCGGCGGCGTGCTCGATCTGGTTTTTTGGGTGCTTGACCCGTTTGGATGGAAGAACGAAGGGTAAGCCCTAAGGGATGGAAGGGCTGGAACGGTTAGCTTAGTAATCGTGCAGAATGTGGGCTAGCGACTTGCAGGGAAGTGGTAATCCGATGACGGTCTATGTGACGGGCGATATTCACAGCGGCCTCGACATGCAAAAGCTGCGCGACTGGGATCTTGGGGATAGTCTGACGAGTGACGACTATCTCATCGTCGCCGGCGATTTTGGCTTTCCCTTGGATTTTTCTGCCGAGGAGTGCGCCGATATTGCTTGGCTGGAGTCGCGCCCCTACACCGTGCTGTTTGTCGACGGCAACCACGAGCGTTTCGATCACTGGGCGGAGCGACCCATGGAGTTGTGGCACGGTGGGCTGACGCAGCGCCTGTCGGATACCTCCCCCATACGGCGCCTGACGCGCGGCGAGGTTTTTGAACTCGACGGCTCAACGATCTTTACCATGGGCGGCGCCACGAGCGTGGACAAGGAATATCGCGTGCCGTATTCCAGTTGGTGGCCGCAGGAGCTGCCGGACGAGCGCAACTTTGGGGAGGCGCGGGCAAGGCTCGACAGCGTGGGTTGGAAGGTCGACTACGTAATCACCCACACCTGCTCCACGCGCATGCTCTCGCCCACGCTCTATCCGGCACCCGGCTGGAATTGCCCCGGCGTTGATCGTCTTACTGCATTTTTCGATGAGCTGGAAGACCGCTTGGATTATAAGCGCTGGTACTACGGGCATTTTCATCGGGATGCCAACCCGGCCGAGCGCCACACCGTGCTCTATGACTGCATCGTTCGCTTGGGTGACGAACTCCAGCCCTGGGATGTTGCGTAGAGGCGGGGTGGCTGGCTACTCGACCGTTACAGTGATGTTCTCCCGATGCGTACGGATAACATCCCAGCTAAAGTGCTCGACCAGCTGCTCGGCAGAGCGCGGTGTGGCGTCCGGCGCGATGCCCGTTTGCCCGGCGAGCCAGCCCAGCAGTGCCTCGGGTGTGCCAAAGCGGGCGCGTAGTTCGCCTAGGTCCAGATCGCGGTCTCGCTTGGAAAGGCGGCGGCCATCCGGCGACATGAGCAGCGGAATGTGTGCGTAGTGCGGCGTTGGAAGTCCCAGCAGATGCTGCAGGTAGATTTGGCGCGGCGTGGAGCCCAGCAGGTCGCATCCGCGCACAACCTCGGTGACGCCCATGGCAGCGTCGTCGACCACCACGGCCAGCTGATAGGCAAACACGCCGTCGCTGCGGCGCACCAAAAAGTCTCCGCACTCGGTGGCGAGTGCCTCGCATTGGGCTCCGTACGTGCGGTCCACGAATTCGATCACGTCGTCTGCGAGGTCGTCGACGACGGGCACGCGCAGGCGCGTGGCCGGAGCGCGCAGGATGCTGCGGCGGGCAACCTCTTCGGCAGAAAGGCCTCGGCAGGCGCCGCGGTAGATGGGCGTGCCGTCGCTCGCGTGCGGTGCGCTCGCGGCATGGAGTTCGGCGCGCGTGCAAAAGCAGGGATAGGTGAGGCCGGCGTCTTGCAGTTGATGCAGAGCACGCTCGTACAGGTCTAGGCGATCATGCTGGTAGTAGGGGCCTTCGTCCCATTCGAGCCCCAGCCAAGCCAGGTCGTCAATCAGTTGGGCGGCAAGCTCCGGCCGCTTACAGCGATCGTCCAGGTCCTCGATGCGCAACACGATGCCGCCGCCCTGGCTGCGGGCCGAAAGCCACGAGCACAGACAGCTGAACACGTTGCCCAGGTGCATGCGGCCCGAGGGCGACGGGGCGAAGCGTCCCACGACGGGGGTGGGCTCTGCCGTTGCCGGTGCGTCCGCGGCGTGTGTTGCTATGTTGCGTGCGTTGATATCCATGCGGACGAGTATAGCGCGGGAGGTGGGGGAGGCACCGGCTCGACAGCTCGATCGCCACCCGCCAGCCCAACCCCTCAAACGACAGAAACCCCGGCAGCTCTTCGCAACTGCCGGGGTTTCCGCGGAAAAGGGGGACATGATCCTCAAGCGAACGGCAAAGGGGCAAACCGTTTTCGCTCAACTGCTTTATGCCCCTTGCTCGCGGACTCAATCAGTGCGCATGCGGCAACACAAAGCCGCTACACCTGTGACGGAGCTATGAAGTGGTATCTATTGCCGGAGCGGGCTATGCCAAGGAGTGTCCCAGATTGCCGGCAGATAAGGAACGTCCCCAGGTGCCGGCCGCGGGCGTGACTTTCGTCCCGTTTGATACTCCGCTGGCCTAGATGTTCGTCATGTGCGCCCGTAAACGTGGGACAATGGCGTTGCTGGTATCACAGACAAAGGATGTGCCTATGAACGCCCCCGTTGCCAAAACCTGTCGGCAGCGCCGCCTGTTTGCGCGATTCGCTTCCGTCTGCGCGCTCGTTGCGCTTGCGTTGTTGCTGCTGCCTGCCGCCGCGCACGCCGACGGCTACTCCATGACCCAAACCTACATCAGTGCCACGGTTGAGGCCGATGGTTCGCTGACCGTTGTCGAGGGACGCCAGTTTGATTTCGATGACGATATCAACGGCGTGTTTTGGGAGATCAATACAGGCACCAACCAGCAGGGCGGCGCGGCGGGCGTCGATGTGCTGAGCGTCGAGGAAGACGACACCGCGTTTAACAAGGTCGACAGCGCAAACAAAGGCGACGACGGCGTTTACACGGTTGAGCAGTCCGACGGCGGCGTAAGAATCAAGGTGTTCAGCCCCCACGAGAGCGGCGACAGCGCGATCTATTACGTGAGCTACACCATGACCGGTGCGGTCATGAACTGGGCCGATACCGCCGAGCTCTACTGGAAGTTTGTGGGCGACGGCTGGTCCGCGGATTCCGATGATGTCGAGATGGAAGTGCGCTTCGCAAATGCCGCTGCCGGGACGGCGGCCGTCAAGGGCGATAACTTCCGCGCATGGGGCCACGGCCCGCTGACGGGCGACGTATCGCTCGATGAGGACGAGCCCATGGTCACCTACACCATCCCCTGCGTGCATCAGGGCGAATTCGCCGAGGCGCGCATCGCCTTCCCCAGCGATTGGGTACCGCAGCTTTCCGCTTCGAGCGAGGAGCGCATGCCGACAATCCTGAGCGAGGAGAAGGCATGGGCCGACGAAGCTAACGCCCGCCGCGCTCACGCTCGCATGATTGCCAACGTGCTTGCCGTGCTAAGTGTTGTCGCGGCGGTGGCCTTTACCGGCACAATCGTTGTGCTCAAGCTGCGCCGCCGCAAGCCCAAGCCGCTTTTCCAGGACGAATATTTCCGCGATGTGCCTTCGGCCGACCATCCCGCCGTGCTTTCGGCCCTCATGAGCTGGAACGAGGTGCCCGATCAGGCATATATCGCCACGCTCATGAAGCTCACCGACGACCGTGTGATCAAGCTGGAGCAGGCGACCGTGACCAAGGCCAAGAAGGGTCTGCTGGGGCGCGAGAAAGAGGAGCAGACGTATCGCGTGACGGTGAGTGATGCGGGCTGGAAGTCGGCCAAGGGTATTGACCACATGGTGCTCAAGGTCTTCTTTGCCGGTGCTAAGCCCGACGAGAACGGCGATCGCTCGCGTACGTTTGACGAGCTGCAGCACTACGTCAAGCAGCACGCTACGCCCGTGGGCGACAAGCTCGAGGACTATCAGAACACCGTTAAGGGCAAGCTGGCCGATAGCGAGTACGTTGCCTCGGACGGCATTGTCGCAATGGTGTTTTGCCTGGTTCTTGGTATCCTGATTGCCTTTGTTCCCGTGGGATCCATTTTCTTTACCGATGGCGCACAGGCGAACATTACCGCCGCGGTTATCTCGGTGCCGATTGTGCTGGTGGGTATCGGCGTGGGCCTTACGTTTCGCCGCTTTACGCCGGAGGGCGCCGAGGTGGCGGCTCGCTGCAAGGCACTTAAGCATTGGCTCGAGGACTTCACTCGTCTAAAGGAAGCCGTCCCGGGCGATCTGGTGCTGTGGAACAAGCTGCTGGTGATGGGCGTGGCGCTGGGTGTTTCCAAGGAAGTGCTGCGTCAGCTTGCCGAGGCCGTGCCGCCCGAGGTGCGCGAGGCCGACGGCTTCTATGACAATTATCCCTGCTACTGGTGGTACTACCATCATTACGGTATCGAGTCTCCGCTCGATTCGTTCGATGACGTGTATCACGAGAGCATCCGTGAGCTGGCGTCGAGCTCCGACAGCTCGGGCGGCGGCGGAGGCGGCGGCTTCTCTGGCGGCGGAGGCGGCGGCGTCGGCGGAGGCGGCGGCGGAACGTTCTAGCGCGCTCTGATTTTTGGGATGGATCTTCTCCGGCGACTGTTGGCGGAAAATCTATCCCATTTTTATGCTTTGAAATGGGTCTATCTTTCCGTTACGGATCCCCACACAGGGGGCAGTGGGCAAAAAATGCCAAATATGAGTACTGTTGCCATTATAGTGACATATATTTGCACTAAATAATGGGCTCCTAATGAGATTATCTCTCGTTAGGGGCCCATTTTATTGAACATTTGTGGAAATACGTCAGCTCGCCTGACTGGCTGCTATGTCTAAAAGCCTCTAAAATGCCCCAAATCGCTGCTACTAAAAAGGTAACAGTACTCATATTTGATGTTTTTTGCCCACAGCTATTTGCAGACCCCTCTATAGGGCGACGCCAACGAGGGTTTCGTCGACTGTGCTACCCAAGAATGTCCCCAACGACTAGGTGCGGTTGCTGCCAAGGAGTGTCCCGGGGTGCCGGCACAAAAGGAACGTCCCTAACTGCCGGGTTTAGGCTGTTAGATCGAGTTCGTAGAGGAAGCTTTCGCGCGGCATGTCGTGACGGCGCTCTTCGCGGTTGGCGCGGTGCGTGGCCGTGCGCTTAAAGCCGTGCAGCTCGTAGAACTTCCACGAGCAGTTGGAGTCGGTGTACAGGTGCGCCCTCGTCGCTCCAAGCGAGGACAGGTGCGAGACCGCGGCATCGAGCAGAACCGTGCCAACGCCCAGGCCATGGACATCGCGATCCACGGCAAGCAGCGTGACCTCGTTGTCGTGCGGCAACGGGCTGCTCTCGAGCAGGCGGTTGTTGGTTCGGATGGTTGCGCGCACAAACGAGAGATACTCGGCGTAGGCATCGGGCTCCAGCTCACGCATCTGCGATAGCAGCGCGCGTTCGGTATCCATCCAATGCTCGTTGATAGTGGCGCCGGAGCTCTGTCCCGCACGCGCGAGCGAAATGCCACGCGCCTGACCGTCGATTACGGCAACCTGTGAAAACGTCGACGACGAAAGGCAGTAGGCGAGGTCGCACGCGGCCTCAAGGCGGTTGTACTCATCGTTATCCGAATTGTTATGCCAAAGCTGCTGCAGAATCAGCGCGATGGCGTCGAAGTCTTCGGTATCAAACGGTCGGTAGAGAACCCGCGAGACCATGGTGCCTCTTTCTTTCGCGGATGCATATCGAGCACAGTTCTACCACGCCATTGGCATCTAATTATGGTGCCCCTGTGTTCCATGAACTCACCGTGCCCGGTGCCGTGCCCATCCCCTCCGCTCGCAAACTTTTTCTGCACATGCGCCCGTTGCGGGGTGCATCGATGCGCTCGATGCGCTACATTAAATCAGTATTTTCAATGCCGCTGCGCGAGCGCTGCAGATCGACGTATCACCGACTCACAGAGCACGGCGGCGTACCAGACAGGAGGACTGCATGGGATCTGATGTGAAGATCGCACGCGCGTTGATCTCGGTTACCGATAAGACGGGCGTCGTCGATTTCGCACGGACGCTGGTCGATGACTTTGGCGTCGAGATCATCTCTACGGGCGGCACGGCTCGTGCCATCGAGGACGCGGGCGTTCCCGTAACCCCCATCGAAGAGTTCACGGGCTACCCCGAGATGATGGACGGCCGCGTTAAGACCCTGCACCCCAAGGTTCACGGCGCGCTGCTGGCCCGCCGCGATTCCGAGCAGCACATGCAGGAGGCGGCTCAGCACGGCATTAAGCTGATCGACCTGGTCGTCGTCAACCTGTACGAGTTCGAGAAGACCGTCGCCAACCCCGAGGTCACCTTCGCGGACGCCATCGAGCACATCGACATCGGTGGCCCCTCCATGCTGCGCTCTGCCGCCAAGAACGCCACGAGCGTTACCGTCATTTCCGATCCGGCCGACTATGATGCCGTCCTGGCCGAGATGCACGAGACCGGTGGCTGCACCACGCTTTCCACCCGTCGTCGCCTGCAGGTGAAGGTCTACCAGACCACCGCCGCCTACGACACGGCCATCTCCCGCTGGCTCGCCGCCCAGGCAAGCGACGTGGCGGACACCTCTGCCAAGCTCGAGATTTCGCTGGAGAAGGTCGACGACCTGCGCTATGGCGAGAACCCGCAGCAGAAAGCCACAGTCTATCGCTTTGCCGAGGGCTGCGAGAACACCGCGAGCTCGCAGTTCCCGCTCGTGGGCTCCAAGCAGATCCAGGGCAAGCCGCTCAGCTACAACAACTATCTGGATGCCGACGCCGCCTGGAACCTGGTCCGCGAGTTCGACGAGCCGGCCTGCGTAATCCTCAAGCACCAGAACCCCTGCGGTTCCGCCGTTGCCGAGGACATCACGGCTGCCTACGACCGCGCTTTTGCCTGCGATCCCAAGAGCGCCTTCGGCGGCATCATCGCCTGCAACCGCGAGGTTCCCTTTGATCTGGTTGAGCACTTTGCCGATCAGAACAAGCAGTTCGTCGAGGTCATCATCGCCCCGAGCTACACCGCCGAGGCGCTCGAGCGCATGGCCAAGCGCCCCAACCTGCGCGTGTTGGCGACCGGCGGCGTGGACCACGGCGCTCAGGTGGAGCTGCGCTCCGTCGACGGCGGCATGCTGGTGCAGGAGGTCGACCACGTGACCGAGGATCCCGCGACCTTTACGTTCCCCACCGACCGCAAGCCCACCGACGCCGAGATGGCCGAGCTCGAGTTTGCCTGGAAGGTCTGCAAGGGCGTTAAGTCCAACGCCATCCTGGTCTCCAAGGGTAAGGCCGGCATTGGCATGGGCCCGGGTCAGCCTAACCGCGTTGACTCTGCGCTACTTGCCTGCGAGCGCGCCGAGGACTTCTGCGAGCGCGAGGGCGTGGAGAAGGGCGGCTTTGCCTGTGCAAGCGACGCGTTCTTCCCGTTCCGCGACAACGTCGACGTGCTTGCTGCACACGGCGTGACCTGCATCATCCAGCCCGGCGGCTCCAAGCGCGACGACGAAAGCATCCAGGCCTGCAACGAGCATGGCATCGCGATGGTCTTTACGGGTGCCAGGCATTTTAGGCACTAGAGGCTTTCCCAAGTACCCGACCTTGCCCCTCAAACCGTCGCTTGCGTACATTTAGTACGCGGCGCTCCTCTTTCGGGGCAATCTCGGGCACTTGGAAAACCCTTAATGGGATGTTGTTCTATCCCATTAAGCTGATCGGTCGCCTGACCATATCGTCAAAATAATCTCCGCAAAAGACGGTCGCTCCGTTTGGAGGGCCGTCTTTTTGGTATAAGAGGACGGAATGACTAACACGAAAGGTACAACCATGCCCCAGATTGATGATGCCGAGCTGTTTGGCAATGCCGAGGATCAGCGTGCGTACGAGGACTTTTGCGCCAATCAGGAGGCGGTCGAGAAGTTTACGCTCGACAAGCCCGCGCTTGTCTGCCGTTGGCGCATGTCCAACAAAAAGGTACCCATGCTCAATCGCCACATTCGCGCACTGTCCGAGCGCTTGGTGCAGGGCGAGCCGCTTACCCATAACATGCTCAGCTGGGCCAAGCAGCACGTTGAGTGGTCGCTTGCCGAGGGCGATTACACCGCACGCGACGGCGTGCTCATGCTGGTGATCGACGTCAACGGCAACGCCGCCATGACGGTGGGGGAGTACGAGCCGCTAACCGATACGTCGGCCAAGGCGCTACGTGCCCGCTCCGCCGAGGCCCGCTCCGAGGCCGACGAAACCGGCGTGGCGCCCGAGCTGCTCGCCGCCGTCGATAACGGCGAGCTTGCCTTTGTGGCGCCAGCGGACGAGTGCCTGTGCGGCACGGCGACGCTCATCGAGCAGCTGGCCCAGACCAAGGGCATCCCGGTCACGCGCGTAGACATCCCCGCTCAGCTCAAGGGCGCGCTGTTCCTGGTGAGCGACGAGCACGGCGTGGTCCCTGCCGACGATACCGATGCCGCCGCGACGGACGCCGCGACGGTCGCCTTCTTCGCCGAAGGCTACGAAAAGCTCCGCGCCCGTCGCTAAATGATTGTTCTGAGACGGGGATTAAAAAATCATTTTGGTCCCCGCCATCGCTGCGAGTGCGAGGCGGACAAAACGCCCCCGCTCGCGAACAGTTCTGTCACCTTGGCGACGTGCGTGGCACGTACCTGCGGCTCCGCGGTCATAATGGGGCAAGACAACCAAGAGGGGAGCGGAATCCATGGCGCTGATCTATATCGTTGAGGACGACGAACCCATTCGTCGCGAACTTGCCGACATCCTTGCCCGTGCCGGTTTTGAGGTCGAGGCCTGCGAATCGTTCGAGCATGTTTCGCGCGATATTCTCGCCGCCGCGCCCGACTTGGTGCTGCTCGACCTGACGCTTCCCGTCAAGGACGGCCAGCATATCTGCCATGAGGTTCGCCGCGAATCCGAGGTTCCCATCATCGTCCTCACGTCGCGCACGACCGAGATCGACGAGGTCATGGCCATGACGCTCGGCGCGGACGACTTTGTTCCCAAGCCCTATAGCGCCCGTGTGCTCGTGGCGCGCATCAATGCCTTGCTGCGTCGCACCGCGGCGGCGGGCGAGCGCAGCACGCTTGTCCACAAGGGCCTGGAGCTCGATCTCGCTCGCTCCATGGTCACCAACATGCAGACCGGTACCAGTACCGAGCTCACCAAAAACGAGCTGCGTATTCTCTCGCTGCTTCTGAGCCGTGCGGGCAAGATCGTCTCGCGCTCGGCCATCATGCAGGACCTGTGGGACTCCGACGCCTTCGTGGACGACAATACGCTCACCGTCAACATCAACCGCCTGCGCACCACGCTCGAAAAAATCGGCATCAAGGGGTATTTGACGACGCACCGCGGCCAAGGCTATTCGGTCTAGGGGCCGGCTATGTCGTTTGCCAAGTTCTTTAAAGACGCGCTGCTTCCCGTTGCCGTGTGGACGTGCGGCGTGCTGCTGAGCTGCTTTGTGCTGACGGTCGCCGGTGCACCCGTTTCTATCGTGGTCGTGGCGGTTGGCGTGTCCTTTATCTTTGGTATGCTCGGCATCGTGATCGAGTACGCTCGCCGTCGCCGTTTTCTGCGTCAGTTGGAGCGCGCGGCAGAGGAGCTCGAGAGTCCCGCATGGGTGCAGGAGATGGTGCAATGCCCGACCTATGCCGAGGGCGAGCTCGAATACGAGGTCTTGCGCCGGGTGGGCAAAGCCGCCTGCGACGAGGTTGCCGAAGGCAGGCGTCAGACCGATGACTATCGCGACTATATCGAGAGCTGGGTCCACGAGGCCAAGCTGCCCCTGGCGGCGGCTCACCTGATTTTGGAAAACCTGGACAGCAGCGAAGACGACCTGTCGCGCGTGGACGACCTGGCACGCGAACTTGCCCGCGTGGAGCGCTATATCGACCAGGCGCTGTACTACGCGCGCTCGGAAGTCGTGGAGCGCGACTACCTGATTCGCCGCTGGGATCTCAAGACCTTGGTGACGGGCGCGATTAAAGCCAACGCGCGCGAGCTCATTGCGGCGCATGTGGCCCCGGTGTGCGAGAACCTCGACGTCGAGGTCTTTACCGACGAGAAGTGGCTCGAGTTTATTCTGGGCCAGCTCATTCAGAACAGCATTAAATATGCGCGTGAGGACGGCGCAAAGATCGTGTTTTCGGGTGCGTTGCTGGACGAGGGTCTGGCAAGCGAGCGCATCGAGCTTACCGTCGCGGACAACGGCTGCGGCGTGTGTGCGGCAGACCTGCCGCGCGTGTTCGAGAAGGGCTTTACCGGCGACAACGGCCGCACCACCAAGCGCGCAACGGGCATCGGTCTCTATCTGGTGGCGCGCCTGTGCTCCAAGATGGGCATCGACGTCACCGCGGCATCGGAGCCGGGCGAAGGCTTCGTCGTAACATTCGCCTTCTCAACCAACAAGTTCCAATATTTCGAGTAGTCGGGCCGTCTTGCGGTGCGGACGGCAATGTTCCCGAACGTGAACATAGCTAAGGCAATTGGCGCTATGTTCCCGAACGTGAACACAACTATGGGGGCTCAAATGAATCCCCCATAACAAAAACGTGTCGCCCCAAACGGGGCGGCACGCCATTTTTCCATCAGACAACTCGTTGAAGCAAGGCTGCGAAGGCCGCGGGGCCGGGAGGGGTTTCCTAAGGGCACATCCCGCAGCCGCAACGCGGCGAGGACGTGCCCGTGGAAACCCCGCAGGCCCCGCGGCCGGTGGGAGCAACGCTACTTCACGACCAGAATGTCGCAGTCCGTATTGCGCAGCAGGAACGTCGAAATCGAGCCCAGTAGCGCGTACTTAATTGAGGACAGGCCGCGGGCGCCGCAGAGCACCAGATCGGGCTTGACCACGTCGAGCATCTCATCCTTGAGCGTCTCACGAATGCGGCCGGTGCGAATCATGACCTCGACCTCGGGAATGTCGGGATTGGCCTTGGCCTCCTCGAGCTGCTTGGCGATGGAGTTGTTAAAGGCCTCCTCCAAGCCGTTGACCAGGTCGACCGGATAGGAACCGGCGCTCTCGAGCGCGGTGGAGTCGATGACGTGGCCGATGATCAGCTTAGCGCCGTTGTTCGCGGCGACCTTGATGGCGCGTGCGAGCACAAAATCCTGCTGCTCAGTACCGTCGAGTGAAACAAATACCTTGGTGTAGCCCTCGTTCATGGTTTCCTCCTTGGTCTATCGCACGGGCGTGGGGCTCGTGCGTCGGGCGGGCGCGGACGCGTTGGCCGCCGGACACTTTATCTTGTTGCAGTTATACCCAAGGATTTCGGTTTGACCGCTCGCAATTCTGTGAACGGGCGAGTTTTTTGGTAAGGGCAGGCGCGGTCGCACTGCCAACGGTTGATAATGGGACATCGCCCGCATCGTCCGCAGAACATCTACCGGCGGGTGTCTAACGAGGGGGTCCCTTTGGATATCATCGAGCTTCTAAAATCTGCCTTCATGGGCCTGGTCGAGGGCATCACCGAATGGCTGCCCGTTTCGTCGACCGGTCACATGATCTTGGTGGACGAGTTCGTCAAGATGAACGTGAGCGAGACGTTCTGGAATATGTTCCTGGTCGTGATTCAGCTTGGCGCCATTTTGGCCGTCTGCGTCCTGTTCTTCTACGACCTTAACCCGTTCTCGCCCAGCAAGGGCAAGGAGGGCCGTCGCGACACCTGGGTGCTGTGGGGCAAGATCGTGCTCGGCTGCATTCCCGCTGCGGCAATCGGTCTGCCGCTCAACGACTGGATGGAGGAGCATTTCTACAATGCTCCCGTCGTGGCGCTGGCGCTCATTGTGTACGGCGTGCTGTTTATCGTGATTGAGAACTGGCGCGCGAGCAAGCGCGACCAGGCCGCTCTTGCCGGTTCGTTTGGTTCTCGTGCTGTGGTGTCGGGTGGACGTCCCGCCGGTGCGCACTTTGCGGCGCCCGCCGCGGCTACCGCCGAGGATGAGGGCGATGACGATAGCCTGGACTTTGGCTCCATCACTACGCTCGAGGATCTGAGCTGGAAGACCGCGCTGGGTATCGGTTGCTTCCAGGTGCTTTCGCTGATTCCGGGCACATCGCGCTCCGGCTCCACCATCATCGGCGGCCTGCTTTTGGGCTGCACGCGCTCGGTGGCGTCCAAGTTTACGTTCTTCCTGGCCATCCCTGTCATGTTTGGCGCGAGTGCGCTCAAGCTGGTCAAGTACTTCATCAAGGGCGGCACGTTCGGCGCCAACGAGGTCGCCATCTTGGGCGTGGGCTGCGTTGTGGCCTTTGTGGTTTCGCTTATCGCCATCAAGTGGCTCATGGGCTTCGTCCGCCGTCACGACTTTAAGTGCTTCGGTGTTTACCGCATCATCCTGGGCATCGTAGTGCTCGCATACTTCTTCGTTCTGGAGCCGATGCTCGGCCTCTAGCTTAGTCGACGCAGCGCGGCGGCCAGGGCGACAACTTATCATTCAAAGAGGGTGGCATGACCAAAAGGTCTATGCCGCCCTCTTTTCATGCCAATTTGTTCGCCCTGGCCGCCGCTCGCTACCGTTGCCGTGACATCGGTGGCTCCGTGATTGGTGCATTGGGGTCAGGTTACTTTGCACCAGCTTGGTGCAGACAAACCTGACACCTTTGCACCAAACCCGCTGGGGCGGGCCTGACGATCGCGCACGGAGTCGTGGTGTGATTTGCGTCGGTGTCCGCGCGGCTCGGTATACTGGTACGGCTCAAACTATGGCGCTGCCCGCAGGCGCGCCGTCCGTCAGATGAGGAGTCGCCCATGACCCAGCCCCTGCCCTGGGAAAAGAACACTGCCGCACCCGTGCCACCCGCGCCGGAACCCGTGCCGCTCGATGCGTACACCGCCCCCGCCGCGCCGGAACCCGAGCTCGTTCCGCTCGACATCTACGACGCCCCGGCTCCGGCGCCCAAGCCCGCCAAGCCGCTCGTCGATATCGATAGCCTGAACCCCGCCCAGCGCGAGGCGGTCCTGACCACTGAGGGCCCACTGCTGGTCCTTGCCGGTGCTGGCTCGGGCAAGACCCGCGTTCTGACCTTCCGCATCGCGCATATGCTTGGCGACCTGGGCGTTAAGCCCTGGCAGGTCCTAGCCATCACGTTTACCAACAAGGCCGCGGCCGAGATGCGCGAGCGTCTGGCAGCGCTCATTCCCACCGGTACCCGCGGCATGTGGGTGTGCACCTTCCACGCCATGTGCGTGCGCATGCTGCGCGAGGACGCCGACCTGCTGGGATACACCGGGCAGTTCACCATCTACGATGACGATGACTCAAAGCGCATGGTGCGCGACATTATGCAGGCGCTCGGCATTGAGCAAAAGCAGTTCCCCATCAACATGATCCGCAGCAAGATCAGCTCGGCCAAAAACGCCATGATCGGCCCCGAGGACATGCTCAAATCCGCCGACAGCCCCAACGACAAAAAGGCCGCGCAGGTCTACCTAGAGCTGGAACGCCGCCTGCGTGCCGCCAACGCGATGGACTTCGACGACCTGCTCGTGCGCACGCTCGAGCTGCTGCGCACCCGCCCCGAGGTGCTCGACAAGTACCAAGAGCGCTTCCGCTACATTAGCGTCGACGAGTATCAGGACACCAACCACGTCCAGTACGAGATCGCCAACCTGCTGGCCGCCAAGTACCAAAACCTCATGGTCGTGGGCGACGACGACCAGTCCATTTATAGCTGGCGTGGCGCCGACATCACCAATATCCTGGATTTTGAAAAGGACTTTAAAGACTGCAAGACCGTCAAACTGGAGCAGAACTACCGCTCCACGGGCCATATCCTGAGTGCCGCCAACGCTGTGGTGCGCCATAACTCGCAGCGCAAGGACAAGCGTCTGTTCACGGCCGAGGGCGATGGTGAGAAAATCCAGGCCTTCCAGGCGAGCGACGAGCGCGACGAGGGCCGTTGGATTGCCGGCGAGATCGAAAAGCTGCACTCCAAGGGCACGAGCTACGACGACATCGCCGTGTTCTACCGCACCAACGCCCAGTCGCGTATTCTCGAAGATATGTTCCTGCGCGCGGGCGTGCCCTACAAGATCGTGGGCGGCACGCGATTCTTCGACCGTGCCGAGATTCGCGACGTCATGGCCTACCTCAAGATGATCGTGAACCCGGCCGACGAGATGAGCGTCAAGCGCGTCATCAACACGCCGCGTCGCGGCATCGGCTCCACCTCGATACAAAAGATCGAGCAGCTGGCTCGCGACAACCGCTGCTCGTTCTTCCAGGCCTGCGAGATTGCGACGGCCGAGACGGGCATGTTTAGCGCCAAGGTACGCAACGGCCTGTCGAGCTTTGTGGCGCTGGTGCGCGAGGGTCGCCGCATGGACGGCGAGCTCAAGGACGTCGTCGAGATGATTGTCGACAAGACGGGCCTGTTGCAGGCGTTCCGCGCCGAGGGCACCATGGAGTCCGAGAGCCGCGCCGAGAACATTCAGGAATTCCTGGGCGTCGCCGCCGAATTTGAGGAGACGCACGAGGATATCGAGGGTACGCTCGAGAGCCTAGAAGAGCTGCGCGCGGCCGGTGTTGCCGATGTGCCGGCCGGCGCTGAGCCCGAGCCCGTTGTGGTGAGCGCACCTGCGCCCGAGCCGGGACCGTCCGCGCCCGTGTCCTCGTTTGAGGCGCTCGTTGGCGCGCGTGATGCCGCAGGTTCCAATCCGCTCGATAGCCTAGCCGCTCCAGCGCTGTCTCCGCAGGATGCCCTGGCCGCCGCCATCGCGGGCAACGCGTATACCGCATCGACGGAGATGCCGGCGGGTGCCGTGCATGCCGATGAGATCGAGCGTACTTACGGCCCGCTTACCTGCAAGGCGCTGCCTGCTCTCATGGAGTGGCTTGCCCTGCGTTCCGACCTGGATTCCCTTGCCGGCGAGACGCATGCCATCACCATGATGACCATCCACTCCGCCAAGGGCCTGGAGTTCCCGGCGGTGTTCGTTGCTGGCATGGAGGAGGGCGTCTTCCCGCACGTGCACGACTTTGGCGGCAGCGATGACCCGGGCAAGCTCGAGGAGGAGCGTCGCCTGGCCTACGTCGCCATCACGCGTGCCCGTAAGCGCCTGTTCTTGACCTATGCGGCTACGCGTCGCACCTACGGCTCGACCTCTGCCAACCCGCGCTCGCGCTTCCTCAACGAGATTCCGTTTGAGGACATCGAGTTTAGCGGCATCGGTTCTGCCGGTTTTGAGGGCACGGGCTGGGAGAAGCGCGGCGACCGTCACGGCACCTTTGGCTCGGGCATGGGCTCGGACATGTATGGCGGCAAGGTGTTTGGCTCGCATACGCGCTCGACCGGCGGTTCCGGTTCGCGCGGCGGATCGAGCTTTGACGATTTCTTTGGCGGCAGCAGCTACGGGACCGAGCGCCATCGTGGGGTTTCGCCCGATGCCGGCCGTGTTGCCTCGACCTTTGGCTCGGGCGCGCCGCGAGCCAAAAAGCCCTCGTCCAAGGTGTCCCCGACGGTGGAGCGCAAGGTCGATCGCGCCAGCGCATCGCAGGACTTTGCCGCGGGCGATACCGTGAGCCATAAGACCTTTGGCACGGGTACCGTGATCTCGGTCGCTGGAGACATGATCGAGGTTCAATTCGAAAAGACCGGCCAGACCAAAAAGCTCATGAAGGGCTTCGCACCTATCGTCAAGCTGTCGTAATCCCAGCGGACCTGGGCGGGCGTATAGGGCAACATCGCCTGCTCGGACAGTCCTGCGCAAGACGGAGAGCACATTAAGTGCTCTCCTTTGCGTGCGGAACTCGCGATCGATGTTGCCCTATACGCCCGCCCAGGTCCTTAGATAACGCTGCTTGCGAACGTCGCTCTGCTCGTTCGCTTTTTGGTCTGGAGAGCCGGGTGGGCTGATAGATAAATAGATGTGAGTAGGGGCTCTCCCGTACATGGACGGGGGAGCCTCTTGTTGCGTTTTGGATTGTTTCTTATGGCTTCAGGGATTGAGCAATTTATACGATTCAGTATAATTTCAGATATATACTAAAATGTAACTAAAATGAAAATGGTGATTGGACATGCTGCTAAATTGTCTCCCAAAAAGACTCTTCTCTTTAGAGCTCTCCATCGACCCGGAGCCAATTGAGATGCAGACTCCTCGCATGTATCTTGAGCGGTATTCGCTTCGCTTGGCACGGCTCGGCATGTCTGAGCAAGGCCGTTTTATTGTTGCCGAACCAAAAGAACTGCCCAGTGTCATTTCGGCGCGAAATCTCGTCAATGCAGTGCGCAAGATAGATGCTCGCCCGGTGGCAATTTGCTGGGATGCTATGGATTTAGGCTTTATGCGCGCGCTTTCTTCGGAGGGGATCGCATATATCCGAGATGAGCGAAATGCGTTTCTGCCGTTTATCGGTGCTGTTATTTCCGATGAGGTGCTGGGTGCTTCTCCCGCTGCTCCGCTTTCGCCCCAATCTCAACGAATCGTCCTAAATCTCATCGCGGGACGATGGGTTGACTGCTCCGCCGGCGACCTAGCGCGTCTGTGTGGCAAAAGCGCGGCAAGCGTCAGCGGCTATCTTTCGGAAATCGCCGCTATTGCTCCTGGGCTAATCGCACGGGACGGCAAAAAGCGTGTGCTGTCCGATGCCGATTTGTCGACCGAGGCACTGTTAAATGGGTTTGAGGACTATCTTCGCACGCCAGTTTTAGAGCGAATCCGGCTCAAGAAGGTTATCGAGAGAACAGAGCTACGTGCCGTCGATGCACTACTTTCCGGCGTGTCTGCACTTAGCTATATGTCCGACCTTGCTCATAATGATTCTGTCCCAACCGTTGCTCTCGAAAAGAATCAGGTAGATACCTTAAGAGGGCATATGGGCGACAGATGGTTGGAGGCCCAGTGGTACGAACCGGCCGCTATCGAGATTGAAATCTGGTCGTATCCCGTGGACGCGCCGTCCGATATTAGTTTTGACACGACGGGTTTGCAGTGTGTCGACCCGCTTTCCTTATACGTTGCTTGCGCAAAAGCAGATTACAAAGAAGATCGTCTGCTCGACGCGGTCGAACAGCTCAGGAGGACGATATGTCAAAAGTGAGAGGAATAGAGCGATTTGCCGATGCCATGAGCGGCTGTAAAGGCGGTTACGTCCTTATTGGTGGGGGAGCCTGCAGCGTTCTGTTTGACAATGAGGGCGATTCGTTTAGAGCTACTGAAGACTTGGATGTCGTCGTAATTGTTGATGGGGAAGGCGTTGAATTTGCCACTGCATTATGGGCATTTATCAAAGCTGCCGGATATGAGACTGGAAAAGTCGGCGATGGAAAGTGCACTTACTATCGGTTCTGTTTGCCCGAAGGATCAAGGCAAGTCCTAGACTATCCCGGCCAAATTGAGTTATTTGCCCGACATCCTGATTTTGTGCTCGAAGACGAAACGAGCGAAGTGGCACCTCTTTCCTTTGACGGGGCCGTATCAAGTCTCTCGGCAATTATCCTCGACGATGGCTACTACGAATTTATTCGCGACAACGCAACGAACGTAGAGGGCATTACGTTGCTCGATGCACTCCATATCATTCCCCTCAAGATGCGTGCGCACATTGATATCAACAGAAGTTATGAAGAGGGACGTCGTTGCAACAACATTGATCGGCGGAAGCACCGTTCGGATGTTGCTCGACTTGCCGGCTTGTTGTCGTCCTCGGCGCGTTTGGAGCTAACGGGGCAAATGAGGGTTGATGCGGAGGATTTTCTTACGAACTTTGCTTCGTATGTAAATCGGCAGACCAACCGTAAGGAAAGGGCGCGCCTTCAGGACACCTTATCGTTTCTCGAAAAGGTCTACCTATAGGCACCTTGATTCGTTATGTATAGCAGGGGCTCTTCCTTTGATGAACGGAAGAGCCCCTTGTTGCGTTTTGATTGTTGTTGCTAGGCGGAGGCGCCCCGTCCCGGCGAGCGCTTGGGGACCGGTGACCTACAGGTGGCTGATGATCAGTTCCATCTTGCCTTCGAGGTCAATGGAGCTGACGGTGCTCGGGGCCAGCAGGTGGCTTCCCTTGTGGACGGGGTTGCCGCAGACGGTGCCCTCGCCGTCGATGACCGACAGGCACATGAAGGGCCAGCGCTGGTTGAGGGTCTTGCTGCCGTCGACGCGCACGCGATCGACGGTGTAGCAGGGGTTGGACTCGAGCTCGGTCACGCCGTCGACCTCGGGCGCGGACACGGTGCCGTCGGTCGGAGCCTGAACATCAAAGTCGATGCAGTCGAGGCTCTGCTCAATGTGAAGTGGGCGTAGCTTGCCGTCGGTGCCAGGGCGGTCGTAGTCGTACAGGCGATATGTCACGTCGCTCGACTGCTGCGTCTCCAAAATGAGCGTGCCGGTCTTGATGGCGTGCACGGTACCGGAATCAATCTGGAAAAAGTCGCCCTTGTGGATCGGCAGTACGTTGAGCATGTCGTCCCAGCGGCCGTCTTCGATCATCTGTGCGGCCTCGGCACGATCCTTGGCGCGCTGCCCGACGATAATCGTGGCGCCGGGCTCGCAGTCCAGCACGTACCAGCACTCGGTCTTGCCCAGGCTACCGTTCTCATGCTCGGCGGCATACTCGTCGTTGGGATGAATCTGGATCGAAAGGTCGTCCTTGGCGTCCAGGATCTTAATGAGCAGCGGGAACTCCTTGCCCTCGCAGTTGCCAAAGAGCTCGCGGTGCTCGGCCCACAGCCACGACAGTGTGTGGCCGGCATACGGGCCCTCCGCGATCTGGCAGTCGCCGTTGGGGTGTGCCGAGATGGCCCAGCACTCACCGATGGGACCCTCGGGAATGTCGTAACCAAATACGGTTTCGAGCTGGCGGCCGCCCCAGATCTTCTCGTGGAAGATCGGCGTCAGTTTAATCAAATCGGACATGTTCATACTCCCATGGTGTTGCGCGGCCGCCCGCTCTAATCGAGTCATAACGAGCGCCCGCATGACTACAAAAACCTATGCCAACGTTACGTTGTGCAGCTCAAAGCGGTCGCCGACGTTGCGCGAAATCGAGTACTCAAAGGCGTTGCCGCTATCCAAAAAGCCAATCTGGTTGAGTTCGAGCAGGGGAGCGCCGGGTTTGGTGCCCAGACGCTCGGCCTCTTCCTCGGTTGCCGCCACGGCGCGGATGGTGCGGTGGAAGCTCGAAATCTTCAGCCCGCATTGCTCGCGGATAAAGCTATAGACCGATCCGTATAGGTCCTTCTTTTTAAGGCCCGGTATCAGCTCGAGAGGCATGTAGGTGTACTCGATGACGATGGGCTTCTCGTCGACCTGGCGCACGCGCACGATGTGATAGGCAAAGTCGTCCTCGGCAATTCCCAGCTGAGTAGCGACGTCCGCTGGTGGATTGACAATCGAGAAATCGTAGACCACCGAGGTTACCTTCTCCCCGCGGTGCTCATACGAAAAACCCTGGGCGCGGTCATTCTTGCCCTGGAAAAATGCCTGGTCGGGAAGACCCGCCGTGTCCTTAACGTAGGTGCCCGATCCGCGCCGGCTGGTAATAAGGCCTTCCTCGGTAATCTGCTCAATCGCTCGTTTGACGGTGATTTTAGAAACGCTATAGAGCTCGCAGAACTCAACGACGGTGGGCAGCTTGTCGCCCGGCTTTAGAGCGCCGTCCTCGATGCTTCGACGGATATCTGCAGCTATTGCCTCGTATTTGGGAATCATGGAACCTCCTTTCTAACATACATAAATACATAAGTAAGTATAACCCTCTGTGAGGCATCCATATAACTCTTATCTAAGAAGTTCGAGAAAGAAAAAAGAAAAAGACGCTTTACTTATAGAATTAGAGCGCTATAGTTGTAGCCAACAAACGGAACCTTGCCGCACGGCGGGACCGACCGTTTGGGGACGGTTTTGTTTTGGCGGGTTGGATATCGGTATGACCGGTGCGCGCCCGCGCCGGATAACCTGCCAAAGCAAACCCGTCTCCAACCGGAAGCTCTAGAACACGAAAGCGAGGACTTGATGGCACAGTATCAGCTGCCCCGTGACTTCTTCTTTGGCGCCGCAATGTCCGGCCCGCAGACCGAGGGCCAGTGGAACCAGGGCGGCAAGCTCGAGAACCTGTGGGATACCTGGTCCATCCAGGATCTGGGTTCGTTCTACAACCGCGTTGGCTCTTATGCCGGCAATGACTTTATGGCCAAGTACCAGGAGGACCTTCGCATTATGAAGGACTTGGGCCTGGATACCTATCGCACCTCCATCCAGTGGAGTCGTCTGCTCGATGCCGACGGCAACCTTAATGAGGAGGGCGCCGCGTGGTATCACGAGCTGTTCCGTGCCTCTCGCGAGGCCGGCCTGGAGCCGTTCGTCAACCTGTACCACTTTGACATGCCCACCTACCTCTTTGACCGCGGCGGTTGGGAGAGCCGTGAGGTCGTGGAGGCTTACGCCCATTACGCCGACGTTGCCTTCCGCGAGTTTGGCCAGGAAATCAAGTACTGGTTCACCTTTAACGAGCCCATCGTCGAGCCCGAACAGCGCTATCAGGAGGGCGTGTGGTTCCCGCAGCTCCACGACTATAGCCGCGCTCGCACCGTGCAGTATCACATCTCGCTGGCGCACGCGCTAGCCGTGGCCAACTACCGTCGCGCCTATGACGAGGGTGCCGTTCGCGCCGACGCCAAGATCGGCATGATCAACTGCTTTACCCCGGTCTACACCAAGGAGAACCCCAGTGAGGCGGACCTCGAGGCCGTGCGTATGACCAGCGGTATTAACAATCGCTGGTGGCTCGACCTTATTACCAAGGGCGAGCTTCCCGCCGACGTGCTCGACAGTCTGGCCGAAGGCAGCGTTAAGCTCCCGTTCCGTGCCGGCGACCAGGAGATTCTCAAGCAAGGTGTTGTCGACTGGCTCGGTTGCAACTACTACCACCCCACGCGCGTCCAGGCTCCGGCGAGCAAGGTCGACCAGTACGGCCTGCCGCACTTTGCCGATGAGTACGTGTGGCCCGACGCCGTTATGAACGAGAGCCGCGGCTGGGAGATCTACCCGCAGGGCCTCTACGACTTTGGCATGGACTGCGTCAAGAACTACCCCGATCTTGAGTGGTTCGTTTCCGAGAACGGCATCGGCATCATGGACGAATACAAGAACCGTGACGCCGAGGGGACCATCCAGGACGACTACCGCGTCGACTTTGTGCGCCAGCACCTGGAGTGGGTCGCCAAGGCAATCGCCGAGGGCGCCAAATGCCGCGGATACCATTATTGGGCCGTCATCGATAACTGGTCTTGGGCCAATGCCTTTAAGAACCGTTACGGCTTTGTCGAGGTCGACCTGATGGACGGCTACAAGCGCCGCCTTAAGAAGTCGGCAGCTTGGCTCAAGCAGGTTGCAACGACCCACGTGGTTGACTAGCGACCAAGCAAACGCCCAAACCGCGCGCCGCCGCGCGCAAAACATGGCACATCTGGTGGCAGAGGGCGACAGACCACCGTGTGCATAGGAAAAGGCCGGATTTGAAAGTTAGGAGCAATCATGGCCAGTGACAACGGAAAGAGCTTCCTCGACAAGTTTGCCGAGGTCTCTGCGAAGGTGGGAAACCAGGTTCACCTGCGTTCCCTGCGCGATGCCTTCGCAACCATCACGCCGCTCTATATCCTTGCGGGTATCGCGGTTCTTATTAACAACGTCGTGTTCCCTCTGTTCCCGCTCGATGCAGCGGGCCTTGCCAACCTTCAGACCTGGGGCTCGGCAATTACGCTGGGCACCCTCAACGTCTCTGCCATCATCTTGGCTGGACTGATTGGCTACAGCCTCGCTAAGAACGAGCGCTTCGATAACCCGCTTGCCTGCGTGGTCGTTGCCATCTCCGCTTTCGTCATCATGATGCCGCAGCAGATCACCGCCACGCTTGCCGCCACGAGCCCGCTGCTCACCGACAAGATCACCTCTGCCGAGGTCACGGGCGCCCTTTCGACTGCCAACACCGGCACCAACGGCCTGTTCGCGGCTATCATCATCGCTCTGCTCTCCGTCACCCTCTTCATTAAGATTTCCGGCGTCGAGAAGCTTAAGGTCAAGCTGGGCGAGGGTGTGCCTCCCGCGGTCTCCAACTCCTTTAACGTCATGATCCCGATGCTGCTCAACCTCTCGATCTTCGCCATTGCCGCGGCTCTGCTCGCCGTGTTTGCCGGCACCGATCTGTGCACCATCATCTCCACGTGCATTTCCAACCCGCTCAAGAGCATCATGAACGCCGGTCCGTGGGCTGTTATCCTCATCTACACTCTTGCGAACCTGCTGTTCTGCGTCGGTATCCACCAGTCCACCATCTCTGGCGCTACCGTCGAGCCGATCCTGACCATGCTCATCGTCGACAACATGGCTACCTTTGCCGCCGGCGGCACCATCCAGCCCGATCACTACATGAACATGCAGATCGTCAACAGCTTCGCCCTCATCGGCGGCTCGGGCTGCACCCTCATGCTCCTGCTCGATACCTTCCTGTTCTCCAAGAACAAGGCTTCCAAGACCGTTGCCAAGATGGCTATCGTTCCTGGCCTGTTTAACATCAACGAGCCGGTCATCTACGGTTACCCCGTCGTGTACAACCTGCCGCTCATGATTCCGTTCGTGCTTCTTCCCGACCTGTTCATCGGCATCACCTATGGCCTGACCTGCGCGGGCATCATCAGCCCCTGCATCGCCCAGGTGCCTTGGACCATGCCTCCCGTCATCAACGCCCTGCTTGCCACGGGCTTTGACTGGCGCGCCGGCGTGTGGCAGGCCCTCGAGCTTGTCATCGGCATGGCTGTCTACCTGCCCTTTATGAGGATCTCCGAGAAGGCCATCGCCAAGCAGGAGGCCCTTGCCGAGCAGAGCGCCTAAACGTTCGTCCCTTTCACCTTTGCGGGCACCGGTACGCGGTGCTGGTGCCCGCACCTCTCTTTTGCGTAAGGGCGCAGAAAGAGGGCACAATAACCGCAAGGAATACAACCAGTCGTCGTCTGCGCGCCGCGCAGTTATAAGGAGAAAACCATGAAGAAGATCATGCTCTGCTGCAATGCCGGTATGTCCACGAGCCTGCTGGTCCAGAAGATGCAGGCCGAGGTTGCAAACCGTGGTCTGGATATCGAGGTCGAGGCTCGCCCCATGAACGAGGCCCATGATCACCTGGACGAGTGCGACATGTTGCTGCTTGGTCCGCAGATCGGCTACACCAAGGGCGATTTTGAGAAGGAGGCCGCCGGCCGTTTCCCGGTCGAGGTCATCAACATGGTCGACTACGGCCGCATGAACGCCGCCGGCATCATCGACCACTGCGTCAGCGTGATGGGCTAGGTGCTCCGCATGGAGGATATGAACGAGCTGCAGATGACCTGCTTCGAGATCATCAGCTACGTCGGTACTGCCAAGAGCATGTACATCAATGCCGTGCAGAAGGCCAAGGAAGGCGATTTTGACGCCGCCGAGGAACTTATCAAGCAGGGCGACGAGGCCTATAACGGTGGCCACGATGTTCACATGGGGCTTCTGAAGAAGGAGGCCAACGGCGAGCGTAACGGCGAGGCCCCGCTGATTCTGCTGCATGCCGAGGACCAGATGGCCGGCACCGAGACCATGCGCGTCATGGCCACGGAGCTCATCGAGGTCCACAAGCAGCTGCAGGCGCTTCAGGCCTAGCCGGCGCTATCGCCGCGACGGACCGTGCGGTCCAACAGACAACACAGTCCCTTTGACGGGCGCCGGGAGTCTCCGCCTCCCGGCGCCTTTATATTTGGGGAAGATCTTGCGCGACCTATTGAACGACCATCCGCGTTTCCCAGATAAAACCTGCCAAAACAAACCTGTCCCTTTTTGGTAGGTTTTTGCCTTGGGAGCGGTACCATACAGGCAATGTTTAAACGAGAAAGGCGGGCTCCCATGGAACCTAAGCAGTACTACATCGGCATCGACGTCGGCGGCACTTCGGTTAAGGAGGGCCTGTTCGACGAGGACGGCAACCTGCTTGCCAAGGCCAGCGTGCCCACGCCTCCTATCGTTGACGCTGCGGGCTTTGCCGCGGTGACCGAGGCTATCGACCAGGTGGTCGCCAAGGCACAGATTCCGCGTGCCTTTGTGGCGGGCATTGGCCTGGCCGTTCCGTGTCCCATCCCGGCGTCGGGCGATGCCAAGGTCAAGGCCAACATTGCCATTAACCTGCCCGAGCTGAGGGTCGCCATTCAGGAGCACTGCCCCGATGCGGTCGTTAAGTATGAGAACGATGCCAACGCCGCTGCCATGGGCGAGGCCTGGCTCGGTTCTGCCAAGGGCGTGCAGAACGTGGTTATGGTCACCATCGGTACCGGCGTGGGCGGCGGCGTTATCGTTAACGGCGATGTGGTATCGGGCGTTGTGGGTGCTGGCGGCGAGATCGGCCACATGTGCCTGAACCCGGCTGAGGAGCGCACCTGCGGCTGCGGCGGCCATGGCCACCTGGAGCAGTATTCCAGCGCCACCGGCGTGGTGAGCAACTACCTTGCCGAGTGCAAGAAGGCGGGCGTCGACCCCATCGAGCTCACCGGCCCCTCCGATTCCAAGGACGTGTTCCAGGCCTGCCGCGAGGGCGACAAGCTCGCGCTTGCCGCGGCCGATACCATGGCCGACTATCTCGGCCGTGCCCTGGCGCTCATTGCCAACGTGGTCGACCCCGAGATGTTCCTGATCGGTGGCGGCGCGTCCGCTTCGGCCGATGTCTACCTCGACGCAGTTCGTGAGCATTTCCAGCGCTACGCGCTTTCTGCCTCGCGCGAGACGCCCATTAAGGTCGCTTCGCTCGGAAACGACGCCGGCATCATCGGTGCCGCCTACGTAGCCCTGCGCGCCGCCGGTAAATAGCTGGTGCAAGGGGGACTGGTTACATTGCACCAACATGGTGCAAAAGGGACAGCCTTGGCCCCCGTGCCTGCGCCCCAAAATATGCCGTGGCCCTTCCGTCTGCGAAGGCTCGGCATCGGCGTGCTACCATAGCTACGTCCAAGTACACATATCAAGTGGAGGATATCCATGGCAAACGTTCTTGTCTTTGGTCACCAGAACCCCGATAACGACGCCATCATGAGCGCCGTCGTCCTGTCCCAGCTGCTCAACCAGGTTGAGTATGCTGGCAACACCTACGAGGCTTGCGCTCTGGGTCAGCTTCCGGCCGAGTCCGCCAAGCTGCTCGCCGACGCCGGCATTGCCGAGCCCCGCGTGATCGAGTCCGTCGAGGCCGGCCAGCTCGTCGTTCTCACCGACCACAACGAGTCCGCCCAGTCCGTCGCCGGCCTTAAGGACGCCACGGTCTTTGGCGTTGTCGATCATCACCGCATCGGCGACTTTGAGACCGCCGGCCCGCTGCACTACATCTGCCTGCCCTGGGGCTCCAGCTGCACCATCGTCACCAAGCTCGCCGGCGTGCTCGGCGTTGAGCTTTCCGACGTCCAGGCCAAGCTGCTGCTCTCGGCCATGATGACCGACACGCTCATGCTCAAGAGCCCCACCACCACCGATGTCGACCGCGCCGTCGCCGCCAAGCTCGGCGAGCAGGTGGGCGTCGACCCGGTCAAGTTTGGCATGGAAGTCTTCCTCACCCGTCCGTCCGGCTCCTTCACCGCTGCCGAGATGGTCGGCAACGACATCAAGATGTTCGAGCCCGCCGGCAAGAAGCTGCTCATCGGCCAGTACGAGACTGTCGACAAGACCCGCGCACTCGGCATGATCGACGAGATTCGCGAGGCCATGCGCGCCTACGCCGCCGAGAAGGGTGCCGACGGCATCGTCCTGTGCATCACTGACATCATGGAGGAGGGCTCGCAGGTCCTGCTCGAGGGCGAGACCGAGGCTGCTCAGAAGGGCCTGGGCATTGCCGACGAGCACGACGGCGTCTGGATGCCGGGCGTCCTCTCCCGTAAGAAGCAGGTCGCTGCCCCCATCATGGCCGCCTGCTAGGTTTAGTTGACCAAACGCCACGACCGGATCGCCGACGCCCCGCGCTCCGGTCGTTTTTTGTGCACGGCGCCGCGTCGTCTCTTGGACAGGCGAGCCTGCGCCGTTGAACAAATAATGTTCAACCTGTGGTTCCGCTTTTCGGCCATGCCTGCGTGCTTGTCGTGCAGGGTAGGCTAGATGCAAGCGTAATACGTTAGAGCGCGGCGCCGCCACTTGGGCGGGCCGTGCTTTTTTAAGACGGGAGCTTTCCCGTGAAAGGAGCCGCTCATGGCAGCAACTGAGCAGCTGTTCAACGTTCGTGAGCGCAAGCGCTTTGAGCGTCACGACATCTGGGAGCGCATCGCCGAGAACGGCACGATTTCCGCCGCCGTCATGGTCTTCGCCGCCATCGCCGCCGTCATTTGCGCCAATACCGATGCCTATGAGGCCATCCATCACTTTTTGGAGACCCCGCTGTATGTGGGTCTGGGCAACCTTACGGCCGGTCTCACCGTTGAGCTATTCGTCAACGACTTCCTCATGGCGATTTTCTTTTTGTTGGTGGGCATTGAGCTCAAGTACGAGATGACAGTTGGCGAGCTCAAAAACCCGCGCCAGGCTATGCTTCCCATGCTGGCGGCCGTGGGCGGCGTCGTCGTTCCCGCCTGCATCTATCTGATCTTTAACCATGCCGGCGCGCACAACGGCTGGGCCATTCCCATGGCAACCGATATTGCCTTTGCGCTGGGCGTGCTGTCGCTTTTGGGCAATCGCGTGCCCAACGGCGTGCGCGTGTTCTTCTCGACGCTCGCCATCGCCGACGACCTCATTTCCATCGCCGCCATCGCCATCTTCTACGGTCAGAGCCCCAATCCGTTTTGGTTGGGCGCCGCCGCGCTTGTGACCTGCGCGCTCGTGTGGCTCAACAAGACGCAGCATTACCGCCTTGCCCCGTACTCGGTGCTGGGCCTGCTGCTGTGGTTCTGCATGTTCAAGAGCGGCGTGCACGCTACGCTCGCCGGCGTCATCTTGGCCTTTACCATCCCGGCCAAGTGCGGCGTCAAGCTCGATAGCCTCACCGATTGGTTGGGCGAGTGCCTGCCGCTGCTCGATGACCGCTACGATGACGAGGCACACATCCTGGGCCAGCATGACTTTACCGTCTCGACCACCAAGGTCGAGCGCGTCATGCACCGCGTGACCCCGCCGCTCATCCGCATGGAGCGTCTGATCTCCACGCCGGTCAACTTTGTGATCCTGCCGATCTTTGCGTTCGTGAACGCACAGGTTCGCCTGGTGGGCGTGGACATGAGCACGCTGCTCACCGACCCGGTGACGCTCGGCGTGTACTTTGGCATGCTGCTGGGCAAGCCGATCGGCATCTTTGGCATGACGTTCGCCTTGGTCAAGCTCAAGGCCTGCGAGCTACCGCGCAACGTCAACTGGCACATGATTGCCGGCGTGGGCATTCTGGGCGGCATCGGCTTTACCATGTCGATTCTCATCAGCGGTCTCGCCTTCCCGACGGCCCAGTTTGAGGTTCTTGCTGCCAAGGCTGCCATTCTTGCCGGTTCGGTCACCGCTGCCGTGCTCGGCATGATCTACATGAGCGTGGTTTGCAAACACCCCGCGCCCAAGGGCGAGTAAGAGCACATACAAGTTTGAAAACGCCGCCTGTGAACACCATCACAGGCGGCGTTTTAGTCATTCGGGACGTTCTTAATGACTAGGTTTATTCCACGGTGCCGTAGACGGCGCCCCAGCCGTGGGCGGCCAAGGCGGAGTTGAGCTGGTCGCAAAGTGACTGGCGGTCGTAATAGCCGGGCGGTAGCAGGTTGACGATCTCCATGAGATCGGGCGCCAGGTCCAAGATTTCGGCCTGTACGATCAGATCCAGGCGGTCGATGGCGTGGCGGTCGTAAAACAATCCGTCGACCAGGCGCTGCAGGTCGCCGAATTCCTCGGCCTGGAACGATCCGTACTCCATAGTGCCTCCTTGGGCGCCCCACGCCGGCATGCGCGGCGATTCGTAATTCATTGCGATGGACTTAATCTATCACGGCTTCATAACGTTGCGACGGTGGCGGTCTATACTTAGACGAACTGCAACGTACCGCTTCGCGAAAGGTCGCATCCCATGCAGACGATCTACCAGAAGATGGAAACCACCGAACTCGATGCCGCCATCGAGGCGCTCAAAGCCGAGGTCTCCGAGGTCAAGGCCAAGGGCCTGGCGCTCGATATGGCCCGCGGCAAGCCATCGCCCGCCCAGGTGGACATCTCGCGCCCCATGCTCGATATCCTCAATGCCGATGCCGATCTGCACGACGGCAACGTCGACTGCTCCAACTACGGCTGCTTTGAGGGCATTCCCTCGGCACGCAAGCTAGCGGGGGAGTTCCTGGGTTGCCCCGCCGAGCAGACGCTCGTGCTAGGCTCGTCGAGCTTGCTGATCGAGCACGATATCGCCGGTATGTTCTGGCGTTGCGGCTCATGTGGTAGCGACCCTTGGGAGGCTTACGAGGCCGCGCACGACGGCAAGAAGGTCAAGTTCCTGTGCCCCGTTCCCGGCTACGATCGCCACTTTGGCATCACCGCCGACCTGGGTATCGAGAATGTCCCCGTCGCGATGACCGACAACGGCCCCGACATGGACGAGGTCGAGCGCCTGGTTGCCGCCGACGACTCCATCAAGGGCATCTGGTGCGTGCCCAAGTATTCCAACCCCACGGGCATCACCTTTAGCGAGGACACCGTGCGTCGCCTGGTCGAGATGCCCACGGCCGCGCCCGATTTCCGCATCTTCTGGGACAACGCCTACTGCGTGCACGACCTGTACGACGAGACCGACGAGCTCGCCAACATCTTCGATCTTGCCCGCGCGGCGGGCACCGAGGACCGCGTGGTGGCATTCGCCTCGACGTCCAAGATTACCTTCCCGGGCGCCGGCATCGGCTTTATCGGTGCGAGCCCCGCGGTTATCGCGGAGTTCTCCAAGCGCCTGAAGGCCGGCCTCATCAGCGCCGACAAACTCAACCAGCTGCGTCACGTGCGCTTCCTTCCCACCATCAAGGCGGTCAAGGAACACATGAAAAAGCATGCCGAGTTCTTGCGCCCGCGCTTTGAGGCCGTTGAGCGCAAGCTCACTGAGGGTCTGGGCGATACGGGTTGCGCCACTTGGACGCATCCCCGCGGCGGCTACTTTGTGAGCTTCGATGGTCCCGAGGGCTCGGCCCAAAAGGTCGCCGCGCTTTGTGCCGACCTGGGCGTCAAGCTCACGCCGGCTGGTGCCACCTGGCCTTATGGCAAGGATCCGCGTGACACCAACATCCGCATCGCGCCGAGCTATCCCACGGTTGAGGACCTGGAGGCCGCGCTCGACGTGCTGGTGCTGGCCGTCAAGCTCGTCGCTGCCGAGCTTGCGCGTGCCGAGCGCGCCTAACGCGTAGGACCCCGCAAGTCCGCGCCCAGTACTATCCGCATTTTCGATACGTAAAGGAGCGTATACATGGATTTGGGTATTTCCACCAACCCCACGCCAGAGCTCTACACCATTAAGGTGACCGGTGAGATCGATATCTCTAACGCCGATAGCCTGCGCAATGCCATCGACCTGGCGCTCGAGCAGCCCACTGAGGACGTTGAGCTCGATTTTGCCCAGGTGAGCTACATCGATTCGACGGGCATTGGCGTGCTCGTGGGCGCCGCGCACCACGCGGCCGACCACGGCAAGCGCTTTAGCTGCACCAATGTGCAGCCCCCGGTGATGCGCGTGGTTCAGCTGTTGGGTGTCGACCAGGAGATTTCGATCACCGCTGCATAATCTTTGCCCCCAAAAGGGCGTGCCGTTTGGCATATGTTTGTGATGCGCTCGGACGTTTTGGCGTCCGGGCGCTATACTTGACCGAATGAATAGACGAGTTCCGGCCGAATGGCGCGGTGCGGGCTCGACTCACATCGAGCCTTGGAGGTATGTGTGTTTGGTATTGGAGAGGGTGAGCTCGCGATCATCGTGGTCTTCGGCTTTTTGCTGTTTGGCCCGGATAAGCTCCCGCAGATGGGCCGCACGATCGGCCGTGCCATCCGTCAGTTCCGCGAGACGCAGGAAAAGATGACGGCCGTTGTTCAGTCCGAGATTATCGATCCGGTGAGCGAGGCCGCGTCGGCCCCGGTCAAGCCCAAGAAGGCTGCTGCGACCGATGACGATTCCGATGCGGACGAGGATGCCGCCGAGACGGCAGCGCCCGCCAAGAAGGAGACCTTTGCCGAGCGCCGTGCCCGTCTTGCTGCCGAGAAGGCCGCAAGCGAGGGTGCTGCTGAGGGCGAAGGTGTTGCCGAGGATCCTGCGACCGAGGGCGTCGAGCCCGCAGGTGCCGAGTCCGAGGCCACAGCCGCTGTCGAGCCCGAGCCTGCTGCAGAGCCCGAGCCCGAGCCGGCAGAGCCCACGACGGCTGACCTCTACGCCCGTCGTCCCCGCAAGCGCAAAGCCGTCGTCGACCAACTCGCTCGCGAGCTCGAGGCCGAGGACGACGCCGCTGCCGCCGACGCCCCGAAGGGAGGCGATGAGTAATGCCTATCGGACCTGCGCGTATGCCGCTCTTCGATCACCTGGGAGAGCTTCGTCGCCGCCTGACCATCGTGGTCGTGTCGGTGTTTGCCGCCGCTATCGTGCTGTATTTCGCCACACCCGTGGTGCTCGACATCTTGGAAGACCCCATCCGCTCCTTTGTGCCGGACGGTAAGTTCTACATCACCACCACGCTCGGCGGTTTTGGCCTGCGCTTCTCGCTGGCCATCAAGATGGCCGTGGTCATGTGCACGCCCATGATCATCTGGCAGATCCTGGCATTTTTCCTGCCGGCACTGCGCCCCAACGAGCGCAAGTGGGTTGTGCCCACGGTGCTCGCCTCGACGGTGCTGTTCTTCCTGGGTGCCATCTTCTGCTACTTCATCATCATCCCGGCGGGCTTTGAGTGGCTCATAGGCGAGACCTCGGCTGTCGCTACGGCGCTGCCCGATCTGGAGAACTACGTCAACATGGAGCTGCTCTTTATGATCGGCTTTGGTGTGGCGTTTGAGCTGCCGCTCATCATCTTCTACCTGTCCGTTTTCCACATCGTGTCCTATGCGGCCTTCCGCAGCGCCTGGCGCTACGTGTACGTAGGCCTGCTCGTGGGTTCGGCTGTGATTACGCCCGACGGCTCGCCCGTTACGCTGGGTCTCATGTATGGCGCCCTGCTCTCGCTCTACGAGATTTCGCTCGCCATCGCCCGTGTGGTCATTACCGCGCGCGAGGGCAAGGAGGGCCTGTTCGTGAGCCGTCTGGACCTGTTCTCGGACGACGAGGACGACGAGGAGTAAATCGGTATGCACGAGGTTGGCATTGTCAACGGCATACTCGATACAGTGATTCGCGCGGCGCGTGGGGCGGGGGCCTCGCGCGCCGTTTTGGTAACGCTGCGTATCGGGGATATGACCGAGGTCGTGCGCGAGGCGCTCGACTTTGCGTGGGAGACATTTCGCGACGAGGACCCGCTCACGCGAGGCTGCGAGCTTGCCGTGGAGGAGGTCCATCCACAAAGCGAGTGTCTGGACTGCGGCGAGGTCTTCGACCACGATCGCTTCCACTGTCGCTGTCCCCAGTGTGGTGGTGCCAACGTGCGTCTGCTGCACGGCCGCGAACTCGACATCGCAAGTATCGAGATCGAGACCCCCGACGATTAGCCCGCCAGCAACCTGGGGACGGGGTATAAATGGTAGAAGTAAGGAGCGCCGAGTATGGCCGAGAAAACGATTGATATCGCGTCGCCGATCCTGTCGCGCAACGAGCGCCTGGCAGATCAGCTGCGTCAGCGATTTAATGAGACAAACACCTACGTGATCAACGTCTTGTCGAGCCCCGGCTCGGGTAAGACAACAACGATTCTGGGCACCAACGAGCGCCTGCGTGACAAAGCCGGCCTGCGCTGTGCTGTCATCGAGGGCGATATCGCCTCGGATGTCGACGCCATCACCATGAAGGAAGCCGGCATGCCCGCCATCCAGATCAACACGGGCGGCCTGTGCCACCTCGAGGGCAACATGATCATGGAGGCCGTCGACGCCTTCGACCAGGCCGTTGGGCTCGATAACATCGACGTCATCTTTATCGAAAACGTGGGCAACTTGGTCTGTCCGGTCGACTTTGACCTGGGCGAGAACCTGTCCATCATGATTCTCTCGGTGCCCGAGGGCGACGACAAGCCCATCAAGTACCCGGGCATCTTTCAGCACGCCGGCGCGCAGCTGCTCAACAAGGTCGATGTGGCCCCGGCTTTCGATTTTGACATGGATAGGTATACTAAGACACTCGATGACCTCAATCCGCAGGCGCCGCGGTTTGCCGTGAGCGCGCGCAAGGGCGAGGGCATGGATGCCTGGTGCGATTGGCTCATCGGGCAGATCGAGCAAGCAAGGGCGTAAATCGGCCGCCATACGGGCGGGCGTAGCCGCAGAGACACGAGATAGGAGCCTCTTTTGAAGCTCATCATCGCCGAGAAAAACGACGCCGCGCGGCAGATTGCCGAGCGTCTGTCCACGGGTAAACCCAAAAAGGACAAGGTGTACAACACCGCCATCTACCGTTTTGAGTGGAAGGGCGAGGAGTGCGTGACGATCGGTCTTGCCGGTCACATCCTTGCGCCCGATTTTTGCGACAGCGTGCTGTTCGATAAAAAGCTGGGCTGGTATTCGGTTACTGAGGACGGCGAGATGCTGCCGGCCGACATGCCCGATGGCCTGGCTCGTCCGCCCTACGACACCAAGCGCAAGCCGTTTCTTGCCGATGGTATCTCCATCAAGGGCTGGAAGCTCGAGAGCCTGCCTTATCTCACCTGGGCGCCCGTCATTAAGCTGCCGGCCGAGAAAGAGCTCATTCGCTCGCTCAAGAACCTTGCCAAGAAGTCCGACAGTGTCATCATCGCCACGGACTTCGATCGCGAGGGCGAGCTGATCGGTTCGGACGCTCTCAACAAGGTGCGCGAGGTTGCGCCGGACTTGCCGGTTGCCCGCGCCCAGTATTCTTCGTTTACCAAGGCCGAGATCACGCAGGCCTTCGATAACCTTGTCTCGCTCGACCAGAACCTGGCCGACGCCGGCGAGAGCCGTCAGCACATCGACCTCATTTGGGGTGCGGTGCTCACGCGCTACCTGACGCTCGCCAAGTTTGGCGGCTTTGGCAACGTGCGTTCCGCCGGCCGCGTGCAGACGCCGACGCTTGCCCTGGTGGTCGAGCGCGAGCGCGAGCGCATGGCGTTTGTGCCCGAGGACTATTGGCAGATCCGCGGCATGGGCGCCGCACAGGGTACTGCCGAGGACGACCGATTTAAGATTGCGCACAAGACGGCACGCTTTACCGACAAGGATGCTGCTGAGACGGCGTACGGCCATGTTGACGGCGTCGCGACGGCAACCGTCGCCGCGGTGACCAAGCGCTCGCGCAAGCAGCAGCCGCCCACGCCGTTTGCGACCACCTCGCTGCAGGCTGCCGCCGCAGCCGAGGGTATCTCGCCTGCGCGTACCATGCGCATCGCCGAGTCCCTCTACATGGCGGGCCTCATCAGCTACCCGCGTGTCGACAATACCGTGTACCCCGCGACGCTCGATCTGGGCGCCGTGGTGAGCGACCTGGCAAAGATCAACCCGGCGCTGGCGCCCGTATGCAAAAAGGTCCTCGCCGGCCCCATGAAGCCCACGCGCGGCAAGGTCGAGACCACCGACCACCCGCCTATCTATCCCACGGGCGAGGGCGATCCGTCCACGCTCGACGGCGGCCAGCGCAAGCTCTACGACCTCATCGCCCGCCGCTTCCTGGCGACGCTCATGGGTCCCGCGACCATCGAGAACACCAAGCTCGAGCTCGATGTGAACGGTGAGCCGTTCGTGGCTTCGGGCGATGTGCTCGTGACCCCGGGTTTCCGCGAGGCCTACCCGTATGGCCTTAAACGCGACGAGCAGATGCCGCCGCTGGAGCAGGGCGATACGGTCGACGTATTCGACATTAAGCTCGAGGCCAAGCAGACCGAGCCGCCCGCGCGCTACAGTCAGGGCAAGCTCGTGCAGGAGATGGAGAAGCGCGGCCTGGGCACCAAGTCCACGCGCGCGAGCATCATCGAGCGCCTGTACGCCGTGCGCTACCTCAAAAACGATCCCGTGGAGCCGAGTCAGCTGGGCATCGCCATCATCGATGCACTGACGCAGTTTGCCCCGCGCATCACGAGCCCCGATATGACCAGCGAGCTCGATGGCGACATGACCCGTGTGGAGCGCGGCGAGGATACCGAAGAGCATGTCGTGACGCACTCGCGCGCGCTGCTGGCCGGTGTGCTCGATGAGCTGCTCAAGCACACGCAGGAGCTGGGCGACGCCATCAGCGACGCCGTCACGGCCGATGCGCGCGTGGGCGCTTGCCCCAAGTGCGGCAAAGACCTGGTTATGAAGACGAGCGCCAAGACCCGTGGCAGCTTTATCGGCTGCATGGGCTGGCCCGACTGCGATGTGACCTATCCGGTGCCGAGCGGCGTCAAGGTGAGCCCGCTCGAGGGCGAGGCAGCCGTGTGCCCCGAGTGCGGCGCGCCGCGCATTAAATGCCAGCCGTTCCGCCAGAAGGCCTTCGAGATTTGCGTGAACCCCACGTGCCCCACCAACTACGAGCCCGACCTTAAGGTGGGCGAGTGCAAGGTGTGTGCCGAGGCCGGACGCCATGGCGACCTGATCGCACACAAGAGCGAGAAGAGCGGCAAGCGCTTTATCCGCTGCACCAACTATGACGATTGCGGCGTGAGCTATCCGCTGCCGGCGCGTGGCAAGCTCGAGGCGACGGGCGAGACCTGTCCCGAGTGCGGCGCTCCCATCGTGGTGGTCAACACGGCGCGCGGTCCGTGGCGTATCTGCGTCAATATGGACTGCCCGACCAAGGAGAAGAAGCCCGCCCGCGGCCGCAAAACTGCGACCAAGGCGAGTACGGCAAAGAAGACGACGGCGGCAAAGAAGACTGCTGCCAAGAAGACGACCGCCAAAAAGACGACGGCCAAGAAGTCGACTACCAAAAAGACCGCTGCCGACAAGTAGCCGCACGGTCGAAACATCACCTAAAACAAAAACGAGCGAGGACCCCGCGATCCTCGCTCGTTTTTTAGGCAGTCATTGGGGACGTTCTTTAATGACTAGTCGTTTAAGACCGTCGCATGTGACTAGTTCACTTCGACGGGTTTGGCGCCGGGATAGCGCTCCTCAAAGTCTAGGCGGTACTTATTGTCATTGGTGCCCGCCACGTTGTCGCGCGACAGCGGCGCCACGATCTCATTCTTGTGGTCCGCAGGCTTGGCGTATTTCAGGCTGATCTCCCAGGCATCACAGATTGCGTCAATGCGGTGATCCAGGTCGTCGTACAGGGCGATGATGTCCTTCCAGGAGCTGTAGTTCTTGGAGCTCGTCGGGACGTCTAGGTCCTCGACGATGTCGTAATACTGCTCGATGGTGTTCTCCGTGCGCTCGGCGACGTCGGCGAGATTTTGACGGGTGGTGCGATCTTCTTCCAGATAGCTGCCGTTGAAGTTCTGCGCGCAGCCACGGACGTAGTTGTCGAGGTCTTCGAGCAAGTCGTAGTATTCGCTCAGTCGGCGGTAGAGATTCTGCTCGGAGAGCGTTGCTTCGCCGCCATCCTCGTCGTCATCGTCATCATCGTCGTACAGGCTGTTGGGATCGCCGAGAGGCTTTAGGTCATCGTCGTCGACGTCATGGTGCAGCTTAGCTACCTCGGCAGTCGTCTGCGTGGCGGCGTTGTCGAAAGGCTTGATCACAAAGAAAACGACCAGGGCGATGATGATCGCCACCAGCACAACAATAACGGCGATAAGCGGCCCGGTGCCGCTCTTTTTGGGAGCGGGGGTCTGTGGCGAAGCGGGCGTGTATGCGGGAGCCGGCTCCTGTTGGGGCGAGCCGCTCGCGACGGGTATGCGCTGCGTGGTCTCGACGGCCGCAGGGCTTGCGGCGGGGTCGGGGCGATAGGCGAGGGGGTCGTCCGCCTTGGCTTGCGGCGTATCAAGGGAGCCGGTCTGCTCAAAAGCGGGCTGGCTATCGCTCGCGGTTGTTTGCTCAACGGGTGCACCGCACGAGGTGCAGAACTTGGCATTATCTGCAAGAAGCTTGCCGCACGAGGCGCAATACCGAGACATTGCCACTCCTTTCGCCACATTTCAATGCAATACGACGATTATACCCAGCGTCCAAAATTCCCCATCATAAGTTGCGGTGAAATAGGGACTGTTTGGCGGTCTCAGAGCTTCAATCAGTCCCTATTTCACCGCAACTTTGGAAAGGCACCATTAGCCATTGGGGACGCGCCGGACGCTGGGGTATCATGGCTTGGTTGATATATCTGCATTTACGCGCCTTGTAGGAAGGGGCTGCGCCCATGGCTTTTGAGCCCGCTCAACATAGCTTTATCACGCTCGAGGGCGTCGATGGCGCCGGCAAGTCCACGCAGGCGCGCCTGCTTGCCCGCGCTCTTGAACTCGCCGGCTACCAGGTTGTGAGCCTGCGCGAGCCGGGCGGTACCGCCATCAGCGAAAAGATCCGTGCTCTGCTGCTCGACCCCGCCAACACGGCGATGGGCGACACCTGCGAGCTGCTGCTCTACGAGGCAGCGCGTGCCCAGCTGGTGCACGAGGTCATCGCCCCCGCCCTTGCGGCCGGCAAGGTGGTCCTGTGCGACCGTTTCTACGATTCCACGACCTGCTATCAGGCGTTTGCCGATGGTCTCGACCGTCAGATGGTACGCGATGCCAACAACCTGGCTGTCGCCGGTACGCATCCGGCGCTCACGCTCGTCTACCACATCACACCCGAGCAGGCGGCGCTACGCATGGCAGCCCGTGGCGCGGCAGATCGCATGGAGGCAAAAGGCATGACCTTCCAAGAGCGCGTCTACCAGGGATTTTGCGCCATTGCCGCCGAGGAACCAAACCGCGTAAAACTCATCGACGCCACTGCGACCGTCGAGGAAGTCTTCGAGAAGACGGTCGAGCAGATTCGCGCATACGGTCTCGACATTCCGCAAGACGCCGTCACCGCCGCGCTTGCCCAGGAGGCCGAGTAACATGGCCCCCGCTCAGGCAAGCCTGCTGGCCAAGCTCGACACCCAAGAGCGCGTGCGCGACTTTTTGACCAATGCCGTCGCCAGCGGTCGCGCATCGCACGCCTACCTGTTTTTGGGCGCGCCCGGCGCGGGCAAGCTCGACGCCGCGTGGGCGCTCGCCCAAGCCTTCCTGTGCGAGCAGGATGGCTGCGGCTCATGCGATAGCTGCGTGCGCGTCGCCCGCCATACGCACCCCGACGTGCACTATTACACGCCCGAGAGCGCCACGGGCTACCTCATCGCCCAGACCCGCGAGCTGCTCGACGACGTTCCGCTGGCGCCCATCCGTGCCAAGGCCAAGGTCTACATCATCGACCGTGCCGAGCAACTGCGCGCCAACACCGCCAACGCACTGCTCAAAACACTCGAGGAGCCGCCCGAGGGCGTTATGTTCATCCTGCTGGGCACCTCGGCAGACGTGATGTTGCCCACCATCGTGAGCCGCTGCCAGTGCGTGCCGTTTCGGCTGGTATCGCCCGTCGTCGCCGCGCAGGCCGTGAGCCGCGCCACCGGTCAGGACCCTGCGCGTTGCCGCATGGCCGTCGCCGTAGCGGGAAGCCCCACGCGTGGCATCGAGTTCCTCAAGAGCGCCGAGCGCCAGGACGCCCGCCGTCAGATGGTTCGCGCCATCGATTCGCTTATCGCCGCCGACGAGGCCGACGTGCTCAGCCGCGCCAAGTCACTCATCGTCGCCGTTAAGGCGCCGCTCGCCGAGGTCAAGTCCACGCAGGAAAAGGTGCTCGAGCAAAACGCCGATTACCTGTCGCGTGGAGCATTGAAGCAGCTTGAGGACCGCAACAAGCGCGAACTCAACGCGCGCGAGCGTTCGGGTATCATGGAAGCGCTGGCGAGCGCGCGGACGCTCATGCGCGACGTGCTGCTGACGCTTCAGGATGAGGCGGCCGACGTCGTGAACGAGGATGTGCGCGACACGATCGGTCGGCTTGCCGCCGCGACCAATGTTGCGGGCGCCACCCGGGCGCTCGAGGCGGTCGCAACCGCCGAGCGCAACATCGCCAGAAACGTTACTCCCCAGCTGGCCATCGAGGTCATGCTGTTCGATATCAGGAAGGCACTGAAATGCCGTTAGTCGTACCCGTTAAGTTTACCTACGCCTCGCGCGACCTGTGGTTCGATCCACAGGATCTGGATATCCTCGAGGCCGATTATGCCATTTGCTCCACCGAGCGCGGAACCGAGATCGGCCTGGTCACGGCCGATCCCTTTGAGGTGCCGCAAGACGAGATCGGTCAGCCGCTCAAGCCCGTGCTGCGCGTGGCGAGCGACATCGACCTGCAGCTTGCCGACGACCTGGCCATTCAGGGCGACGAGGCCATGGTCGACTTCCGCCGCCTGGTCAAGGAGCTCGACCTCGAGATGAAGCCGGTGGGCGTTGAGTACCTGTTTGGCGGCGAGAAGGCCGTGTTCTACTTTGCGGCCGAGGAGCGCGTCGATTTTCGCCAGCTCGTCAAGGACCTGTCCTCGACGCTGCACATTCGCGTCGACATGCGCCAGATCGGCGTGCGCGACGAGACCCGCCTGGTGGGTGGCTACGCCCAGTGCGGACAGGAGCTCTGCTGCACGCGCTTTGGCGGACAGTTTGAGCCGGTTTCGATTCGCATGGCAAAAGAGCAGGACCTGCCGCTCAACTCGTCCAAGATCAGCGGCGTGTGCGGCCGCCTGATGTGCTGCCTGCGTTATGAGTTCGAGGCGTACAAGGACTTTAAGAGCCGTGCGCCCAAAAAGAAGACGCTCATCGATACGCCGCTCGGCAAGGCGCGTATTCAGGAATATGACACGCCGCGTGAGCAGCTGGTGCTGCGCCTGGAGAACGGCAAAGTCTTTAAGGTCAACCTGGCCGATATGACGTGCTCGGAGGGCTGCAAAAAGAAGGCTGCCGAGCAGGGCTGCAATTGCCGCCCCGACTGCGTGACGCGTGACGTGCTCGAGCGCATCGAATCGCCCGAGATGCGCCTGGCGCTCATGGAGCTCGACCGCGAGAACGGCGTCGACGTGGGCGATGGCCTGTCGAGCGCCGACCGTCTTGCCGGCACGTCGATGCCCAAGCGCCGTCGTCGCGATGCCGATTCCGATGCCCGCGCTGCTCAGAGCCAGGGCGAGGGCCGTGGCCGCGGAAAGGGCCGTGGTAAGGCCGAGACACCCGAGGCCGAGGAGGCCGCCGGTGGCCGTCGTCGTCGCAAGCGCGCGGCGTCCGTCGACAATGGCGAGACCGCGGGCAAGAACGCTTCCCGCGAGCGCGAGGTTCAGCAGCCCCAGCAGCAAAACCGCGGCGGTGGCATGAATCCCACGCGCCGTCGTCGCCGTCACCTGTCGAGCGAGGAGCGCGAGGATGTCTTCCGCGCCGCAGCTGCTCGCGAGGCCGGTGCCGCTCCCAAGGGCGTCTCGGCCTCCGATGCGCCTGCCGACAAGGCTGGCAAGCCGCGTGGCGAGGAGGAGCGCGCGCCACGTCCGCGCCGTCGCCATTCCTCGGGCACGCAGCAGAAGCCCTCGGTTCCTTCCGTGGCCGATCAGGTTTCGGATGGCGAAGTCAAGGTCACGCGCCGTCGTCCCGGAGATGGCGGGGGAGCGGCTGCCAAGGCTTCGCGTGGCGCGGCTCGCGACGAGCGCGAGCCGCGCGAGGATCGCGGTGGCGAGGGCTCGGCCGACCAGGGTCAAAAGCGCCGTCGCCGTCGCCGTTCCCGCAAGCCGCGCCAGAATGGTGGCGAGGGCTCGACCCCGTCTTCGTCTGCACCACAACCGCCCGCCGGCGAATAACGCCCGCGAGCGGATTTAGCCCGCCTTGCCCCGAGCACATCGGGGTATCATAGCGCCGAATCAACAACCCTCCCTGCGACCGAACGTAGGGAGGGTTGTGTCTTGAAGAGCCATCTGAACATATTGAGCTGTCTGCAGGGTGCCGGTACCCTACCGTTTGCGGACGAATTACTACCGTTTGCCGAGCGGGTGGCACGCGAGGCGCTCGAGGCATTGTCGCCAACACGATGTGCCGGCTGCGAGCGCGCCGGTACGCTTATTTGCCAAGACTGCCTGGCTGCGCTCACGCTCATCGACCCACGTCATAGCTGCACCCGATGCGGCGCCCCGTTTGGGGATTTGCTGTGCACTGAGTGTTCGGTCGAGGGCACGTCCTCGGCAATGGCGGAGGCGCTCGACCGCTGCCTGGCGTGCGCCGTCTATGCGCATCCGCTGCCGCGCATCATTAAAGCGTACAAGGATGCGGGCGAGCGACGTCTGGCTCCGTATCTGGCGGAGCTGCTCTACGACACCGCCCTGCATGCCCAGGTCGTAGCGCCCGATCGCTACGGAGGCGTGCTGTCCGGTGCGGATGCTGTGGTGTTTGTGCCTGCGACGGCGGCAGCGTTTCGGCGGCGTGGTTTTGATCATATGGAGGCTATCGCGCGCCCATTTTGCGAGCTGTCGGGTGTTCCCCTGCTCGATGCTCTCGTCAAGTACGGGCATGGCGACCAGCGCGAACTCGGTCGTGAGGAGCGCCGCGAGCGTGCCCAAGGCATGTACGAGACGGTTGAGGACGTGCACGGCCGCCGCTTGCTGCTTATCGATGACGTTATCACCACGGGCGCGACGATGGCCGCGGCTTCGGCGGAACTTAAGCGCGCCGGCGCTGCGGCAGTCGATGGCCTTGCTATCGCACGCGTTTGGTAGGGGTGGTTTTGTGGCAGTAAAGATTGAGCGGTGCAACGAGCCGACAGGCGAACAGCTAGCGGCTTCCGTAATCCTAACAGGCGCCTCGGCGCTACGCATGATGCGCGCCGAGCGCCGGCAGATGGGCTACATAAGCTGGAGGGACCTCAATCCCGATGAAGAGCGCCATGTGCTGCGCACGTCGTCGCCCTCGACCGAGGACATCTATCTTCCCGACTTGGTGCGGATTGGGGCCGCAAGCAGCGAGGTGCAAGAGGATTTGTGCTTGCTGGTAAGGTCTGCAGCGCAGCGCCGCCGCATTCTTGGCGTGAGCTGGTCCGTATGCTCCGGGTTGCCTGCCGGCTCGATTCTAGAGGTGGAACCGGGGGTGTACAGTCTATCTCCCGAGGCCCTTTGTGTTGTCGTCGCCCGCGAGGTCGGCTGCATCCAGGCATTTGCCCTGGCTCAGGAGCTGTGCTCTAAGATTTCGCTGAGTGACCGCGGGAAGTATCTGCCTCCCTACACCTCGCCCGTTACGAATAAGCTTGCAAAGGACAAGGACCAGCCAGCAGACGTGGGCTACTTTGAGGTTGAGCCGGTGCTGACGCCCGATCGTCTGGCAGATTACCTCGCGGTATGCAAGGGGAATGCGGCCAAACAACTGCAGCGTCTGTGTCCCTACTTGTCAGAAAACCTGCGCTCGCCCATGGAGTGCATCATGCTTGCCATGTTTTCGCTTCCGTTTTCCTATGGCGGATTTGCCTGTGGTCCCTTTAAGACCGACTACAAGATCGAGTTCAACGACCGTGCACAGGCGATCTCGGGGATGCCGCATGCGGTTTGCGATGCCTTTCAGGAAGCAGCCCGGTTTGACTTGGAATACAACGGTGAGCTGGGCCATTCCTCTCGGAGGGGACGTATCCATGATGAAAAGCGCAACACGGGCTTGATTACTATGGGAATCGAGGTCGCGACGGTCAACAACGAAATGCTCTGTGACATGGAAGCGATGGAAGCACTCGCATGGCGCATCCACCAGCGCATGGGTAAGCGATATCGCAACCGTGTTGACGCTCGCAGAAAGAAACAAGAGGCGCTATTTAACACACTGCGGGCGTGTTTTGGGCTTAAACCCGCCTAACAATGCTCTGAAACAGGGGGTTGGATATATGCTTTGGCCAAAATATAGCAAATATGAATACTGCCACAAATTCAGTAACAGCAAAATCAGGGATTTTGGGACTGGAAGATGGGGTAAATTAGAAAGTTATTAAACAAATGTGGAATATCCTGGCATCAATCTGACGTTATAGAGCGTGAAAACAGCTTGCAGAGCCAAAAACTCCTGCTACTAAATTGGCAACAGTACTCATATTTGCTATTTTTTGGCCACGGCGCCCTAAGACGGGTGTGTTGGGGCTTTCCATAGGGGAGCGACGGGCTCAATCAGAGCACGTGCGGCCCGTCCTGACCTGCGAAATCTGTACTCGCGATGCGAATAACGCCCCTAACCTTAAACTTTAGCTTGAACTTAGCTATAATGCGCTACGTTCCTGCCAGGCTGTGGTTGCGGACGGACGAAATGCCCATCCTAGTCCAAGACAGACGCGGTCAAAGGGATCCACGTAAGCGACCGCGTGCGCGCGGCGCGATCATGGCGCGTCCTAGATGTAAGCCGCACCGTCCGTTCTACTTTCTTTGGGGCAATACCGCCTCGCGGGCGAGCGGGTCAGTCGTGAAGGTGGCTGCGGCCTCCCGAGCAAACACCCCGGTGCGCAAGTGTGGGGTCAAATACCAGGTCAGCTGGTGGGAACAATCTGATATTCCGCGCAACGCACGGATTGTATACGACACAGAAGGCAGGGTAGTGGACATGGTGAGGGGCAGCTTGATGCACGCGGCTCGGTTAGGTGCTGGGACCGCAGCGGTCATTGCCGTTTTGGGCCTGAGCGGATGCGCGTTCAACCCGCTGTCTACGTTCACGACTCCCACGATCGACCAGATCGAGTACGAGACCGTCACGCCGGCGGTGTCGGACGACGCCCTGGTCACTCCCGGAACCCTGACGGTCGCCCTCGATACTTCCGATGCGCCGCAGGCCATGCAGGACGCCGACGGCGAGCTCACGGGGTATGCGGTTGACGCCGCCCGCGCCCTCGCAAGCCGCATGGGCCTTAAGGTTGCCTTTGTCGATGCGTCCTCGGCAGGTTCCGCGCTCGGCGACAAAAAGGCCGATATCTTTATCGGCGAGATCAACTCCACGGACGGGGACGTTAGCTCGCTCGGCACCTGCCTGTACGATGCCACTTCCGTGTTCGGTAAAACTAGAGATGGTGGGTCGCTAAGCGTTTCCACCGATACCCTTAGCACGTCCACCCTGGGCGTTCAGATGTCCTCGGCCTCGCAGGAGGCGCTTGCTAAGCAGAGCATTACCGCCAACCAAAAGACCTACTCCAACATCAACGAGTGCTTTGAGGCGCTCGAGTCCGGCGAGGTCGACTATGTAATCTGCGACTCCACGGCCGGCGGCTACCTTGCACGCCTGATGAGCGAGGTCTCCTATGTCGGTGCGCTCGAGGCGCCCTCGACGCTTGGTGTTGCGGGCCTCTCGTCCAATGACGAACTGTGCCGTGCCGTGAGCGATGCCCTCGACGACATCACGGTCGACGGTACGCTCGAGGCGGTCCACTCTGTCTGGTATGGCACGATGCCCTACGACCTCACCACTAAGACGGTTTCGGGCGCTAACGTGCAGCCGGGCGACTCTGAGTCCAGTGAGACCACGTCCTCCGGCAGCGAGTCCTCCGATTCCAACAATGAGACCGCATCCTCCGAGGACAAATCGTCCAGCCAGGAAGGCACCATCACTGACGACGACATTAACAAACTCAATAGCTAGTTATTGCTAGGGGTGGTGTCTCCTATACGTTGGAAAGGACACCTCTTCACGGTTTCAACACGCACTGCCGGGCTTCCCCAATAGGGGAGCCCGGCTTTTCCATCCCTATAAAACCAGCAGGTCAAAGCCAATTTTTGGGACCAATTATAAAGCCGCCAGCTCCCCCCTATAGCGCACTTTGCCATGGAAAAGTATGAGACTTCGGTATGCGGTATCAAGCAATCGTTATTCGGGTCTTTGGGAATCCGCGTGATTAAATGCACGGCAATGGGTACATAGCCAGTACAGTAAGTCCCCGAGGCAGATTGGAGCCACGTATGGATATCAAGGTTTCTGGACGCAAGACGACGGTAACCGATGCTCTGCGTGCGCATGTGGATGAGAAGATCGGCGAGGCGCTCAAGGTTTTCGATATCGAGCCCATGACGGTCGACGTTGTACTTCGCTATGAGAAGAACCCCTCGAACCCCAACCCGGCAATCGTCGAGGTTACGGTTCGTGCCCGCGGTTCGGTGATTCGCGTTGCCGAGCACGGTGCAGATATGTACGCCGCCATCGACCTCTCCGCCGATAAGGTCACCCGCCAGCTGCGCAAGTTCAAGACCAAGGTTGTGGACAACCGCCAGGGCGGTGCCAGCGCCGCGGATGTCGCACCGGTCGAGCGCGTCGAGGATCTGGCCGACCTGCTGCTGCCCGAGGAGGAGGACGACCTGCTCGTCCGCGAGAAGGTCATCGATGTCACCCCGATGACTGAGGAGCAGGCGCTGGTGCAGACCGATCTGCTGGGCCACGACTTCTACGTGTTCGAGAACGCGACGACTGGTCTCATCAATGTGGTGTATCACCGTAAGAATGGTGGATATGGCATCATCAAGCCCCGTATCGAAACACTTGACGAGTAAAATACGTTAACTTGCATGAGTTAACGGTTGGCGGCCATCCCATGCGGGTGGTCGCCTTTTTTACGTAAGGAGTCGCTTTGATGGACAAGGCTGCATCTACCGGCCATTCTGACCGCTGCCGCATCGTCGTCGATACCTGCTGCGACTTTAGCCCCGAGGTCGCCGCGAACCTCGATGTCGATATCTTGGGTTTCCCCTTCATTATCGATGGCGAGGAGCGCACGGATGACATCTGGTCGAGCATCACACCCAAGGAGTTCTACGACCGCATGCGCGCCGGTGCCCGCGTGTCTACCTCCGCCGTGTCGCTCGGTCGCTATATCGAGTTCTTTACCGAGTGTGCCAAAGAAGGTACGCCCACGGTCTACCTGTGCTTTACCTCGGCGCTGTCGTCGAGCTACAACTCCGCGTGCCAGGCGGCGGATGCCGTGCGCGCCGAGTATCCCAACTTTGAGCTCTACGTGGTCGACAACGCTCTGCCCTGCGCGACCGGCGCGCTCTTGGCGCTCGAGGCCGTGCGCCAGCGTTCGGCGGGACTGACCGCCAAACAGCTGGTCGATTGGGCAAACGAGGCAAAAACCTACGTGCACGGCTACTTTACGCTCGAGAGCTTCGACGCACTGGCTGCCGGCGGCCGCATTCCTCCCGCGGCGGCGCAGCTCACGGCAAAGCTCGACGTCAAGCCCGAGCTCTCCTACGACCTGGCCGGCTCGCTGTCGCTGATCGGCGTCAACCGCGGCCGCAAGAAGGCGCTCAAGTCCATCCTCAAGTCGTTCCGCGAGAACTACGTGCCCGATCGCACCATGCCCATCGCCATCATGACGGCCGATGCCGAAAAGGATGGTGACTGGCTCGAAGCCGCCATCCGCAAGGAGGAGGGTTGCGCCGACGTCACGATCATTCGCGGCTCCGTGGGTCCCACCATCGGCTCGCACGTGGGCCCCGGCATGGTGGGCTGCGCGTTTTGGGGTAAGAACCGCGCCGACAAGGCGTCGCTTTCCGACCGTATCGCCCGCCGCGTGCGCGGTCAGTAGGCAAGCGCTGCGTCCGTAATCGCCCTCGACTCACAGCCCAAACGCTGGCACCGAGTATTCAACCTGGTAACAACACCCAACCCAAAAGGAAAGGTTTCATGGCAAACAAGCTCTCCGTCGCATTTATCGGCACCGGAATCATGGGTGCCCCCATCGCCGGCCACATTCTGGACGCCGGCTATCCCGTCACGGTCAACAACCGCACCAAGTCCAAGGCGGCGGCGCTTATCGAGCGCGGCGCCGTCTGGGCAGATACGCCGGCCGATGCCGCGGCGAACGCCGATGTCGTCTTTACCATGGTGGGCTATCCCTCCGAGGTCGAGGAACTCTACCTGGCGGGCGACGGCCTGCTCGCGTGCACCAAGCCGGGTGCGGTCTTGATCGACCTCACCACAAGCTCGCCCGAGCTTGCCCGTGACATTGCCGAGGCCGCCCAGGTTTCTGGTCGCATGGCGTTTGACTGCCCCGTCACCGGCGGCGAGTCGGGCGCTATCGCCGGTACGCTCACGGCTATCGTGGGCGCTACCGAGAACGACATCGCGCCGGTCCGCGACATCCTTGCCACCTTTGCGGCCAACATCTGCTGCTTCGACGGCGCCGGCAAGGGCCAGGCTGCCAAGCTCGCCAACCAGGTGTCGCTGGGCGCCTGCATGGTCGGCATGGCAGACGCCATGGCATTTGCCGAGTTGAGCGGCCTTGACCTGGAGAAGACCCGCCAGATGATCCTGGGCGGCACCGGCAAGTCCGGCGCCATGGAGAGCCTGGCTCCCAAGGCGCTCGACGGCGACTACAAGCCCGGCTTTATGGTCGAGCACTTTATCAAGGACCTGCGCTTGGCGCTCGCCTATGCCGACGACCGCGAGCTTGCGCTGCCCGGTGCCGACGTGGCCTTTACGCTCTACGACATGCTCGACGCCATCGGTGGTGCCAAGCTGGGTACCCAGGCCGTCACGGTCCTCTATAAGGAGGAGGCCGACGCCATCGCCGCCGGTCTGGACTGGTCGCAGTATCGTCCCGAGGAGCATGGCGCTCACGAGGAAGGCTGCGGTTGCGGCGAGCATGGCGACGATCACGAGTGCGGTTGTGGCCACCACCACGACGAGGGCCACGAGTGCTGCGGCGGCCACGGCCATGATGACGGCCACGAGTGCTGCTGCGGCCACCATCACGGGGAGTAGCGCCCATGAGCTGGACGTTCGTGGTGCTTGCGCTGGTGCTCTTTCTCTTTGCGATCTACATTGGCTTTTTGTGCGGCCAGTGGGCGTGCGAAAAGCGCGTCATCACCAAGCGCGACTACTGGATTGCCAACTTTGCGGGAGCGGCGGCAGTCGTCCTGCTGACCTGGGTGTTCTCACTGTTCCCGCTGGTGCAGTTTGCGCCGATCGGCTGGCTCGGCGGCTTTATCGCCGGCCTTAAGATGAGCTTTGGCGAGTCCGTCGGTCCGTGGCGCAAGCACGACGAGGTCTTTAACGTCAACAAGGCTCACCGTGCCGCCGCCGACGCGGGCGACGCCGAGGAACGCCGCCGTGCGCGTCGCAATGGCGCGGCCGATCGACAGCTCATCTCGGTCACCGATGACAGCAAGGGTGCTGGCAAGCACGCTAAGAAATAGTAAGAAGAGGTAACTATGGCAGAAAACAAAGACGAACAGCTCGCCGACGAGGAGCTGGCACAGCTTCAGCTGGCAGAGGAGAACGAGAACGCCGTCGACCGTCTGGTCAAGGAACTCGGCTGCCCCACGCGCCGCATCCGCCAGTTTGCCGCCCGCGTGCTGCACCTGCTTGCCGAGCGCGATCCGCAGCGCGTCGTGCCCTGCGTGCCCGCGCTGATCGAGGCGCTCGACCGCCCCGAGGCTCAGACCCGCTGGGAGGCCCTCGATGCCCTGACGGCGCTCGCCACCACCTGCCCCGAGCAGCTGGGCGATGCCTTTGAGGGTGCCGAGACCGCACTGTTCGACGAGATCTCCTCCACGCTGCGCTATGCTGCCTTCCGCCTGCTGTGCGTGTGGGGCGCCACGAGCGTCGAGCGTTCGCGCGAGGCTTGGCCCATCCTGGACGAGGCCATCCAGTGCTACCACGGCGACCTCGAGTATCGCGACATGCTCGGTTGCCTGTACGAGTTTGGCCGGGGCGAGATTGACGCCGAGGTCGCCGAGAAGCTCGCGCTGCGCCTTAAGTTCGATGCCGAGAACGGCAAGGGTAGCTATCTCAAGGCCCGTTCGAGCGAGATTTGCGAAATGCTTGTTAAACGTTTTGGCCTGGATCTCTCCAAAAAGAAGAAGCGTGCTAGCGTAAAAAAATCTGACGACGCCGAAGACGAGGAGTAACAGATTATGGCGCACGATGTAGTCCTGATTCCTGGTGACGGTATCGGTCCCGAGATTACGCAGGCTATGCGCCGCGTGGTCGAGGCCACTGGTGTCCAGATCAACTGGAACGTCCAGGAGGCCGGTGCCGGCGTCATGGACGAGTTTGGCACGCCGCTGCCCCAACATGTGCTCGATGCGGTCGCCGAGACCAAGGTTGCTATCAAGGGCCCCATCACCACGCCGGTCGGCACGGGTTTCCGCAGCGTTAACGTCGCCCTGCGCAAGCATTTTGACCTGTACGCCTGCGTGCGCCCCTGCCTGTCGCAGCCGGGCGACGGCTCGCGCTTCCGCGACGTCGACCTGGTCATCGTGCGTGAGAACACCGAGGATCTCTACGCCGGGATCGAGTTCGATGAGGGCGCTACCGAGGTCGAGGAGCTCTCACAGCTTGTCGAGCGCTCGGGTCAGAAGACTTTCGCCGCCGATTCCGCCATCTCAATTAAGCCGATCTCCATCGCCAAGAGCCGCCGCATTGTGGAGTACGCCTTTGAGTACGCCCGCCGCTGCGGCCGCAAAAAGGTGACGGCCGTGCATAAGGCCAACATCATGAAGGCGACCGATGGCCTGTTCCTGCGCGTTGCGCGCGAGGTGGCCGCCAACTATCCCGATATCGAGTTCAACGACAAGATTGTCGACGCTACCTGCATGGGCCTGGTCCAAAACCCCAACGACTTCGATGTCTTGGTGCTGCCCAACCTGTACGGTGACATCGTGAGCGACCTGTGCGCCGGCCTAGTAGGTGGCCTGGGTATGGCCCCCGGCTCCAACATCGGTGCCGACTGCGCCATCTTCGAGGCAACGCATGGCTCCGCGCCCGATATCGCTGGCCAGGATATCGCCAACCCCACGGCCGAGATCCTCTCTGCTGCGATGATGCTCGATCACCTGGGCGAGAACGATGCTGCCAATCGCATTCGTGCCGCCGTATCTGCCACGCTCAACGAGGGTGAGCAGGTTACCGGTGACGTGCGTCGTGCCCAGACCGGCTCCGTCGAGGGCGCCGTGGGCACGCAGGCCTTTGCCGATGCCGTTATCGCGCACCTGGCCTAAGGCATGCAGGCTGCAAACGCCTAAATAGTACTTAAGTGTTTGCGTATAACCTAAGAATCAATACGCCCGGCGCTCTGCCGGGCGTATTCTATTGGGGACTATGTTTCCTAACAAGGAGTAACTGATATGGGTCTGATTCAAAAGAAGGACGAGAAGGACGAGATCGACGGCATCCAGATCATCGAGCGCGGCGAAGGCCCCGACGGTGATGAGGACGAAAAGATCGACCTGGTCGCCGGCACGTCTGCCGAACATATTGCCGCCGGCACGTCCGCCGAGGAGGAGGACGCTCGCCTGGAGGCAAAGATCGCCGCGGATGCAGCTGACGAGAACCTCATGCCCGAGGAACAGGACGAGGACGACGACTCCGACGTGGACGACCACGCTTGCAAGCACAAGAAGACGATGATTGCCGCCTTTGTGGTCGCCGTCGTGATTGCTGCCGTGGCCGGCTTCTTTATCGGCAACGGTGGTTTTGGCGGCAAGGGCGTCGGCTCGGCGACCCTCACCGAGGACCAGCTCGATTCGACCGTGGCAAGCTACAGCTACAACGGCAAGAAGAGCGACATCACCGCGCGCGAGGCCATTGAGAGCCAGTACAGCCTCGACACCGTCAAGGATGGCGATGGCAACTACACCGCTCCCTCTGCCGACGTCATCCTGTCCTACGTGCGCAACAAGATCCTGCTCGACGCTGCCGAGGACGAGGGCATCACCGTCTCTTCTAAGGAGATGAAGAAGTACGCCGAGGATTCCATCGGCACTTCGGACTACAAGACCATGGCCACGCAGTATGGCGTGTCCAAGGACCAGGCCAAGCAGATCGTCCGTCAGTCCGCGACGCTGCAGAAGCTCTACAAGAAGAAGGTGGGCGATAGCTCCGCAAGCATGCCGACCGCCCCGACCGAGCCTGCTGACGGCAACGAGGAGACCGCGAGCAAGGACTACGCCGACTACATCATCAAACTTGCCGGCGACGAGTGGGATAGCGAAAAGGGCACCTGGAAGGACGCCGATAGCACCTACGCTAAGGCCTTCGCTGACGATGCCTTTACGGCTGATAGCGCTACCTACAAGCAGGCCATGACCGCCTATTACACCGCCTACCAGCAGTACTCTTCGCAGGCTTCGAGCGCCAGCTCCAAGTGGACCGAGTATGCTAACGGCCTCTACGCCAAGGCCAACATCAGCATCTACGGCCTGTTTGCGTAAGGTTTGCCTGCACTACTGCGCGTTAACCGATCACCTGATTAAGCCCGCTAGAACGGACAACGTTCTAGCGGGCTTATTGCTGCCGAAACCACTGGGGTAGGCCTTGCGCCCGCGCAAGCGCTCCATCGCGCTTCCTAATTCATCTGGGAAAACGACTGCAAACGATTGCAAGTAACCGGTGAACGGTCGAAAACTACCGTTCACCGATAATCTCAAAACTGGTTCTAACTGGTATTAAGTCAAAAAGACCAATTCACATATCTTCACAATGACCTGCAATTTTTCTACACGCTATTTTTAGCCGCCCTGCGTTGTTTAGACACAGGAAAAGATCCGATCTTTTGCCAAAGCATTTCGGAACGGTTTCAAAACCGCAGGTAGAAGTGTTAACGACCGGTAAACGGTCGATTTATCACCGTGAGCGGTGCAAAAACGTTTTACCGTATGAATCAACGAAAGCGACCTCTTCTGGGGTGATATAGTGACAACAACACGTCACGTGGTTACTACCAGTTTAGAAACCACTGGTCTTCAAAGTACGCTTTCTAAGAAGCTTTAAGGGCGAGCGCCCGCTGGCTTCCGAAAATCATCGGACTCAGATCGTACACACCTTCGGAAGGGAAATTTGAATGGTTGGCTTTATTCTTACCGGTCATGGACAGTTCGCACCCGGCCTTGCAAGCGCTATCGCTATGGTTGCTGGCGACCAGCCCGCTTTTACCGTCGTTCCTTTTGAGGGCGACCAGGCTGCTTCCTACGGTGAGGATCTCCGCGCCGCTATTACCGCCATGCGCGAGGAGTGCGATGGCGTGCTCGTCTTTACCGACCTGCTTGGTGGCACCCCGTTCAACCAGGCGATGATGATTGCCCAGGATGTCGACAACGTCGAGGTTCTGACCGGCACCAACCTTCCCATGGTTATTGAGCTTCTGTTCCTCCGCGGCAACGCCACGCTCGCCGAGCTTGGCGAGCAGGCCGTGACCGTTGGCCAGACGGGCATCACCGCCCAGACGGTCGCATCCGTTGCCGGCTCCGACGAAGAGGATATCTTCGGCGACGAGGACGGCATCTAATGGCCGATTTCGGAGCCAACGTCCTGAGCTCCTCGGTCGCCCTTTTAGGCCTGCTTGTCATCATGGGCTTGATTTACACCATCTGGTCGCAAATCAACATGAAGAAGAAGCAGAAGTACTTCAAGGAGCTGCACACCGAGCTCAAGCCGGGTCAAGAGGTTCTTTTCGCCGGCGGTATCTACGGAACCGTCAAAGGCATCGAAGGCGAGAAGGTCCAGATCAAAGTCCGATCCGGAGCCGTCGTAGATGTTTCGCGTTACGCGATTCAGGAGATCAAGTAACTGTCGTCAGCAAATAACGAAAGGAAGCTGATCAACATGGCAGAACCCAACATTCTTCTTACCCGCATCGATAACCGACTGGTTCATGGTCAGGTTGCCACCCAGTGGAACTCCACCCTGGGCTCCAACCTCATCCTCGTCGCCAACGACGACGTGGCGTCCAACACCATGCGCCAGAACCTCATGAAGATGGCCGCTCCCGCCGGCGTCGCTACGCGTTTCTTCTCTCTGCAGAAGACCATCGACGTCATTGGCAAGGCGAGCCCGCGCCAGAAGATCTTCATCGTGGCCGAAACACCGGAAGACGTGCTTACGCTCGTCAAGGGCGGTGTGCCTATAAAGAAGGTAAACATCGGCAACATGCACATGTCGGAAGGAAAGCGCCAAGTCGCCACCTCCGTCGCAGTTAACGACGAGGATGTCGCTGCGTTTAAAGAGCTGCAGGAATTGGGGGTGGAGTTGGAGATCAGGCGCGTTCCGAGCACGCCTGTTGAGGACACGAGCAAGCTCTTCTCGTAATCCTCGTGATCCACGTTGTCAGGAGTGAAACCCTGACGTTCTGTACGTGAAATCCAAAGTGCGTACATACATTTTGAAAGGAGGAGCAAGATGGAATACTCGATCATCCAGGTCGCTCTGGTCTTCGTCGTCACGTTCATCGCGGCAATCGACCAGTTTGACTTCCTCGAGTCTCTCTATCAGCCCATCGTCACCGGCGCCGTCATCGGTCTTATCCTTGGCGACCTCAACACCGGTCTTCTCGTGGGTGGTACCTATCAGCTCATGACGATCGGCAACATGCCGATCGGAGGCGCTCAGCCGCCTAACGCCGTCATCGGCGGCATCATGGCAGCCATTCTCGCTATCGCCACGGGCCTCGAGCCCAACGCGGCAGTCGGCCTCGCCATTCCGTTCGCTCTGCTTGGCCAGCTTGGCGTTACCCTGGTCTTCACGCTTATGTCCCCGCTTATGTCCACGGCCGATAACATGGCTCACAACGCGGACACCAAGGGCATCGAGCGCCTGAACTACTTCGCCATGGCTCTGCTCGGCCTGATCTTCGCTGTCGTCGTCACCCTGTTCTTCATCGCTGGCGCTACCATTGGTCAGACCATCGCTTCCGCCATCCCGACTTGGCTGCAGACCGGTCTGTCCGCTGCAGGCGGCATGATGCGCTTCGTCGGCTTCGCCGTCCTGCTCAAGGTTATGATGAACCGCGATATGTGGGGCTTCTTCCTCATGGGCTTTGGCCTCGCGCTCATCACCGTTGCCAACGATTCGCTGGCAACCCCTGCTCTGCTCATCCTCGCTCTCATCGGCTTCGGCATCGCTTTCTGGGACTTCCAGCAGCAGACCGAGCTGAAGGGTGCAGCTGTTTCTGACGGAGGTGACTTCGAAGATGGCATCTAATGAGTATGTGATCCCGGAGCACTACGAGGATCTCACTCCTGCTCCGCAGCTCGACCAGAAGACCCTCAACAAGATGGCTTGGCGCTCCTGCTTCCTGCAGGCATCGTTCAACTACGAGCGCATGCAGGCCGCTGGCTGGCTCTACTCCATCATCCCCGGTCTGGAGAAGATCCACACCAACAAGAACGACCTCGCGGCTTCCATGAGCCACAACCTGGAGTTCTTCAACACCCACCCGTTCCTTGTCACCTTTGTTATGGGCATCGTGCTTTCGCTCGAGCAGAACAAGGTTGACATCCCCACGATCCGCGCCGTCCGCGTCGCCGCAATGGGCCCGCTCGGTGGTATCGGTGACGCCCTGTTCTGGCTGACGCTCGTGCCTATCACGGCCGGCATCACCTCCAACATGGCCATCAACGGCAACGCCGCTGCACCGATCATCTTCCTGGTGATCTTCAACGTCGTCCAGTTCGCTCTGCGCTTCTGGCTCATGAACTGGTCCTACAAGCTTGGCACCAGCGCTATTGACGCTCTGACCGCCAACATGCAGGCCTTCACGCGTGCCGCTTCCATCATGGGCGTCTTCGTCGTCGGTTGCCTGGTCGTCACCATGGGTGGCACCCAGATCAACCTCCAGATCCCCAACGGCACCACCCGTGGTCTCTCCGCTACTACCGTGATCGTCTCCGAGAAGGAGGCCGAGAACTTCACCGGTATGGAGGGCATCGATACCGAGACCGCTGAGGCCGGTACCATCGCCATGACCGATAAGGACGGCAACGCCCTTACCGCTTCCGATGCCGACGGCAACGCTGTCGAGTGCGGCGTCACCGATCTGGGTAACGGCATGGAGTCCGTGACCTACGGCACCGTTACCGAGGATCCGGTCAACTTCTCTGTTGCCGACACCCTCAACACCATCGTCCCGAAGCTCGTCCCGCTTATGCTTACGCTGCTGCTTTACTACATGTTCGCTAAGCACAGCTGGACCCCGACCAAGGGCATTCTCCTGCTCTTCGTCCTTGGCATCCTGGGCGCTGGCCCGCTTGGTCTCTGGCCGAGCATCTGGTAAGGCTCTAGCTTGAGGGGTGTGTCCCTACGCGGCTCACACCCCGACCCCTTAAGCCATGTGTATGTTAAAAGCCGCGTGCTCGAAAGAGCGCGCGGCTTTTGTTTTCTTAATGATTCGGGTGTGGCAGACAGATAATGCATAACACCCTAGGTAGTTAGCCGAATTCGAGCAAAAGGGAGGATAGGATGGCGATCGGAGCGCGTAAGCAACCGCTGTACGATCAGCTGGTCGATATTCTGACCGAAAAGATTGACCATGAATATCGCGCCGGTGACATGATTCCTTCCGAGCGCGAACTTTCGGAGCGCTATGGTCTCTCGCGCACTACGGTACGCCTGGCTCTGCAGGAACTGGAGCGTTTAGGACTGGTGGTTCGGCAGCACGGTCGCGGTACCTTTGTGACCGACCGTTCGGCAAAAGCAACCAATCTTATGCAGTCCTACAGCTTTACCGAGCAGATGCGCGCGATGGGTCGAGAACCCGAGACCACGATTCTCGAGTTTTGCGAGATGGAGGCCGATAAGAATCTGGCCGAGCATATGGGATTGCGCATCGGTGATCGCATTTTTAAGCTCAAGCGCCTTCGTTCTGCCGACAACATGCCCATGATGGTCGAACGCAGCTATCTACCGGTTCGTCAATTTCTGTCCCTAAAGCGACCGCTGCTGGAGCGTAAGCCGCTTTACGATGTGATTGAGCAGGACTTTCAGCAAAAGATTCGCGTGGCCGAAGAGGAGTTCTATGCGAGCATAGCCCGTCCCACCGATGCCCACCTTTTGGGAATTGTCGAGGGCTCGCCTGTGCTCGATTTGGTCAGGACTACGTATAACGAGTCAAACGAGGTAGTGGAGTACACACTCTCGGTTGCTCGTGCCGATCAGTTTAAATACAAGGTTTACCACCAGCGCAGTAACTAGTGCTCGCATCGTTTCCATATGGTGATTCTTTGCATTTAACTGGTTACTACCAGATAACCAACCGAAGTGTATAATTGCACGTCAGAGGATTACTTCTAGAGAGAGGTATTAAAAATGTTCGAGAAGAGTGTCGAGGAGCTCACCGAGCTCGGCGCCCAGATCACCACGGCCGAGATTGCTCAGCAGCCCGAGCTTTGGCGTGATACGCTCAACATCTATCGCGAGAACAAGGAGGCCATCGAGGCCTTCCTGGCCGAGGCTCGCGCTATGGGCGAGGGTCGTCTGTCCGTTGTCTTCACCGGTGCCGGTACGTCCGACTACGTTGGCGATACCTGCGCCCCGTACCTGCGTCACGCTGGCAACACTGATCTCTACGACTTTAAGCCCATCGCCACGACCGACATCGTGAGCGCCCCGCGCGACTTCCTGCGCGCCGAGGATCCCACGCTCGTGGTTTCCTTTGCCCGCTCTGGCAACAGCCCCGAGAGCCTTGCCGCCGTTGCCGTTGCCAAGGAGCTCGTCCACAACGTCAAGTTCCTCAACATCACCTGCGCTCCCGAGGGCAAGCTCGCCGTCGAGTCCGCCGATGATCCCAATGCGCTGACGCTGCTCATCCCGCGCGCCAACGACAAGGGCTTTGCCATGACCGGTTCCTACACCTGCATGACCCTGCTCTCCACCCTTATTTTCGACACTGCCTCTGACGAGCAGAAGGCCGAGTGGGTCGAGACGATTGCCAAGATGGGCGAGGAGGTCATCTCCCGTGAGCCTGAGATCGCCGATTACCTGGCTGGCGACTTCAACCGCGTGACCTACTTGGGTTCTGGCTCCTTTGGTGGCCTTGCCCAGGAGAGCCAGCTCAAGATCCTCGAGCTCGCTCACGGTCTGGTTGCTACTTCCTACGACACCTCCATGGGCTATCGTCACGGACCTAAGTCCTTCGTCGACGATAAGACGCTCGTCTTCGTGTTCGTCAACAACGACGCCTACACCCGTCAGTACGACATCGACATCCTCAACGAGATCGGTGGCGACGAGATCGCTCAGCACACCGTTGCCGTTCAGCAGGATGGCGCTACCGTCTACGAGGGCGAGTCCTTCACCTTTAAGGGCTACGAGGCGCTTCCCGAGGGCTACCTTGCCCTGCCGTTCGTGATGTTTGCCCAGGCTATCAGCCTGCTCAACTCCGTGCGCGTGGGCAACACGCCCGATACGCCGAGCCCCACCGGCACGGTCAACCGCGTGGTTAAGGGCGTGACGATTCACCCCTTCACCGCTTAATCGCGTCCCCCTGTAAGGGCGCCCGTCCGCTCATAACGGCGGGCGGGCGCTTTTTGTTTTTACATGGACCGGGTATAAGCATTACCACAGTCAACTGCTTTAGAAGCAAGGAGTGCATATGAGCACGTACGCAATTAAGGCTGACAAGTTCTTCTTGCCGGCAGGCCCGCAACTGGGCGGCTATCTTATGGTCGAGGATGGCGTTTTTGGCGCCTGGCAGGCCGACGAGCCCTCTTGCGAGATCAAGGACTACACGGGATCGTGGATCGCACCGGGTATGGTCGATACTCACATCCATGGCTTCTATAACCACTCGACTACCGATAACGATCCCGAGGGCATTGATATCAGCTCGACCGAGCTCGCCCGTCGCGGTACCACCAGCTGGCTGCCCACGACGTTCACCGATGGCGTCGAGCAGATCAAGGATGCCTGCGCCGCCATCGCCCAGGCTGACGAGGGTCGCGGCCCCGACTTCTGCGGTGCTCGCATTCAGGGCATCTACCTGGAGGGCCCCTTCTTTACCATGAAGCACGTGGGCGCGCAGAACCCCGCTTATCTTATCGATCCCTCCGAGGAGGTCTTCGATCAGTGGCAGGAGGCTGCGGGTGGTCGCATCGTTAAGAGCGCCATGGCGGCCGAGCGCGACGGTGCCGCTGCTTATGCGGCTGCTCTGAACGCCAAGGGTGTGGTGACCAGCATCGGTCACTCCGACGCCACCTACGATGAGTGCATCGTCGCCATCAACGCCGGCGCCAGCTGCTTTACGCATACCTATAACGGCCAGCGCGGGCTGCATCACCGTGAGCCCGGTGTCGTGGGCGCTGCCATGTCCACGCCCGAGACCTACGCCGAGATCATCTGTGACGGCAAGCACGTAAACCCTGCCGCCATCAAGGCGCTGCTGCAGGCAAAGGGCTGGCAACACACGGTGCTCATCACCGACTGCCTGGGTTGCGGCGGCATGCCCGAGGGCAGCTACACCAGCGGTGGCATGGACGTCATCATGAAGGACAACCTGTGCTGGCTCGCCGACGGCAAGAGCATTGCCGGCTCGGTGCTCACGCTTGCCCAGGGCGTCAAGAACATCGTCGACTGGGGCATCGCCAGCGCCGATATCGCCATTCGCATGGCAACTGAGGTGCCGGCACGCTCCGCGCACATCGAGGATAAGTGCGGCAGCATCATGCCGGGTCGCGACGCCGACTTTGTCGTGTTCGACCATGAGCTTACCCTCGTCGAGACGTATGTTGGCGGCCAGAGCGTCGGCAACGCCTTTACCGAGTAACGATAGAAATAGACGGCGGGCCCGAATCTGCTCGGACCCGCCGTATGGGTTAAACGCTCAAAAGCACCTTAACAGTTACAGCTTGTTAGCGATCTTCTTTGCCGTGCGCTTGACGCCGGCCACCAGGCCTCCCGCAGGATGCTCTTTTTCGTATGCCAGGCGCTTCTCGCGTTTGGCATACTCTTCGACGATGATGTCGCCGTACTCATCTTCGATCTTATCGAAGAAATCGACAGCGCCCTTAATTTCCTCAGCGGTCGGGTGTCCCTTCTGGACGCCGCCGGTGAGCTTGAACGGCCCCCACGTGTCAAAGCCGGGGCAGCCGTAGACGCCCATAAAGATGGCCTGCCTCATGCGGCAGATGCCATCGATATCCTTGCCGTACCACTTGTTTTTGCCACCGTAGGTCATAAGGCCAAACACCTTGTCCTGCGGTTGCAGCACGTTCGTGAGCACGCGTGCCATGTCCTTGTCGATCTCGGAGTAATAGATGCCCGTGGCGACACCGATCAGATGATATTCGTGCAGGTCGGGGTACTCGTTTTTACCGAGTGCCTTTACGTCGAGGGTATCGATTTCGGGATGCGCCTCGACAATGGCGTCCACGAGCTTTTTCGTGTTGCCGTGGTGGCGCGAGGCATAGAGGATGATGGTTCGCATAAGAAGGCCTTTCAGCTGTAATTGCATCAATGTCTGTATGGTACCCCGTTGCATGGCTGGGATACCGGACGTATCGATGAACGTGCGGGTTTGTCCTTTGGTCAGGGCCGAGACGGGTTCTTGCGAGCAAAAAGCAGTTGTTCGAAAGGATGGGCAATGGAATACGCTCTCTCCAACGATTCGATTTCTATTACGGTGTCCACGGCTGGTGGTTCGTTTACCTCGATTGAGGCCGGAGGTCGCGAGTATCTGTGGCAGGGCGATCCCGCCGTGTGGTCTGGCCAGGCACCGATTTGCTTCCCGATTTGCGGAGGCTTGCGCGATAACAACGCCATGACGTTTGCCGGGCACCATGTAAAGCTCGCTCGCCATGGGTTTGCGCGCAAACAGGAGTGGAAGCTGCTGAGCCAGAGCGAGAACGAGCTGGCGATGTGCCTGGCTTCGGAGGATAACGCCGCGCTGCTGAGCGATTATCCGTATCCGTTTAAGCTTGTCGCCCGTTATACGCTTGAGGGAGATGCCGTTCGCGTCTCCTATGAGGTGACCAACGAGGGAACCGAGGACATGCCGTTCTTTATCGGCGGTCATCCCGGCTTTAGGTGTCCGCTCGATGAGGGCGAGGCCTATACGGACTACGAGTTGCGCTTTGAGAAAGACGAGGCTGCGGAGCTCTGCACCGCCGTTCCCTCGACTGGATTGATTGACGTGGCAAACCGCTCCAAGAACCCCATGGTGGGAAAGACGCTGCCCCTGTCGCACGAGCTCTTCGATTTTGCGGAGACCATCTTTGACGTGCTCGAGAGCCGTCAGGTCACGCTTTCCAAAAAGGGCGAGGACAAGGGCGTCCGCCTGAGCTTTGAGGGCTTCCCATATCTCATTGTGTGGAGCAAGCCCGAGGGCGATTTTGTGGCGGTTGAGCCTTGGGGCGGTCTCTCGACCTGCTCCGATGAGGACGACGTGCTTGAGCATAAGCGCGGCTGCCTTGTCGCCAAGCCCAAGGAGACCGTCGTTCGCTCGTTCACGATTGAGATCCTGTAATTCCGTTTTGTCGACTCGTATCGCGAGGCACAAGGAGCCTGCGAGATAAGGAGCTAAAAATGATCCTCACCGTTACGATGAACCCGTCTGTCGATACGCGCTATCAGCTCGACGAGCTCGTTATCGACGACGTCAACCGCGTGACGCCCGAAAAGACCGCCGGCGGCAAGGGCCTCAACGTGGCCCGTGTGCTGGGTCAGCTGGGCGACGACGTTGTGGCAACCGGTCTGCTCGGCGGCCACATGGGCGCCTACATGGCTGAGCTCATGGACGCCAACGGTATTAACAACGACTTTGTGCCCATCAAGGGCGAGACTCGCATTTGCCTCAACATCCTCCACGCCGGCAACCAGACTGAGCTGCTTGAGAGTGGCCCGACAATTGCCCCCGAGGAGCTCGATGCCTTTACCGCCAAGTTTACCGAGCTTGCGGGCAAGGCCGACGTCGTCACCATTTCGGGTTCGCTGCCCCGCGGCGTCGAGGCAGACTACTATGCCAAGATCACGGGCATTGCCGAGAACGCCGGAGCCAAGGTGCTGCTCGATACCTCGGGTGCTTCGCTCGAGGCTGCGCTCAAGTCCGAGGTTAAGCCCGAGCTGGTCAAGCCTAACCTGACCGAGATCAACGGCCTTCTGGGTACGAGCTTTACCACCGACGATGTGGACGAGCTCCGCGCCGCGCTCGCTTCTGACGCCCGCTTCTCCGATATCCCCTGGGTCGTCGTGTCCATGGGCGCTGCCGGCTCTGTTGGCTTCCACAATGGCCGTGCGTTCCGCGCAAAGACGCCCGATATCCCTGCCGTTAACGCCACGGGCTCTGGTGACTCCACTATCGCAGGCTTCGCGCATGCCATCGCTGCTGGCGCAGACGACGAGACGGTGCTGCGTACCGCCAACACTTGCGGCAAGCTCAACGCCATGGATCCCATGACTGGCCACTTGGTTATGGATCGTTGGGACGAGGTCTACAACGGCGTTGTCGTGACCGAGCTGTAAGAGCTTGGGCATCGGCCTCGGCATCGATTGCTAGCTCATGTCGACGACAAGTGCGATAGCATTATGTCGGGGCGCGACGCCGACGCTGTCGTGTTCAATCCCGACCTTACCCTGGTCGAGACGTATGTGGGTGGCAACAGCGTCGGTAACGCGTTTGCCGAGTAGCCGCCAAAGAAACGATCCGAGAGGGGATTTAGATGATTTACGGTGCATTGGGCGATATCGAGGAGTACCGTGGAATGCTCAAGGGCCTCGACGTGCTGATCGATTGGCTCGAGGAGAACGATCCGGCGCAGCTCGAGGTCGGCAGCCATCCGATTTTGGGCGACAAGGTCTTTGCGAACGTCATGGCTCCCACGACGCGTCCCGAAGCCGAGGCTCACTACGAGACGCATCAGCGCTATCACGACCTGCAGATCGACGTCGAGGGTCGCGAGGCCTTTAAGGTTGCCACGGGCAGCCTGACGCTGGTTCAGGAGTTTGACGAGAAGGACGACTACGATCTGGTCGATTCCGACGCCTCGATCGCCGGCGATCTTGCTGACGACAAGTTCGCCCTGTTCGTTGCCGGCGAGCCTCACATGCCCACGCTCGAGTTCCCGGGCGATGGCGCACAGCCGGTCAAGAAGATCTGCTTTAAGCTGCTTGCAGACGCTTACTGGGAGGAGTAGCGAACTGCCTGGCAGAGCTATTCGTCTGATGGCGTGATTCCCCTAGGGAAATCACGCTAGGACCCCGCTAAACGTGTTTCCCTAGGGGAATCACGTTTAGCGGGGTTTTCTGTTTTTGAATAGGGAAGCCTCATTTATTTGCGAAGAACATCGGCTAGCCGCAGGATTGAAATCATCGACCGATAAGTGAGTTCCACTTTTTCGCCCGCAAGCAGTCGTTTCGAGCCAATCTCATCTAGCCCCACAAGCCGAGAAAACAGCGGGCCGCTCATCGTGCCATCGTCAATTGATTCCCTTATGGTCTTCAAAACGTCCGTATCATGAAGCGATGCCGAGCTGTAGGGGGCAACACGAGCGGAACTCTCAATTAACGACGAGACAAAAGGATGGAGATGCTTTGGACATAGTCCATCAAACACCACATCCCCATTGTCGTTCGAGCCGACCAGGCGCCAAGTATAATGATCGACCCAGTCATCTCCGTCATAGATGACGTCCATGAGCAACTTCCCGTCTAGAGAGAAACCTATTTGGACATCGGGGCGCAAGACCGCAATCCATATCGGGCCTGCAGCAGCTCCAACCCAACGCACCACATAGGTTCCCTTTCGTACATGTGTATCAATCTGCCCCGAAATGCCGGTGAATGCAATTCCAGACCCGTTTGTCGGATAGCAATCGACGTATTTTTGTTTTCCGCTCACAACCTTGTATAGATATATCGTTCCAGCAAAAGAGAAGGTATCGTGGCTATTTTAAATCTATATGACCAATTTGAGCCCTCACCATGGCAATTGTTGCAGCTGGGTTTCTTTTCATTAAAATTTCACTTTGGTAAATCCCCGCCCCCTAAGCATTAAATCCGAAGTCCACCGAGTGGGCGAATCGGCAACAAAAAAGCCGCCCGAAGGCGGCTATCTTGTGCAATGGAGCCAGCGACCGGGCTCGAACCGGTGACCCCCGCTTTACGAGAGCGGTGCTCTACCAACTGAGCTACGCTGGCGGCCATGTGGTGACGCAACTGAGGCGTCAACGGCTGTCTATGATACGGGACATCGCACATCCGCGCAAGTGTTCTGACGGCTTTTCTCACTTTAAATGCACTAATATTGGAAACGCGAAGTCTTGCTTTTACGGGTCTCAAACAGAATGGGGCTGTCATGGCTCAACCCAGGATTCTTCTCACACGCATCGATGACCGGTTTATTTACGGGCAAGACGTTGAGCTGTGGAATGAGGCGGTTGGTTCCAACCTCGTCCTGATCGTTAACGACGAGATTGCGGCGGATTCACGCAAGTGGGCGCCTATGAGGGTCGCGGCGCCCGAGGGCGTGTGGACACGGTTTTTCTCGGTGCAAAGGACCGTCGACATCATTCATACCGCAACGCCGCGTCAGTTGATTCTGATCATGGTGGCCTCACCCGCCGAAGCGCTCGCGCTGGTTAAGGGTGGTGTGCCGATCACCAAGATCAGCATCGGCCATATGCAGGCAGGGGAGGGCAAACGCTCTGTAACGCCTGCGGTCGCCATAGACGATGCGGACGTCGCTGCTCTCAGAGAGCTACAAAAGCTCGGCATAGAACTAGAAATCCGCTACCTCCCCAGTTCCACCCCCGATCCCATCCAACTAGTCATTGGGGACGTTCTTAAATGACTAGTCAAACGGGACACCCTTGGCACTTGGGGACGTTCTTTATGTGCCGGCCTTTTAGGAACGTCCCCAAGTGCCGGCAGGTAGGGACAGTCCTTCTCGCCAAACGTTAAAGACTGTCCCCAACGACTAGTCATTTAAGAACGTCCCCAATGACTAGGTAGTAAAACGCCCGTCGGCGGTGGTGCCGGCGGGCGCTGCTGTGCGATATGTTGCGTTGTGGGCTTAGTGCCTCATAAAGTGGTATTCGATCACATTGCTGTAGGGGTGACCCGGGCCCACAATGCCCTGCGGGAACAACGGCTGGTGTGGCGTGTCGGGGTACATCTCTGCCTCGAGGGCAAAGCCGGCGCCCCAGCCATAGTTAGCATCGTCCTTGGCGTGCTCGTCGCCCAGCCAGTTGCCGGTGTAGAGCTGCACGCCCGGGGCGGTGGTGTAGTAATCCAACTCACGACCGGTCCACATCTCCTCGACGTGCATCGCGCGGCGCAGATTACGGCCGTACTGATAGCCATCGATGCACAGGCAGTGATCGTAGCCACGGGCCTGCTTAATCTGCGGGTCGTCGGCTTCCATGCCAGGAGCGACGGGGCGCAGCTCACGGAAGTCAAACGGTGTGCCTTCGACCGGAGCGATCTCGCCGGTGGGGATGTTCTGCTCGTTGATGGGCAGGTAGTGGGCAGCGTTGGCAACAAAGAAGTGCTCGCAGTCCATGCCGGCGTTATGGCCGGCAAGGTTAAAGTACGTGTGGTTGGTCATGGACACGTAGGTGGCGCGGTCGCTCTCGCAGCCATACTCGATGCGAAAGACGCCGGTGCGTGTAACGGTAAACACGGCCGTAAAGGTGCGGTTGCCGGGAAGGCCCAGTTCGCCATCCTCAAGCGAGGTGGTCATGCGCACGGCGTTATGGGCCTCGTCGAGCTCAACATCCCACACGCGCTTGTGCAGGCCGTGCTCAAGATCGCTGTGCAGGTTGTTGACGCCTTCGTTGGCCGGCATATGCCAGTCCGTACCGGCGATGGTGATCGTGGCACCCGCAGTGCGGTTGGCCACGGGGCCGATGGTCGCGCCAAAGCAGGCGGGGTTGTCAAAGTAATCCTCGAGCTTATCGAAGCCCAGCACCACATCGCGCACGTTGCCAGGGATGTCGGGTACGTCGATGCCCAACACGGTAGCGCCATAGTCCATAATGCGAACGCAGATCTCAGGCCCGTTGAGGGTGTAGCGATGAACGGGGGTACCGCACGGCGCGGTGCCGAAAAGCTCGGAAGTGATCATTTGGTTCCTAACATCGAGGTATTTCGGACAAACTGTAGCGCGAACAGGCGAGATTATCACTACACCCCACTAAAGCAGGGGGTATTTTTCTCAAAAAAGTGATGATTGGAGCTGTGCGGGCGTTCATTTCTGACGCGCGCGAGTCTGATACAATTTGTTCGTTATTGTTTGAATTGACGTGAGCGTGGAACAGCGAGGACTCATCGTGATTAAAGCGGAGCGACAGGATAAGGTTCGGCAGCTGCTCGAGGAACAGGGAACGGTCTCGGTCAAGGAGATTTCGGATGCGTTAGGTGTCTCGGATATGACGATCCGCCGTGACCTTGAGGAGCTTGCGAGCCTGGGCGAGATCGAGCGCGTGCACGGCGGAGCCCGCAGTGCGCAGAGCCGTCCACACGCTATGCTGCGCCATGAGTATTCGCACAGCGAAAAGCGCACGAAGCATGCCGAGGAAAAGTTGCAGATTGCGCGCCGTTCTGTGGAGCTTATCGAGGAAGGCTCGACCATCTTTTTGGGCACGGGCACCACGGTTGAGCAGATGGCCTCGATGCTGCCGGCGTTTCGCCTGCGCATTGTGACCAATTCGCTTTCGGTGTTTAACCTGCTCGAGGCGCGCGAAGACTGCGACCTGTGCCTGGTGGGTGGCATGTACCGTCGCCGCACCGCCGCTTTTGTGGGACCCACGGCCGAGGATACCCTGCGTGCGCTGGGCATCGACGCGGCGTTTATCGGTGCCAACGGCATCTTGGACGGTGACGTATCTACGTTCAAGATGGACGAGGGCCGCATCCAGCAGCTCGCCTTTAGCAAGGCCGACTCGCGCTATCTGATCGCCGACTCCAGCAAGATCGGCAAGCGCGACTTCTACACCTTCTGCCGCCTGGACAATTTGGACGCCGTGGTGTGCGAGCCGGGCATCGCCGCCGAGGATCGTGCCGCCATCGAGGAACACACGCAGGTTATTTGCTAGTTATCGCTACGGGATTGCCAACGGGTGACGCGGGAGGACTTTTACCTCCTGTCATTGTGGAAACCAGCGCGTCAGCGCTACGCGATATGACGCGCAAATAAGGACTCCACTATCAAATCGTCTCAACCTGTAACAGGTAGGGGTGAAACCACCAACCAGATGTTACAGATTGAGACAATTCGGCGGGGTCTACCTTGTTTGTCTCGATCTGTAACGGTTAGGACTTAAAAACTCGGCTACGTGTTACAGATCGAGACAAAAGAAAAAGAACATTAGGACTTGAAAATAAAGTTTTGATAAGGGACCCGCCCAGTTAAGATGGTGCGGCAGACAATTGAGATTAGTTTGCCTCCGGAGTCGTAAGCATAATGAGTCAGTTCGATGACCGGAAGTTTTGCAACACCATAATTACTGGCTTCGGAATCGCTAAGCTGACGTGCTCTATAGCTTTCCCTAACAGATTGGATAGACTTGGACAAGTCGTCCATGATTCTGCTAAATGCCTGAAAATCTAACTGGTTATTCGGAACGCGCGACTTTGAAATGAAGAACGTATCAGCGCCTATGAAGCTGCCTTCAAGTTCGTAGGTCAATTCAAGACGCTGAATTTCATCGCGACTTTGACATCCAAATTGTTGGAGCATCATTACGGAAATTGGACGACCTGATGTGAGGCCGCCGAAATGTTTGGTGATGGCATCCGGATCAACGCCATCGCAATGGCTTGCAAAGTCAAAGTCTAAAAGTGAATTGAGTTCGCTAACGCGTTTCGGTGCAACAAACGATCCCTTACCTTGGATTCGATAGATACTTCCACGACGCTCCAGCTCACTCATGGCAAGTCGGACGGTTGTTCTGCTTACGGCGTATTCGTCGCAGAGTTCCATTTCTGTTGGAAGTTTATCGTCTGCTTGATATTCATCGACGATCTGCTTGAGCAGCGCGTCGGTGAGCTGTAAATAGAGTGGCCGTTTTTCGTGTGTATCGAGCATTAGAGCCTCAGTTTGCATGTTGGTTATACCTGATGGTTGCCTCAGTCGGGATGTAACGTGGGCAAGGTAACCTTAACGTATCACAGAGCGGCTCAGCATGACGATCTGATGCCTGTATCCACGAAGGGCTTGTCCGAGCGTGAAGATATTCTGGGGCAGGCAAATACCGTTCATGGAGTCCCCGATATGTTGGAGGTCAGCGCCGGCTGCTTTTGCTGCAAGGCCTATTTTCTTAATGGTCTCGCTGTCGCAGGAGTCTTGACTCGTCCCGTTCGCCGCCATGACGAGAACCTTCTCTTCAATTGACTTGCCTGCGTTGTGGGATCGTACAAAGTCTACGATGGCGCGCAGGTCTGCTTCTTGGAAGCAAGGGACGGTGTAGGGGGCTGGTACGAGAAGGATATCGACGCCGAGGTCAACAAACTTGCGCGCAATTTCGAGCGTCATGACAGGTTCCGCAACGCCTGCTCCATGCATTTTTCCGGCTATGATCAGGCCATTGAAATGCTCTTTGGAGAGTTTGATCGAATGGGCGATTGCATCGTTGGAGACGCCAGTTCCAGGGTTGCCTGTGAGGCAAATAAAATCAAATCCGAGTTCGTTTGCCTTTTCTAAGGTCTTGGGAGAGACGCGACGACCCATGGGGATTTCCGTACGGGATTCAGACATCTCTGCCTCGTTATCAACTGGCTCCAGATTGACGCCAATGGGCCTTCCGCATGCTCGCTTCACCCAAGTGACCGGGTTTTCATTGAGATCATCTGGAATACCGGCAATAACTGGATCGAACACATCGAGCGCGTTAAACAGAAGCAGGTCGGCACCTGCGGCACGTTCGATCTCTGCATTAGTAACGCCGCCGAGAAATTGGGAAGAGGGTACGTTTTCCGCCATGATGGTACGTCCCTCGGAAGCCAGAATTGCCTGCTTTAGATCCATGGGTGACGTGGCGGCAAAATCGGATGCGGACATGTTCAGTAATCGTTTGGGCATTGTTACTTCCTTTGACTAGAACGACAGGCTTGTGACATTGTCTCTAATATTGTTACAACAATATATTCAATATGTTATATCCAATCGGTGAACGGTTGCAAGCTTATTGTACTGCTCGGAAAAAATAGCCTTTAGCTGGGAAAACCTTATATTTATCAACTACCGTTCACCGAATAAGTATTTGAATTCTTGACATATCGACAAAGCGGAAAAAGAATTGGTTATGACAAATCGCGCAAATGATATTACATTTCGCACAAGAACGTATTCACTTACATACGTGGATACAAACGGGGACGACGACGGTTGAGTCCGGATAAATCGTTACGTGCCCGGGAATCATGAAAGGATGTGTTATGGACGCTATCGTCAAATTCCTTGAAAAACACCAGCCCCTCTTCGACAAAATCTCGAGGAACATTTATCTGGTGGCGATCAAGGATGGCTTTCTCTCGAATATGCCAATTGTGCTGTTCTCGAGCCTGTTCCTTCTTCTTTCGACGCTCCCTGCCTATGTAGGCATCACGCTTCCGCCTGAGGTGCTGGATTTCTTCAATAAAATCTATGCATATACCATGGGACTTCTTGGCATTATGGTGGCCGGCACCACGGCGAGCTCACTTGCCATGTCGATGAACCGTCGCATGCCTTCGGGTAAATCTCTCAACCCCACCTCGTGCATGGTTTGTGCCATGTGCGGCATGCTCTTACTATCGGTGACGAACGATGTTGTCTCGATTGGCGGAGCAGATACATCTGTTTTTGAAACCGGCTATATGGGAACCAAGGGTTTTCTCGCTGCGTTCGTAGCCGCATTCTTGACCGTTAATATCTATAAGGTGTGCATTAGCCATAATGTGACGATCAAGCTCCCCAAAGAGGTCCCTGGCTCTATTGCGCAGAGTTTTCGCGATATCTTTGCATTTGGGTTTTCGATCCTTGCGTGCGCTTTTATCGATCTTGCGAGCCGCAAGCTGCTTGCTGTGCCGTTCGCCAATTTGGTATCCGCTCTCATCTCGCCGCTGTTCTCCGCGGTTGACACCTATCCTGGCATGGCGCTTATCGAAGGCGCGGTCGCACTTTTCCAATTTATGGGTATCCACGGTGCTTCGGTTGTCATGAGTCCGATCAATGCTGCGCTCTACGGCAATACCGTTACCAATCTTGAGGTTTTCCAAGCAGGTGGACACCCATCAATTGCTCTCACGCAGGACTTTACAAGCTTCATCGGCGGTCTGGGCGGTTCTGGCTGCACGTTCATCGTTCCTATTATCCTGATCATGTTTATGCGCTCCAAGCAGCTTAAAGCCATGGGCAAGGCATCGATTATCCCGGTGATTTTTGGAGTTAACGAGCCCGTTATCTTCGGTATGCCGATTGTTCTCAATCCCTATATGTTCGTGCCCTTCCTAGTGGCTCCTATGGTCAACGCCATTATCGGTAAATTTTTCATTGACGTCATTGGAATGAACGCCCCCATGTATACCATGCCGTGGGCGCTTCCCGGCCCAATCGGTGCATTCCTCACCACGGGTCTCGATCTGCGTTCTCTCGTATTGATGGCAGTGCTGTTGGTCGTTGACTTTGTGATTTACTATCCGTTCTGCAAGGCGTATGACCATCAGCTTTGTTTGGAAGAGTCTGCAAAGGAGACTGCAGGAACCTCGGATGCAGATGCTATTGCCGCACAGGAAAATGTCGCAAAAGCTCTCGAGGCGGTAAAGGACAAGGCGGAGCAGATCCGCGTGCTTGTGCTTTGCCAGGGTGCCGGCACTTCGACTCTCTTGGCAAATGCTCTTCGCGAAGGTGCCGCTGCTAAGGGTATCGATCTGGTTTCTCAGTCCGGTGCGTACGGAAGCCACTATGAGACGATGGATCAGTACAACGTGATTGTTCTGGCACCCCAGGCACGCATGTACTATGACGCTATGAAGGCCGATACCGATCGCCTTGGAATTAAACTGCTCACCACAAGGGGCAAGGAGTATATCGACCTTACCAACGATCCCGAAGGTGCAATTGACTGGATCGTTCAGGAGCTGGCCAAATAGTGGATGCACTTCGTCGTTGATTCGTCGGTGTATGGTACGGCCCCGCAGCTTATTGAGCTGCGGGGCCGTATTTCGTTGAGTATCTAATTGAGACAATGAGCGCAACCGTCGTGAGATCGCATTGGTGCTCTCCGAGTCACCGACAAGCTGCTTTCCATCTATGTGACCAATTCGCTTTCGGTCTTTAACCTGCTCGAGGCGCGCGAAGACTGCGACCTGTGCCTGGTAGGCGGCATGTACCGTCGCCGCACCGCCGCCTTTGTGGGACCCACGGCCGAGGATACCCTGCGTGCGCTGGGCATTGACGCGGCGTTTATCGGTGCCAACGGCATCTTGGACGGTGACGTATCTACGTTCAAGATGGACGAGGGCCGCATCCAGCAGCTCGCCTTTAGCAAGGCCGATACGCGCTACCTCATCGCCGACTCCAGCAAGATCGGCAAGCGCGACTTCTACACCTTCTGCCGCCTGGACAGCCTGGACGCCGTGGTGTGCGAGCCGGGCATCGCCGCCGAAGATCGTGCCGCCATCGAGGAACATACGCGGGTCATCTGCTAACTAGCGCAGCAGACGATACTTCTGCCCTCTGCCGGTGCCTTCAACTGTCGCCAGGCCTGTCTCAACGAGTTTTTTGAGGATGCGAAGAAGCTTCGAGCGACTAAAGGTGACTTTGGCCGCAAGCTCGCTTGTCGATTGAGGGTGTACTCCGCTCAGCAGTCCGAATACGATAAGTTCGTCGCCTTTGAGCCCCGGGTTATCCATGAGTAGGGGAAGTGTTACCACAATGGCGTTATCCGAAACTTGAAACCGGGGCTTTCTGACGCTGTCCTTATAGGTATCGCGAATTCGCATGATGCCCGTTCCAAAGGCTTCGATAAGACCCAGGCGCAAAAAGACTTCGGCAAGAATACGATTGCGTCTAACGGATAGCATGTCGGACAGATATTCATCGACGGTCATGCTTGCCGGCAAGCCGCCGGGCGAAGCGACTTCCACACGGTCGTCGAACATCGAGATGCGGATGTGTGCGGGCGCATCCCAAGTCCTATGAACGACTGCATTGGTAATGGCCTCGCGGAATGCTTCGAGCGGAATGAGCTCCTTGCGGATCCGCTCCATCCCCTGGATCTCTTCGTAGCAGTACTGGGCTTCGAAAAGCTCAAGGGCTCCGTCAATTTCCGCTAGAACGGATGCATGTTCAAGAGTCTTGCGCTGCTTAATGAGGTTGATAGTTTCACCAAACACTGCGATGTCGATACCCGGGAAGCCATTCTCGTCCGCGAGCAGTTCTGCCGCGTTGTTGTAGGTTCCGGTTTCATCAAGCAGGCCAAGGGTTTTGAGAGTATCGGTTGTGAATGACTGAAGCGAAAGTTTTGCTGTTAGACGATTCTCTAAAACGGTGAAAGATAAATCTTGTTTGTTTGCCGGGAGCTGCTCAAAGGAGAGGTTTTGACCCTCGAGTACAAGACGCGAAAGGCCTAGGGTATCAACTGGAATGGTCGCGGTGTCATTGCGCTTGTATGCCTTCGAGCGGTATAGGTAAGGCTTCGATCTGCCGGGAAAGACCGTAAGCTCCACGGTTGCATCGGGCTCGTTGATTTTTAGGGAGTAATCAGGCTGGGGGATGATCGAATCGTTAATCTTGTTTTCGATATCCAGGCAGGTCTGCTTGGGATCATCGAGGCCAACGGCTTCTCCGCCGTCGTTAACTCCAAACAGGACACGCCCGCCCGTACTATTTGCATAAGCAGAGACAGTTTTAAGGAACGAATTGGTGACGCATTCCTTGAATTCAAGATCTTTGGATTCTTGCATCGTGTTGCTCCGTTTCGCTTCAATTTGACGTGAAAAATGACACGTAAAATTTTACACGTCATTTTACGCGTCAAAATTATGACACGAAAAAATTTGCGTGTCATTATGCGCGTCAAAGTGACGCGAAATGACGCGCAAACGCGAATGCATTGGCATTCTGAACAATAACGGAGTTTGTAAGCCTGGGGCTTGATTGGGCTAACGCATGGAATTATCCGTATTCTCGAACACGCTTTCGGTATCATTTTGGCATTAAAAGATACCGAAGTGTGTTCGTGATGCCGATAATAATTAAGAAAGAGGAGCGCTTCGTAGCTGCCTGGAAAGTGAGGATTTGACCATCTGATTGTCTCGATCTGTAACAACTAGGCGATCAAATGCTCGTTAGATGTTACAGATTTAGATTTTCTGCCTGGCCGATTCCGTTTGTCTCAATCTGTAACAACTGGGACCGAAAAGCTCGGCTAGATGTTACAGATCGAGATTGAGCGGATTGACCTGTGCGTTTGTCTCGATCTGTAACAGGTAGATGGTCAAAAGTGGGCTAGGTGTTACAGATTTAGATTATTCGGACCGGCCTGCGCGTTCGTCTCAATCTGTAACAATTAGGATTGAAAATCCCTGCTAGATGTTACAGATCGAGACGAATGATCCGCTCGGGCTCACCAAAAACAAAAAAGGCCGCATGCGAACCCGTGGAGGGATTCGTATGCGGCCGACAGGGGGTATGCGGCAAAAGTTAGGCCATAAGCAGGCCGGTCTCCGAGACGTTCTTGTACCAGTACGCGCTCGCCTTGGGATAGCGCTTCTGGGTCTCAAAGTCGATGTAGAACAGGCCGTAGCGCTTGTTGTAGCCGTTGGTCCAGGAGAACTGGTCCTGCAGCGACCACACAAAGTAACCGTCAACGTTTACGCCGCCGTCGATTGCCTTGAGGATCCATGCGAGATGCTGACGCATGTAGTCGATGCGAGGGGCGTCGTCGATAAAGCCGTCCTCGAAGTCGTCCTTATAGCCCATGCCGTTCTCGGTGATGTAGATTTTCTTGTAGTTGGGGTAATCGTTCTTAATGCGGAGCAGCAGGTCGTAGAGGCCTTCGGGATAGATAATCCAGTCCCAATCGGTGGTGGGTACGCCTTCGCGCACGCATGACTCGCCCACGCCCTTGAGGAACCAGCGCGAGGAGCCCTTGTCACCGGTGCCATTGTGGTTGATGTCGTTTTCGCCCTCGGCGGCACGCAGGAACTGGCACTTGTAGGTGTTGACGCCCAGGCAATCGTTGTAGGGGAGCGCGGCGGTCAGCGCGGCGATGTCCTCGTCGCGGACGTCGAGCTCGCCGCCGGCGATATGGGCCAGCTTGGTCGCAGCCTCCATGGTGTCGGCTGCATAGTGGCCGCGGAAGGTGGCGTCGAGTACCCAGCGGTTGTTGATGACGTCGGCCATGCGGGCGGCCTCGCAGTCGGCAGCGCTGTTGGGATCGAGGGGATACTTGGGCTCCAGATTCTGGACAATGCCGATCTCGCCCTCAAAGCCGCCCTCATGGAAGGCGACGACAGCCTTGGCGTGGGCCACCATCATGTTGTGCATGAGCTGGAAGGCCTTGTCCAGGCGGTACTTCTCGCCGTGCGGCCAGTTGCCGACGATAAAGCTGCCCTCGGCGGTTGCGGGAATCTCGTTAAACGTGAACCAGTGCTTGACCTCGGTGAACTCGGCAAAGCAGAACTTGGCGTACTCGACAAAGGCGTCGATCGTCGTGCGCGTCAGGAAGCCCTCGCCGCCGTTCTGGAAAAAGGCCTCGGGCGTGTCAAAGTGATCGAGCGTAACATAGGGGATAACGCCGGCTTTGTTGCAGGTGGCGAAAAGCTCGTGATAGAAAGCGACGCCCTCGGGGTTAATCTCGCCGGTGCCGTTGGGGAAGATGCGGCTCCAAGCGATGGAGACGCGGATACCGTTGATGCCGAAGCGCTGGCACAGGTCGATATCGACCGGATACTTGTTGTAGAAATCGCTTGCAGGATCGGGGGAGAAGCGACCCTGGGCTGCCAGGAAATCGTCCCAGGGCACTTTGCCCTTGCCGTGCGTACGGGTCTCGCCCTCAACCTGGTAAGCAGCGGTGGCGCCGCCAAACACAAAGCCGTCGGGGAACTGCATGGGGTTGGTCATGAGTCATCCTTTCTGTGGGATACGAATAGGGAGAGGTGCCCGAACCGGGAATCCGGGCACCAACAGAGGGAGGAACTAGTCGAGGTTCTCGCGGAGCCACTTGATGGCGCCAGCGGGGTCGCGAGTAAGGTCGATATATTCCTTACCGCGGGGAGCGAGCAGCTTAATGCCCAGGCGATCGGTGTCGGCCTTCATGTCGTTGTAGTAGCTACGGACCTGCGGGGCAAGCACGATAACGTCGTACTGATCCATGATGGCAGTGTGCTGGCCATAGGCGCCTGCGGAGGAAGCGATGTTCTCTCCGGTCTGCGCAGCACCTTCCTTGATGGCGTTGGCGAGCATGGCAGAGGTGCCGGCGCCGGCGCACAGGACGAGGACCTTCAGGCCATCGACGTCCTTCTTGGCGGATGCATCGGCGGCAGGCTCGGGCTGTTCGGCGGCAGGCTTGCTGTCGGCGGCAGCGGCGGTCTGCTCGGCAGCGGGCGCAGAGGTGCTGGCGGCGATGGTGGCGGCACCATCGGACTCGAGACCCAGCTCGGCGGCGCGCTCGGCCTCCTGGTCGCAGAGCAGCTTATCGTATGCCTTCAAGAACGGCAGGTAGATGATGGCGTCCAGCAAGATGATGATCGCGACAAATACCAGGGCGATAAGCTGGAAGTTCGTGGTGATGAAAATGCCGATGGGAGCGGGGGTGGCCCAAGGCACCACGAAGGAGAAGCCGTTCATGCCCACGTTATCGATAAAGAACTTGGCAACACTTACGTTGACGCAGCCGGCGGCAACAAAGGGGATGAGCATGTAGGGGTTAAGGATCATCGGCGCGCCAAAGAGCAGCGGTTCGTTGACGGCGAAGGCAACAGGAACAATCGAGGCCTTACCGACGGCTTTGAGCTGCTTGGACTTCATAAAGAGAATCAGCAGAAGCGGCACGATGAACGTGGCGCCGGTGCCGCCGAACTCACCCACGAGCGACATGTTGAAGGTGAGGGAATGGGCGGGGTGACCACCGGCCAGCAGAACCTGCAGGTTCTCGGCCTGGTTGGCAAGACGGATGGGGTCGATGCCCGGCTGGACAATCGAGGGGCCGTGGACGCCGATGAACCAGAAGAACGCGGTGGCTGCCTGGATAAGGATAAGGCCAGGATAGGTCTCTGCCGCAGTGAAGAGCGGGGAGAGCAGCTTGATGAGCAGCTCGGAGAACGGAACGCCCATGAGGTTGCGCACAACCACATCGATGATGCCGCAGATGATGACGGCGCCGCCAAAGGGGATGATGTCGCGGAAGTTCTGAGCGATGGCGCCCGGGACCTCCTTGGGCAGCTTAATGGTCAGATCGCGCGAGACGCAGAACTTATAAACCCACACGGTAATGAACGCGGCGATATAGGCCGAGAACAGACCGCGCGTACCCATGCTGGTGCAATCGAAGACCGAAAGCTCGGAGCCGTCGAACTTGGTGGTGAACTGCGTCACAGCGAGCAGCAGCATGCTGCACTGGGCGGCCACCATGGTGGAGCCGTCGTTGAGCACCTTGCCGGCGGGCATGCGACGGTTCATGGAAGCCGTAAAGTTCTTGGCGGTGGTGCCGGCAACCATGATGCCCATGACGCCCATGGTGAAGTTGTACAGCTTGTTGCACCAGTCGATGAGCGGCTGGGGCAGCGTGATGCCAACGACGCCGGGAAGGGTGGCGATTAGCAGGAAGATCGAAGAGGTGAGGACGATGGGCATGCACCCAAGGAATCCGTCCTTGATGGCCTGGAGGTAGACGTTCCTCGAGATCTTCTCAAAGAACGGTTGATGCTTTTCGAGCATCTTTACGATGGCGTCCATAGAGCTCCTTTGCTACTTGATGCGCGATGCATGTGGATGGAACTGGTCGTCGATGGATGGTCAGGACTGCCCGGAAACCTTCCTGCTTAAGGAAGGCATTGCGAAATGACAACGTTGTCATTTCGTTAATGACAACGTAAGACATTTTTGGAAGAGCAACAAGGATTTACGGGTGAGCGGTCGATATTGTCCGGTAAACGGTTGATTTGTCAGTCGGGCAGGTAGTGTATGCTAGAACGCAAAAAACAAGCGATGCAAAACCGACTGGAGAAGTAGTGGCAACGATGGACAAGAAAAATGTCTCAATGAACGATGTGGCGATTGCCGCGGGTGTTTCTCTCAAGACGGTGTCGCGTGTGATCAACGAGCCCGATAGCGTGCGAGAGTCGACACGCGATAGGGTCCATGCTGCCATGGAAGCGCTTGGGTTCCGGGCGAACTTTGCCGCGCGTTCACTCAAGTTGGGCCGTTACGGGTGCATCGGCGTGGTGCTGTTCCACTTGTCGGGCGGCAACGTGGACATGATTGACGGTATTGCCGATGCCGCCGCAGAGCGAGGCTTTGCGCTCACGATGATTAAAAAGCGGGCGGGGGAGAAGATGACCCTTGCCGAAGCGGCGCGTAGGATGTCGCAGCTTCCCGTCGACGGCATGATTTTCAACCTGCGCCAGATGGTCGATGACTTTGATAACTTTGAGGCGCCGAAAGACCTCAAGACGGTGATTATCACGTCGATGGAGCATCCTGCCTGCTCTACCGTTAGTGACGATCAAGAGGGCGGCGCGCGCATGGCATGCGAGTATTTTTTGAACCACGGGCACAAGAACGTGTACTTCGTCTCTGGTAAGAAAGAGGCGCTGTCGAGCCAGTGCCGTATGAAAGGTTGGCGTGCGGCACTCGAGGCGCGTGGCATTGAGCCGCCCGAGCCTCTGCAAGGCGATTGGAATGCGGATAGTGGCTACGCCGCGGGCCTTGTGCTTGCCGATAAACCCGATTGCACGGCGGTCCTCGCTGCTAACGACTGCATGGCAAACGGCGTGATGATGGCTCTACGTGACAAAGGGCTCAATGTGCCCGACGACGTGTCCGTGATCGGCTTCGACGATGAGCTCTACAAGACGATTCCCAACTCGATTCTGACGTCGGTGAAGTTTCGCCACCGCGAACTGGGCATCCGTGCGCTTAACGAGGTCGTCGCAGGTCTGGAAGCCCCGAGCTCCAGAAGCCGTACGCTCGTCTCGGGCGTGTTGGTCGAGCGTTCCAGCGTAAGGGATCTGCGGGCGTAGACGTGCTCGGCCTGCTCGTCTAAATCTGTAACAGGTGGGACCCGAAAACTCGGCTAGATGTTACAGATTTAGACAATTCGGCCCGGCTTATTCCGTTTGTCTCGATCTGTAACAGTTAGGAGTGAAATGACCAGCCAGGTGTTACAGATCTAGATTGATTGGATTGACCCATCTGTTTGTCTCGATCTGTAACATCTAAGCGGTCAAAAGCGGTCTACATGTTACAGATTGAGATTTTTGGCTTGGCCTGTGCGTTCACCTCGATCCGTAACAGCTGGGACCCAAAAACTCGGCTAGATGTTACAGATTGAGATGAACAGGAGGACGGGTGCGGTCTAAACAAAATGGCCCGCGCATCACACATCGATGCACGGGCCATTTATTGTCTGCAAGCGGCAGGTGGTGTCAGCGTCTTATGCCTCGAGGTTTTCCTCGATCCAGGCGACGGCACCCTTGGGATCCTTAGTGAGGTCGATGTACTGTTTGCCCTTGGGCGACAGCAGCGTGATGCCCAGGCGGTCGGTGTCGGCCTTCATCTCGTTGTAATAGGTGCGAACCTGCGGAGCCAGGACGATGACGTTGTACTGGTCCATGATGGCGTAGTGGCTGCCGTAGGCACCGGCGTTGGCGGTAATGTCGATGCCCAGCTCGTCGGCGCCTTCCTTAAGCGCGTTGGCGAGCAGTGCAGAGGTGCCGGCGCCAGCGCACAGAACCAGAACCCTCAGATCCTTGCCCTTAAGGGCGGACGGAGCTGCGGAGGCCTCAGTGGCAGAAGCGGTCTCGACAACAGGAGCCTCAACGGCGGGGGCGGCAGCGGTCTTGACGGCCTTGGTCTCCTCGGCCTCTTCTTCGGCCAGGGTCTCGGCCTCCTGCTTGCACAGGACGTTGTCGTAGGCCTTGCAGAACGGGTAGTAGATCAAGAAGTCAACGACCAGCAGGACGACAACCAGGACCAGAGAGATCGGCTGGAAGTTGGTGTCGATGAAGGTGCCGATCGGTCCGGGGAGTGCCCACGGCATGGCATAGATAAAGCCGTTCATGCCCAAAAAGTCGATGAAGAACTTACCAATGAGGACGTTGGCCACGGGGGCAAACAGGAACGGGATCAGGAAGTACGGGTTGAGGATGATGGGCGCGGCGAACAGCAGCGGCTCGTTGACGGCGAACATCACGGGCACGACAGAGGCTTTGCCGACGGCCTTGAGCTGCTTGGAGCGCATAAAGAGCAGGAAGATAATCGGGACAATGAACGTGGCGCCGGTGCCGCCGAGTTCGCCGATGTAGTTACCGAAGTTTTCGGTCAGGGCGAGGGCGGGGTGACCGCCGGCCTGCAGCGTGGCGAGGTTGGTAGTGATGTTGCCAAACAGCGCGGCGTTGAGGGCAGGCTTAACGACCGAGGGGCCGTGGATGCCCATGAACCAGAACAGAGGGATCATGAACCAGATGAGGGCGAGGCCGGCGTAGGAATCGGCAGCGGCGAACAGCGGGCTCACCAGCGTGGAGATGACGTTGGCAAACGGGACGGCCAAGCAGGTGCGGCAGATAACGTCGATGACGGCGACAAACAGGATGGAGAAGCTGAAGGCGAAGATGTCGCGGAAGTTCTGGGCGATGGCGCCGGGGACTTCTTTGGGCAGCTTGATGGTGATGTCTCGCTTAATGCAGAAGGCATAGATGTTGACCGTGGCAAATGCGGCGACAAAGGAGCTCAGCAGGCCCTTGGTGCCCATGTTGTCGGTAAAGAACACCGAGACATCGGCGCCGTCGATCTTGGCACTCGTCTGGGTAACGGCCAAGATGAGCATAGCGCACATGGCGGCGACCATGGTGCTCGTGGCGTTGATGGCCTTGCCGGCAGGCATGCGGCGGTTCTTGGAGCCGGTCAGCGCGCTTGCGGTGGTGCCGGCGACCATGATGCCCACGACGCCCATCGTGAAGTTGTAAACCTTGTTGCAGAAGTTCACGACGTCGACGTTCCACCAGTCGGGCAGCGTAAAGCCGCCGACCGTGGCGACAACGCCCGGCAGGGTCGAAATAAGCAGGAAGACAGAAGAAGACAGGATGATGGGCATTGCTGCCAAAAAGCCGTCTTTAATGGCCTGAAGGTAGATGTTCTTAGAGACCTTGTCGAAGTACGGCTGACCTTTCTCCAAGAACTTAACGATCGATTCCATAGTTCACGCTCCTCTTTGCATGAAATCTTAATGGCATGGACGTTGAAAACCTATATGGTCTCCCGCTTGCTAAAAGCCCGGGTGCAGGCGGGGCCGGTCCCAGGGGGAGAGAGGGGGGCGGCTGGGTTTGTATCGCATAGGGCCGCTCCCTTCTCGGGGGAAAGCGAGGCGATGCGCTACTGCGCGTCCGCCATAGTGTCGGCGAGCTCCTTGTACCAGAGTGCCGACTGCTTGATGTAGCGTTTTTGCGTGTCGAAGTCGATGTAGAACAGGCCGTAGCGCTTGTTATAGCCATTGGCCCACGAGAACTGGTCCTGCAGGCTCCAGATAAAGTAGCCCTGGACGTCGACGCCCTCGGCGCGCGCCTGGAGCACCTTCTCCATGTGCTGGTCGACAAAGTCGATGCGCTCGGGATCGGCGACGATGCCGTTTGCGTCGGGCTCGGGGTCCTTGTGGCCCAGGCCGTTCTCGGTGATATAGATGACGGGGAGGTTGGGATAGGTGGCGCTGATGTGCTTGAGCGTGTCGTAGAGGCCTTGCGGGTAGATGAGCCAATCCCAGTCGGTGGTGGGGATACCCGGCATATCGACCTGCTGCCCGACGCCCTTAAACTTAAAGCACGAGGTGCCCTTGTCTCCGGTGCCGTTAAAGCTGTTGGTTGACTCGCCATCGTAGGCGGCGATAAACGCCGACTGATAGTAGTTGAGGCCGAACATATCGTTGCGGGGCGCCGCCTTGGCGAGCTCCTCCATGTCGCTGTCCTCAACCGTAAGTGTGGCGTTGTTGGCACGCAGAATCTCGTTGATGAGTGAGAGGGTGCGCGCGGAGTAGTGACCCAGGAAGGCGCCGTCCATGATGAAGTCGGTGTAGAAGGCGTTGTACAGGTCGGCGGCGTGCTGGTCGGCGGGCGAGTCGGTGGCAGGATATGCCGGCGTCAGGACGTTGACCATGCCAATGCGTCCGCCCAGGTGCTCGGTCTCGTCAAGATCCTTATACAGGTTGACGGCGCGGGCGTGGGCAACGAGCTCGTTGTGCTGGCTCTGGATGCCGCTCGTCACATCAAAGTGATGGTTGGGCGGGAAGTTGCCTTGGATGTATTGGGAGTGCGAGAGGCTGATGAGCTCGTTGATGGTGAACCAATTCTTGACCTCGCGGAACTCGCGGAAGCAGAACTCGGCATAGCGCACATAGGCGTCGACGGTCTTGCGGTTGAGCCAGTCGCCCTGGTTGAACAGGGCGGCGGGGGAGTCAAAGTGATGCAGGGACACATAGGGCTCGACGCCATACTTTTTGCAGCAGGCGAACAGCTCGTGGTAGTGCTTAACGCCCTCGGCGAGGGGTTCGGCATCGTCGCCGTTGGGGAAGATGCGGGTCCAGGCGATGGACACACGAATGGCGTTGAGTCCATGCTCGGCAGAAAGGCGGATATCCTCCTCGTAGCGGTTGTAGAAATCACTGGCCGGGTCGGGCAAAAAGCGACCCTGGGCGACAAGGTAATCGTCCCACATGGTCTTACCCTTGCCTGCCACCTTCGTGGAACCTTCCGTTTGGTACGCGGCGGTTGCGGCGCCCCAAACAAAGCCCTTCGGCAGCTGCTGTACGCGGTTTAGCAAAGACATATGCATACACCCTCTCGTCTCGCTGTTCGATATTGTGCGTTTGCGCTCAGGAGGCTCCCTGGTTAGCGTTCAGCGGTGAAAAAGCCCGATAAACACTATCTTAAAATGATTAGAACCAAAATGAGCGCGTGAACATTTGACAATGAGCACGTTAACATCCGGCTGGGATGTATAGAAACAAAACAACTTCAAACAGCCGCGAACGGTTGTATTTGTTCGGTAAGCGGTTTTGATTGACAGAAGTTTTCATGTTGTGGTATATGGCTCGGGTATCATGAGCACGTTATCAATGTATGTACGATGCGCCATGGGCGCGGGGAATAGTTGGGAAGCAGGTTAGCGTGGAAGGCATGGATCAGCAGACAAGGAATGGTCGTTCGGCGAGCGCGGCAGAGGTTGCGGCGCTCGCTGGCGTGAGCCGCCAGACTGTGTCTCGCGTGGTCAACGGTATGCCCAACGTGACGGAAAAGACGCGCAAGCGTGTGCTGGCCGCCATGGAAGAGCTGGGCTTTCGTCCCAATTTTGCTGGAGCGGCGTTGCGCGGCGGGTCGTATCGTTCTATTGGCCTGTGCATGTACAACATCACACGTGTCGGTAACCTGGCGACGCTCGAGGGTATCATGCAAGCGGCGCGCGAGCACGATTTTGCCGTCACTATGATCGAGATGGGCGGCGACAAGCCCTATGCACTTGCCGATGCCTCGCGCCGCATGGTCGAGCGACCCGTCGACGGCATGATTCTCAACATGAACCGCATGGCTCCCGATTTTGAGGAGTTTGTTCCCCAGCCGGGAGTGCGAACGGTCATCCTGTCCATGTATGCGCATCCGCGCTGCACGACGATCGACTCCGACCAGTATGGTTCGTGCGAGCTGTTGACCAATTATCTGCTGGAACATGGTCACTCGAATATGCGGTTTGTGGCGGGTCCGGAAAACTCGATTTCCTCGCGTTTTCGTGAGGCCGGTTGGCGCGATACGCTGGGTCGTGCTCATGTCGATGCCGCTCCGATGCTGCGCGGCGATTGGAGTGCGGACAGTGGGTACGCCATGGGCGAGCGGATTGCGGCCGAGGTGCTTGCCGGCGGGTCGCAGGCGCCGACTGCCGTGCTTGCGGCAAATGACCAGATGGCGCTGGGCGTTATCGCCGCGCTCGAGAACGCGGGCCTGTCCGTGCCCGACGACGTGAGCGTGGTTGGTATCGACGACGCACTCGAGGGACTTGTTCCTCACAATCGGCTGACGACGCTGCGATTTGATTTGCGCGGTGTCGGTAAGCTTGCGTTTGAGGCGGCGATTGGAGAGAGCTCGTCTATCGAGGCGATTCATGTGCCGAGCACGCTGGTCGAACGCTCGACTGTTAGGGACATACGGGGTTAGGTCCTACTCCGTTCGTCTCGATTTGTAACAGGTAGACGGTCAAAAGCGGGCTACGTGTTACAGATTTAGATTCTTCGGAAAGAGCAATCCTGTTCGTCTCAATCTGCAACAGCTAGGACCCAAAAACTCGGCTAGATGTTACAGATTGAGACAAACAGACCCCGAACCGCCCAAAAAGACCGGGGGCGGCGCGCCGTGTGACGTGCCGCCCCCGGCTGAGAAATGGGGACAGGTTATGTGAGCGGGGCAATTCCGCCAACCGCTAGTTGAAAGCCGCTAGTCCAGACGACGGGTCTGCGCCACGTGCTTATACCAGTATGCGCTTGCCTTGGGCGTGCGCTTCTGGGTTTCAAAGTCAACGTAGAAGAAGCCGTAACGCTTGTTGTAGCCATTGGTCCAGGAGAACTGATCCTGCAGGCTCCATAGGAAGTAGCCGCCCACGTTGACACCCACCTCCATGGCCTTGAGCAACCAGCGCAGGTGCTGCTCGATGTAGTCGATGCGCGGCTGGTCGTCCACAAAACCGTCCTTGTAGGGGTCCTTGTAGCCCATGCCGTTTTCGGTGATGAAGATCTGCTTGTAGTTGGGGTAGCGCTGCTTAATGTAGACGAGCAGATCGAACAGACCCTCGGGATAGATGATCCAGTCCCAGTCGGTGGTGGGGATGCCGGGCTTGTTCACGTGCTCGCCAATGCCCTTGACGCGCCAGCGGCCGGTGCCCTTCTCGCCCGTACCGTTGTGGTGCAGGTCGTTCTCGCCATCGTAGGCCTTCAAGAAGCGGCACTGGTAGTTGTTAACACCCAGGTAGTCGTTGTAGAGCGCGGCTTCGCGCATAATCTCGAGGTCCTCGTCCAAGATCTCGATGGTGCCGCCCGAGACGGCGGCCAGGCGGTTGGCGCACTCGAGGGTGTCGGGCGCGTAGTCGCCGCGGAAGGTGGCGTCGAGCAAAAACTGGTTTTGCAGCACGTGCTCGTTGTTGGCGGCTTTGATGTCGGCGGGGTCGTTTTCGTTGAGCGGGTACTTGAACTCCAACGACTGAATGACGCCGATCTTGCCCTTAAAACCGCCGTTGTGGAAGGCCAGCACGGCCTTGGCGTGGGCGAGCATCATGTTGTGCTCGCACTGGAAGGCCTCGGCAAGATGCGCCTTGACGCCACCGGGGAAGGTGCCCTCGATGTAGGTGTTGGAGGCGTCGGCCCAGATTTCGTTAAAGGTGAACCAGTAGGTCACCTGGTCGGCGTACTCCTTAAAGCAGAAGGTGGCAAAGTCCACAAAGGCGTCGATGGTCTCGCGGTTGAGGAAGTCGCCCTTCTCAAAGAGGGACAGCGGCGTGTCAAAGTGATGCAGCGTGACAAACGGCTCAACGTGGTGCTTGTGGCACTCGGCGAAGAGGTCGTGATAGAACTGCACGCCCTCGGGGTTGATTTCGCCGGTACCGTTGGGGAAGATACGGCTCCAGGCGATGGAGAGGCGAATGCCGTTGATGCCAAACTCCTCGCACAGCTCCAGATCGACGGGGTACTGGTTGTAGAAGTCCGAAGCGGGATCGGGGGAGAAGCGCCCCTGGGCCTCCAAGAAGTCGTCCCAGGCAACCTTGCCCTTACCGTGAGTGCGGGTCTCGCCCTCTACTTGGTAGGCAGCAGTGGCGCCGCCAAAGACAAAGTCCTCGGGAAACTGCGCAGGCGGGTTAGTGACGCTAGCAGGGTTAACGGACATGATGATCCAATCGTCTAAATCGAAGGGCCAGCCGGTCTTGGATGGTCGGCTGGCCCTGAGCGTTACTTACTTCGAGAGTTGCTCGCTTACGAAGGCGAGAGACTTATCGCCGTTCTGGGAGAGCTCGATGTACTGCTTGCCACGGCAGGCGACGCACTTGTTGCCCACGCGCTCACAGTCCTTCTGCAGGTCGGCCAGGTAGCTTGCGGCCTGCGGGGCCAGGACGACCAGGTCAAAGTCGGGGAGCATGTCCACGTGGTTGCCATAGGCCTCGGCAGCGGTCTCGAGGTTAATGCCGCGCTCCTTGGCGGCCTTGGCCAGCGCGTTGGCGAGCAGGCCCGAGGTTCCGCCGCCCTGGCAGAGCACGAGCACGCGCTTGCCGTTGAGGTCGCTGGCGGTCGTTGTCTCGGCAGCGGGTGCTGCGGAAGCGGCGGGGGAGTCGGCCTTCACGGCCTCGGCAGCAGCGCCGGCGGCAACGCTCTTGGCGTCAGCCTTGCCCTGGAAGGCATCGTTGAGCTTGGCGGCCTTCTCGGCGTTCTTGGCGGCGAGCTCCTCCTGGGAGATCTCGGCCTCCTCGGCGCACTTCTGGGCGTCATAGGCACGGAAGAACGGGTAGTACAGAACGAAGTCGACGACCAGGATAAGGGCGAGCATCACAAAAGCGAGCGGCTGGAAGCCCAGGCCCATGATGGTGCCGATGGGGCCGGGGACGGTCCAAGGCAGGGTGTACATAAAGCCGTTCATGCCCAAGAAGTCGATAAAGATCTTGAGGATCCAGATGTTGGCGATCGGGGCAAAGACAAACGGGACAAAGAAGACGGGGTTGAGCACGATGGGCGCGGCGAACAGCAGCGGCTCGTTGACGGCAAAGCAGACGGGGACGATGGCGGCCTTACCGACGGCGCGCATCTCCTGAGACTTGGCCAGGAAGCAGAACATAAAGACCAGGACGAGCGTGGCGCCGGTGCCGCCCATGCAGACGACGAAGTACTGGGCACCCTGGGTCAGGACAGCGGAAGCGTGCTGGCCGGCCTGGAACGCAGCCAGGTTGTCGGTCATGTTGGCAACGAGGGCGGCGGCGATGGCGGGCTCGACGATCGAGGGGCCGTGGACGCCGACGAACCAGAACAGGCTCATAGCGCCGTAGATCACAGCGAGGCCGATGTAGCCGTCGGCAGCGGTGAACAGGGGCTGGAACACCTGGATGACGCCCTGGGCAAAGCAGAAGCCAAAAGCAGCGCGGAAGGCGATGTCAAAGACCCAAAAGACGGTGATGCAGACGGAGAAGGGGATGATGTCCTTAAAGGTCTGCGAGATGTTGGGCGGAACCTGCTCGGGCATCTTGACGGTGATGTTGCGCTTAATGAAGAACTTGTAGATGATGCCGGTCACAAACGCAGCGATGAAGGCGGTCAGCAGGCCCTTGGAACCAAGGTAGGTGGTGTTGAAGCCGCTGGCAGCGTCCGTGGCGATCGTGTCGCTCGAAAGGAGCAAGAAGCCGATGATGGCCGCGCACATGCACGAGATAAAGTTGATCTGGTTGTTCTTGGGCAGGTCGCGGTTCTGCGCGTCGGCGAAGTGCTTGGCCGTGGTGGCGGCGCAGGCGATGGCCAGGATGCCCATGGAGTAGTTGTAGCACTTCCACAGGGCGTTGTTGATGTCATCGGGCCAGTAGAAACCCCAGATGTTGGGGACCGAGGCTACCAGGCAGAAGATGGACGAGAAGATGATGATGGGGATGACGGAGATAAAGCCGTCGCGGATCGCCTTGAGGTACTTGTTGCGGGCGATCGCGTTGAAAAAGGGCTGGCCTTTTTCGATGGTGGCGATGAGTTGCTCCATGCAATGCTCCTAAGAGTCGGTGGGTTAGCAACGATGGTAGCTTTTGGCGTTCTGTTGCCAAAATGTTGACGTTGCCATTTTGCGACACAAAAAAAGACGCGAACCGGTGGTTCCTGTGCCTGCGAACCGTCGATTCCTTATGCGTAAACGTTTGAGCCGCCCGGTGGCTCTGTGTTTGCGCAATGGCAACGTTAACATTTGGGCGCAAAAAGCCGTTTGGGGAAGCAAAAATGTCGGTGAACGGTAGGTTTTGGGTGGTGAGCGTATGGTGGGGGAGGCGTTAGATATACTTGAAGACGTTTCATTTGACTGCGTAGGGTGCCACCAATGGCATCGTTGACATAGAAAGATCGACCTATGGCCGCTGTTAAAAAATCGGTATCCGTCAAAGACGTGGCGCGTCTCGCGGGCGTCTCGGAGCAGACGGTCTCGCGCACCGTGCACGATTCGCCCAGTGTGCGCCCCGAGACCAAGGAACGCGTGCGTGCCGCCATGCGCGAGCTGGGGTATCGCCCCAATTTCGCCGGTCGATCGCTGCGCCGTGGCAAGTTTAAGACCGTCGGCGTCGCCATGTTCAACATTACCGGTACCGGCAACCTCGACCGTATGGAGGGCTTTGCCGCCGCGGCCGACAAACATGGCTATGCCATCACCCTCACTAAAGTAGACGGGCATCCGTATACCCTCGAGAGCGCATCATCGCGTATGAGCGCGCTGCCGGTAGACGGCATGGTTGTGATCATGAATCGCATGCCGGCGGACTTTGGAACCTTTGAACCGCTGCCCGGTATGCAGACAGTGCTCGTTACCATGCTGGAGCATCCGCTGTGCTCGACGGTCGATAACGATCAGTTCGATTGTTCACGCCAAGTGGTCGAGTACTTGCTGGGGCAGGGACACAAGACCGTGCACTTTATCTCGTGTCCCGAGCGCTCGCTTTCGGGCATGCGGCGCGAGGAAGGCTGGCGTGAGACATTGCGTGTGCATGGCATTGAGCCCCCGCAGCTCGTGCGCGGCGACTGGACGGCGCAGAGTGGATATGCTGCCGGCCAGGTGCTTGCGGATGATCCGACCTGCACGGCCATTTATGCCTCCAACGACGCCATGGCCTACGGCTGCATCCGTGGGCTCGAGTCGCGCGGGAAGTGCGTGCCCCAGGACGTGAGCGTGGTGGGTGTTGACGATAGCCTGGGCGATATCGTGCCCGACCGTCGCCTGACCACGGTGCGCTTTGACAACAAGCGCGTCGGCATGTGGGCGGTCGACAAGATTGCCGGCGCCGATGGGGGTGCGTCTGGCGTGGAGCACATGCTGATCCCCGGTGTGCTCGTAGAGGGCGATACGGTGCGCGATTTGCGTTAGGGTGCGGTCCTGTTTGGGTTGTCACTAACTGTGTTCGATATTGTTCAGATTGGTTTAAAAGCCGTTCACGGGCGAAAAGTGACCGTTCATAGCTTGAAATTACGTTTTGCGCTGTTCTTTTTTGTTTGAATGTTAATGTTTCTGTCATACAGAACGCAACGCGTATGCCCGGACGCGATGCTCTCCATTGGTTCATATGTGAAAGGAACGCAACATGGCAACCAAAGAAGAAATCTCGATGGTTGGATTCGAGATTGTCGCATACGCAGGTGACGCCCAGACCGATCTGCTTGCAGCGCTCGATGCTGCTCGCGAGGGCGATTTTGAGAAGGCCGAACAGCTGCACAAGGATGCCAGCGATGCACTTATCGGCGCCCACGACACGCAGACCAAGCTGCTTTCGCAGGAGGCCGGCGGTGGCGAGATGGAGATGACCTTCATCATGGCTCACGCTCAGGATACCCTCATGACCACTATGATCCTGGAGAAGCAGGCCCGCTTTACCATCGATGCCTACAAGCGCATTGCCGAGCTCGAGGCCAAGCTCGCCTAACGAGTCCTCACAACCAAGTCCCCTTCCAAAAGCTCTGCCGCTACCCGCGGTAGGGCTTTTTCTGTCCTCCTCCCCGCAACTCATCCCGAGATAGTCATTGGGGACGTTCTTAAATGACTAGTCATTGGGGACAGTCTTGGTGCGCTCCGTTCGTCTTCCCGTTCGATTTTTGCTCGGTGGGTATACTTTCTTTCGCATTAAACGCCGGACTGAGGAGGTATCCAAATGCCGGATAACGGGTCAATACAAAAAAGAGACGCGCACGAGATGGCTCATGGGCGTTCTGTCCAGATAACCGAGCACACGACGGTAACAGAGCTGCAGCCCAGCCTGTCCGATGTCGTGTGCGCAAACAAAAAGCTGCAGATTGGCTTTATCGTTGCGCTCGTGGTACTGGCGCTGCTGTCGGGCTTTGTAGCTCGTCCGCATTTCGCCGATACCAAAACTTGGGACTCCACCATCGAGGTCATCGACCAAAAGAAGGGTAACGTACTGGCGCTCACGACCTCGTGCGTGGCGCTGTCTGCGGGCATTACCGCGCTGCCGGGTGATACGGGAACGCCGGTTGCCGAGCAGCTCGCGCAGCTTTCAGGCAACCTTGGTATCGTGCTTGCCGTGCTCTACCTCGAGAAATACCTGCTAACCATTTTGTGGTCGGTTGGCTTGGGCATCTTAATCCCGTTTGCGTTGGTGCTCTTTGCGGTGTCGCTCGGCATTCACGGGCGCTGGAGCACGAGCACTGTCCTGCGCCGTGTGGCGACACGCGTACTGGTGGTTGCCGTGATCGGCATGGCGCTCGTGCCCGCGAGCGTATGGGTGTCGCAAAAGGTCGATGAAACGTATCGCGTAAGTATTGAGCAAGCTGAGCAAAAGGCTGCGGACGCTGCGGACGCGGCCGACACCACGGACAAGTCAGCCGAGACCAGCTCAAAATCGAACAAGAAAAAATCCGAGACCACGGCGTCCAAAAACGTGCTCGAGCAGTTGACTGATGGGGCATCGAGCCTTGTTACGTCGGTGACCAGCGGCGCCAAGCAGATGACCGATGAGATCGTGCGGCAGGTGACCGACCTCATCGAAGGCGTCATCGTGATGATCGTGACTTCGTGCGTTATCCCGCTGCTGGTGCTCGTGGCGTTCCTGTGGCTGGGACACGTACTGCTGGGGATCGATATTTCCGGCCCGGCGAACTATTTGACGGGTCGTTTCTTGAGCGCTCCGTCCAGACATGCCAAGAAGAGCGGGCAGTCTGAGTAGGCGGCAAAGCGATCTTTGGAAGATCAACCGTAAGAAGGGCGGCCGAGATACGTTCTTGGCCGCCCTTTTGTTTGTTGAACACATGATCGCTACGTCCGCGCCCGGCTCAAACGGTCAGCAATCATCCGTGAACGATATTTGTTCAAAAAAGAACAAAGATAAACAAATAGTTGTTGCAGTTACTGTTCGAATGTGTTCAAATAAACATGAACAGTGAAGAACCGCACATTCAGATGCCCGGACCTGAACGCGATTCAACACTTCCAAACAGAAACTACGCACCTGCGTATCTCTCAAGGAGGATGTCATGAGGGTTGTAATCGCTTCCGATGCCGACGGTATGTCGATGAAGGAGTCCATCAAGGAGATGCTCATCGCCGACGGTCACGAGGTCGTCGACTATTCCAAGACCCCTGCCGCGGACTTTGTCGATTCCGCGACCGCCGTTGCCAAGGACCTGCTGGAGCACAAGGATTCCCAGGGCTTCGCATTCGATAAGTACGGCGTCGGCTCCTATATGGCCGCCGTCAAGATTAAGGGTATGGTCGTCGCCAACATTTCCGACGAGCGTTCCGCCTACATGACCCGCGAGCACAACGGCTCGCGCATGGTCACCATGGGCCCGGGCGTTGTGGGCACCGAGGTCGCCAAGAAGATCGCCCGCGAGTTCCTGCGTGCACAGTACGCCGGCGGCCGTCACCAGATCCGTGTCGACATGCTCAACAAGATGGCCTAACGAGAGCCACCGAGAACTCGAACTTCTACCTCAACTTGTGAATTCAGACGAAAGGACGTTCTGATGAAGAAGACCATCGCAATCGGTTGCGACCATATCGTTACGGACGAGAAGATCTATCTGGCCGACCGCCTGGAGCAGGCTGGCTACAAGGTGCTCGACTGCGGCACCTACAGCCACACCCGTACGCACTATCCCATCTACGGTAAGGCCGTGGGCGAGGCTGTTGCCAGCGGCAAGGCCGACTTTGGCGTGGCCCTCTGCGGCACCGGCATTGGCATCACCAATGCCGTTAACAAGGTTCCCGGCGCCCGTTGCGCCCTGGTCCGCGACATGACCTCTGCCCTGTATGCCCGTCGCGAGCTCAACGCTAACATCGTTGGCTTTGGCGGCAAGATCACCGGCGAGTTCCTGATGGCCGATATCATGCTCGCCTTCCTGGAGGAGCCCTACGAGAAGACCCCCGAGCACGATGCCCTGATCGCCAAGATCGATGCCTGCAATAAGGCCGATGCCGAGGCTCAGGCTGACCCGCACTTCTTTGACGAGTTCCTCGAGAAGTGGGACCGCGGCGAATACCACGATTAGCGGGTATCCGGCGTAATTAACTAGTCCGTTGACGGCTCGCGTTTCTGTGATGGGGCGCGGGCCGGTTTGCTATCAGCCCCACTGACTTGGCGGGCTGTCGTAAGAAAGGGAAGGCTCCTATGGAGTTTGTTCTTGATAACGGTTCTATCCGCGTAGCACTGAGCACGGCGGGCGGGTCGTTCACTTCTATTGCGGCCAACGGCCGTGAGTACCTGTGGCAGGGTGACCCGGCGGTCTGGTCGGGCCAGGCACCCATTTGCTTCCCGATCTGCGGTGGCCTTCGTAACGGCCGCGCGATGACCATGGGCGGCCGCGAGGTCAAGCTTGCCCGCCACGGCTTTGCCCGCAAGCAGGAGTGGAAGCTCGAGGAGCAGGGCGACAGCATGGTTGCGCTGAGCCTAAGCTATGCCGACCACGCCGAGCTGCTCGAGCAGTATCCGTATCCGTTTAAGATTGTTGCTCGTTACACGATCGATTCGGAAAAGGTGGCCGTGTCGTACGAGGTGACCAATGAGGGTACCGAGGACATGCCATTCTTTGTGGGTGGTCACCCCGGCTTTAAGTGCCCGCTCGACGAGGGCGAGTCCTATGACGACTATGAGCTTCGTTTTGATCAGCGTGAGGCGGCAGAGCTCTGCACCGCCGTTCCCTCGACGGGCCTGATTGATGTCGACCATCGCAGCAAAAACCCGATGATCGGCCACGACCTGCCGCTGACCCACGAACTCTTCGACTTCGCGGAGACCATCTTTGACGTGCTCGCGAGCCGCGTGGTTACGCTGACCAAGAAAACCGAGGACAAGGGCGTGCGCCTGACGTTCCCCGATATGCCATACCTGATTGTGTGGAGCAAGCCCGAGGGCGACTTTGTGGCCGTGGAACCGTGGGGCGGCCTGTCCACCTGCTCCGACGAGGACGATATTCTGGAGCACAAGCGTGGCTGCCTGGTTGCCAAGCCGGGGGAGACCGTCACCCGCGGTTTTGAGATCGAGATCCTTTAACGAGCTATCGTATGTTTGGGGCTGCGCGTGTCGTGCCCCGGAAACAGGAGTTCAACATGATTCTGACCGTTACCATGAACCCGTCGATCGATACGCGCTATCAACTCGACAAGCTGATCATCGACGATGTTAACCGTGTGACGCCCGAAAAGACCGCTGGCGGCAAGGGCCTCAACGTGAGCCGTGTGCTGCTGCAGTTGGGCGACGATGTGCTCGCGACCGGTCTGCTCGGCGGCCACATGGGTGCCTATATGGCCGAGCTTATGGATGCCGACGGCGTCAAGAACGACTTTGTGCCCATCGCCGGTGAGACGCGCATTTGCCTGAATATCCTGCACGAGGGCAATCAGACCGAGCTTTTGGAGAGCGGCCCGCAGATCGCCCCGGCCGAGCTCGAGGCCTTTACGGCCAAGTTTGCCGAGCTTGCAGCGAAGGCGGACGTTGTGACGCTTTCGGGCTCGCTGCCGCGTGGCGTCGATGCTGGCTACTATGCCGAGCTCGTCAAGATCGCCGAGGAGGCGGGTGCCAAGGTGCTGCTCGACACCTCGGGTGCATCGCTGGAGGCCGCGCTGGAGTCCGACGCTAAGCCTGAGCTTGTAAAGCCCAACCTGACCGAGATTAACGGCCTGCTGGGTACGTCCTTTACGACCGATGATGTCGATGCCCTGCGCGAGGCGCTTGCCGCCGATGACCGTTTTGCCGGTATCCCCTGGGTTGTCGTTTCGATGGGCGCTGCCGGTTCGGTTGGCTTCCATGAGGGTCGCGCGTTCCGCGCCAAGACGCCCGCGATTGCGGCTGTGAACGCGACGGGTTCCGGTGACTCGACCATCGCCGGTTTTGCGCATGCCATTGCTGCCGGCGCCGACGACGTCACGGTGCTCAAGACCGCCAATACCTGCGGCAAGCTCAACGCCATGGATCCCAAGACCGGTCACCTGGTCATGGATCGCTGGGACGAGGTCTACGACAGCGTTGAGGTCACGGAGCTTTAGGGTTACGGCGTTTTACAAACGCCGTAACCGGCCGACGCTGCGCAGGCCGCATTTGGACAATCTGACGTTCAACTTCAAGGGCGCGACCAGAAGGTCAGCGCCCTTTCGTTTCACGTCACCTTGTCTCAAATGCGGCCCGCTCGCTCATATGACCCAATCCGCTGTCAAGAGCCACAATGGCCCCG
>JAXKEA010000005.1:0-3206 GCA_036551635.1 Collinsella sp.
CGGGTACCTGTGCCGCGCGGGGGATGAGAGTCCCGTTCCGCTCGAACAGGCCATCGAGCGCCGTATGGGCGAGCTGAACACCAAGCGGAAAATCAGGGACAACCAAGTCCGCGCGATGGGGTTCATCGTCTCAAGCAACGACGCCTTGGACGAGAAGGACGCGAGGGAGTTTCTGGATAGGTCGGTTCAGTGGTTCGGGGCGCGGTACGGATACGAGAACCTGCTCGCCGCCCAGATTCATCTGGACGAGGGCACCCCGCACGCGCACATCTGGATTGCCCCGGTCATCCGCGGAGAGGACGGTCACGAACGCCTGTGCGCCAAGGAGCTGTTCGCGCCCGACAAGCGGCGAAAGAACGCGGATGGCAAGTGGGAGGTGACGGCCCAGGGAACCATGAGCAGGCTTCAGGAGGACTTCTGGGAGCAGGTCGCGAAGCCCTACGGGTACGAGCGCCCCCTGCGCCACGAGCTTCGCGCGAAGGGCTACAGGAGCCTTGACGCGTACAAGGTGCAGGTCGGCACCACGCGAGCGCTCAAGTCCGAGATAGAGACCCTTGAGGGTGCGAGGGACAAGGCGAAGCACGGGGCGATAACTGCCAAGCGCGAGCTGGACGGTCTCGAGCAGCTTAGGGTTGAGAGCCATGTCAAATTGGGTGCCGTGACCGCCAAGGTCGATGAAAAGCAGGCGCAAGCTGCGGAAATCGACCGCCGAATCGCGGAAAAAATGGCCGAACTCGACCGCTTGGACGGCGAAATCGGCGAGAAAATCGAGCTTCGCAACGAGGTGGGCGACAACCTGCAGCGCGAGCAGCGGCGATTGGAGTCGGTTCGGCGCACGGCGGGACGGTTTGAGGAGGATGTTGAGGAGCTGGAAGCCATCGCTTCCCTCGCTGAGCGGTTCGACCACGCGGGACGCTTTGAGAAGCGCGGAATGCTCGATGAAATCGCTGCTCGATGCGATGGACTCCGCGGACGAGTCAGTCAGTTCGTGGAAGAGGTCAGAGAAGCGGTTGGACGGCTTGGGCTGGCAATTGCGGACCTCACTAGAAGGCCCGGGCCGAGAAGTGCGCGGATGACCACAAAGGCGCTCAAACGCGATTTGGCGGCCTTGGAGCGCGATTACGGGGAAGACGATGACAGAAGCCCCAAAGCCCGTGCTGCGGAAGCCCAGAGGGCTGCTAGGGCGCGGGATGCGAACCGTGACGATAGACCGCCGCAGCGGTCGTGGAGTCAGAGCCGCTAGAAACGAAAACGCCCGCCCAGCCTTAAGCCAGGCGGGCGGGTCGTTCGTTTGAGGTACAATTCGGCAAAGGCGAACGGGGCTCCTACCCCCCGACGCTGACACTGAGGTCACGACTCAAATGCCACCGTAGTACCACGGCCCCATTCTAGCACGCGGGCATCTGACTACAGCAAACTGGCAAACCATATCCGAGTTTGTGACCTCCCGAGACCCGGGAGGTTTTCTTTTATGAGCGGCGAAAGTAAACAAATTGATGAAGACGAGAATGGCCCCGAGAACGGCGGCATGAAATCCGGCCCTTGTCTAATAGCCGGATTTCATGCACTTTCGTGCACTTCCCCTAGCTACTACAACCCCTATAGGGGTGTAAATAAAAATACGCTGTCGGTCGATATGGTTCGACTTTCTCTTACCTTCAAGGGTGACCGTGGCGAGTGGTTGAGCCGCAAGGGAGCGCAGCTCACAGACTGCGACGAGATGAGCGCTTGGACGTCGAAAATCAGGCCGGGCGGGTGGTATGAGCTGTGGAGTTTCGCTTTGGGCGGCAGCTCGGTCGCGCTCGGCATCGGGTTTATGGAACCGTCCTGCAAAGTCAACATGCACAAGGGCTTTATCGAGTTCAACCCGAACAAGGTTGCTGGCGATAAAAGGTTCCACGGACTTCTTAAGACGCTTGGGACGTGTGTGTCCAAGGCTCGGCTCAAGCGCTTTGACCTCGCCTACGACATTCCGGTGAGCCGCTACGACTGCCGCTTGAGCAAGGACAGGCGCATGTACAAGTCCGTCATATCGAATGGCATCACGGAGTATCTGGGGGTCAAGAACACGCCCGCATACGTCAAGGTCTACGACAAGGCCGCCGAGCTGCATCTTGATACGGACAAGGTGCAGCTGACGCGCATCGAGATGACTTGTGATGGCGAGTGGACTGCGGAGCAGCTTGAGGAGCACTGGCCGCAGGTGCACGCGTGGCACAGTGAATCTGGGACAAAGGATTACATTCGCGTGATTGGAATCATGCTGGCCGAGAAAGCCGAGAGAAACGAGGACGTTGAGACGCTCATCAATATGCTTGGACGCACCAGCCGGCCAAAGGTACGCGAGTACCTGCGCACGCCGTGCGTGAAGCTGCCGGATGGAGCTGCCGCCCTGCTGCTGGCGGAAGCGAAAAGCTGGTGCGGCGCGGTAGTCGGGTCAATGTAGCAGGCGGTGACTACGGGGGCGGAGTAGTTCCGCATAGCGGATCTACGTAGCCCTCGTTCACCGGCTGCGGAATTGACGCGGCGGGCAAGCAACAAAACCAGACTTGATTGAGGGTCGATGACGCACTGCGCCATCGACCCTTTCCTTGCTCTAGTCGCGGCGAAGGAAGCCCATCAAATCGGGGCACGTATATATTCGGCTACTACGACCGAATATATACGTGACGTGTGACGTGTGACGGACGACAAAACGGGGGTTTCAAAAGGGGCGAGTTAGCCCCTTTTGGGGGTGGTTCGGAGGGGCGAAGTCCCTCCGTTCGGCGCTTGCGCCGATGGCCCGAAGGACGTGAGCGACGCCGCGAACGGACGAGGGCGGGGGTCAAGGGGGAAACCCCCTTGCACGTGCCAAGCGTAGCTTGGTATAACGTGACTATACCAAAGACTATACCAAAGTCGCTAACGCACCTTTAGGTGGTTCGAACTCGGGAGTTTGACATGACCGTAGCACCCTTGATTGCCATGAAGTCGACCAAATGCGAGAGCCTTGAAGCCGTGGGCAAGGAGCTGGACAGGCGGGCGCACACCTACGCCAACGATGTTGACCAGAGCGGCCGGCATGTCGGGTACCTGTGCCGCGCGGGGGATGAGAGTCCCGTTCCGCTCGAACAGGCCATCGAGCGCCGTATGGGCGAGCTGAACACCAAGCGGAAAATCAGGGACAACCAAGTCCGCGCGATGGGGTTCATCGTCTCAAGCAACGA
>JAXKEA010000006.1:0-4845 GCA_036551635.1 Collinsella sp.
AAGGTGAGGGGGATCCAGCCCGAGGGGATGTAGGAATGCGATAGGAAAGTCATAGATGCGGGCGTGTTGGCTAAAATGGGTCGGCCGGGATTGGTCAATCTCGGCCGACTATATTTGGCTAAATTATTCCGGCGCTAACACAATGTGCGGAAAGCCATTAAAAAGAACGGAATATAGTTCATTAAGCCCGAGAATTTATAATGAAAATCTGCGTAAATTATTAATTTCTGCTGAGGTGCAGCCATGACGGGACGTATCCCTTGGACTCGATATTCAGGCGAAGATGTAGAGTCGGTTCTTGCGACGTTTATTTCTCTTGAAGAACGTGACGCCATTAAAATTCGGCCTTCTAGGGGCGATGGAGGAATTGACCTTATCGTTTACCTTGATGCCGAGACGGTCGATGTATATCAAATTAAGAAATTTGCTGAAAACCTAAATAGCAGCCAGAAAGCTCAGATTGAAAATTCGTGGCAGGAATTATCGACAACTGTAGCCGATTTGCATCTAAAGATTAATAGCTGGCATCTTGTGATGCCATTAGATCCCACGAACGAGAACTTGAAATGGGCTAAGGAACTAGTTGAGCCCTCTGGCACAAAACTCATCTGGGATGGGCTTTCAAGAGTCGATGGCTGGGCGTCCAAGCATCCAGAAGTGATCGATTATTACTTTTCGAATGGAAAAGAAGAGGTTTCTGAGTATGCTGCTAGGCTGCTCTCCTTGGCCAATCTTCCGGACTGCAGCGATCCAGTCATTCTCGAGAACAGACTGCGTGATCTTTGTTCCCATTTAGATAAACTGGACCCATACTACGCATATTCAGTTCACGTTCTCTCAGAATACGACAAACGCGATGATCTTTGCCCACGTGTCCCTGGTGTTGTTATGTCCCAAATTCTAATAACCCCCGGAGCGGGCAGAATCGCCGTCGACGTAATTGAAAAGACACCAATTGCATCAATGCTGCACCCTTTAACGTTTTCAGTGAAAATCATTGCAGAGACCGACGATGAAAAGGAACAGGCTCAAAATTATATCGAATATGGCATGCCCTTCGCTTCGTTGCCGGCGGAAGTAATTGATCAATCTTACCAATTGCCTGTAGGGCTTTCCTGCGATGGATTTCGAAGGGGAATCATTAAGAGCCTTGATCTGAACACATCGAATTGCATAAGGTCGGCCTCGTTGTTCTGGGAGGGATGCGGTGAGCTACAGTTAATAGTTGATAAAGCCACCCATGGAACTAAAGGGGCATTCTTTTCTGCCCACGATGTGACGGAAACTTTCAGATTGAACTTTAAATGGAATGAAAGTCAGCCCGGCGGCACCATTAACTACGAGTTTTTATTTAACAATTTAGCCAATAAGCGTTCTAGAGACGTTGTGAGAACTTATCGATTCTTGACCGAAGCTATTAATAAAATAGTTGACCTCCGAATCAATGGTACGAGTGCTCTCTATTTTAATCTCGGCATTAAGGATGATCTGGTTGTTGTAGCTAATGATATATACAGTTTGGCGCTTGCGTTAGAAACCGTTAACAGAGCCGCGGATAGCGAAATGCCATTTCCAGACATTTATAAAACTACTAAAGGAGCAATTGCATATCTTAGAGATGCGGCGAGGCTGCTCGATGACGAATCGGTTGTTTATAGTTGGGAATCGCATCGGTTTAATCTGAACGGGAACGAAGTTCCTAGCCTTGAATGTCCCTCTTTAGCCCGCTGGATAAAGCCTTTAACTGTTAGGCTTGGAGATCAAGAGGCATTCTGTGGTTTTGTACAGACTACTCTAGTAGTTGGTTCTTTCGAATGCTCAACAGACCAAATGAATGATTCTGAGCAGAAGCTAGTCTTAAGTCCGGATGATCAATACGGAAACAAAGCCATACGTGAATTGGTTCCACCAATTAAAGAGGTGCTGAAGGGCCGAGATGCTTTATGGACCATTTGTCCTCCAAAAGTAGAAGATTGGTTAACAATAGTTGAAGCTGCTGAATCGTCAAATCAAATGCGGCTACCAGAGTAGAATCGCGTACTGTCAAAATCGACAACGCCTTGAATCCCAAATTGGATCTAAAGGACCACCATTCGATATCATCCGTCCTTCCTTTCACCGATTGGCAAAACGATTTACGCCTAATAATTGGCACTACTCAGGGGCATTCCCTTTGTATAAACCTTGATCTCGCTAAACTAATAACTGCTGCTACCAGGGCATTTTCTGGTGCACATTCTATTGGCTCCTCGAAGATCGGAGCGGGTATGTTTGCTGCAGAGTCCTACACCAGCCGTCATTACATTGCGATTGTTGCCATGGCCTGCCTATGCGTTTTGCTGGGCGGGCCTTCTTATGCCGCGGGCGCGGAGAGCCTTATCATCGCGGGCGCGACGTACTACGAGCCGGGCGTGTCGGGCCCCGGCTGGGCCTGGACCGATGCCGACCACCTTGAGCTTAACGGCTACGCGGGCGAGGCCATCGGCGCCGAAGGCGACCTGGTGCTGACGCTTGCCGGGCAGAACTCCGTGACGGAGTCGCATGCGCCCGATGCGGACATCACGCTGTGCGGCATGGAGGTGTGGGGCAACCTGACGCTTCGCGGTACCGGGACCCTGACGGCGACGGGCTCGCAGTGCGGGATCCACGTGTCGCAGGCGCTCGTGGTTGACGGCTGCACCGTCGATGCGCGGGCAGACGGGGCCGATATTACAAACGAGGCGGTCGCCGGCGTGATTGCCGGCGACATGGCCGTGCGCGGCGGCGGGCGCGTCGTTGCCGCGGGCGCCGGATCCGGAGCGGGCGTGCGCGCCTACGGCGTGTATCTGCAGGACGATGGCATTGGGGATGGCGCGGCCGGCAGTCGGCTTTCCGTCGATGCCTCGTGGCTGGATGCGACCGGTGCCGATGGCGGGGTTGCTTGCACGGGTGGGTCGCTTGTGTCTGCGCGGTTTGTGGCGCCTGCTGGTGGGGCTTTTGGTGCTAGCGGCGTGGTGGATGCCTCCGGGGCCATGGCTCCGCATGTGGTGATTGAGCCCGATGTAGCCACACCTCCGGCGGGGGAGACCGATGGGGTCGTTGTGCCTGGCGATAGCGTGGATAAGTCTCCCATCGATGCTAACCCCGCTGCCGGAGAGCCCACCACGGGGCCCACGGCAAATCCCTCGCTGAAACCCGCGGCCGCGACAACCAAGACAACAACGACAATAACCAAGACCACGGTCGCCAAAGTCCCCAAGCCCAAGCCTGCTACGACAACGACGTCGTCTCTCCCCAAGACCGGCGACAGCAACTGGATCGCCGCTTCTGCGACGCTTTTCCTGCTGAGGACAGTGCTTCTAGGTGCCGCATATCGCTGTTGGGGCGTGCGGCATACCTAGCTGCAATACAAGATCCCAGTTGAAGCTTTAAAGGCAACGCTTTCCGAAAGGGAGCGTTGCCTTTTTACTGCATGCAATGTATGACGTGCCGTACCACTAAAAGGCTTAGTTAATTGATTGTAATTACACAATCTACTAGTGTATGTGCGTTATACTAAGGTTGCACTCACACGATTGGAGGGTCCAAAATGGCAAGCTCAACATTAACCATTAGGGTTGACGATGACCTCAAACGCGAGGCAGCAGAAGTGGCTGATTACTATGGACTTGATTTGTCGTCCGTGACGCGCGCATTCTTCAAGCAAATGGTCAACACCCATCGCATCCCGTTGACTTTTGCCCCTGAGGAGCCCAATGCCGAAAGCCTTGAGGCCATTCGCGAGGGGGACGCGTTTCTTGCATCTGGCAAAAAAGGACGTTTTGACAATGGCGCCGATCTTATCGCTGCGGCGATGGCACAATGAGCACGTTAACCGCAGAGTTCTCTGCAGCCTTCTCCCGCGATTTAAAGAAAAAAGCAAAGCGCCGTAAATGGGATCTATCCGAGCTTCAAAAGCTAATTGACCTGGTGCTACAGAATACACCCGAGTCAATGGACATATTAAAACGACGTCATAATATGCACCGGCTAAGCGGCAGCTGGGCAGGGCGAAACGAATGTCACGTAGCAAACTCTGGCGACTGGCTTGTCATATGGTCATCAAACGAAGAGGTAGCTTTCTTCGAACGCACCGGCAGCCATGATGAGCTGTTCCGATAGCTCCCTTAATATCGACACCACCAAAGCTATCCGGATTTCAAGCAAATGACATCCTATTTGTTCAACATTGTTGGAGATTTAGCTGCGCAATGATGATTGCCTCCCATCCTAGGCTGGAATATCGTCTCCAAACCAGGCCCTGGCAGCGGTTTGCTCTGCAAAAGGTTGCGCAATGTGCTCGCCGGTAGATCCTGCGTGTGGCCATACGCTACCAGACTCTTCCTTTTCATCGACAGGTTCCTTAAAGCGATGGCCCAACACTGTCGGTGAGCGGAATGCGGCAAACTGCGCCCCCGCGTTCTCTATCGAGGTGCGTCGATCCTAGGTACGAGGGGTTCGCCCAGATCGAGACGACCTATTAAGGCATCTCTGTCCCTGTCGTCTCGATGAACACCTTCGACCTGACTCATGCCTTACGCGATGTTCGGACAAACTCGGTTATAGCGATTTGCCTTCTCATTAAAAGGGACTGCAAGATGTTTACCGCCATGGCCTGCCTATGCGTTTTGCTGGGCGGGCCTTCTTATGCCGCGGGCGCGGAGAGCCTCATCATCGCGGGCGCGACGTACTACGAGCCGGGCGCGTCGGGCCCCGGCTGGGCCTGGACCGATGCCGATCACTTGGAACTTAACGGCTACGCGGGCGAGGCCATCGGTGCCGAAGGCGACCTGGTGCTGACGCTTGCCGGGCAGAACTCCGTGACGG
>JAXKEA010000007.1:0-4520 GCA_036551635.1 Collinsella sp.
CCGCCGCCCCGGGCGACGCGCAGGCCCCGGCCGCCGAGGCCCAGCCCACCGACGGGGGCCCCGCCGCCCAGGCCGACGCCTCCCAGCCCGAGGCGGCGCAGGCCGAGGGGGCGCAGGCCGACGGTGCCCAGGCGGAGCCCGCCCGGTCCGAGGCGGCCGCGCCCGTCTCGCTCTCTTACTCGGCCCACGTCTCCAACATCGGCTGGATGGGCGCCGTCGCCGGCGGCGAGGTCGCCGGCACGACCGGCAGGGGGCTCCCCCTCGAGGCGCTGCGCCTCGTCCTGTCCGACGCCTCGACCGGCGAGCCCCTCGGCGCCGACGCCGTGTCCGTCGAGGCCCACGTCTCCAACGTCGGCTGGCAGCCCGCCGTCGGCAACGGCGGCACCGCCGGCACGACCGGCCAGTCCCGCGCCGTCGAGGCCCTGAGGGTCAGGCTGTCCGGGGAGCTGTCCGCCCGCTACACCGTCTGGTACCGCGTCCACTCCGCCGAGTTCGGCTGGCTGGGCTGGGCGTGCGACGGCGCCGGCGCCGGCTCGGCGGGCTACGGCCGCGCCGTCCAGGCCGTCCAGGTCGCGGTCCTGCCCAAGGGCGACCCCGCCCCGGGCGACACCACCTGTCCTTTTAAGAGCCGTAGCGATGAACCTGTCTCAATCACTGTTCGCTCACATACGTCGAATATTGGGTGGATGTCGCCCGTAGGTGGCGGATCTGTTGCCGGGACAACTGGTAGGGGCCTCCCCATGGAGGCTCTTGAGGCTCAGCTTGGCTGGTATGGTCACTCGGGCTCCATTGAGCTTCGTGGCCATGTTTCTAATGTTGGCTGGCAGCAGTGGTCTGAGGGGCGCTGTGGAACGACTGGTAAGTCCCAGCGTCTCGAAGCCGTCCAGATTCGTCTAACCGGTGAGGCAGCTGAAAAATATGATATTTGGTACTGTGCTCATGTCTCGGGTATAGGCTGGCTTGATTGGGCTTGCAATGGAGCTGCCGCTGGTTCTGCCGGTAAAGGCAGGGCTATCGAAGCGGTTAAGGTAATCCTTGTGGAGAAAGGCGGAGCAGCTCCCGGCTCTTCGGACAAGGTTTTTATCGGCGATCCAGATGCTGTTACGGTTTCCGGATCGGCCGTTTCTGGGGAGGGTCTTGGCTCCTCTTCTGGTCAAAAGGCCACGATCGGGGGCAAGGGCGCTAAACTGCTGAGCTCTATTGCCTTAAGCGTTGCTGGCCAGACTGATGACGGATCAATTTTCTATGCCGTTATGGATGCATATTCAGGCTGGGGTGCTTCTGTATCGGATGGCGGTGCTGCCAAGGCGGTATCCGGTGCACCCATAAAAGCGATAAAAATGTCGCTGAGCGGCCAGCTCGCTGCCAATTATGACATCTGGTATCGAGTATACGATTCCGGTAATGGCTGGACGGGCTGGACGTCAAATGGTCAGGCATGTGGCGTCTCTGGTGGTTCTTCCGGTTTGTGCGGTATCGATGTTGTACTTGTAGGTAAGGGTCAGTCTTCGCCTGGCTCCACTGCCAATGCATTTATCGAGGCGTCCGGAATCGGTCTTATTTCTCAAGCGCACGTTGCTTCTGCAGGCTGGTTGGCTCCCGTTGGCAATGGCGAAACTGCAGGTCAGACAGGTATGTCTCGTTCTCTGCAGGCGTTGTATGTTTCGACGCAGGGTATTGATGCCTCCGTCGAAGTGTCGGCACACGTTGCGAATATCGGTTGGCAACCATACGTCTCGGGTGCTTCCTACGCTGGCACTGTTGGCAAGGGTCTCGCAATTCAGGCGGTTAAATTAAGGCTATCTGGCAAAGACGCTTCAAAATACGATATTTACTACCGTGTTCATGCGGCGGATTATGGCTGGCTTGGTTGGGCTAAAAATGACGCCGCAGCTGGCACCGTTGGGTTGTCTAAGCAGGCCGAGGCAATTCAAATTAAGTTGGTTGCCAAGGGTTCGTCCGACGCTCCCGTTCAAGATCATGCTGCGTTGATCCAGCTTCCCGGTCTATCTGCTAAGGCAAATTGCTCCGGTCTTGGCTGGCAAGCATCTGTTGGCAATGGCGGTGTTGCTGGAACGGTTGGGCAGAACCGTGCCATGGAGGCAATGCAACTGTCCCTTTCTGATAGTTCCATGAGTGGCGGCATTTCGTATTCTGCCCATGTATCCAATATCGGTTGGCAGTCTGCTGTTGCGGACGGGGCTACATCGGGAACTGTTGGCCAAGGGCAGCAAATCCAGGCCGTTAAGATTAACTTGACTGGCGACGTTTCGAATTACTTTGATGTTTGGTATCGCGTCCATGTGTCAAATTACGGATGGCTTGGCTGGACCAAAAATGGATCACCGGCGGGCACCACAAAGCTTGCCATTCCTGTTCAGGCTTTACAGGTAAAGATTGTCCCCAGGGGCGCTTCCGCACCAGGCTCTATGTCTGATTCGTATTTTGAGACCTATCGTTATATGGGGTATCAGACCCCGGGATCTTATCCAAAGGTTAGTTGCAATAGCGTGCAGCTTCCTTCGTATTGCACCGGTTACTTCACGTATGTCACGCCTTCTCGAATTCCTTACAATGCTTCGCGACTGGATTGCATCAACGCATTCGTCCAGCGTGCTCGTGAATATATCGGAACGCGTTATATCGAGCCTTGGTCTTCTTGGCCGGGGGATGCGGTTGATTGCTCAGGTTTGGTACTGCAATGTCTGTATGCGACAGGCATGGATATGGGTTGGTATAACCCCTATAACCATCGTTGGTTGCCCGAGCAGACATACAATTCCATGAACTGGTATCGCAACAACACGTTTATGCCAGTTAGCACCTCTGCTATGCAGAGGGGAGATGTGGTCTACTACCAGGGCCATATTGGAATCTATATCGGAAACGGTCGAATTATCGATTCGTGGCCGGGGATCGGTGTGACCGAGCGTTCGGTCAATGCTCCAGGTCGTGTAATCGGTGCCGCTAGGCCTTTCGCATAGAGTCTGTTGAGGCGCTCCGTTGTAGGAGCGCCTCTTTTTGACTGTATGCTTAACGTTGCTTTTCTAAGCTTTAAATGCCCGTATGGAAGTGCGGTAATATAGCAGCTATTCGGTCTTTACATGTGGTCAATGTCTCGGGGGATATACATGAAACGTCTCAAAGCGTCTGCGGCTTTGGTTTGTACGCTATTGATGGGCTGGTCGCAAATCATTCAGCCTTACAGCGCGTATGCGCTGTCAGTCCAGGCCGCCGCTGCCTCGCAGTCGGTCTCGCAAACATCGATCGAGTACGAATCTCAAGGTGCAAGTTCTCAGGGAGCGCAGGACGATGCCTCGGGTTCTCAGGGTGTAACCGAATGGTATGGTGACGATGCAAATGCTGCTCGTCCTGATGGGAATGCAGACTCTGATTCAGACGAACAGCCTGGAATTGGCGTTGAAGAATCTGGTGTTGACGAGTCAAACGGTGAAGCTCCAACCGATGATTCCACTGAGATGAATTCCTGCGAAGCGGACTCTTTGGAACCGAACTCTTGGCGTTTCGAAAACGGCGTGCTTATCGATTCGGACAATGGCGACATCGATGCGCAGTCTTTAACTGACGATCCTTTGCCCAATGGCGCTGTTGCACGCGGCATCGACGTCAGCAATCATCAAGGAACTGTTGATTGGAATAAGGTTAAGGCCGCGGGGATTGATTTTGCCATTCTTAAGGTCGGTCCGGTTTACGGAAAACCTGACGGTTCTTTTGAAAGAAACGCTGTTGAATGTGAACGTCTCGGCATTCCTTATGGCGTGTATTACTACTCCTATGCCCGTTCTGTAGAGGATGCCAATAAAGAGGCCGACAGGACACTTGCTTGGCTCGGTGGTCATCATCCGTCGCTTCCCGTTTATTATGACCTTGAGGACAGCTATATCTTGCAAGATCCGGATTTCAGCAAGGATAAGCTTACTCAGATTGCGCAGGCTTTTTGCAACCGTATGGAGGCCGTTGGCTTTAAGTCGGGTATCTATGCGAACCTTAACTGGCTTAACAACTACCTGAATTTTCCGTCGTTGAGCGGTTATGACCATTGGGTCGCTCAATATAATTGGCGTTGCGATTATGCTGGCAGCTACAGTTTCTGGCAGTATTCAAGCAGTGGCAATGTCCCGGGCGTTAACGGACGCTGTGACATGAACTACTGCTTCAACGGTTCTCTTCTGAACGTAGATGACAGCAAGATGCATATTCAGTATGAGGCGCATGTCTCGAATATTGGATGGATGAGCAGCAAGCGCGATGGATCTACGGCTGGCACAACGGGGCAGTCTAAATCAGTGGAGGATCTTAAGGTCAGCATCTTGAATCCTGTTGAAGACGGCTCTGTGCAAATTAACGCCAATGTAAGTGGCATCGGCTGGCAGGGCTGGGACACCCCCTCGGCCTCCGAGGGCGGCACCACCGGCCAGGGCCGCGCCGTCGAGGCCGTGCGCCTGAGGCTCACGGGCTCCCTCGCCAAGGACTACGACGTCTACTACCGCGTGCACGCC
>JAXKEA010000008.1:0-99822 GCA_036551635.1 Collinsella sp.
CGACTCGAATTCTTGACGGCCTGAACAATCGTCAATATCGGTCGGAGGGGTGGCTTTGTAAAGCCGTTTGTCTCCACCCGCGTAGCGGGTGGTTTAAAGCTGGCCGCTGCGCGGCCAGCAGACTAAAGTCTTGAACAAAAAAGACGGGGCTCGCAATGCGAACCCCGTCTGCAAAGAAATCTGGCGAGAAAGCCTGATTACTTGAGGGTGACAGCAGCGCCAGCAGCCTCGAGCTTCTCCTTGGCAGCCTCGGCGTCCTCCTTCTTGGCACCCTCGAGAACAGCCTTGGGAGCGCCCTCGACGACCTCCTTGGCCTCCTTCAGGCCAAGGTTGGTGAGCTCACGGACGGCCTTGATGACCTGGATCTTGTTGTCGCCGAAGCCCTCGAGCACGACGTCAAACTCGGTCTTCTCCTCGGCCTCAGCAGCGCCAGCAGCGGGAGCGGCGACAACAGCGGCAGGAGCAGCGGCGGAAACGCCGAAGGTGTCCTCGATAGCCTTGACGAGCTCGGAAGCCTCGAGAAGGGTCATTTCCTTAAGAGCATCGATGATCTCATCGGTGGTAAGCTTAGCCATTTCTAAGTCCTTTCGGTTTCCGTGTCTGTGCACGGAGATCAGTTAAAACACGGCGCGAATGCGCCAGGGGTGCGGCGTTGCCGCCGCGGGTGAAAACAGCAACTAGGCTGCCTTCTGCTCGGAGACCTGCTGGATCGAACGAGCGAGACCAGAGGAAACGCCGTTGACGCAGACAGCGATGTCGCGAGCGAAACCGGAGATGAGACCGGCGATCTGGCCGAGAAGCTGATCCTTGGTGGGCAGCTCGGCGATAGCCTTAACATCATCAGCGGAAACGGCCTTGCCGTCGGAGATACCGCCCTTGATCTCAAGGACGCCCTTGGACTTAGCGGAGAAGTCCTTAAGGGCCTTAGCGGCCTCGACCGGCTCGGTCTCGTAGAACACATAAGCGACGGGGCCGGCGAGGATCTCGTCGATCTCGGGCTGCTCCTGGTTCTTGAGAGCGATCTTGACCAGGTTGTTCTTGTAGACCTTCATCTCAGCGCCGCACTCGCGAAGCTGATGACGCAGCTCCTGAGCCTGCTTAACCGTCAGACCGTTGTAGTTGACGACGAACAGACCGGCGTTCTCGGCGATACGGGACTCGATCTCTGCAACCTTGTCGATTTTGTACTGCTGGGGCATGAATTACACCTCCTCGAATTCTTTCCGGGCACGGTCCGCCACAAGGACGTGACGGGGGCATGTCCAAAAAGAAAGCCCCCGCGCTGCATGAGCGACGGGGGCGAGAAGACATATCTACTCGACCACCTCGGCTGGCGGGATATCCCATTAAGCTCGCGGGCGATGCCCGCTTGCGCCGGCTGTCTCTGGCAGCGGATTCGTGCGTGAACCGAAAATATTATGGCGGGGACCCCGGCGTCGGTCAACGGAAAACCGGGCTGCACACAATTCCACCATCCGGCCGCACCGCCGAAGGCCGGGCGCAAGGTTTTCGCTCGGTCAGGTCCTGGGCTCGCTCGGAAAGCACATTAAGTGCTTTCCGGCTCGTGCGGAATCTACGAAAACCTTGCGCCCGGCCTTCGGCGGCGCGGCCTGCGTTGACTTTGGGCAGCCCGGGTTTTCGTTGGCTGACGCCCCCACTCATAATGCTTGGGTCGGTGGGCTGATGTGTTGCGTCCTGTTGGGCTATAAGGTTGAAATGAAGGTGGACAGGCGATTTAGGCCTTCGTCCAGGTCTTTGTCGGAGACGCAGTAGCTTAGGCGGATGTGGCCTTCGGTGCCGAAACAGTCACCCGGGACTAGGGCTACGTTTGCTTCTTTGATGGCTTTAATGCAGAAGTCTTCGCTTGTTAGGCCGTACTGTTTGATGCTGGGGAAGGCGTAGAAGGCGCCGGCTGGTTCCACTACGTCGAGGCCCATGGCGTCTAAGGCTGCGAGTACGCGTTCGCGGCGGGCTCGGTAGACTTTGAGCATTGGGGTTGGGTCGACGGTCAGGGCTCGGGCTGCGGCGTCCATTTCGAAGGAGACGGCACTCGATACTAAGTATTGGTGAGCCTTGGCGATCTCGGCGATGACGGGTGCCGCTGCCGCGAGCCAGCCCAGGCGCCAGCCGGTCATGGACCAGGGCTTGGAGAAGCTCTCGATGATGACCGTCTGTTCACGCAGCTCCGGGTGACGCTGGGCAAAGCGCTCGTAGCCATCCACATAAACCAGGCGGTTGTATACGTCGTCGCAGACCACGTAGATGCCCGCCTGCTCCGCCACGCGCGCCATGGCGTCGAGCGATGCCGCGTTGAGGATGCAACCCGTAGGATTGTTGGGCGAGCAGATGACGATGGCCTTGGTCGCCGGCGTCACGCAAGCACGAAGTGCGTCCTCGTCAATCTGGAATTGCGCAGGCTCCGTATCCAAAAAGACCGCCTTGGCGTGGTTGGCCACGACGATGCTCTCGTACAGGCCAAAGGCAGGCGTGGGGATGATGACCTCGTCGCCGGGGTTGAGCATAGCAATGAATGTTGCCGACAGTGCCTCGGTCGCACCGTCGGTCAGGATGACCTCATCGGCGGAAAACGTAAGGCCCGCGTCCCCCATGTAGGCAGATAACGCCTCACGCAGGGCGGGGCGCCCGTTGTTGGGCGGATAGTGCGTGTCACCGCGGTCCAGTGCGGCGGTCACCTCGGCGCTAATCACATCGGGCGTGGGAAAATCGGGCTCGCCAAGCGCAAGCGCGATGCACCCCGGGTGCTGGGCGGCGAGCGCGTTGATTCGGCGGATACCGGAGGGCTTGAGCGTGGCAAGCGAGGTATTCATGGGCAGTCGCATGGCGTTCCTTTCGTAAGGGTTGCACTAGGATAGCGCGGCGGGGCGCCGCCGGACGGTGTAACCTAAACGGAAACCAACCGGAAAGGAGGCAGCATGGAGCCGACCGCGCGCAGCGATGTACCAAAAACGCTGCAAACCATTGCGTATATCAGCATTCCCAATAGTGCCGATCTTGAGTTTTTGCTCTGGGACCTGCAGGATGCCATCGCCGCCTATGCACAGCTTTCCGGCACCGCGCTCCCCCGCCCAGTCGACTTGAAGGCAAATGACGCCGGCAGCGTTGCCGATGGCATCGTGCTGGCCATTGAAGATGTGGCTGACGATGAGACGTTGACAGCTATCGAGCAGGCGCTTGAGCGCTTTGGCAGTACGGGAGCGCGTGTCTATGCCGTGATTCGAGCCGCACAACGGGGCGCTGAGCAGGCGCGTGGGACCGCCGTTCGCCTGCACAAGGCATGTGAGCGCCATGACCAATTGTGGTGTGGCGGCGTTGCCATCTGCGCCGGCAGCGGCATCGCAGCGCTTCGTCGCTCCCCGCGCATGGGCCTCTTGCGCCGACCGTTTTCGGAAGCGATGGACAAGCTCGTGGGCGCTGTGCGCATGGGCTGCTCCGTCAAGCATGCACAGCGACTTGGCGGCGGCAATGCCGCCAACGTCGACGCCGACGGCATGGTTTGCGCCGAGCCAGCCGTGCCCGCGCCGATCTGGCGAGGCGTTCTGAAACGTCTGGGCGCCCACGCTCAAACAAAAATCTAAATTAAATAACAGCCCAGTCAACGGCTTCGTGCCAACGCTCGACAAGACGCTCCAGGCGCCAGGCGGCATTGGCGGGACTTGTCGAGGGCAGGACGATGGCAGGCAGCCCCGTCCGATCTTGCAAGTAGCGTTTGTAGAGTCGCCCTGCCGTGCCGCCGTTACAGACAACGACCTCAATCGGCGCGGCATCGGTAATGCGCTCGATATGTGCCGGCACAACGTTGCGAATGCTCGCGTCGCTCGAGCCCTTAATGTCACAACTCTCGATCACATCCCACAGGGCTACGCCGCCGTTAAGCAGCATGGCCCGCTTGACGGCAATGGAGGCATCGAGCGTCGCGGGCTCACCGCTTGCCAAAGAATCGCCCTCGTTGGGCGGAACAGGCACACCGAGGCACGCGGCCACCACACGCCAAAAGCGATTCTGAGGGTTGCCGTAATAAAAGGCATTGGCGCGCGAAAGCACCGAGGGAAACGACCCGAGCACCAAAACGCGCGAGTGCTGGTCGAACACGGGCTCAAACCCATGCTCAATATGTTGATAGCCCTCGTCAGACGCTGCCATGGCCTAGGCCCTCAACAGATAGCGTACCTCGTAGGGCGCAAGCTCAAGGGAGCCCGCCAGCTCGACCGTGGGCACGCCGTCGGCAAGCAAATCGACAAAGGAGCCGTTGAGCTCGCCGGCGCCAAAGGTGTAAGGCTCGTCCACGGCGTTCACCGCCACGAGCACCGTCGCGTCGTCGCAGGCGCGCTCGAACAGCAGCTGCTTGTTCTGGATCACCACATTGCGATAGGCACCGTAGTTGAGAGCACGGGCCGCCGCGTCGTTTGCCGAGCGCAGGTGCGCCAGCTGCGTGATGAAGGCCGTCAGCTCGTTGGGCGCAGGCTCATCGAGCGCAGGGCGCAGCGCCCAGTCGCCATCGGGGCCGCCCTTTTCACCAGCAATTCCCCACTCGCTGCCATAGTAGACGCACGGAATGCCCGGCATGCCAAAGAGCATGCCATAGGCGGGACGCAGGCACGACTTGTCGGTGAGGATGCTTGCCAGGCGCGGCACGTCGTGGTTGTCGACAAACGACAGCAGGTGTTTGCTGCGGTAGATGCACCAGGGGTCGCCGCCAAACTGGCGATGCAGCGAATGGGCGATCTCGAACATGTTGACCGAGTTAAAGCTGGAGTACAGGCCCTTGTAGCACTCGTAGTTGGTGCAGGAGTCGAGCATCTCGTCGTTGACGATCTGGTTGTAGTCGCCGTGGAGCGTCTCACCAATCAGCACAAAGTCGGGCTTGAGCTCACGGGTAAAAGTATGCAGGCGGCGCATAAAGTCGCGGTCGAGCATATAGGCGACGTCCAGGCGCAGACCGTCGACGCCAAAGACCTCGGCCCAGTGACGCACAGACTCAAGCAGGTAATCGACCACGGCGGGGTTTTGCAGGTTGAGCTTCACAAGCTCAAAATGGCCCTCCCAGCCCTCGTACCAAAAGCCGTCGCCGTAGCACGAGTCGCCGTCGAAGCTGATGTGGAACCAGTCCTTGTAGGGCGAATCCCACTTGCGCTCCTGCACATCGCGGAAGGCCCAAAAGCCGCGACCGACGTGGTTGAAGACAGCATCGAGCACCACGCGGATGCCATGGGCGTGCAGTGTCTCGCATACGGCAGCAAAATCGGCGTCCCCACCCAGGCGGCGGTCGATATGGCGCAGGCTGCGCGTATCGTAGCCGTGGCTATCAGACTCGAGCGGCGGATTGATCAGCACAGCGCCAATACCGAGTTTTTGCAGGTAGTCGGCCCATTGGGCGATCTTCATGATAGGAGCATCGGGGCTAGCTGTGGCATCGGCGGCCTGGGCGAGCTCTTCTTCGGCAACGGGCGCGGCGTTTTCGCGCGGAGCTCCGCAAAAGCCCAGCGGATAGATCTGATAGAACGCCGTCTCGTATGCCCACATAGCAACCTCCCGGTAAGCTCAACACAACGACATCCATTGTATGCCCGGCTTGCATCCTCTTCCCCAAAATAAGTTGCGGTGGAATAGTTCCTGCTTGGGCCTTCAGAGGCCTTAAACAGGAACTATTCCACCGCAACTGATGAGGAAACGTGATTAGGCAACGGGCTTTGCGCGGCGAATGGCCGGGAACATTACCGTGATGGCGAGGATGACACCCACGGCGGCGATTGCGCCACCCGCGCAGCCGATCCAGGCGATACCGGGACCCGAAACCACGGCTCCGCCGATCGCGGTACCCGTGCCAATGCCCAGATTGAACAGGCCCGAGAAAATCGACATGGCGACGGCCGACGAATCTGCCGGCGTGTGCTTGATGAGCTCGGCCTGAAACGCCACGTTAAAGGCCGTGGCGCAGCAACCCCACAGTGCGCAGACGGCAAGCACTGTCACGAGCGACGATGCGGCCGGCCCCATGAGCAGCAGGGCCACCGGCACGCCGGAGAGCGTGATAGCCAAGAACGGGAAGCGATGCCCATCGAACAGGCGGCCAAACAGCCAGCTTCCGAGCAAACCAGAGCAGCCAAACGCCGTCAGCGTCATGGTAATGGCGCCCGCATCGACGTGCGCGACCTGCGCCAGGAAGGGCTCGATATAGCTGTAGCTTGCGTAATAGCCGGTCGCCATGAAGACCGTGACTGCGTAGAGCGCGATGAGGAGCGGGTTCTTGAGCAGCTCGGGCAGCTGTTTGACTGTAAAGCGCTCACCCGCCGGCATGGCCGGGAACACCGCTGCCTGGTAGACGACCGCGATGGCTGAGAGGCCCCCGACCACGGCAAACGTCATGCGCCAGCCCACGGCCAAGCCAATGGCGCGACCGAGAGGCAGGCCAAAGATCTGCGCGATGGACGAGCCCGTAGCGATCATGCTGATGGCGAGCGCGCCGTGGCGAGTGTCAACCAGGCGCGAGGCCATAATCGAGGCGACTGACCAGAACACGGCATGTGCGCAAGCGACCACCAGGCGCGCGCAGACCAGGATGGGATAGGTCGGCGCCACAGCGGACAGGAACTGACCGAGCGAGAACACGGCCAGCACGCCCAGCAGCATCCGCTTGAACTCAAAACGCGAAGCGAACATCATGAGCGGCAACGACAGCAGCATGACGCCCCAGGCATAGACCGAGATCATGATGCCCGCCTGGGCCTCGGTGAGCGAGAACGACGCGGCGATATCAGTCAAAAGGCCGATGGGCATAAACTCCGACGTGTTGAACACGAACGCACAGCAGGTGAGCCCGACGAGTGGGAGCCACTGCCTGAGCGTGATGCCGTCTTGCCTTGCCTGACTCATATATAACATCTCCAATCATTTTGAGCGGAGGCGATTATATAGCAACGGTCCCGCATCCGTCAGTAACGGACACGGGACCGAAACAATTCGATACACAAAGGTTGCGCCGTCAATAAATAACTAAGCCAGCCCCAGCAATATGCCCGCCGAATGCACGACAAACGCCACGATCCAGGCGACTGCCACCTGAAACGCGAACACGGCAACGGCGTAGCGCGCGCCCAACTCGCTCTTGACGGCACCGATGGCTGCCACGCAGGGCGGGTACAGCAGCGTAAAGACCAGGAACACGTAGGCAGTAAACGGAGAGAACATGGTCGACAACACCGCAGGCGAGGTCGCGCCCAAAAGCACCGTGAGGGTCGAGATGACACTCTCCTTGGCGATAAGTCCGGTGACGAGCGCCGTGGATGCACGCCAGTCGCCAAACCCAAGCGGCGCCAGCGCCGGCGCAATGATGCTGCCGAGGCCCGCAAGCAGGCTTTGCGACTGATCGGCGACCACATTAAAGCGGATATCGAACGTCTGAAGGAACCAGATGACCACGGTAGCGGCAAAGATAATGGTAAAGGCCTTGGTAATAAAATCCTTGGCTTTATCCCATGCCAGCATCACTGTCGTCTTGACGCTCGGCAGGCGGTAATTGGGAAGCTCCATGATAAATGGCACCGGATCGCCCTTAAATGCCGTGCGGTTGAGCACCAAGGCCGCAATGCAGCCGACCACGATACCGATCAGATAGAGCGAGACCATGGCGGGAACCGTCGCCTGCGGGAAAAACGCCCCGCACAGCAAGCCGTAAACCGGCAACTTGGCCGAGCAGCTCATGAACGGCGTGAGCATGACCGTCATCTTACGGTCGTGCTCGGATGGGAGCGTACGGGTCGACATGATAGCCGGCACGGTGCAGCCAAAACCGACGAGCATGGGCACAAAGCTGCGGCCCGACAGGCCAAAGCGACGCAGCACCTTATCCATGACAAAGGCAACACGCGCCATGTAGCCCGAGTCCTCCAGAATGGAGAGGAACAAAAAGAGCACGACGATAATCGGCAGGAAGGTCAACACACTGCCCACGCCCGTAAGCACGCCGTCGACAGCCAGCGAGCGCACCACATCGTTGGTGCCGAACGCCTTGAGACCCGCATCGGCCGAGGCGATGATGGCAGCGATGCCGTCCTCCATGAGTCCCTGCAACGCCGCGCCGATCACGCCAAACGTCAGCCAAAAAACGAGGCCCATGATCACCAGGAACGCCGGAATGGCTGTGTAACGACCTGTCAGGATGCGGTCAATCTTGACGGAGCGCACATGCTCGCGGCTCTCATGCGGCTTAACGACGCAACGCCCACACACGTCACCGATAAAGCTAAAGCGCATATCGGCCAGCGCGGACAGGCGGTCGGTGCCGGCCTCGCCCTCCATCTGGGTAATGATGTGCTCGATAGCGTCGAGCTCGTTACGGTCCAGGTGAAGCACCTCGGTCACCAGCTCGTCGCCCTCAACCAGCTTGGTCGCCGCAAAACGCACGGGAATGTGCGCCGTCGCGGCATGGTCCTCGATAAGGTTGGCGATGCCGTGAATGCAGCGATGCAGCGCGCCGCCGTCTGGACCATCGGGCGCGCAAAAGTCCAGGCGGCCGGGACGCTCGCGAAAACGCGCCACATGCAGGGCATGGTCCACCAGCTCGCCGATACCCTCGTTGCGGGCAGCGCTAATGGGGACAACAGGCACGCCCAGCAGACTCTCGAGCAGGTTGACGTCAATGGCACCGCCGTTGGTCGTCACCTCGTCCATCATGTTGAGCGCGATGACCATGGGGCGGTCGAGCTCCATAAGCTGCAGCGTCAGGTACAGGTTACGCTCGATGTTGGTAGCGTCGATGATGTCGATGATGGCATCGGGATGCTCATCCAGGATAAACTGGCGGCTCACGATCTCCTCGCCCGTGTACGGCGACAGGGAGTAAATACCGGGCAAGTCGGTAACGCTCGCCTCGGGGTGGTTACGGATAGTGCCGTCCTTGCGGTCGACCGTCACGCCGGGAAAATTACCGACATGCTGGTTGGAGCCCGTCAGCTGGTTAAACAGCGTGGTCTTACCGCAGTTTTGGTTGCCGGCGAGGGCAAAATGAAGCGGCGCGCCCTCGGGCACGGCCGTTTTTGCCGCACGGGGCGAATACGTCCCCTCGCCGAGTGCCGGGTGCTCCGTCGTGCCGATTGCGGCGTTAGCGCGCGGACCCGTATCTGTGTCGTGAACACCCACGAGCTCGATCCGTGCGGCATCGTCCTTGCGCAGCGTCAACTCGTAGCCGCGTAGGCGAATCTCGAGCGGGTCGCCCATGGGGGCGTACTTCATCATGGTGACTTCGGTACCCGGTGTTAGGCCCATGTCCAAAATATGTTGTCGGAGTGCCTGGTCGTCCGATGCCACCGATGCGACAACGGCGTCCTTTCCAATCTCGAGTGTATCGAGCTTCACGTCCGTGTTCCTCCCCCGGCGCCCACAGGGCGTTGCATTTTGTTTACCATGGCTAACCGTTTGCCATGGCTAACCAATTGTAACTATGCATGATAGCGCGAACACGCAACGATGTTCAATCGACAGATCGGTGCAAGGGGGATTCTGGGCCATTGCTTCCCAGACGGGCCTGTTGCGGAAACCGAATCCCACTCCGGAACACCTAAACGGGACGGGCTTTCCGGTTGAGGCATCTAGCGGAAACTGCAGCCCGGAATCGGCGCTCAGACTGGGATGCGATTTCCCAATGGGGCCCTCGGGGAAACTACAGCCCGGAATCTGCTCTCGAAACGGGACGCGGTTTCCCCGAGGACCGAAACAGCCGCCCGCCCCTCGACAAAATGATCCGTTCCCTCCGTCGCATGCGGAACATCCAAGGAGTGTCCCAGAGTGCCGGCAATAGGAACGTCCCCAGCTGCCGGCAGCATTTCACCGCAACTGCAAAAACTCGCGCAGGCAACCGTAGTCACCTGCGCGGGCTTGGTGGGCGCTCACAAAGGCACGTTATAGAGGCCCACATCAGTTATGGATTGCCAAACAGCATCGATACGCGATGCCTCCGTCGGCTTACCAAGCGATGAAGATTGCCGCAATCTTAGACAATCGGCGCAATGCCGGCAAAGTGCAGATACAGCGAAATGATTGCCACGACAATGACCACCGCTGCGATCAGCTTGTCGTGCAGATGAGGAAGCACCGGCTTACCGCGGCCTCGCTCGCCCAGCATATAAACGGGAATGGCTGGAGCAAAAAGGATCGTTGTGATCATAACGCCCTGGAGACCCGTCGACCACACCAGGAACAATGTGTAGATGAAGCCGAGCGTGCCAAAGAAGCGGGCTTTGCCGACGCTTGGCGCATGCGGCCCGTCCAGATGCTCGTTCTTCCAGCCAATCACCATGTAGTAGGCTGCCGAGCACACGTACGGAACCAGAATCGTGTTGACCGCGCAGCTATAGAAGAACTGGTAGGTGCTCGCCGCCACATACGACACAACCAAGAAGAGCTGCGTGATACCGGAGCTCACGAGAACCGTTACCACCGGGGCGTCGTGCTTGTTCGTCTTGGCAAACGCCAGAGGGAAGGATCCCTGGCGCGCTGCCTCGAACGGCGTCTCGGATGCAATGATGACATAGCCCAGCATCGCGCCGACCAGCGAGAGAATAACGCCAAGGTTTACGATGGCAGCGCCAACAGGACCGATTGCGCGCTCGAGAATTCCCGCCATGGAGGGCGTTGCGAGCTGTGCCATCTCCTCGCGCGGCATAATGCCAAGCGACAGCATCGAGATGATCAGATACAGCGTGAACACAGCCGCGAATCCAAGTGCCGTCGAGCGGCCGACGTCACGCACGTACTTTGCACGGCCCGAGATAACGACAGCGCCCTCGATGCCCGTGAAGACCCAGACAAGGGCGATCATGGTCGAGACAACCTGCTCGCCAAAGCCAGGACCAGCCGGCTCTCCCCAGAAGTTGTCCATAAAGATATCGACGTTGAACTTGCCCAGGAGCACGATGCTCAGCACAAAGAGTCCCAACGGCACCAGCTTCGCCAACGTAACGATCGTGTTAATGCCCGCAGCCTCCTTAACGCCACGAAGCACAAGGGCGGTAAGGAACCACAAAAACACACTGGCGCAGACGATGGAAAGCAAGTTGTTGCCCGCGCCAAACGCAGGGAAGAAATAGCCCAGCGCGCTAAACAGCAAGAGCGCAAAGCTCACGTTGGAAAGACATGCGCTGATCCAGTAGCCCCAGGCGGAGTTGAATCCAATGTAATCGCCAAAACCGGCCGCAGCGTATGCATAGATGCCGCCGGTCAGGTCGGGACGGGCCTGAGACAAACCGTTGAACACCATCATCAGCGCAAAGACGCCAATAAAGCAAATTCCCCACGAGACGATAACTGCACCGGTATTTGCCCCGCCCGCTGCCATATCGCCGGCAAGCGAGAAGATGCCGCCACAAATACTGGCGGTAATGACCATCATGGTCAGACGAAAGAGATCGAGGCCATTAGGGTCGATAATCTCGTCGTTTTGAGCTTTAGAGGCCATTGTATGTGCACCCCCTTCATCATGTGATCGAACGAAAGATGACCCGGACGTCCCGAATCGGGTGCCGGGCCATCGGTCAAGCGATCATCAGACTGTTACAGCCATCGCGTTAGAAGCGCAGCGACAGGCAAGAAAGGCCACCGTCGACCTTGCGATACTCGGAGGTATCGACGACGAGCGTCTTGTAGCCCAGATCCTGCACGGCCTTGAGCACGGTCGGATAGCCCTCGGCGACGATGACCGTACCGTTGACCCAGATGCAGTTGGCGCCGTAAGCCTCGTCCTCGGGCACGATGATCTTGTTGTACTGGGCAAAGTCGGGTTTATCGATAAACTCACCGGAGACGAGCATGTTGTTGTCCTCGATGTAGTTGACGCCCGTCTTGAGGTGCAGGACCTCCTCCAGCGGAACCTCGGAACCCTCGAGGCCCCAGCTCTCGAGAATCTCGCAGAACTGGCGGATGCCCTCTTCGTTGGTGCGAGCGGAGCGACCGACGTAGAAATGGTCGCCGACCATCATGACGTCGCCGCCGTCGAGCGTGCCCGGAGAAACGATGTGCTTGACATGCTCGTCGTCAAAGAAGCGACGGACGGCCGGCTCGATCTCGTCCTTCTCGCCGTTGCGGCTATCGGCGCCGGGGTTGGTAATGATGGCGCCGCAGCGAGTGATAACGGCCGGATCTTCGACGAAGCAGCTGTCAGGATACTGCTCGAGTGCCGGCAGCACCGAGACATCCACGCCGCACTGCTCGAGCGCATGCTCGTAATCGTAGTGCTCCTCGATGGCGCGCTCGTAGATGGGCTGGCCAAGCTCGGGGGCACTCGTGATGCCATTGCTCAGGGACTTGCCGGGGCGGCGGATGATGACGTGGCTGAACTTGGTCATGATGATCCTCCTTGGATCTCTTAGCAGAGAGCGGGACTTCTTCGCGCCCGCCTTCCTTTCGATGGCTTTATCTTAGTGCGGTTTTCCTGTTTTGTATATTGTATACAATACTGAACGGTAGATATTCATCGGTAAGCGTATTCTTACGTATCGGCGCAAAGTAGCACGATTTAGCTGGTCGTTCTATAATTCAATTGAGCTATTCAAGCGAAACGTATTTAATTTTAGAAATATACAGTTAAGGAACATAAGCTCATGGAAACGCTCAGAAGGCCCCTGAAGGACCACGTATACGACTATATTTCGAGCCGTATTGACGCCGGCGAATTGTCCGCCGGCGACCGGCTGAGCGAGCAGACGATCTGCGATGCCATGGGCGTGTCGCGCACGCCGGTCCGCGAAGCGCTCATCCAGCTGGCAAGCGATGGCTACCTGGACAATCTCCCCCGCCGCGGATTCCGCGTCCGTGGGTTCGATCAGCAAAACGCCGTTGAAGTCTTTGAGATTATGGGACCGCTCGACGGGCAGGCCGCATATCTCTCCTGTCCGAACCTAACCGACGATGACATTACGCAGCTGAAATTTCTCGTCGGCTCTATGGACCTCGCGATCCAAGGCGGTCTCATCCGAAAGTACGACGACATTCAGCGAGACTTTCATCTGACGTACTTCAACCGCTGCGGCAACGACCGTCTGCGCGATATGATCTCGCAGCTCGAGCGCTGCTTTATCAAGCGCGATTACGAGACTGTCGACCAGGAGACGGCGTGCAAACTGCTCAACAAAGCCAACAACGAACATGCCCATATTCTTGAGTTGTTCGAAGCACGAGATGCGACGGGCGTGCGCGACTACGTTCGCGATGTCCATTGGAACACAGAAAACGCCCAGTTCACCGTCTGGTAGGAAACGATGCCCTTGCGGAAAGCGTGTACCGTTATTCCCGCTCGAAACGGGTCGCAGTTTCCCAACGGGGCCCCTCGGGGAAACTACATCCCAGAATTCTGGCTCGAAACGGGATATGGTTTCCCAAACAGGCCTCTTACGGAAAATGCATCCCGGAATCCCCACTCGAAACGGGACGCACTTTCCCAGTCGAGGCCCTATGGGAAACTGCGTCCCACCTTGAAAGGCAAAACTGGGACGCAGTTTCCGGGCGGGGCATCAAAAACGAAGTTGCGGTGGAATAGTTCCTGGATGGACTGGTTGATGCCCCAGATAGGAACTATTTCACCGCAAGTTATTGAAGGGCTGGGATGCCGAGACTCTTACAGATGGCGCTCCAGGAAGCGGAAGGCTAGGCGGATCCAGGGACGGACTGCCGCCTGCTTGTCCTCGTTGTCGACCGCGGTGTTGGCGTTGCCGAGCGAAAGGCCGTGACCACCCTGGTCGAAGACGTGCATCTCGCATGCAACGCCCTCCTCGGCCATGCGCTGCGCAAACGGGTAGACCTGCGCGATCGGCGCCGTCTTGTCGTCGGACACGCCCCACACAAAGGTCGGTGGCATCTGACGCGAAACATGCGTGGTGGGGCAGATGTCGGCCAGATGCTCGTCAGTTGCCTCGCCGCCCGTCACCATCGACAGGTAGTCGTTGAGCAAATCGCGCCCCGTCTTGCCGCCCGTCTTGGGCACACGCAAGTCAATGCGCGGATCGCGCGTCTGCATGTCACGCACATAGGCAAAGTCGAGCAATGGATAGCCCAGCACCACGGCATCGGGACGAATGTCGTCCGGACGCGCCCCGGCAAGTGCCGCGAAGGGGCCGGTCTTCCACTGTGTTGCCAGCGAGGCGCAAATCATGCCGCCAGCAGAAAAGCCCACGACGCACACGCGCTTAGGATCGACATGCCACTCGTCGGCGTTGGCGCGCACCGTGGCGACCATCTTGGCAAGATCTGCCTGGGGGTGCGGAAAGCTCACGTCACCCGTAGAACTCGTGACATAGTTGAGCACAAAGGCCTGGTAGCCGCGATCCAAAAATGCAAACGCCACCGGGTCCTGCTCGTGCGGAGCGATATGCGTAAACCCGCCTCCGCCGCAGATGATCACCGCGGGGCGGCGGCCATTCGGTTTATCGGGCAGCGGCTCGGCACCCAAATACGTAAACGTCGCCGGATAATCCTCGGTCGGCTCCTCGCCCCACAGCGCATGGTTCTCAATAATCATAGGTGCTCCCTTCGCGCAAATTATGCGCCCTTGTTTTTCGCCTTCAAGCGTACCCCACTTGAACCCGTGGCGCAGAAACACTCCGGCAATAAGTTTCCCTTCAACTGATATATCACATAATCCCAGTTCAGAGGTATCGTTGAGCAGCGTAGAATAGGGGCGTTGACCAAGCCGCGAAACACATGTGAAACGTTTCCGGCAAACCAAACGCGCGATATGCGCCTATTTAAGTTGGAGGCAACTATGGGTCTGCTCGATTCGCTTAAGTCCACCTTCACCTCGACCGGCGAGGCGTCCGTTCCGCCCGCAGCAAGCTTCGCTACCCGCGAAGGCGTCATCTATGCCCCCGTCAACGGCGTGCTCGTCAACCTGAACGAGGTTCCCGACGAGACGATCGCCTCAGGCATGCTTGGCCAGGGCTATGGCATCGAGCCCATTACCGGCACCATCTATGCGCCCGCCAACGGCCGCATCGGTGCCACCACTGTCACCAACCACTCCATCGGCATGATTACCGAGGACGGCCTGCGCGTGTTCATCCATGTTGGCCTGGGCACCGTGGAAATGAACGGCAAGGGTTTTGCCCGCTTTGTCGAGATGGGCGATGTGGTCAAGGCAGGCCAGCCGCTCATCAGCTTCGACCGCGAGGCCATTAAGGCCGCTGGTCACGAGGACATCGTGACCGTCATCGTCTCCGAGCTCGATCGTCTTAAGAGCATCGACCATGTCGGCGAGTCTGGAACGCTTATCGGCGGCAACCCGCTCGTCAAGCTTGGCGACCCGCTGCTGGTTGCCAAGACCAAGTAGCCAGGCCCCGCGCCACACAGCCAAAAGGCACCTCGTCAAGCGCCCACGACCATTAGGCCGCGGGCGCTTTTCGTTTGAAAAACCATCCCGCCAATGCCTTATCTGTATAGCCCAAATGAGCCGAGCTGCTAGAATATCGAACTGTATGGATAACTATCATTCAACCGTTATGGGAGGATACGTGAACCGCACCAAAATCGCGCAGCTCTATGCCGATGCCGAGTCGCTCGGCGGCCAGACCGTCACCGTCGCCGGCTGGGTCAAGTCCGTCCGCGACATGAAGAACTTTGGCTTTGTTACGCTCAACGACGGCAGCTGCTTCCGCGACCTGCAGGTCGTCATGAACCGCGAGGCACTCGACAACTACGACGAGATCGCCCATCAAAACGTCTCGGCCGCACTCATTTGCACCGGCACCGTCAAGCTGACCCCCGATGCGCCCCAGCCTTTCGAGCTTTCTGCCACCTCCATCGAGGTCGAGGGCGTCAGCGCCCCGGATTACCCGCTGCAGAAGAAGCGCGCAACCGTCGAGTTCCTGCGCACCCAGCAGCACCTGCGTCCGCGCACCAACCTGTTCCGCGCCGTGTTCCGCATCCGCTCTGTCGCGGCTGCCGCCATCCACCGCTTCTTCCAGGAGCAGGGCTTTGTCTACGTCAACACCCCCATCATCACCACGAGTGACTGCGAGGGCGCCGGCGAGATGTTCCGCGTGACCACGCTCGACCCCAAAAATCCGCCCCTCACCGAGTCCGGCGAGGTCGACTGGAGCCAGGACTTCTTTGGCAAGCATGCAAGCCTCACCGTGTCCGGCCAGCTCAATGCCGAGAACTTTGCCATGGCCTTTGGCGACGTGTACACCTTTGGCCCCACCTTCCGTGCCGAGAACTCCAACACCACGCGCCACGCCGCCGAGTTTTGGATGATCGAGCCCGAGATGGCCTTTGCCGACCTTAACGACTACATGGATAACGCCGAGGCCATGCTCAAGTACGTCCTTAAGGACGTTATGGCAACCTGCCCCGACGAGCTCAATATGCTCAACAAGTTTGTGGACAAGGGTCTGCTCGAGCGCCTGGACCATGTCGCCAACTCCGACTTTGCCCGCGTTACCTACACCGAGGCCGTCGAGATCCTGGAGCAGGCAGTCGCTGCTGGCCACCAGTTTGATTACCCCGTCAGCTGGGGCATCGACCTGCAGACCGAGCACGAGCGCTTCCTGACCGAGGAGCACTTTAAGCGCCCGACCTTCGTGACCGACTACCCGGCCGAGATCAAGGCGTTCTACATGCGCATGAACGAGGACGGCAAGACCGTCGCCGCCGCCGACTGCCTGGTTCCCGGTATCGGCGAGATTATCGGCGGCTCCCAGCGCGAGGAGCGCCTGGATCTGCTCGAGGCCCGCATCAAGGACCTGGGTATGAATCCCGAGCAGTACAAGTACTACCTTGACCTGCGCCGCTACGGTTCCTGCAAGCACGCCGGCTACGGTCTGGGCTTCGAGCGCTTGGTCATGTATCTGACCGGCGTGGGCAACATCCGCGACGTCCTGCCGCACCCGCGCACCGTGGGCAACGCCGACTTCTAATCGTCGGACACTAGCTCGCGTCGCCACACGCCAACGCTCATCGTACAAGCGTCTCTCGACATCGGTCGAGAGACGCTTTTTTCAACAGCATCCGTCAAGCTTTTGGCAAGGTTTTGGTCAGTTGAGCAGGGCTGTTGAAAACTCGACCCGCCGTTTGCCGACGACTACCGACCGCCCAGAGCGCCCTGCGCCCCTGAGAAAGCCCCGCGTCCTAGGCTCCATACCGTCGCCACCCAAAACGGAAAGGACGTGGGCACGATGACCGAAGCCGCTGTTGAAACCTACGACACCACGACGAGGGGCGCCGCCTCGATGGCAGCCTATCGCGCCGTTCGCATCCTGCAACTATTAAGCGAAAACACCGGCGAGGACAAGGCCATGCTTTCCGATGAGTTGATCCGGCGCCTCGCCCATCCCGACGACCCCGCCCGCATGCCCATCTCGGCGGCGCGGCGCAGCATCTACACCGCCATCTCCGCGCTTCGCCATGCCGGATACGAAATTGAGTACAAACGCGGCGTGGGCTACAAACTTCTTACCCGCCCGCTCACCGATGAAGAGATCATCCGGCTCCACGGTATGGTCATGCGCAACCGCTCCACGCCTATCGCTATCCGCAAGAGCATGGCGCAGCATTTAGTTGCCATGGCGAGTGCCGACGTTCGCGGCTACCTCGATACACCCGAACCCGCTCCAAGCGCAGGCAGCAAGGCTACCAAGGCAACGCGCGCGCCCATCAAGCGCATCGACACGTGCGAGCTCGTCGAGCAGGCCATCGACCACGGAACCACGGTGAGTTTTGATATTTCGAGCGTCACGACACGCGGCGAAACCGAAGCAGCACGGATGACACTCCGTCCCTTTGCCATCAGGCAGCGCGATGGCATCTCGTATCTGCTGGGAACGGTCTACGACGCCCGAGGCACCGACGATACGCTGCGCACCGTCGAGATCGCCCGTATGAGAAACGTCAGCACGCGCCTGCTCGACGGCAAGAAGCTCTTCGCCGCCCTCGACGAGGAGGACGACGCCTCCTCCGCCGCATAAGACCCTCCGCCGCCCATTCGACTACCCGTACCGCCCATCCGATTCTGTATTAAAAAACCCGCCAGGCTGTTGTAAAAATGGACATCAGCGCTACTATAGTTCCACTTGCACTTTGTCCCAGTGCAGTGTTTCCAGCCATTTTTATACTGGGGGTAATGATATGAAGGACATCACCATCAGCCGCAGGAGCCTTCTGGTCTCCGCCGGCCTGCTCGCGCTCGCCCCGCTCGCCGGATGCGGCGGCAACTCTGGTTCCGGCTCTGCTGCCGTCGGTTCCGACTACACCATCGGCGTTCTGCAGCTCACCGAGCACTCCGCACTCGATGCCGCCAACGACGGCTTTGTCAAGGCCATCAAGGAGAGCGGCCTTAAGGTCAAGATCGACCAGAAGAACGCCCAGAACGACCAGTCCACGTGTAAGTCCATTGCCGACAAGTTTGTGGGCGACAACGTCAACCTGATTTATGCCATCGCCACGCCCGCCGCGCAGGCTGCCGCCGGCGCCACGGCCGATATCCCCATCGTGGGCTGCGCCATCACCGACTACGCCGCCTCCGGTCTGGTCCAGGACAACGACAAGCCCGGCACCAACGTCACGGGCGCTTCCGACCTCACCCCGGTCGCCGAGCAGCTCGAGATGATGCAGAAGGTCCTGCCCGACGTTAAAAAGGTCGGCCTGCTCTACTGCACCGCCGAGTCCAACTCCGACGTCCAGATCAAGGCCGCCAAGAAGGAGCTCGACAAGCTGGGCCTGGAGTACACCGATTTCACCGTCTCGAGCTCCAACGAGATTCAGTCCGTCGTCGAGTCTGCCGTGGGCAAGGTCGACGCGCTGTACTCCCCCACCGACAACACCATCGCCGCGGGTGCCTCGCAGGTCGGCCAGATCTGCAAGGAAAACAAGCTTCCCTTCGTGACCGGCGAGGAGGGCATGTGCATGGCCGGCGGCCTGTTCACCCTCTCCATCAACTATGAGGACCTGGGCTACGCCGCGGGCGAGATGGCCGTTAAGATCCTGAAGGGCGAGGCCAAGCCCGAGGATATGCCGATCAAGCACCTCTCGAGCAAGGACCTGGTCGTCGTCAAGAACGACGAAATGGCCGAGGCCCTGGGCATCGACCTTTCCGCCCTGGACGCGTAATGCCATACGCGGCATGCGTCTAGAGCCCGTGCTCGCGCTTTAGCCGCGTTATTCAATATCTGAGCCACAGGGGCGGGCGCTGTAGACCGGCGTCCGCCCTGCTTGTTTCAGGTAAAACAAAACGTCTGTCCGTAACTCTTCTATGCATTGTTACCGCTATTATGGTGAATCACGTGTCCACCCTATCCTAGGAGGTATGAAGCATGCTCATTGCATTGCAGGGCGCCGTTTCGCAGGGCGTCCTCTGGGGCATTATGGTGCTTGGCGTGTTTATCACGTTCCGCCTGCTCGACATTCCCGATATGACCTGCGACGGCAGCTTTGCCCTCGGCGGCTGCGTCTGCGCTGTGCTCATCGTCAATAACAACGTCGACCCGCTGTTCGCCGTGCTGGCCGGTATGTGCGCCGGCGCCATCGCGGGCGCCGTCACGGGCATTTTGACCACCGTCTTTGAGATTCCTGCGATCCTCGCCGGAATCCTCACCCAGATCAGCCTGTGGTCCATCAACCTGCGCATCATGGGCAAGTCCAATACGCCCATTCTTGCCAAAGGCACCGTGTTCTCGGCCGTCAGCAATATGACCGGTCTGCCGCAGTCCACCGTTGCCATCATCTTGGGCATCCTGCTCGCCGTGGCTATCGTTGCCATCCTGTATTGGTTCTTTGGCACCGAGATCGGCTCGGCGCTGCGAGCCACCGGCAACAACGAGTACATGATCCGCGCTCTGGGCGTCAACACCAACTCCACCAAGATGATCGCCCTCGTGCTCTCCAACGCCCTCATCGGCCTTTCGGGCGCGCTCATCTGCCAGAGCCAAAAGTATGCCGACATTGGTATGGGCACCGGTGCCATCGTTATCGGTCTTGCCGCCATTGTTATCGGCGAGGTGCTCGGCCGTCTGCTGCCCGGCGGCCTCACGCAGTTTAGCGTCCGTCTTGCCTCCGCCGTCTTTGGCTCCGTGGTGTACTTCCTTATCCGCGCCATCGTGCTGCAGTTGGGCATGGACGCCAACGACATGAAGCTGCTCTCCGCCGTGATTGTCGCTGTGGCCCTGTGCGTGCCCGTGGTTTGGGAGCGCTATAAGCTCCGCAGCTCCTACACGAAGGGGGATGAGGCAGATGCTTAAGCTCTCGCACGTCAAGAAGACCTTTAACAAGGGCACCGTCACCGAGAAGCGCGCGCTCACCGGCGTCGACCTCACCCTGAATGACGGCGACTTTGTAACCGTGATCGGCGGCAACGGCGCCGGCAAGTCCACGCTGCTCAACATGATCGCCGGCGTGTACCCGCTCGATTCGGGCGTTATTGAGCTCGACGGCACCGACATCTCGCGCCTGAGCGAGTCGCAGCGCGCCAAGTACCTGGGCCGCGTGTTTCAGGACCCCATGCGCGGTACCGCTGCCGACATGCAGATCGCCGAGAACCTGGCCCTCGCCAAGCGTCGCGGCCAGCGTCGCGGCCTTTCGTGGGGCGTCACCAAGGCCGAGAAAGATGAGTACGTCGAGCTGCTCAAGCGCCTGGACCTTGGTCTGGACACGCGTCTCAACGCCAAGGTCGGCCTGCTCTCGGGTGGCCAGCGCCAGGCACTCACCCTGCTGATGGCCACGCTCACCAGGCCGCGCCTGCTGCTGCTCGACGAGCACACCGCGGCCCTCGACCCCAAGACGGCCTCTAAGGTGCTTAACCTGACCGAGGAGATCGTCGACGAGAACCACCTGACCACGCTCATGGTCACGCACAACATGAACGACGCCATCCGTCTGGGCAACCGTCTGATCATGATGCACGAAGGCCACGTGATCTACGACGTGGCGGGCGATGAGAAGAAGTCGCTCACCGTAGCCGACCTGCTGCAGAAGTTCGAGGAGGTCTCGGGAGGCGAGCTCGCCAACGACCGCATGCTGCTGAGCTAAAACCTGCCAAAAAGGGACAGGTTTATTTTGGTGGGTTTTATCTGCGCAAACGTCAAAACCGCCGCAAAGGGACAGACGCCCTTGCGGCGGTTTTCGCATATTATGTCGATAATCCGATATTCAACCAGACATTCTGGCTAAGGACTAAGGAAACTGCCATGAAAAGACTCCCCCGCTTTGCGTTGGCCGCCGCGTTGTTTGCCGGCGCGCTCGCAGGCATCCCAAGCCTCGCTTTCGCGGGGAACCTGCCCGCCGCTATTGACGGCTCTGTGACCGTCATGCACACCAACGACATCCACGGCAGCTACAAGTACAGCTACAACGAAAGAAAGGGCACTGGCACTGTGGGCTTTGACGGACTGGCGGTTCTCTATAGCGCCCAGGGCAACGCCCCCGATCTTTTGCTCGATGCGGGCGACACCTTCCACGGACAGTCCTTCGCCACCATGAGCGAGGGCAAGAGCATCGCCGAGCTCATGGACACCTTCTATGCCGACGGCTACGACGCGACCACGCCAGGTAACCACGACTGGAGCTACGGCGCGGACAAACTCCGCACCATGACCGGCTACAGCACCACTGGCACGCCCTTCGCCATGCTCTGCGCGAACGCAAAGTCTACGAGCGGCGTATGGAGCTCGAGCATCACGAAGACGCTCGATCGCACCTGGGAGGATAGCGAAGATCACTCCACATTCGACTACAAAATCAAGGTCGGCGTCGTGGGTGCCATGGATGAGTCGCTGGGATCCTCGCTGCGCGCGGACCTGGTCGCGGGTACGTCGTTCTCGGGTGCCGCGAACGCCATCAATGCCGAGGCAGAGCAGCTGCGCAAGGAGGGCTGCGATGTTGTTGTGTGTATCGCGCACACGCTCGACGCCAAGACCTTTGCCACGCGACTCCGTGGCGTCGATGCCCTTATCGCAGGCCACGAGCACATCAACCTTAACGAGAAGGTGACGGGAGCCGACGGCAAGACGATCCATGTTGTTGAGGCAGGCAGCGCCTTTGCCGAGGTGGGGCTGCTTTCCATTCCGTACAAGTACGACACGAATGGCACCGAGACGACCGACGATGACACGGTCACGGTCCCTGCAGACGGCAGCGACGAGAAGCTCTACACCGCCAAGAACGTCAACGACCTTTTGGCAGACCCCGACAAGGGCTCCGACTACCAAAGCCGCCTTGAAGACGTCCGCAACAAGATCAAGCCGCTCGACGAGGCCTTTGAAAACGAATCGAACAAGGTGCTCGGCACATCCACCACCAACTATTTCTACGGCGAGGACGCCGCAGGCACGCATGGTTGGGAAATGGTGCGCACCACCGATTTCCGCCCCAGCAAGGAGGGCGACACCACCAAGGCCCAGACCATCGGCCATGTGATTTGCGGCTCCTATCTTGCCCTGACGGGCGCGGACCTCGCTATCGAAAACGCTGGCGGCATCCGCGGCGGCATCGCGGCGGGCAACGTGACCGCCGGCAACGTCATCGCCATCTCGCCCTACGGCAACACCGTGGAGACCTGGACCATGACCGGCGCGGACTTCCTCGCAGCGCTCGAGCACTCGCTACAAATCAGCGACGATTGCAACGACAGCTACGAGCTTCAGCAGGCTTATGTGGCGGCCGGTCGCACCGAGCAGGAGGCGCAAGACAAGTACAAGTGGCGCGATGACTCTGGCAGCGTTCTCTCCTTTGGCGGCATCAACGTGACGATTGATTGGACGCAGCCCGAAGGCAAGCACATTGTGAGTGCCACACTCACCAAAGATGGCAGCACGCTCGACCCCGCCAAGACCTATACCGTCGCCACCAACAACTACATCATCACCAACACGACCGACTTCCCCACCTTCGCAAACGCCACCAAGCACACCGAGTGGGGTACCTGCGAGTCAGCGCTAAGGGCGCTGATCGGGCAGAACAGCTGGGAGAGCAAGATGGCCTCGCTCGCGGGCACCATCAGCTTTGGCTCCGCTGCCGTGGACCCCACGCCCACACCGGCCCCGACGCCTAAGCCCTCACCTAAGACGGACACGACGACCACGAAGGTCATCACCAAGAAGACGACCGGTAAGCTCGCTGCAACGGGAGACCGCACGCTGGCAGTAGTTGGCGCGTGCCTTATCGGCGGCATCATCGTCATCATCCTCGGCATTATCTGGAAGCGTCGACGCTAAGCTACACCGCCGGGCCTTGCAGCCCCGCCGCGTAAACCTTATATCGAGCACAGAAGCCCGTCCGAATTTGATCGGACGGGCTTCTTGGTGGGTATCATGGTTGGACGAGCATTAGGAGGTTTTCCCTACATGGAATTGTTTGAGCCGATTCTTCATTTCTTTGAGCAACGGTGGGTCCACAACATCATCTGGGCCGTCATCTTGGCGATAGGCACCGCCGTCGCCGCCAAGGTCGTATCCAAGACCCTGAACCATCTGCTTAACCGAGACGATAACCCACTTCCGGCATCGAGTATCTTCATCAACATCGCGCGCGCCGTCATGTGGACGATCGGCGGCAGTTTTATCCTCGACAACTGCTTTGGCGTTAACGCAAACGCCCTCGTCGCCGCTCTTGGCGTCGGCGGCATCGCCATCTCACTCGGCTTTCAGGACACGCTTTCAAACCTCATCGGCGGCATGCAGGTGACGTTTATGGGCATTATCAAACCCGGCGACAATATCGAGGTTGGCGGTGTGTCGGGCGTGGTCCAAGATATCACCTGGCGCCATACGACCATCGAGGACGCCTGCGGGCAGACCATCATCGTCCCCAACTCCAACATCTCCAAGAACACGCTCGTGCATTTGATGCCCTTTGGGCGCGTGGCCGTCCCCGTCGCGGTCAAGGACACGTCCAAGTGGGTTTCACTGGACGCGTTGGCAGATGAGCTTACCGACGCCACCAAGGCCGCGGTGCTTCCCATCTCTGGCTTTGACAAGGAGCCCTACGTGCTCTTTAGCGAGATCGGCGACTTTGGCATCAAGGGCAAGATCATCTTTATCGTCAGCGACGACAGCACCACTTTCACGGCAGCCGACGCCTGCATCCGCGCCATCGCCCCCATCATCGCCTAAAACCACCACAAAGGGGACAGGCACCTTTGTGGTGGTTTCGCATCGTGGTACCATGGTTCATATCGTTGTTTAAACGACTAAGGGAGTAGACACCATGGAAGAGGCCTATCGTCAAGCACGCAAGCGCGGCGAGCAGGGACGTCGTCGCGCCATCAGCCAAAGCGAGCACCCGTACCTTACGGACCTCGACGGCCTCGTTGCCCAGCTCCCCTTAGGCCAGCGAGAGAGCGTCGGCCTGAGGGACATTCCGCTCGAAATGGTCGTCGGCACGGTCACCAAAGGCCGTCAGTCTGCCTTTTCGTGTAACTTTATGCCCCTGCTGCCGTTTAACACCGAGTTCGCCCGCAAGTGGTCCAACCTCTACGACATCCAGGTGACCGAGGGCTATCGCGACCCCATCATCGTCACCGAGTTCATGCATCGGTTCTATGTCCAGGAAGGCAACAAGCGCGTCAGCGTCCTCAAATTCCTGGACGCCCCGACGGTTTCGGCCAAGGTCACCCGTCTCTACCCCGGCAAATGGGATTCCGTCGAAAGCCGCCTGTACGGTGAGTTCTGCGCGTTTTGGCGCGTCTGCCCCCTATACGAGATCGAGTTCTCGCGCGAAGGCAGCTACGAAACGCTCGCCAAAATGCTCGGCCAGAACCTTATCGAAAAATGGCCGCAGAAAAAGGTCGACTACCTGCGCCACACCTTCCTGCTCTTTAAGCGCGCCTACCTTCGCGCAGGCGGCGACCACCTGGACATTACGCCCGCCGACGCCATGCTCGTCTACCTCAATGTGTACAACCAGGACCGCCTGCTGGATACGCCAACGGATATCGTCGTAAACCGCCTGTGCAAGATTTGGCGCGAGCTGGTCATCGCCGGCAAAAATGACGAGGACAAGGTCGATCTTGTCGAAGCACCGAGCGTCGATGAGGAAGAGTCGCCCGCCAAGTCCACCTCCGGCGTGCTCAACTTCTTTATGGGCAAGACCGTTTATTCGGCGGCCAACCCTCTGCGCATCGCCTTTATCCATGAATTCCCCTGTGCATCGTCGAGCTGGGACAGCTTGCACGACCAAGGGCGTCAGTATCTCGATGAGCACTTTGGCGGTATCGTGCGCACCGAGGCGTTCGAGGACTGCCACGATCCGGACGCGTTCTACGCCGCCGCGGAAACGGCTGTCAAACATGGAGCAAACGTCATCTTCTCGACCTCGCACCGCCTGATGGAATACACGCTCAGGGCTGCCGTTGAGTATCCTCGGGTTCGGTTCCTCAACTGCTCTATCGGCCTTCCCCACCAAAGCGTGCGCTCGTACTTTGGCAAGATGTACGAGGCCAAGTTCCTCCTGGGCGCCCTTGCCGCCAGCATGGCGGACAACCATCGCATTGGCTACCACGCGTCGGTCTTTGCGTCGGGTGCGCTTAGCGAGATCAACGCCTTTGCGATTGGCGCCTCGTTGCTCGACCCTCGCGCGCAGGTAATCCTCACCTGGGGCGATGTGCCCGCCGGCGGCCTTGCCGAGGCCATGTGCCGCGAAGGCGTGAGCGTCATGACCGGCGCCGACATGTCAAAGTCGCTCGAAGACCCCACGGCTTACGGACTCCACCGCCTAGTCGATGGCAAGGTCGTCGGCATCGCCATGCCGGTATGGAACTGGGGCCGATACTACGAGCTTATCGTGCGAAGCCTGCTGCATGGCACCTGGGATGAGACCAGTGACGACAGCCAAGTTCGCGCCGTCAACTACTGGTATGGTATGAGCTCGGGCGTTATCGACATTCGCTACGCTCCGGGCCTGCCTTATCAGACGCGCAAGCTTGTTCAGCTGCTCCGCAATGGCATCGTCGAGGGCTCCATCAACCCCTTTGGCGGCGAGCTCCACAGCCAAGACGGCGTGGTGCAGATCGAGGGCTTTCCCCCGCTGCCGAGCACGCAGATTGTCGAGATGAATTGGCTGGCGGACAACGTGGTAGGCACCATTCCGCAGCTCGACGATGAGCCGAAAGTCCCTGCCCTATGAAAATCCTTGCCATAGCCGATACCGAAGAACGATGCCTTTGGGAGTGCTTTCGCAAGGAACGCTTTGAGGGAGTCGACCTGATTTTGTCCGCCGGCGATCTGGACCCGGACTATCTTGAGTTTTTGGTTACGGTCATCAACAAACCGCTCATCTACGTGCGCGGCAATCACGATGACCGCTACGCACGTCATGCACCGGGTGGATGTATCTGCGTAGAGGACAGCGTGTACACGTACCGAGGGATTCGCATTGCGGGCCTTGGCGGGTCCATGCGTTATCGCGACGGCGCCAACATGTACACCGAACGCGAGATGTCCAAGCGCATGCGTAAGCTGTCGCGTAAGGTTAGGATGGTCGGCGGGTGCGACATTCTGCTTACCCATGCACCCGCCGCCGGTATGGGTGATCTGGACGATCTGCCGCATCGAGGATTCGAGTGTTTTAACACAGCACTCGAATCCTGGAATCCCGACTACATGGTGCATGGGCATGTACACCAAAGCTACGGTTACGATTTTCAGCGCGAGCGGCAGCATGTGTGTGGAACGACGATCATCAACGCCTGCGGCTATACGCAGTTTGAGCTCGACCAGACGCGCTACCCCATCCGTGGCTGGCAGGCAGCCTGGCTCAACTCGCAAACCATGCGCCGCGAGCTCAAGCGCCACGAGGCCATCGAGTCCTCTACCGCCAGAACTCCCTGGTAACCACCACAAAGGGAGCACTGTCCCCTTTGAGGTGGTTTTGAAGCGAAAGCAAGAAACCCGGTCCTGCACGAGGCAGAACCGGGTTTCTTTAGCAATGCTTGCTTTGCTCAGGCAGTAACTAGCAGTTACTCAGCCAGGAAGTCACGCTGGACAGCGGGATCGACCTTGACGCCAGGGCCCATGGTGGAAGACACGGAGATGGACTTGACGTACTTGCCCTTAGCAGAAGAGGGCTTGACGCGCAGGATCTCGGTGTACAGGGCAGCGTAGTTCTCAACGAGCTGCTGCTCAGAGAAGGACTTCTTGCCCAGGGGCACGTGGCAGATGCCGTAACGGTCGGCGCGGTACTCAACGCGGCCAGCCTTGAGCTCGGAAACCATCTTGGCGACGTCCATGGTCACGGTGCCGAGCTTGGGGTTCGGCATAAGGCCACGGGGACCAAGGATCTTACCGATGCGGCCAACCTTGGCCATCATGTTCGGCGTAGCGATAGCGGCGTCGAAGTTGATCTCGCCCTTCTGGATCTGGGCGACGAGCTCGTCGGAACCGATGATGTCGGCGCCGGCAGCCTCGGCCTCGCGGGCCTTCTCGCCCTCGGCGAAGACGGCAACACGAACGGTCTTGCCGGTGCCGTGAGGCAGGGAGATGGAACCACGGATGTTCTGGTCAGCCTTACGAGTATCGATGCCCAGACGGAAGTGGGCCTCGACGGTCTCGTCGAACTTGGCGGTGTCGAGCTCCTTGATGAGCTTGGCAGCCTGAAGGGGGGTGTAGAGCGTGGCGCGGTCGATCTTCTCGGCAGCGGCGTTATAGCTCTTACCATGCTTAGCCATGTGCATTACCTCCTGTGGTTAAACGGGCGTGAGCCCTCCCACATCGTATCGTGTGCCCTATTGCACACATATAACGGGCGCCCCGGTCGGAGCACCCGTCATTACCTAAAGAAATCGCTACTCAGCGATGGTGACGCCCATGGAACGGGCGGTACCGGCGATGATCTTCTTGGCGGCGTCAATGTCGTTGGCATTGAGGTCCGGCATCTTGATCTCGGCGATCTTGGTGAGCTGCTCCTGGGAGAGCTGACCGACCTTGTCGGCCTGGGGCTTAGCGGAACCAGACTTGAGGTTCAGCTCCTTCTTGATGAGGTGAGCCGCCGGCGGGGTCTTGGTGATGAAGGAGAAGGACTTGTCCTCGTAGACAGAGATCTCAACGGGGATGATGTCACCCCTCTTGTCCTGCGTCTCGGCGTTAAAGGCCTGGCAGAACTGCATGATGTTCACGCCAGCAGCGCCCAGGGCGGGGCCGACGGGAGGAGCGGGGTTAGCTGCACCAGCAGGAATCTGGAGCTTAATGACGTTGGCAACCTTCTTCTCAGCCATGGTCATTCCTTTCGAATCACGAGTGTGAAGTACTTGCTATATCGTAAGCACGCACGTGTTAGAAGCACTCCTGAGATGAGCAGTCACAGAAGAAGCACGCTCGCGCGAACGGACGAAAACTTAAGCGATGACAGCGACCTGGTTAAAGTCGAGCTCGACCGGCGTCTCGCGGCCAAAGATCATCAGCGTGACCTTAAGCTTGCCAGCCTCGGTGTTAACCTCGGAGACCTTGCCATCAAAGTCGGTAAGCGGGCCATCGGTGACGCGGACGGACGTACCGACCTCAATATCAACCGAGGTGCGCTTGGGCGAATCGCCCTTACCGGGACGACGAGTCATCTTATTGTACTCATCGCGGGAAAGCGGAGCGGGCTTGCCGTTGCCGCCTAGGAAACCGGTGACGCCAGGCGTGTTACGAACACACGTCCAAGCATCGTCATCCATCTCCATGCGGACCAGGACATAACCCGGGAAGATCTTGGAATCCTTGGTCTCACGCTTGCCACCCTCTTTAATCTCGGTGACGCGCTCCATAGGAATCTCGATATCAAAGATACGGTCCTGCATGCCCATAGTCTCGATGCGATGCTCGAGATCGGACTTAACGCGGTTCTCGTATCCAGAGTAAGTGTGAACGACGTACCAACGCTTAGACATGGTTTAGCCCCTCAATCCAGAGAACAGAGCAAGAGCCTCGCCAAAGCCAGCATCGAGCAGAGCGATGACGACGCCGACGACGATCAGAGAAGCGCAAACGACAACCGAGTAGTTCACGAGCTCCTTCTTATCGGGCCACGTGACACGCTTCATCTCGGACTTGACCGAAGCGAAATACTTCTTGGTGCGGGCGAAGAAACCAGGCTTCTCGTTCTTCTTGGACTTCGCAGCCTTCTCGTTCTTCTTGGCAACGGCCTTCTTGGCCTCAACCTTGGAGTTGGCGGCAGCTTTGTTGGCAGGTGCCGGCTGCTGAGCCTTCTTCTTGTTCTTCTTGTTGGCCATTTGGGTTACCTCCGCGCAATGCGCTTATACATGAGTAAACCGTAAGCCCCCAAGTGGGAGCTTACGGAATAATGACTGGCACGCCAGGAAGGACTCGAACCCTCAACACTCGGTTTTGGAGACCGATGCTCTACCAATTGAACTACTGGCGTATGTGACTAGAGACTAGCGAGTCTCTTTGTGCAGCGTGTGATGACGGCACCAGGGGCAATACTTCTTGATCTCCATACGATCAGGCATGGTCGACTTGTTCTTGGTGGTCGTATAGTTGCGGCGCTTGCACTCAGTGCACGCAAGAGTAACTAGAGTACGCATGTATCCTGAACCTTTCATTTCCGCCCCGTACGGGCACGAGTTGTTACTTTATCAGCTCCACGTAAGTGCTGTCAATGAAAACCTCGAGTCAATTGGTTCTCGGTGGATCCATTCATATTTGGAACACATCAATGAAGCCATCGAGAGCTAATCGACGGTGCATCCAGGACCATTATCGATCCTCTCGACACCAGCAACGGCTCAATATCCATTGCAGAAAAGAACCCGGCACCCATATAAGTGCCGGGTTCTCTAAGTCAACTATATCAAAGAGCTAATTTACTCAATGATCGTGGAGACGATGCCCGAACCGACGGTGTGGCCACCCTCGCGGATAGCGAAGCGCAGGCCCTCCTCCATGGCGATCGGGTGGATGAGGTCGCCCTCGATGGTGATGTGGTCACCAGGCATAGCCATCTCGGTGCCCTCGGGGAGCTTGACCGTACCGGTAACGTCGGTGGTACGGAAGTAGAACTGAGGACGATAACCATCGAAGAACGGGGTGTGACGGCCACCCTCCTCCTTGGTCAGAACGTAGATCTCGCCGGTGAACTTGGTGTGCGGGGTAACCGAACCGGGCTTGCAGAGAACCTGGCCGCGCTCGATGTCCTCACGCTTGATGCCGCGGAGCAGCAGACCGACGTTGTCGCCAGCCTCGCAGAAGTCCATGGACTTACGGAACATCTCGATACCGGTAACGACGGTGTTCTGGGTATCCTTGATGCCGACGATCTCGACGGGCTCGTTGAGCTTGAGCTCACCGCGCTCGACACGGCCAGTAGCAACGGTACCACGGCCGGAGATGGTCATAACGTCCTCAACGGCCATCAGGAACGGGAGGTCGTTGTTACGAGCAGGCGTCGGGATGTACTCGTCGACGGCCTTCATGAGCTCGCGGATAGCGTCCATCCACTTGGCGTCGCCCTCGAGAGCGCCCAGAGCGGAACCACGGATGACGGGGATGTCGTCGCCGGGGAAATCGTACTCGGAGAGGAGCTCACGGGTCTCCATCTCGACGAGGTCGATGAGCTCGTCATCGTCGACCATGTCGCACTTGTTCAGGAAGACGACGATGTAGGGAACGCCGACCTGACGGGCGAGCAGGATGTGCTCGCGGGTCTGAGCCATGGGGCCGTCGGTAGCAGCGATGACCAGGATAGCGCCGTCCATCTGAGCAGCGCCGGAGATCATGTTCTTGACGTAGTCAGCGTGGCCCGGGCAGTCAACGTGAGCGTAGTGACGGGCAGCAGTCTCGTACTCAACGTGGGAGACGGAGATCGTAATGCCGCGCTCGCGCTCCTCGGGAGCCTTGTCGATGTTCTCGAACGCAGTGAAGTCAGCCTTGCAGCCCTCGGTCTCGGAGAGAACCTTGGTGATGGCGGCGGTCAGCGTGGTCTTGCCGTGGTCGACGTGACCAATGGTGCCGATGTTAACATGCGGCTTAGTGCGCTCAAACTTCTCTTTGGCCATAAAGCCCTCCTCTTAACAGGTCGTCCCCGGACGGGACTTTGCCTTTATACCATAGTGGCCTCTCAACATACTATTGAGAAGCCACCGTGTTACCTATGGTAGCGGTGACTGGATTCGAACCAGTGACGCCACGGGTATGAACCGTGTGCTCTAACCAACTGAGCTACACCGCCGGATGGAGCCTGCAACCAGACTTGAACTGGTGACCTCTTCGTTACCAACGAAGTGCTCTACCGACTGAGCTATACAGGCACTTGACGGGTGGGAGCTATAGGATTCGAACCTATGTAGGCAGAGCCAACGGGTTTACAGCCCGTCCCCATTAACCACTCGGGCAAACTCCCAATCGTTCAAGTATCCGCAGGTCCTTTGGTCTTTTGGACCGCCGCCCCCGCGAACGAAGAAGATAATACGATGCCACCTTGGGGGCTGTCAACGAAAACCTCTAGATACACGGTGCCGGGCGTATCTACATACCTTTGACCTGCGGTTTTGCTGAGTTTGGATATGAAGGACGGTGGTTTTGGATACAGAGATGACGTTTCCCAAGGTAACACTTTGGTGTAGTGGAGTACACCTTCAGGATCGAACTTCGATAACGGCTTATTTGCACCTATATATAGGTCGAGATCGGGCTTCCGTGGCAGATTCGAGCGTGGATTTTCTCCCGTTTGAAATCGAGCGTGGATAATCTCCCACTTTGCCGTACCATCGAATCCAAAGTGGCAGATTATCCACGCTCATTCACTAGGCGGAAGATTTTCCACGCTCGTGTGTCCGATAATCCACGCTCGATGACGATGACCAACCTCGCCCCGGCCTATGTCTCGACCTGTAACAGTAAGAGGGTTATTCCTCCCCTATCTGTTACAGATCGAGATGTTTCGCAGAGACCCCCGCTTACGTCTCATTCTGTAACAGTAAGAACGGTTTTCAGCCTCTTCGTGTTACGGATCGAGATGTTATCGGCCTTCCCTTGGCAATGTTTCGATCTGTAACTATAAGGAGGGTCTTCAGCCCACTCGTGTTACGGATCGAGACAAACCTGAAGCTTGGTTGGCGCCAAACACGCTGACTTATCGACATAAATAGAAACGGGCCCTGTCCCACAAGGAAACAGAGCCCGAAACTCTCATGGAGCCAGTGACAGGAATCGAACCTGCAACCCACTGATTACAAATCAGTTGCGCTACCGTTGCGCCACACTGGCACACTTGGCGCTTTCACGCGAAGCGAGTTAAGAATAAAGGAATTGCGGACGGGGCGCAACAGGCCGCACGGCGTTATACAAATATGCAAAATCCAGCAACAACGCGTACCAGGCCCGTTCATTTCTGTCAGTGCGCCCTCAATCTTAAAACCATTCGCCAGAACGAATAGTTTTAATTACAATTGCTATATATAAAACTATTCGTTCTGGCGAAGGGTTTCGCGATGCTTACTACCAAAGAAGCCGCCGAGCTGCTCGGCATCACTCCGCGCAGGGTGCAGGAGCTCATAAAAAACGGAGCACTTGAGGCCCGCAAGGCTTCTGGTGTATGGCTCATCGACAAAGACAGCGTCGACACGCGACTCCGCTCTGTGACCAAAACGGGGGGACGTCCCCGCCGCGGCCACGGTAAGAGCGAGATCGCGTTCACCCTCTTGAACCGCACGTACGAAGTCGCTCAGCTGGTCTACAGTACATCGCGAAAAGACTTTACCCACATCGGTGCCGACATCGATTACGCCCACGCCCCTATTGGAGTATTTGGCCCTAATAGCCCCATATCGCTAGACTCCTTCCGCATCTGGTGGCGCGGCCGCGGTATCCCGCTCGCACGCATTGGGCTAGCCTCCCTGCTTGCAGAAGCCGCAGTCGATGTTCCCGATGAACTCGTCCAGCGAAATCTCGGCCTCTCCTTATCCGACCAGTATTGGATTAGGCCCCAAGGTTCCGGTCTCACCTGGGAGGATATCAACTTCTTCAATAACGCCTTTGATGACGTCTCGCTGTCCATTGCACCCTTTGCCCCAGAGGGAAAAGCGGCTGCCGCAAAGCCCGATAACACCTCGGACGGCAATCTTCAAAAGTACTGGACGTGCGAGGGCGAACGTCGAATTCTGCATAAGGCAGGAGCGCACCTGGACCAGGAACCTTATAACGAGCTGGTGGCGACCGCGCTCCACCGTCGCATCCTAAACGCCTGCGATTATGTGCCTTACTCGCTCGAGGGCACGGGCACTTCCGCCCTGAGCACATGCGATGTCTTCTTAACTGATGAAGAAGAGTATGTCCCTGCGTTCTATGTAAACCAGCACGCAAACGCAGATGAACGGCTAACCGACTACGAGCGATATGTAGCAAACTGCGAGGAGCTCGGGGTGACAGGCGTCAAGGATGCCCTTGACCGCATGATCGTATGTGACGACATCATTGCCAACTACGATCGTCATTGGCGCAACTTCGGCCTCGTGCGAAACGTAAACACGCAAGCTTGCAGACCTGCCCCCATCTTCGATTCGGGCTCATCGCTCTGGTGCAACATATCACTAGAGGAGCTTAGGGCGGGAGAGCACAGTTTTACCAGCGCACAATTTCATTCAAGCCCCGCCAAACAAATGTTGCTCGTCGAGGACATGGGCTGGTTTGACTGCGACAAACTCGAAGGCTTCGTTGACGAGGCAATCGAGATTCTGTCTAAAAACGATGCTCTAGCAGCGAGACTACCTTATCTAAAAGAGGCGCTAACGTGGCGCCTCGAAAGAATGATCGACATCGCTGAATGGAGTTAGCAAGGCAGCATTGCCCCGCCAACTCCCCTACCGTCCGCGCAACGCCTTGAGCTTGGCCAGGGTATCGGGGCTCAGGCGGCTGCCCAGAGTCATCTTGATCTGCGGAGCTTCCTCTGCCTCGTGAACGTCGTTATCGATCTGTTTGATCTCGTCCACCAGCATACGGCTCGAGATGCGCGTGACGCCCTTGCCCATGACGACGGCCTGTATTGTGCCGTCACTCGATACCACGGAGCACGCGCGGCCTTCCTCGCGCGCCTCGATGCAGAGCTTCTGCACCACGGTATCGGCAGAGACGCCCGTCGGTGAGAACTCGATACGCACGCCGCGGGCCGGCAGGTTGGGGCGCTCGCTGGAGATATTGCCCGCGCCGTCGAACACGACTACGGCCTCGTAGCGGCCCTGGGCAAACGCCGCCACGTCGTTGATGAGCGCGGTGCGCGCCATATCGTGGACGTCACTGGAATACGGATCGTCGGAATGGTCGTACACGAGCTTTTCGTAGCGCGGCGTGCAGTGGATCACGTTGTAACCGTCGACCACCAGCAGCTCGGGCTTATTGGAGTGCACCGTCGAGACTGGGTCGGCGATGGCCTGCGCAAACGCATTGCCGCCCACGCCATAGGTCGCGGCCGAAACAATCGGCTTGGCCGAGCCCTCGCCAAAGCGCTTGGCCTTGGACTTGGCGCGGTTCTTCTTGGACATGCGCTACTCCTCCCCCATGAGCTCGCCGGCATTGCGGCGCAGCCATTCAAAGCACAGCGCCGTGGTCGCCTGGGCAACATTGAGGCTCTCGGTCATGCCGCGCTGGGGAAGCTTGGTCAAAAAGTCGCACTTCTCGAGCACCAGGCGCGAGATGCCGTCGCCCTCGGAGCCCATGACGAGCGCAACGCGGCCCTCGAAGGGAGCGTCCCAGCAGCTGCCCTCGGCGTGCTCGGAGGCGCCACCCACCCAAAAGCCAGCGGCCTTGAGGTCATCGAGCGCACGGGCGATATTGGGAACCTGTGCGATGGGCAGATGCATGACGGCGCCGGCAGAAGTCTTGTAGCTGCCCACGGTCACGCCGGCGGCACGCTTGTTGGCGATGATGACGCCGGCCGCGCCCACAACCTCGGCGGAGCGCACGATGGCGCCAAAGTTGCCGTCGTCAGTCACGTGGTCGAGCACCACGACAAGTGCCGGGCCCTCGCCTGCGCGGTCGAGAATATCGGCGACATCGGCATAGGGGAAGTTGCCAACCTCGAGCGCAATGCCCTGGTGAGCGCCATGGCTCGACAGCGCATCGAGCTGCGCGCGCGGCACATACTTAATGCGGACGCCCGCGGCGTTGAGGTCGTCGACCAGGCGCGACAAGGCAGCATCGCGCTCCCCGCCCTCGGCGATGAGTGCGCACTTGATGGGAAAACCAGTGCGCAGCGCCTCGGCGGCAGCACGACGACCTTCGATAAACTCGCCCTTGGGAGCCTGGACAACGTCGCGGTTGCGATCGCGCTGCGGACGTGCGGCCTGGGTGCGATCGCGCTGGCCCTTGGAAGCGGCAGAGCGATCATTGCGGCGAATCGGACGCGAGCCAGAAGCAGCCTGCTTGCCTCCACGCGATGCACGCTTGCGATTGTCGGCCATAAAGCGGCCTCCTTTAAATACTTTTCAAACAGGACAAAAGAAGCGACCGCTTAAGACGAATAGCTCAAGCGGTCGGTACGGGTTTTCCAAGTGCCCGAGATTGCCGTGAAAGAGGAGCGACGCGTACTTGAGTACGCGAGCGACGGTTTGAACGGCAAGGTCGGGTGCTTGGGAAACCCGCGGGGATTAGAGAGATTTGATACGGGTGCCGGCGGCGGTATCCTCAATGGTGAGGCCCAGGTCCTTGAGCTGGTCGCGGATGGCGTCGGCCAGATCCCAGTTCTTGGCGGCACGGGCCTCGGCGCGGGCCTCGAGAATCTTGGCAGCAGCCTCGTCCACGTCGTCGCCCGTGTAGGCGACCAGGCCGGCGGCAACGCCTAGCAGACCCAGCGGCAGCTCTACCTTGGGCTCGGGGAGCTCAACGCCAAACGTATCGAGCAGCTCGGCCAGCGTGTCGGCGGCGGCAAGCGCGGCGGCCTTGTCGGCAGCATCGCCCGCCTGCTCCAGGTACTGGTTGCACTCGGTCACAAAGCCAAAGACGGCACCCATGGCACCGGCGGTGTTAAAGTCGTCGTCCATGCACTCCTTAAAGGCGGCGCGGGTCTCGGCGGCCTTGGCGGCAAACGCCTCGGCGGCAGCCGCATCGGCATCGGCCGTCGCATGGTTCGCGGCCCAACGCAGGTTCTCGACCGTACCGGCGATACGCGTGAGCGAGTTCTCGGCACCCTCCAGGCGCTCCCAAGAAAAGTCGAGAGGTGAGCGATAGCTCGTCTGCAGCATCAGCAGGCGCAGGGCGGCAGCGGAGTGCTGCTCGAGGACCTCGGCCAGCGTAAAGAAGTTGCCGAGCGACTTGGACATCTTCTCGCCGTCTACCAGCAGCATGCCCGTGTGCATCCAGGTGTTGGAGAAGCCCTGGTGCCAGGCGCAGGTGGCCTGGGCGCACTCGTTCTCATGATGCGGGAAGGCAAGGTCGGAGCCACCGCCGTGGATGTCAATCGGGGTGCCCAGGTAGCGGTGCACCATGGCGGCGCACTCGGTGTGCCAACCGGGACGCCCCTCGCCCCAGGGGCTCGGCCAGCTGGGCTCGCCGGGCTTGGCGGCCTTCCACAGGGCAAAGTCGAGCGGGTCGTTCTTGTCCTCGTTCTCCTCGATGCGCGCGCCAACCATAAGGTCGTCGATGTTGCGGCCCGAGACCTGACCATAGTTGGGATCGCTGCGCACGGCAAAGTACACGTCGCCGTTATCGGCGGCGTAGGCGTGGCCCTGCTCGATGAGCGTCTTGATCATGGCGATCATGGGGCCGATCTCCTTGGTGGCGCGAGGACGCACATCGGGATCGAGCACGTTGGCGGCGCGCATAACGCCGATAAACTTGTCAGAGAACTCCGTCGCAACCTCGGCGGCGGTACGGCCCTGCTCGTTGGCGCGCTTGATGATCTTGTCATCGACATCGGTGAGGTTCTGGGCAAACGTGACCTCGTAGCCGCTCGCGATGAGCCAGCGACGAATCACGTCAAAGCTGATGAACGTGCGGGCATTGCCGATGTGGATGTTGTCGTAGACCGTGGGGCCGCACACGTACATGCGGACCTTGCCGGACTCGATGGGCTGGAACTCTTCCTTTTTATGGGTAGCGCTGTTATAGATACGCATTCGTTACTCCTTAACGGTTTTCTGTAGCAGGCAGACGGCCCAGGCGCCGATTCCCTCGCCCTGGCCTTCCCAACCGAGCTTTTCGGTCGTAGTGGCGGCGACGCCCACGTTTTCGACGTCAACGCCCAGGGCATGGGCAAGGTTGGCGCGCATGGCATCGCGGTGCGGGGTGATCTTGGGTTGTTGACAGGCAATGGTGCAATCGGCATCGACAAACTCGAAGCCCAGCTCGCGCGCATAGCCCATCACGCGAGCGAGCAGCACCATCGAATCAGCACCCTCATAGGCGGGGTCGGTATCGGGGAATAGCTTGCCGATGTCTCCCCCGCGGCAGGCGCCCAGAATGGCGTCGGCCAAGGCGTGCGCGAGCACATCGGCATCCGAGTGGCCCAGCAGGCCGCGCTCGTAGGGAATGTCGACACCGCCGATGATACATCGACGCCCCTCCACCAGACGGTGGACGTCGTAGCCATGGCCAATGCGCAGGTTACTGAACATGGGGAAGGTCCTCTCCCTCGGCCATGCGGCCAAGCAGAATCGCGGTTACGGGACGCAGGTCCTCGGGCACCGTCACCTTAAGGTTATCGCGCGGGCTCTGGACGCAGCGGACGCGCCCACCCATGCGCTCGACCAGCGACGAATCATCGGTGCCGATAAAGCCCTCGGCAATGGCTGCAGCATGGGCGCGCTTCATAGCATCGACGCTAAAGATCTGCGGCGTCTGCGCTGCCCAGTAGAGCTCACGCGGCGGCGTCTCGACGATATTGTCGCCATCGACGATCTTGAGCGTGTCGATCGCGGGCTGGCCGCACACGACACCGTCGAGCGAGCGGTCGCTCACGAGCACGTCGATAGCGTGGTCGATGGCCTCGGTCGTAATGAGCGGACGGGCGCCGTCGTGGATAGCGACATATTCGAAACCCGCCGGCACCGCGTGCACGCCGGCGCGGGTGGAATCCTGACGAGTATCGCCGGCATCGGCAAAGCTGATGGGCGTGTCATAGTCAAACGGGTCGATAGCCAAGCGGCGCATCTCGGCACGGCGCTCGGCAGGGCAAACCACGACGATATGGCCGACCTTGTCGCTACGATCGAACGCGCGGATGGACCAGCTCATGAGCGGACGGCCCGCCACATTAACGAGCTGCTTGCCGCCGGGATTTCCAAAGCGCTGGCCGCTGCCGCCGGCAACGACCACGGCGCATACGGGCGCCATTATGCGTTCCCCTGTTTGGTGCCCTTCATGCGGTACAGCGAGTCCGCAAGAATGGCAGGGTTGTTGACGCCAAAGTCGCCCAAGCGCTCCGGATCCTCGCTGATGTCGTCCATGAGCTCCTGCAGCGAGCCGTACTCGTCGACGATCTTCTCGGCCACGCCGTCGCGCACGACGGACACGCGCGAAAGCGTGCGCAGGCCCAGCGGCGTCATGACGGAGTCCTCGTCCAAGTCGTCATAGCCCAGAACTGCCGCCACGTGCTGCGGGTCGGACAGGTCCTTAGGCGTCATACGGCTCAGCTCGGCGCGAATCTTCTCGGCGTTGGCCTCAGAGGAATCGCTCGCGTAGTCGCGGATCATCAAGTCGTATTCGGTATCCATGCTGGAGCCCGCGAGCTGCTCGAGCTGCATCTGCACGAGCTTACCCTGGTTACCCAGCTTGACAATGCAATCCTTAAGCTCGGTCTTTGCCTGCTGCATGATCTCGAAGCTCGAGAAAATACCGGTAATGTCGGCGAGTGTGACGTAGTCGTCGAGCTCGAGGGCCGTCAGGCGCAGCAGGGAGCGATCGAGCGACTGACGGGTAGTCTGGAGCGTGGCGACGAGCTGGTTGACCGAGCTCATGATGGTGGTGACGGGCTGGATCTCGTAGCTCTTGCCGTGGACGTACACGTTGACGACGGCGCGACGAGCCGAAACCGAGATCACGATGGCATCGGTGAGCACCGACATGCGAGCGGCAGTACGGTGACGCATGCCCGTCTCACTCGTGGCGAGCGAGGGATCGGGATTGAGGTGGAAGTTGGCGCGCAGGATCTGGGTGAGGTCGCCATCGATAACGATGGCGCCGTCCATCTTGGAAAGCTCGAACAGGCGGTTCGAGGTAAACGAAATGTTGAGCGGGAAGCCGTCGTTACCGGCAGCGAGCACGTTTTCGGTGTCGCCGACGCAGATAAGGGCGCCCAGGTGACCGGCGATGATCATGTCGAGGGCGGTGCGGATCGGCTGGCCGGGGGCAGTCAGGCGAATGGCCTGTTCCATACGCTTTTGCAGCTCGTTCTTATCCAAGGCATCGCTCCCATCGTATACGCTCCATAAACGCTAAATAGTTTCTCACGGTTTGTCCCTGCGGCGCTTGCGAAATCCGATGCTTACAGAATGAGCGAACACAGCTGAGAGCCCAATCCAAATGGGCTGCTTATGTGGTAGCATCGGGATTCGCATAAATGAGGGAGTAGTCGCGTGATCGGGTTCGCCTCCGATGGCGCGGCAAGTCAACACACTGGCCGATGCGGCCTGGCTTGCCTTAATGAACGAGACTCGTGGCTGTGCGCGCAACGCGTACGCCACGGGTCTTTTTTGTTACTCCCCCAAGAGGTACACGCGGGCCCGCCCGCAGAGAGGGAGCCAGACTATGGGACTCGCAGAGCTTGTGTTGCTCGCTATCGGCCTTTCTATGGACGCTTTTGCCGTATCCATCTGCAAGGGCCTTGGCATGAAAAGGATCAACCTTAAGGTCGCCGTGATACTCGGCCTGTTCTTTGGCGGTTTCCAGGCCGGCATGCCCGTAATCGGATGGGCGCTCGGCAGCCAATTCATGGGCATCATCGGACCCATCGACCATTGGATCGCCTTTATCCTTTTGGCCTTCATCGGCGGCAAAATGCTGTGGGAGGCTTTTACCGAGGACGAGGATGAAGGCGACGGCAAGGATGCCGAAAAGATTGAACTGGGCGAGTACCTGATCCTCGCCATCGCCACCTCAATCGACGCCCTGGCCGTGGGCATCTCGTTCGCCGCGCTTTCGGTCGACATCGTTCCCGCTGTATCGCTTATCGGCGTCACAACGTTTATCTTCTCCGTTGCCGGCGTAGCGATCGGCCACACCTTTGGCGCGCGCTACGAAAAACTCGCCACCATCGTGGGTGGCGTCGTGCTCATCCTCATCGGGCTTAAGATCTTGCTTGAGCATCTGGGGATCCTCGCGATATAAAAAACGCCTCTCATAAGCCAACGTCAATGTAGGAGTCTCATGCAGAGTTTTGCATAATGCCTATTCGTGCAGACTTTTGCATGTCATACTGATATGCAAAAGTCTGCACGTTAGGAGATAGCCGTGGATACCCTTCCCATCACCACACCGCGCCAAGCTGGCATCTACGTGCGCCAGGCACGCGAGACTCAGGGTCTCACCCGTGCCGCCCTCGCCAAAAAGGCCGGTGTTTCGGAGCGCCTGCTCGCATCGCTCGAGCTAGGAGACGCCACGGGCATTCGGCTCGACAAGCTGCTGGCGGTTTTCGGTGCTCTTGGACTGGCACTCGCCGCTCAAGGGGATATCGACGAATCGAAAAACGAGCAACCAGTCGACGCCCCGCATGCTGATTTGCAACCTCGTAGCACCCCCAGGCGCCATCACGCTCAACGTTTTCACCATCGCAACCGTCGCAACGCAGCCATTCCGGCTCTCGCAGATGTCCCCTTTACGTCCGAGCTCTACGACAAGGCCTTCGCCGATTTCGCCATGTCCAATCTCGGAGTCTCGATTGCCGCAAACCCATCTGCCCAAACCAGGCCCAAAGGGAGGTAGCAAGTGGCCAGCAAAACGCTTCGGACCATTATTTGCGGCGTACCTGCGGGAACGCTCACACAAGATGAGAACGGTCTTGTCAACTTTGTCTACGATCGAGACTATGACGGGCCAGCCCTATCGACAAACATACCCGTATCAAATCGCATATACGGCCAACAGGTCATGAATCCGTACTTGTTTGGTCTTCTGCCCGACAGCGAGGACCAGCGAAAAGCGATCGCCGTCGAATTCGACACCAGGCCCAACAATCCCGTTGCTCTGCTCAGCCATATCGGACTCGACTGTCCGGGCGGAGTGCAGTTTTGTGCCGAAGAAGATGCCGACGCCGTCCTGCATCGCGCTGGCGAATACCGCCCTATAGACGACCACGAAATTGCTCTTCGTCTCAAGTCGATCAGAGATGACCGCGATGCATCGTGGATGGGTCTAGATGAAAGTTGGTCACTTGGAGGCAACCAGGGCAAGTTCGCTCTCGCACTCATGGACGGTCGCTGGTGCGAATGCATGGGGTCCTCGCCCACGACGCATATTTTCAAAAATGGCGTTATCGGTTTTAAACTCGAGGCTCTCAATGAGTTTGTCTGCATGAAAAGCGCCCAGCGCGCCGGCATCGCAACGGCAAACGTCGAATATCGTATGTTTGAGGACGAACCTGCCCTCATTGTTGAGCGCTATGACCGCGTGAAAGTCAAAGACGGAACGATCAGGCGCCTACATCAAGAAGACCTCTGTCAGGCACTTGGGGTGATGCCCGCCCAAAAGTACACGGCAGACGGCGGCCCGACCACACGCGACATTCAAGAGCTCCTCGTAAATACGAGCCACCATCAACTTAACCTGTATCTGTTTACGCAGATACTGTTCTTCAACGCCATTATCGGCGCACCGGATGCGCATGCGAAAAACTATTCCCTGCTCCTTGGAAACGACGGCGCAGCCATGATGGCTCGAATGTACGATGTCGCGTCGGGTTTGGCGTATGAGCGCATGCGCCGCCGGGCGCGCCTTGCCATGAGCGTTGGCGGCGAAAATCGTGTGGGGCGCATCGGTCCAGGCGCCATCCGCCGATACCACGGTATGGGCGACCCCGCGCTGGAGGCGGCGCTTACCGATGCCGGGCTATCCGAGAAGTTTTGCTTTGCGACCATGATGGACCTCGCCTACGAGGTGCCCATTTGCATGGAAGAGGTCATGGACGAATACGCCGATCTGCCCGGCATGGCGGACCTGCGCGAGCATATGCTCGGCCCCGTCCGCGAAAACTGCCAGCGCACCCTCGACCTCATCAGGGCAGAAATGGACTAGACACCAGACTATTTCCCATTTTTCAAACAAAAGAGAGGGGGCACCCGTCGCAAAAGACCGGGTGCCCCCTCTCGTAATGTCATTTGCAATCTGCTAGCACGTGGCTCGGACTGCTGCCAGCGCGACCTTTACGCAGCGAGGCGCTTGAGGACGTCGATGAGCAGCTCGTAGAAGCGCTCGGCAGAAGCGAGCTCCATGCTCTCGTCCGGGGTATGGACATCGGAGAGCGTCGGGCCCACGGCGATGGCGTCCAGGCCGTGCAGAGCCTCGGCAAACAGGCCGCACTCAAGGCCGGCGTGAATGGACTCGATGCGCAGCTCGGAGCCAAAGAGCTCTCGATAGCTCTCGACAAAGACTTCGCGGACCGGCGAATGCTCGGCATAGCTCCAGCCGGGATACTCAAACTCAAACTTGGCGTCGAAGCCCAGGACATCGGCCAGCGTCTGCAGACGGTCCTTGAACTCGTTCTGCAGCGAGGTGATCGAAGAGCGCGGGGACAGCATAATCTTGACCTCGTCATCGGAGGTGGCGACCACGCCGATGTTGGAGGAAACCTCGACGGAGCCGTCGGTGGCGACGTTGCGGCGAATCACGCCGTTAGGGGCAAGGCGCAGGGCGCGGATGAGGGCAAGCGCGGACTTCTGGTCCATGGCCTCAACCTCGGCGTCGTCGGCAATCTCGACGGTGCAAGTAAAGCCGGGGTCGAAGACCTCGAGCTCGGCAGTGACGTCGGCGATGATGCCCTTTGCGATCTGGGCCGCGGCCTCGGCGGCAGCGTGGTCGGCGTAGACCAGAACAGCCTTGCACTCACGGTTGATGGCGTTGTCCTTGGTGCCGCCGTTAAAGCTAACGATGGCGGGCTCGCCGGCAACCATCAGGCGGTCGATGATGCGGGCCATGATGAGGTTGCCGTTGCCGCGCTCCAGGTTGATATCGCTGCCGGAGTGGCCGCCCAGCAGGCCGGAGATGTCGAGCGTGAGGGTGCTACCGGTCTTGTGCTCGCGCGCGATCGGGCAGGTGTAGGTAACGACGACGCCGCCGGCACAGCTGACGGTGGCAACGCCCTCTTCCTCGGAGTCAAGGTTGATCATGGTGCGGGCGCTAATCTGGGACTTGTCGAGCGTCTCGGCGCCGACCAGGCCAGTCTCCTCGTCGGTGGTGAACACGCACTCGAGGGCCGGATGGATAATCGAATCGTCGTTGAGCACGGTAAGCATAAGCGCGACGGCAATACCGTTGTCGGCGCCCAGAGTGGTGCCGTTAGCAGTGAGGACGCCGTCCTTGACGACCAGGTCGATACCATCGGTCGTAAAGTCGTGCTCAACGGAGCCCAACTTGTCGCACACCATATCGATGTGGCCCTGCAGCATCACGGTCGGGGCATTCTCGGCACCGGCAGATGCGGGCTTGCGAATGATGACGTTGTAGACCTCGTCCTGATAAACGTCGAGACCGCGCTCCTTGGCAAACGCAACCAGGAAATCGCTGATGCCCTTCTCGTTGCCAGACCCACGGGGGATCGCGCTGACCTCCTCAAAGAAATGGAACAGCTGGGCGGGCTCGTAGCCGGTAATCTTGTAGTCCATGGTGCCTCCTTGGCGCAACTGGTTAGACAGTAAGACATGCGACTTGTATATTCCCAGACTTTGCGTGCATAAACCAGTCGAAAACGCCGAGCGCCCTCGCATCATCGGCTAACGGTGGACCGTATAGCGTAACGGTCACAACTTCCGCAGCTCTACAAATCGAGGCGCCCTTTCCGGAGCGCCTCGATTGCGCGTATCAAATTGTCGCCACGCCCTACAGCGCGCCGGAACCGGCTTGCATCATGCCGCCGGGGCCCGAGGTCACGCCGCCGCTCACGGGCGCGGCGTTGCCGGTGTGCGGTACCGCCGGGGCGGTATCGCCACCAAGCGTGCCCGCCGGACGCGGTGCCGGGATCTCGCCCGTGCCGCGGCTAAAGACAAACTTGCCATCGGCCACGTCGCACAGGACGGTATCGCCCTCGCCCCACTCGCCAGCCAGCAGTTCCTCGGACAGCGGATCCTCGATGAGCTTTTGGATGGCACGACGCAGCGGACGCGCGCCGTTGGTGAGGTCGGTACCCTCCGCCACAATCTTGTCGTAGGCCGCATCGGTAAGCTTGATGTTCATGCCGTTTGCGATCAGGCGCTGGCGCAGATCGTCCACCAGCAGGTGCGCAATCTTGGTCAGGTTCTCGCCCGAGAGCTTCTGGAACACCACGATGTCGTCGATACGGTTGAGCAGCTCGGGGCGGAACAGGCGCTTGAGCTCGCCCATCGCGCGGCCGCGGATCTCACTCGAGGTGAGGCCCTGCTCGCCGGTGGTGCCAAAGCCAACGCTCGCATCCTGCGCGATCTCGCGGGCGCCCACGTTTGACGTCATGATGATCACCGTATTGCGGAAGTCGACCGTCTTGCCCTGGCTATCGGTCAGACGGCCCTCCTCCAACACCTGCAGCAGGATATTGAAGATGTCGGGGTGCGCCTTCTCGATCTCGTCGAACAGCACGACCGAGTACGGGTGACGGCGAACAGCCTTGGTGAGCTGGCCGCCCTCGTCGTGGCCCACATAGCCCGGGGGGCTACCGATGAGCTTGGAGACCTCGAACTCACTGCCAAACTCCGACATATCGAAGCTGATGAGCGCGTCCTTGCTGCCAAAGAGATACTCGGCGAGCGTCTTGGCGAGCTCGGTTTTGCCCGTGCCGGTGGGGCCCAGGAAGATAAAGCTGCCGCCGGGGCGACGCGGGTCCTTGAGCGGCGAGCGGCTGCGGCGCACGGCCTTGGCAACGGCCTCGACGGCCTCGTCCTGACCGATGATGCGCGTCTTGAGCACGCTTTCGGCCTGCAGCAGGCGGCGGCTCTCGCTCTCGGTGAGCGAGGACACCGGCACGCCCGAGGTCACGGACACGATGTCGGCAATCTGGGAGACATCGATGGTGAGCGGGCTGGCGTCGAGCTCGGCCGTCCAGGCAGCCTTGGCCTCGGCGAGCTCAATCTCGGCAGCCTTTTGCTGCTCGGTGATCTCGGCGGCCTTGTTCATGTCGTCGCTCTCGGTGGCCTCCTGCGCGGCGGCCTTAAGCTCCTCCACGCGATGCTCGGCCTCGCGCACCGGCTCGGGCGCGCGGTTGGCGGCGATGCGGGCGCGGGCGCCGGCCTCGTCAATGAGGTCGATGGCCTTATCGGGCAGGAAGCGATCCTGGATGTAGCGGTCGGAGAGGTTCGCGGCGGCCTCGATAGCACCCTGCGTATAGCGCACATGGTGGTGCTCCTCGTAGCGCGGCTTAAGCGCGGTCAGGATCTTGACCGTGTCCTCGACGCTCGGCTCCTCGACATCGATGGTCTGGAAGCGACGCTCGAAGGCCGGGTCCTTGGTGAGGTACTTGCGGAATTCCTCGGCCGTGGTGGCGCCGATAATCTGGAAGGCACCGCGCGCGAGCACGGGCTTGAGCATGGAGCTCGCGTCGATGGAGCCCTCGGCAGAGCCGGCACCGATGATGGTGTGCATCTCGTCAATAAACAGGATGACGTCGTCAGCTTCGGTGGCCTCCTGGATCACGTTCTTGAGGCGCTCCTCAAACTCACCGCGATACTTGGCGCCCGCAACGAGGCCCGGCAGGTCGAGCGTCCAGATGTTCTGGTTCATAAGGTTCTCGGGCACGTTGCCAGCTGCAATCTGCTGAGCCAGACCCTCGACGATGGCCGTCTTGCCCACGCCGGGGTCGCCCAAGATAAGCGGATTGTTCTTGGTGCGACGCGAAAGGATCTCCATCATACGCTGGACTTCCTTTTCGCGACCAATTACAGGGTCGAGCTCGCCGTCGCGCGCCTTCTGCGTAAGGTTGGTGGCGAACTGCTTAAGCGTATCGGTGCCGCTCCCCTTTTGCTGCGACGCGTCCGAGCCGCTAAAGAACGGCAGGCCCGCACCGGGACGCCCGGCACCGGCGCCGGCGAGCGGACGCTTCTTGTCCTGGTCCTTGGCAGTAAGTTTCTCGATAGCCTTTTTGATGGAGGCGGACGACACACCCAGGCGCATGAGGATGTCCATGGCCATGCCGTTACCCTCTTCGACGATGCCAATCAGCAAGTGCTCGGTCGACACGTAGGTCTGGTTGTTCTCACGTGCCACGCGGAAGGAGCGCTCCATCACGCTAATGACGAGCGGCGTAAAGGCAAGCTTGGCAGCCTCGGTCTCCTCGCTGGGCTCGGGAACCGTGGTCTGGACCTCCTTGAGGGTGTCCATGATGTCGTCGTAGGAGATATCAAGCGAGCGCAGCGCCTCGGCAGCGATGCCCTCGTCCTCCTTGGCGAGTGCGAGCAGCAGGTGCTCGGTGCCCACCTTATTTGAGTGCAGATCGAGCGCCTCCTGTTTGGCCATCGACATGACCTTGCGCGCTCGATCGGTAAATCTATCTAACATGCTCGTTTCCTTACATGAGTTCATCGAAATCAAAACGCCCGCCCGTCGGCGGCGCTTTTGTCTCTTTACCCACAGGTTGTCTATGTTAACAGCTGGAGGAATATCTATAAACCCGGCTCACATGAATGCAGGTTATGACCGCATCGCGGGACTCACCGCGCGATGCGCGACGGGCGCCCCGCAAGAGAAACCCTAGACGTCTTTCACCACGTCGGGACTCGTCGCACGCGATGCGCGATAGGCATCGGCCTCCTTGGAGACGCGTTCGAGCAGCTCGGATGTATCGACGCCCTCGACTTGCGCGACCGTTTCAACCGTCTGCATGGCGACCGCCCTCAGGTACGCGCACGCGCTGTCCCCCAGCTGCTCGAGGTCTATCTCCTCGCCGCCCTCCCGGGCAAAGCCGACCGCCATCACAAAGCCCATGATGCCCGAGACCAGAAAGCCCACCGCAAAGCTCGAATCTGCCTTGAGCTCTTCTCCGTCGGGGTGGACGATCTCTCTCACGCGGTCGATGATGATCGTATGGATGCCCTGCACGACCTGCTCGGCGGCACCCGCCCTCATGGTGATGACGATGCGCCGCAGCAGGCAGCGGACGTCGCGCCGGTCGAACGCCGAAAGGTCGCCCTCGCTCGAAAAATGCCAGAGGGCATCGGTGATGAGCTCGTTATCCTGCAGCAGCTGGGCTATGGCGATGGCGACGAGTTCATCGAAATCGTGAAAATAGTAGTAAAACGTTCCGCGATTGCACTGGGCGGCGCGGGTCACCTCGCCAACCGACAGCTCGAAGATGCTGTTGTTCTCGATGAGCTCCCAAAACGCCTCGATGATACGGGTGCGTGCATCGGGCACATCGGCGTCCTTACGCGGTCTCGCCATGCGCCTCACCGCACCCCTGCGCCTTGGCGTTCATGATGAGCATCTGAAGACGGTTCTCCACGTTGGCGAAGCTCACGTCGGGATCGTAGTCGAGCGGCAGGAACTGCGCCGTGGGATACTGCTCCTTGAGCGCATGGATGAGCCCGCGCCCCACGACATGGTTGGGCAGACACCCGAACGGCTGCAGGATCACGAAGTTGCGGCAGCCGCGCTTGGCGTGCTCGAGGATCTCCGCCGGAATCAGCACGCCCTCGCCCGCATCGAACGTATGGTGCAGGATCTTATCGCTCGCGCGCACGAGCTCGGGCATGCGCGTCGGCGGCTCGTAGAGCGGGCTCGCCGCGCCCAGGCGGTCGCAACGGTCGTGCGCGAGCTCGAACAGGTTGTCCGCCGTGGCGTACCAGGCCTTTTCGGGCAGCGACAGGTCGACGTGGAACTCGCGCGACTGCGCATGCTTGTAGAAATAGGTCTTGCGGATCACGTCGGTCATGCGCGCCTCGATGACCTCGAGCCCGTTGTCCTCGAGGTAGCGCTCGATCTCGTGGTTGGCGCCGAGATGGAAATTGAGCAGGTACTCGCCCACGATGAGAACGGTCGGATGCGGGTTCGAGCGGTCGTACGGAACGGCGTCCATGATCGCAAGCGCGCGTTTGAAGCCCGTCGCCTGGCCTCTCAGCCCGGAGCGCTCCATGCCCTCGATAACCTCATCGAGCGCGCGGTCGAACGCAGCGTCCGCCGCGCCCTTCTCGAGCTCGTAGGGACGGATGCGCCTAAGCATGGCCTCGAGGGCATCGATCATGGGAAGACCGTAGGCGATCTGGATGCTCGGGCCAAGGCCGAGCTTGAAGCCCGGATGCGCATTGTGGGCATCGACGTCGTCGTTGGTGAGCACCGGGACATAGTCGTATCCCGCGTCGTCGAGCGCGCGGCGCAGCAGGGGCATGTAGTGCGTCAGGCGGCAGTCGCCGATATACTTGCCAGTCACCACGGCGACGTCGTGCGGGTCGTACTTACCGCTCTCGAGTGCCGCGAGCGCCTCGCCGATCACGATTTGCGCGGGGAAGCAGATGTCGTTGTGCACATAGCGTTTGCCCAGGCGGATGGCATCCTCGCGCCCGATATCAAGGGCCTCGGCGCGCACGCCCTGATTGTGCATCGCCGCGGTCATGAGCCTGCAGAACGCATGGGAGGTGTTGGGGACCAGTGCGATCTTGTCGTGCCGGTCGCGCTTGGTGTACTTGACCTTATACGGGTCGTCGAGCGGATGGACCGCGTGCACCCGGGCGCCCTCGGCACGCTCCTCCGCGCGACGACGGTTGACCGACTCGATAAACGAACGCACGCGAATGCCCATGGGACCGGCGACGTCGCTCTCATCGAGCTTGATCATCATCGGAACCTTGGAGCCCATCTCGCCCATCATGCGCGCGATCTCGTCGGTGAGATACGCATCGTGGCCGCAGCCGAAGCTGCCCATCTGCACGAGCTCGAGCTCGGGCGTCGATGCGACGATGACCGCGCACGACAGCATGCGCGCATGGTAGTTGTTCACGATGTCGATGCGGCTGTTGGAAAGATCGACGTTGCAGACCCCCGGCACCGCATCGGGCGTCAGCACGGGGATGCCGCGCTCAGAGAAGAGCTTGGGCAGCCCGTGGTTGACCAGCGGGTCGTTGTGGTACGGGCGCGAAGCGATCACCACCGCGTAGCCGCCGTCCTCGCGCACGTTCTCGAGCACCTGCCTGCCGCGCAGCTGCAGCTGGTTCTCAAACGTCTCCTGCGCGCGGTCCGCCTGCTCGGTCGCCTTGGCAACCAGGTCGGCATCGATATCGAAGGTCTCCTTGCACCACGCCTTGAGCTGGCGGTTTCGGTCGCCCTCGTCGTACCAGTGGAACAGCGGCGTATCGAACGGAACGCCGAAACGCTCCTCCGGGTTATCGGAATTGCGCATCACGTAGGGGTATCCCTTTACGACGGCGCACATCCACTCGCTGGTAGAGGCGGTGTTTTCGGTGGGCACCGTCGTGATGATGGGCATGAAGATGCGGTCGACGCCGGCGTCGACGAGATTGCGGATGTGCCCGTGGACGAGCTTGGCCGGGAAGCACACGGTGTCGGATGTGACGTGCGCCAGACCGCGCTCGTACATCGCCTTGGTGCTGCGTCCCGAGACGCGCACCTTAAAGCCGAGCGTGCTGAAGAACGTCGACCAGAACGGCATGGTGTCCCAGAACTCGAGCACACGGGGAATGCCGATCGTGACATCGCGCCCCCCGCTGACGGGAACCGTGGGGTACGACTCGAACAGCAGCTTCTCGCGGTCGACAAAGAGATTGGGGGCAGCCGCGGTCCGGTCGCGCCCCGTGCCGGGTGCCTGTGCCTCGCAAGCACCCTGCGGACGCAGCTCCTCCGCCGCGGGAACCTCGCGCACGAGCTCATCCCATGAGATGGCGCCGCCGCGCGGGCAGCGATTGCCCGTGACGTAAAGCGAGCCGTCGCCAAATGCCACGACCGCGCGCTGGCAGCGGTTGTTGCACCGACGGCAGGTAACGCCGCCGAACTCGCGATGCTCGAAGCGCTCCACGGCATCGAGCCCGATAAACGACGTGCCGGCGTCGCCCTTGCGGCATTCCTCGCGCGCGAGCAGGGCGATACCGATAGCGCCCATCAGCCCCGGGTGGGGCGCACGCGTGACGGGTTTGCCCAGATACTGCTCGAATGCGCGCAGCACCGCGTCGTTTCGGAACGTGCCGCCCTGGACGACGACTTTGTCGCCCAGACGGTTGAGATTTGAAACGCGAATGACCTTGGTGAACACGTTCTCGATAATCGAACGGCAGAGACCGGCCATGATGTCGCCCGGACCCTTACCGCGCCGCTGCTCGGAAACGACGCTGCTGTTCATGAACACCGTGCAGCGGCTGCCGAGAACGGCGGGGGCTTTGGACGAAAATGCCTCGGTCGCGATATCCTCAACGGCTATTCCGAGGTTTTTGGCAAAACCCTCGAGGAACGAGCCGCAGCCCGTAGAGCACGCCTCGTTGACGACGATATCGGTCAGCACGCCGTGGTTGAGCCAGATGGCCTTCATATCCTGTCCGCCGATGTCGAGCACGAAGGTCGCATCGGGAACGCATGCGCACGCGGCGCGGGCGTGCGCGACCGTCTCGACCGTATGGTAGTCGGCGTGGAACGCGCGCGCGAAAAGCTCCTCGCCGTATCCCGTGGTGCCCACGGCATCGATCGCAAGCGTGACTCCCGCTGTCTCCCAGCGGTTCTTCAAGCTGACAAGACCCTGTTGGGCGACGTCGAGCGGTCTGCCGTTATTAGACGCGTAGAACGAATCGACAAGCTCACCCGCCTCATCGACCAGGGCGAACTTGGTCGTCGTGCTCCCCGAATCGATACCGAGCGCCACACGCACCGTCTCTCCGGGCGCATACGCATCCGGACCCTTTGCCGGCGTCTCTTTGCCATGGCGTGCCGTAAAATCCGCCTGCTCGGCAGGTGTGGCAAAAAAGGGCTGGGCAAGACGTCCCTCCCCGCTTGCGGGCGCGACCGTCTCGAGCTTATCCAGCCGGACAAAAGCGTCGGGAAGGTCGATCGGTTGGGACGATGCGAACATGTCGGTCAGCGACAGGGCGGCACCGCGCGCGACCATGATCTGCGGATCGCGCGGGACGATAACCTGATCGTCCGATAGATTCAGTTGCTCCCGGAACACGCGGACCAGTGTGGGGTTGTAGGCGAGCGTACCGCCCTCGAAGATTACCGGCGGCTCGATGTCGATACCCTGGGCCAGACCGCCGATCGTTTGGCGGGCGACCGCGTGAAGCGCCGAAAGCGCCAGGTCGGTGGTAGGAATGCCCTCGTTGAGCAGCGGCTGGATATCGGTCTTTGCGTACACGCCGCAGCGGCCCGAGACCTCGTGGACGGTCGTTCCCCGGCTTGCGAGCTGCTCGAACTCGCCCGATTCGGTGCCGACCCCCATGAGCTTTGCCATCTCGTCGATAAATGCACCGGTACCGCCTGCGCACGAGCCGTTCATGCGCATGTCGGCAACCTCGATGTCTCCCTTATCGTTGGTGCGGAAGAAGATCATCTTGGCGTCTTGGCCGCCCAGCTCGATGGCGCAGCGCGTCTGCGGATAGAACCTGCTGATCGCGAGCGCGTTGGCGACCACCTCCTGAACGTACGAGGCGCCCAGCGCGGTCGCGATATCGCGCGCACCCGAGCCGGTCACCGCAACGCGCAGTGACTCATGGGGAAAGCGCTCGGCGAGCTCGCCGAGCATGGCGCGCACGCTCGCTGTCTGACACGCCCCGTGGCGGCGATATCCCCACCACGCCTCGGTCATATCCTCGTGCATCGCGTAAACTTTGGTCGTCGTCGACCCTACGTCCAGTCCTACTAGCAACGCCATAATGCTCCGTCTCTCGCATTTTTCCCGCTAGAGATATACCACTCTACGTAATACAACAGACTGTTGTATTTAAACTCCGTATAAAAAGCGGCTGCCGAAACGCTTCAGCAGCCGCCGAATGCACCAACAGATTGTTCTGCGCGCTAGCACGTCGGGCAACGGAGCAGCACGGGCCCTCCGGTCATGCGCACCGCTCACGCCCGCGATGTCGCCGAGAGAGCTATCCACGCTTAGGGCTCCAACCAAGCAAGTCGCCCGCGCTCAGCAGATCCCTAAGCGAGCTACTCGCACTCAGGAGCCATAGCCTGCTCCAAGAGCTCGGCATGCTCCTCCTCGAAAACCGTCCCCACAGGGAAGGCGCGACGGAAGACGAAGTGGGAAATCGGACCGGCTACCAAAAGGTTCCACGGCAGCGCCATCACAAAATTATGCGGGATGTTGATCATCCAGATCGCGGGCACGGAATACAGGTTCGCAAGGATGCCGCCGGGCATGTGCGTCAGACCCTCGCAGGCACCGTACAGCGACATGATGATAACCATGGGAACGACCATGCAGGAGCTGACGGCGAGCGTCATGGCAAGCGGCGAGCTCTTGCCCGGCGTGACCAGGATTTTAAAGGCGAAACCCTTGGCAAGGGGGCTGGCAACAAACCAGTCGCAGCACATGGCAAAAATGTAGGCAACGGGGAAGCCGAGCCACGCGGCGGCAACAACCTCGCCGTTGATGGCCCCATGCTGCAGGGCAACGTTGTAGATGCTCATCCAGAGCACCATGCAAAAGCACATGATAAAGGTGAACAGCAGGCTCTCTCGTTTGTTGATAGGCATAAAGGGCAAAATCCTTTCTGTGTTACGCCGCGGCACCACGCAACAAAAACGGACGGGCGAGATGGAGCTGTTGGGACTTCATCTCGCCCGCCCGTGGTACGTGCGTCTGCGACTACTTATGTGGTGAAACCAGCCTAGCATGAAAGGCCTGCGCTTCGTAAGCGTTGAGTTTATGAAGATGCAGGCACCAATAATCCCCGACCCCATAAGTTGCGGTGGAATACGGACTGTTTTGACCCTTTAAGCAGCAATTCAGTCCCTATTTCACCGCAACTCATTTGGTGCAAAGTAACCTGTCCCCCTTGCACCAATTAGCTGGTATGGCGCCAGCGAGGGTCGGTGAGGGTTCTCGCCACGCCCAAGCCAACGGGCAGAAACGCCACGATGAGCACTGCGCGCACAAACCAGCCGAGCATGTTGACCGTGTCGAAGGTGCACATGTAATACATAGAGCGATAGAGATACAGACCGGGCACCATAATGACAATCGAAGGCACCGTGAGGGCGATGCGCGGGTAGGTGAGCTTGACTTCGGCCAAGCTTGCCAGCAGACCCGATACCAGCGCGCCGATAAACGCTGCTGCCTCGGGAGGCATTCCCGTGCTGAGGCCCAGGAAGGGAATCATCGTCGGCGCATCGACAAGGGTCAGACGCAGGGTATTGGACACGGCGCCGATCAACCCAGCTGCCGCGGCCATCTTTACCGGGCTGTTGAACATCACCGAGAAGCCGAATACGCCAACGAAGCTCATCACCACGCGCAGGAGCGTAAGGGCAAGCGGCGAAAGGCCCAGTGGGGCAAAGTCGTCCGGCGCCAGGCCAACACACTCGGCAACCATCCAACCTACGAGCGTCGCCATCACAATAATCGATACGGCATATGAAAGGCGCTCGATACCGCTTCGCATGTCGAGCTTGGCGATGTCGAGGCCCGCCGTAATGAGCGGAAAGCCGGGAATCACAAAGAGCATGGCGCCGATATAGCCTTCTTGGTGCGACATTGCCCCCGGTATGACCTGGCCAAGGCCGAGCAATGCCAGCAGATACGAAACGCAAGCGAGCGCAACGCCGGTCGTCAGCGCGCTGAACTGACCAAGGCCTTGCTTGAGAATATGGGAGCGGGCAAAGTTGCCGACACCCGCGCCCACAAACGCGCAGGCCATCTCGATAGGGCCGCCGCCGAGCAAAAAGACGAAGGCGCCGCAAGCACAAGCTGCCGCAAGGCCCTGTTGCCAGGGAGAGTAATCGGGTTTTGAACTCTCAACGGTCTTGAGCATCTCGTGGTATTCGTGCACGGTAAACCGGCGCCCATACGTCTCGATTTCCTTTAAGAAGCTCTCCATCATCCAAATGCGATGGGTATTGACTCCCGTTGTGGGCAGGCTGACAACCTCGTTAAAGCAGTGGCCATCTTCGATGCAGGTGCACTCAAACGACAGAAGACTTAAGTCAACGTGGATGGTGACACCGAGTACGGCGGCAACACGATTCATGGTATCGCGCACGCGCCAGGCACCCGTTCCGCTTGCCAGCATAAGCATGCCGGTGCGGCAGATGATGGATGATTTATCGGTGAGCGGCGCATCGACGGCAAGCTCATCGCCTGCCGTCACGATCTGGTGCCAGTCAGTTTTCATATGGAGCGCGCCGGCACGAACGCCGTGGTGCATGGGGGCTCTCGAAAGCAGCGAGTCAAGGCGCGAAGGCTGTGGGGGCTCCGTTGATTCGTCCTCAACCTCATCAGTCTCTTCATCGACCAGATCAAAGGAATCAAGCGGCGCTGGCTCGCGACGGTCGATCAGCTCCTCGTCCTCATCATCAAAGTAGTTGAACTGATCGAGCATGTCCTCTTCGATTGCGCGCTCGCTCGCGTCGTCCATCCCGGTGCTCCCTTCCTATCGACTAACCCCCATCCTAGACAGCGACGGCTAAAGGAAACATAAAAGAGACGACTATCAAAACAAGGACTGTCCCCAACTGCCGGCAGAAAAGGAACGTCCCCAAGTGCCAACCACGGCAATGCCGATGCTTTGGTAACGACAGCGAGCGGGTCGCATTTGTGACAAGGTGACGTGAAACGAAAGGGCGCTGACCTTCTGGTCGCGCCCTTGAAGTTGAACGTCAGATTGTCCAAATGCGGCCCGCGCAGCGTCGAGCCGTTACGCGGTTCGTAGAACCGCGTAACAAGTTAGTACATCTTTGCGCCGGCGGGGATGGAAGCGTCGAGCTGGATCAGGTTGAGACGCTCCTCGCCCTCCTCCTCGTGGATGGCACTGATGAGCATACCGCAGCTGGGGATGCCCATCATCTTGCGCGGAGGCAGGTTGGTGATGGCGAGCAGAGTCTTGCCGACCAGGTCCTCGGGCTCGTAATAAGCGTGAATACCGGAGAGGATGGTGCGGTCGGTGCCGGTGCCGTCGTCGAGCGTAAAGTTCAGCAGCTTCTTGGACTTCTTGACGGCCTCGCATGCCTTGACCTTCACAGCGCGGAAGTCGCTCTTGGAGAAGGTATCAAAGTCGACGAACTCCTCAAACAGCGGCTCAACGGCGATCTTGGAGTAATCGAGCGTGGGCTTAAGCGACGTAACAAACGGGCTCGCGGCGTTGCTGGCCTCGGCAGCCTTGGCGGCAGCGGCACCGGACTGGAAACCCTTCTCGGGCTTCATGTGCGGGAACAACAGCACGTCGCGGATGGAAGCCTGGTTGGTAAGCAGCATGACCACGCGGTCGATGCCGATGCCGATGCCGCCCGCAGGAGGCATACCGTACTCGAGGGCGCGCACGTAGTCCTCGTCGTACTCCATGGCCTCGTCGTCACCGCCGGCCTTCTCGGCCATCTGAGCGGCAAAGCGCTCGGCCTGGTCGACCGGGTCGTTGAGCTCGGAGAACGCGTTGGCGTACTCGTGACCGGCAATAACCAGCTCAAAGCGGTGCGTCAGGCGCGGGTCGTCCTCAAAACGCTTGGCAAGCGGGCTGACCTCGATGGGGTAATCGCACACGAACGTGGGGTTGACGATGGTGTCCTCGCCCAGCTCATCGTAGATCTCGGCGATAATCTTGCCGGCGGTCCACTCGGGCTTAATCTCCAAGCCCTTCTCGCGCGCGGCGGCGGCAAGCTCCTCGACCGGCGTGTCGATGGTGACCTGCTTGCCGAGCACGTCGGAAACGATGTCGGTCATGGGACGGCTGGCCCACTCACCAGAAAGGTCGATGGTCTGGCCCTGGTACTCGATGACCTCGGGGTTGCCGATGGCCTTGTTAGCCGCCTTAATGACACCCTGGGCGAGCGCCTTCATGCCCTCGAGGTCGGAGAAGGCACGGTAGGCCTCCATCGTGGTGAACTCGGGGTTGTGGGTAAGGTCCATGCCCTCGTTACGGAAGATGCGGCCGATCTCGAACACGCGCTCAAAACCACCGACGATGCAGCGTTTGAGGTGCAGCTCGGTGGCAATACGCAGGTAGCACTCCTGATCGAGCGCGTTGAAGTGGGTAATGAACGGCTTGGCCGTGGCACCACCCTGGATGGTCTGCAGGATGGGGGTCTCGACCTCCATGTAGCCGTCGGACTCCATAAAGCGACGGAAGGTGGAGAGAATCTGCGAACGCTTACGGAAGGTCTCGCGAACGTCGTCGTTGGCGATCAGGTCGACATAGCGCTGGCGATAGCGGGTCTCCTTATCGGAAAGACCGTGGAACTTCTCGGGCAGCGGACGAACGGCCTTGGAAAGCAGGGTCGCGCTCTTAGGGGCAACGGAAAGCTGGCCGCGCTGGGTACGCACGACCACGCCGGTCACGCCCAGGATGTCGCCCAGGTCGAGGGCCTTGAGCGTATTCCAGGCAGCCACGTCCATGTCGTTGATGCGGCAGAACAGCTGAATCTCGGCAGTCGCATCGCGCACGACGATGAACATGATCTTGCCCTGACCGCGCTTGGCGACCACACGGCCGGCGATCTTCACGACATCCTCGGTGTCCTCACCATCGGCAAGATCGGCGTACTTAGCCTCGATATCGGCGACGTAGTCCTCAAGCTCAGAGTGCTCAGGATAGGGGTTCTGGCCCGCCTCGAACAGGGCGGCGCGCTTGGCCAGGCGGGTGGCGCGCTCGTCGTTGAGCGTCGATGCCTGATCGGCGGCGTTCTGGTTCTCTGCCATAAGTTAGCTCCTCAAACTAAAACGCTCCCCAGGATTCGGTCCCAGGGAGCGAAAACATACCTTTACGCGGGACCGTGGTCTAGCGTGCGATCTTGGCGATGGTGTAGACGCGAGTCTTGCCGGAAGGCGTAACGACCTCGACGGAGTCGCCCTCGCCGTGACCGATGATGGCGTGACCGACCGGAGACTCGTTGGAAATCTTGTGCTCGAGCGAGTTGGTCTCGGTGGTACCGACGAGCGTGACTTCCATGACCTCGCCGTTGGGATCAATCAGCGAAACGGTGGAACCGATGGAGACGGTCAGGTCGCCCGTGGTGGCAGCAACCTGAGCGTTGGCAAGAATGGCCTGGATCTCGGCGATACGAGCAGCATTCTGGGCCTGCTTGTCCTTGGCGGCATCGTACTCGGAGTTCTCCGAAAGGTCGCCGAACGCGCGGGCTTCCTTGATGTCCTCGACGATCTCCTTGGCGTAATCGCCCTCACGCCAGGCGAGCTCCTCGACGAGCTTCTGGCGGCCCTCAGCGGTCAGTACGATCTGGCTTGCGTCCATACGGATATCTCCCCAACTCTGATCAAACAATCAACTGTCAACAAAACGAAAAAGACCGGCTAGCCTGCGGGCAAGCCGGTCAGGTGCTCACCCCAAAGGGATGGGACTACTCTGCGTCCGCGTCGCTGTCCTCTGCCTGCTTCTTCTTGGCAGCAGCGAGCTTGGCCTCGAGCTCAGCGATCTCCTTGTCCTCCTCGGACTGCTCGACCACGACCTCCTCGGCCTGCTTGGTCTCGGCCTTATCGTCGCCCTCCATACCCTCGCGGATATTCTTGACGGTAGAGCCGAGGGACTTGCCGAGCTTCGGCAGGTTCTTGGGCCCGAAGATAATCAGGACAACGACGAGAATAATGATGAGCTCAGGAGCCCTCAGTCCAAACATGTAGACCTCCACAATACAGCGAGACAAGCTCGAATGAGTATACCGCGGGTATCGCGGTATCACAACACTAGCTAAAAAAAGGGACCGCAAGAAGCGGTCCCTCCTCATGCTCTGGTCGGGTTGACTGGATTTGAACCAGCGACCCCTGCGTCCCGAACGCAGTGCTCTACCAAACTGAGCCACAACCCGTTAGCTCGACTATAGTAACAAAGATTTTCGCCGCGTGCTAGAGAAATTTTTATTTCTTTGGCGCGTCGATTTGAACCGTGTTGGGAATAAACTCAGTCGCGCAGGCCCACCAGCCATTTTGCTGGGCAGCATCGGCAAGCCTTTCGACCGTGGCAGCGGTGTCGCAAATGGCAAACGAGCAGGCACCCGATCCGCACACATCTACAGCAACGGTTCCGTCCTGTTTACGCAGCCAGTCGAGGACCGTTTGAATCTGCGACTCCATCTGTGCGGAAATGACACCCAGATTGTTATGGATGAGTGCATATGCCGTCTCGGCATCACCAGCACGCAAGGCAGAAGCTATCGCGCCGGGCTTGTCCGCAGGCACCGGGGCCTCGTCAAAACGTCGATAGGCTTCAATTGTCGAAACGCTTGCCTCGCGCGGCTTGACCAGCACGACGGGCGTCGCGGGCAGCGCGGGGTACTCAGTTGCCAGCACGTCTCCCCCACCTACGTAGAACGCAGGACTCGCGTGCAAAAAGAACGGGACGTCGGCACCAATGCCCCGCGCAATATCGTCGAGCGCTGGGTCGGTGCGATCAATGCCCCAGAGCTCCGCCAAGGCGACAATGACCGCGGCCGCATCCGTCGAGGGGCCGCCCAAGCCAGCGCACAATGGAATGCGCTTCTCAATCGTCACGCAGATGTTTGCCTCGCGACCATAATGCTCGGCCATAGCAACCGCAGCCCGATACGCCGTATTCTTTTGCATGGGAAAATCTGATGCTGGAACCGTCTGGACGGTCAGCGCCTGCGCCGGCGTGACCGTCACGGTATCGGAAAGACCGACGGCTGCCATCAGGGAATCGACCCTGTGGTAGCCGCGGTCATCGCGCTCGGTATGAACCCCCAGGTAGAGGTTAATCTTTGCCGGCGCGGAAAGAGTCAGGGACCGATCGGTCACCGTTAATGCTCCTCGAGCTGATTGCCGAGCGGGGTAAAGATGTGCTCGCCGCTCTCGGGGTCGAACAGCTCGACCTGACCGGTGAGGACATCGATATACTGGTAGGACTGACGCGACTTGCGGCCGCGACGCTCGTCAACCTCGACGATAAAGACGGCGGGGTGGACGCTCTTGATGGTGCCCATGCGCTCGACGACGCGGGTACGGCCCATGTTGGCCTTCACCTTGACGCGATCGCCCACCATATCGGTCAGCTTCTCGTGGATGTCGTCGACGTGATTGACTTCCATCTCTTCCATGAACAGGGCCTCCAGAAGGTGCAATTCAAAAAGGGGATAATACCCCTAAGATAGACAAAACTCTAATACTATAGCACCCTGTTGTGGCCATACGCAAGTAGCTAAATAAGCCCCGTCCCAAATACGTACCAGACGACAACCTCGCATGACCAGTTGTTACGCGGTTTGGTAAAACCGCGTAACCTAAAGGTTGTCGGTGTCCAAGACGATGGTGAATGGGCCGTCGTTGACCAGGTCGACCTTCATGTCGGCGCCAAAGATACCGTGCGCCACATGCTCAACGTCCTCGTGCACAAGCGTCAGGAAGTACTCGTAGAGCTCGTTGGCAACATCGGGTGCGCCGGCATCCGTAAACGACGGACGGCGACCGTGGCGGCAGTCGGCGAACAGCGTGAACTGCGACACCACGAGCACCTCGCCGTCGACATCGGCAAGTGCCAGATTGGTCTTGCCGTTCTCGTCCTCGTTGATACGCAGCCCGCGGAGCTTGCCCCACAGCTTGTCGGCCTCGGCACGCGTATCGCCATGGCCCACACCCAGCAGCACCAGGTAGCCGCGTCCAATGCGGCCCACGCACTCGCCGTCGACCGTCACGCCGGCGTTGAGCACGCGCTGCACCACCGCACGCATGGCCTACTCCTCGCCCGTCAGCTTGGCGGACAGATGCTCGAGCGCGTGGAAACGATGGCTGATGGCGTTCTTCTCGTCAGCCGTCAGCTCGGCCATGGTCTTGCCCGGCGTGTCGACCGGCAGGAACAGCGGGTCATAGCCAAAACCATGGTCGCCGCGGCCCTCGTGCGCGATAACGCCCTCGCAGGCGCCCTCGCCATAGGTAACCAGACCGTCCGTGTCGATGAGCGCGACGACGCTCATAAAGCGCGCGGTGCGGTCCTCATCTGCCACGCCTTCCAGGTTAACGAGAAGCTTGGCGTTGTTGGCGGCATCGTCGCCGTGCACGCCCGCATAGCGCGCGCTATACACACCGGGCTCACCGTCCAGCGCGTCGACGACCAAGCCCGAATCGTCGGCAATGGCCATAAGGCCCGTCTCCTCAACCGCGGCTTGGGCCTTGATGATGGCGTTCTCCAAAAACGTCGTGCCGTTTTCCTCGGGATCCTCAAAATCACCCAGCTGGCCGAGCGCCACAAAGCGCACCTCGGGCATGACCTTGCCCAAAATGGCCTCGATCTCGGTGAGCTTATGGGCGTTGCCCGTTGCCACGACGATGGTCGCCGCCGGGTCGAGGGTGTCGATGTCAATCTTCTCAAGTGCCATGACTGGCCTCCTTGTCTCTATAGCAAGCCGCGTGAGGGGCGTTTGGGCACTTGACCTCTCCCCTCTCAGGCGATCGGACCTTTCAACGCAGCATTTCAGCAGATAAAACCTACCAAAATAAACCTGTCCCTTTTGGCAGGTTAGGCGATGGCTTGGCGCTGAAGCTCGATGAGCTCGGCGATACCCTTGTCGCCCAGGTCGAGCAGGGCGTTGAGGCGTTTGCGGTCAAAGGGCGCCTGCTCGCCGGTGCCCTGGAGCTCGATCATCTCGCCGGTGTCGGTGGCGACGAGGTTCATGTCGACCTCGGCATGGCTGTCCTCGGAATAATCGAGGTCAAGCAGCGTATTGCCGTCGGCAACGCCCATGGAGATGGCAGCCACCTGGCCGATAAGCGGGATGCGCTCGATCTTGCCCGCCTCGACCCACATGGCGAGGGCGTCGCGCAGCGCCACCCAGGCGCCGGTGATGCTCGCTGTACGCGTGCCGCCATCGGCCTGAATCACGTCGCAGTCGACGGTAACGGTGTACTCGCCGAGTGCCTTCATATTGACGACGGTACGCAGGCTGCGACCGATGAGGCGCTCGATCTCCATGGAGCGGCCCTTGCGGTTGGCGTGCTCGCGCTTGCAGCGCTTGCCGGTCGACGCCGGCAGCATGGCGTATTCCGCGGTCACCCAGCCGGCCTTAGCTCCCTTTCGCCAGCCCGGCACGCCCTCCTCGATAGTGGCGGCGCACAGTACGCGCGTGTCACCGAACTCGGCCAAACACGAGCCGTGGGCGTGCTTCATGACGCCACGAGTGAGCTTGACGGGGCGCAGCTCATTGGCGGCACGGCCGTTGGCGCGGTTGACCTGCATATACTCCATAGAAATATCCTTTCGGCAAAAGATGTGGCGAAGGCTTTGGCGGCTGCCTTACATCTATTTCAGCTCATCGATATCGATATGTTCGATGCTCTTGAGCGGCTGACCAAAGATAAAGCTGCCCGCCACCGCAAACTCGGCAATGTTATCGGCCGTCGTGGCAAAACGATGCTGCGGCTCGGCGGCGTCGCCCGCCAGCTGCTCGCGGCGCGTGAGGATATCGGTCAGCTCGCGCGTGGTCTCCTCGGCGGAACTCACGACGCGCACCCCAGGCCCCAGCGCATGGCGGATAGGTCCCACCAACAGCGGGAAATGCGTACAGCCGAGCACCACGGTATCGATACCGTGGTCGCGCAGCGGCTCAACCGTGGCACCCACCAGCGCACGCACGGCAGGCGTATCGAAGATGTCCTCGTTCTCAAGCCACTGTTCCTGCAGATGTGCACCCGAGGCGAGCTCGTGTTCGACAACCTCGACAAAGCTCGAGGCAGGACAGCCGTATACATCGACGCCGGCATCCAGGTCCTGAATGGCGCGCGTGTAGGCGCCCGAGCGAATGGTGAGGTTGGTGGCGAGCACGCCCACGCGACGCGTACGCGTGCTGTTGATTGCCGCACGGGCACCCGGCGCGATCACACCGATCACGGGAACGTCGAGCACCTGCTGGGCCAGACGCAAGGCCGCAGCGGTCGCCGTGTTGCAGGCGATGACCATAATCTTGACGTCGTGCTTCGAAAGCCAACGACCCGCCTGCAACGCAAACGAGCGCACCTCATCCTCGGTGCGCGTGCCGTAGGGGCAGCGTTTGGTGTCGCCGAAGTAGTAGACGGACTCGTGCGGCAGCGCCGTCGCGATGGCGCGCGCAACCGTCAGACCGCCCAAACCAGAATCGAACACGCCAATCGGGCGCGTGTCGCCTGCCGGATTCTCGATATCGGACATTACCTCACCAGTCCCTCTCGAAAAGACATGTCCAAGTGCAGCGACGCCGCGCTACGAACGCGCCGCGACCAGCAGCTCTGCCGTCGCCGCCCAACCGTCGACAATTTTGCCGCGCGTAACGAAAGCGTTCTCGCAAGCAGCCAGGAACTCGGGCGCGCCGGCGCTCGTCAGGCCATTCTCGACCAAGCAGAACGTGCCCACGTGATCGGCCATGTAGAAGTCGGACTCGGAGTCGCCGAGCGCGAGCGTCTCCTCGCGCTCGATCCCTAGGTGCTCGCAGAAGCGCGCAATGGCAACGCCCTTGTTGAGACCCGCCGGATTGATGTTGAAGGCGCGGCCGTCCTCGACGCGATCGAGTTCGAGCGTCGTCGGCTTGGACAGGTGAGTCAGATGGCCGTTGCAAGCCCAGATCAGACCGCAGCCGGCCTCGTCCAGGATGGCCTGGACCTCATCGTCGGGCACATCGCCGCGCATGCCGACGGTGACCTCACGGTATTTGTAACCGGTCGACATGTCGTTGTGGTACTCGATCTTGTGCGGCCAGCGGGCGAGGATCTTCTCGCACACGCCGGTCTGCTCGATCACCTGGTGCGGAGTAAGGCCGCAGGCGGGGTCGTAAGGCATGTCGCCGGTCAGATACTCCCAATCGTTGGCTTTGAGGTCGTACATGACCAGGCCGCCCATCTCGCCGATGTAGGAGTTGAGGCCGAGCACGCGCGCGTCCTCGTAGATCATGGTACGGTTGCGGCCCGAGGTGGGAACCACCTGGATACCAGCGCGAGCGAGCGCCACGACGGCCTCGACGAGTTTGGTCGAAGGGTTGCCGTCGTTGTCGCGCAGCGCGCACGAGCCGGGCGCGAGCATCGTGGCATCCAGGTCGGTAAAGACGTACTTGACCTTGGCCAAGCGCTCGCGCATCTCGCCCGAAAGCTCGGCAACGGTCGGCAGGGTATTGTGGGACATGGTTACTCCGTTTACGTAGAAGGATTTGGACTTGGACGGCATGTTTTGATTGAGGGAACACGCTTATGGCGACAGCGCACTCAGGGCGCCGCCGCCATCATGGTTCATTAGTCAAACTGGGTAACATCGATCAGGCGATTGGCCAACGAAAGGTCGCTCTCGATGGGCACGAACTCGTCGCCCACGTGCATGAGCTCCTCGTCACCCTTTGCCAGCAGCAAGACAATGGTAGGAGCATCGGGGTTGACGTACTCCTCGCGCGCCGCCTTGAACGCCGCATGCACGGCAGCTTCGCGATCGAGGATGATCTTGTTCGGCGTATCGTCGGGAACATGTTCGGCAAGCTCGCGACAGACCTTCATCGGGTCCTCGTGAGCCGGGTCCTCATTGGCAAAGATCATCAGGTCGGAATACGGTGCGGCCTCGCGCGGAAGCTGCTCGCGGCGCTCCTGCGCCTTGCCGCCGGCAGCGCCAAACACCGCGATGACCGGGCTGGCGGGAAACGCGCGCTTGACCGACGAGAAAAGCGAGCGGAACGAAAGCTGGTTGTGCGCGTAGTCGACGACACAAATCACGCGGCCGTCCTTCGACTCCACGACCTCCATGCGGCCCGGCACGCGCAGTTTGGAGAGGCCCTTCTTGATAGCCTCGATACCGATACCGATCTCGCGCGCGGCGGCGATGGCGACCAGCGCGTTCTCCACGTTAAAGTCGCCCGCGATGCCCAGCAGGACCTTCTCCCCCGCCTCGGACTCGTCGGCACACAGGCCATGCAAGTTGAACTCGATGCTAAAGCCGACCATGCGTACGTCGCTCGCCCACAGGCTTGCCTCGGGATGCTCGACGCCAACGGTCACCAAGCGCTCGGCCGTCGACGCTGCCTCCAGCACACGGTCGACCTCTTCGGTGCCCAGATTCACCACGGCGGTCTTTGCCTGGTCAAAGATCCTGAGCTTGCTCTCAAAATAATCCTCAAACGTGGGGTGTTCAATCGGCGAGATGTGGTCACGCCCGATGTTGAGGAAGCACGCCACGTCAAACGGCAGGTTCTCGACGCGCTGGTACTTGAGCGCCTGGCTCGAAACCTCCATGACCATGGACTGGCGACCGGACGTGCGACAGTTGGCGATATGGCGCCAGACCTCGGGGGCCTCGGGCGTAGTATTGGTGCTCTCGTAGCACTCGATACCATCGTCGGTACTCACCGAGCCGATCATGCCGCAGGACTCGCCCGCCGCTTTGATAATCGACTGGAGCATAAAAGCGGCCGTGGTCTTTCCCTTGGTGCCGGTGATGCCCACGATCTTGACGTCGTGGTCGGGACGGTCGTAGACCTCCGGCGGCAACAGGGCCATGGCCGTGCGAACACTTTCAACAACCAGCATCGCAGCACCGCTCTCCTTCGCCAGCGGCTCCAGAGACTCGACCAGCGACTCCTCGCACACAAATGCGACGGCGCCCGCATCGAGCGCCATGCTCAAAAACGCGGGCTTAAAGGCAGCACCTTTGCAAAAGAACACGTCACCTGCCGAGACCGCGCGCGAATCAAACGAGCAGCCGGTCACGGCACGCTCGTCAACCTGCTCCGATGCGCGCAGCTCGCCGCACACACCGAGAAGCTTGGCAAGCGTATCGACCGTGGTCACGGTCGCGGAATCCGAATGGTGCATCTTTCACCTTTCTCAGCCATTTGGCAGGGACGGTTTTCATAGTAACTGAAACGTGCTCGCGCAAAAACGGCTCCCGGAGGAGCCGTTACGCGCAGGCATTCGTAAGCCGAGACTAGGCAGCCTGAACAGAAGGCTGGCCCTCGTCGATAAAGAAGCGCTTGTACCACACTAGGAACACGAGCGGCGTATAGATCTTGCGCTGGAAATCGCCCTTGCCCGCAAAGTGCAGATCGAGCAGGTGCATGAGCTCGTCGGTATTGAAGAACTCGCTTGCCCACGGCGCGGTGAAGTACTCCTTGACATAGTCGTACCACTTTTGCTCGCGCAGCCAGTAGACAATCGGCACCGGGAAGCCCACCTTGGGACGGGTGGCCCACTCATCGGGCAGCGACTTGTTGGCAGCGTGGCGGAGTACCTGTTTGTTGCCGTTCTCGTTGATGCGGTAGCGGTCGGGAATGTGCTCGGCGAACTCCATGACTTTGCGGTCCAGGAAGGGCACGCGCAGCTCCAGTGAGTGTGCCATGCACATCTTGTCGGCCTTGAGCAGAATGTCGCCCGGGAGCCACATGTTCATGTCCAGGTACTGCTTCTTGACCAGCTCGGGCTGACCCTTCACGCGCGCATAGATGGGAGCGGCAAGCTCGAAGGCGCCATCGCCGGTGTTGTACTCGGGCTTGAGCACGCCGTCGACCTCGCGCTCCGGCCATACCAGAGCCTGTCCCAGGAACGACTTCTCAGGGATCTCGGCACCCTTGACCAGGAAGTTATGTCCCTTGAAGTACGGCATATGCAGCGCCAGGTTACCGAGCGCGCGACGGATGGGCAGCGGCACCATCTTTTTGTACTTGCGCACCGGGACCGTATCCTCGTAGTAGGCGTAGCCGCCAAAGAGTTCGTCGGCGCCTTCGCCCGAAAGCACCACGGTGACGTCCTTGCGGGCCATCTCGGCCAAGAACCACAGCGGCACGGAAGACAGGTTGGACTGCGGCTCGTCCATGTGATACTGGATGTCCTCGAGCGCACCGAAGAACTCGTCGGCGGTAATCATCTTGCGAACGTTCTCGACGCCGAGCTTATCGGAAAGCTCCTTGGCGTAGTTGGTCTCGTTGAAGTTCTTGTAGTCAAAGCCCACCGAGAAGGTCTTGTCGGGCATGAGGCAAGCGGCGATGTAGCTGGAGTCGACGCCACCGGAGAGGAACGACGCGACCTTGACGTCGGCGATGCGATGGGCCTCGACGCTCTCGTGCACGACCTCGTCCAGCTCATCGACATACTCTTCGAACGGCTTCTCGACGGCAGAGTAATCGCAATCCCAGTAACGCTCGATGTTCATCTTGCCGGTCGGGATATCGACGGTAAAGTAGTGCGCCGGCGGCAGCTTGTAGACACCCTCGAAGAAGGTCTCCTCGGTTGCCGAATACTGCAGCGTCATGTACGGACGCAGAGCCTTTTTGTTGACCGCCTTGTGGAAGTGCGGGTAGTCCAGGAAGCTCTTGATCTCGGAACCAAAGAGCACGCCCGGAGCGCCGTCGCCCGCATCGGCCATGGGATAGTAGTAGAGCGGCTTGATGCCAAAGATGTCGCGGGCGCCAAAAAGCTTGTTCTTCTTTTTGTCCCAGATGACGAAGGCGTACATACCGCGCAGACGATCGAGTACGGCCTCGCCCCACTCCTCGTAGCCGTGCAGGAGGCTCTCGGTGTCGGCGCCGCAATGGAACTTGTAGCCCTTGGCTTCGAGCTCGGAACGGAGTTCTTGGAAGTTGTAGATCTCACCGTTGAAGACAATGACGACGCTACCGTCCTCGTTGGCCATAGGTTGGGCGCCAGCCTCGGTCAGGTCGAGGATCGACAGGCGGCGGAAGCCGAGGGCAACGCGGCCGTCGATAAACTGACCGCCCATGTCGGGACCGCGATGGACGATGCGGTCCATCATCTTGGTGAGCACCTCGGATTGGTTATCCGTCCCACCGACAAAACCGACAAAACCGCACATATACTATCCCCTCTGCTGTTGCTGGGCATCAAATCGAATCAGTAGCTTTTGAGTATACCCGAGGGCGTAAAGAGGGGCGGAATGTTCAGGCAATCTCAACTGAATCAGCTCCGCTGTGACACGCGCGAGTTACCTTTAATGGATATGAGGTGAATGAGGCGATTGTTTTGCTATACTCTCTCTCCGCACGGGCGATTGGCGCAACGGTTAGCGCAGGTGCTTTACACGCACAAGGCTGGGGGTTCGAATCCCTCATCGCCCACCACTGATTTGATAGGCTCCCAGCAATGGGGGCCTTTCTTTTTTGGACCCATCGCAGAGGGATTCGAACCCGACAGGGTGCGAAGCTGAGGAAACGCGAAGCGTTTTCCAGCGCAGCACGCGAGGAGCGGAGCGACGAAGCGGATGCGGGCGGCGCCAGCCGCACGCGGACATCCCTCATCGCCCACCACCGAATTGTTAGGCCTCCAGCGATGGAGGCCTTTCTTTTTTGTGCCCGGTGCATGGGATTCGAACCCGCCAGCACGTCTGTCACAAAGGCCGTGGTCAAAAAATGGCAAAAATGAGTACTGCTACTTTGTTTGCAACATATAAAAAGACAGTATTTGCTTAAATTACGCAACATATGTCCATTATAAGGACTAACAGTTAGATCAAAATCGTGCATTCATCGCCATTTCGACTTGATATCTGGCCTTATTAGTCCAAAATTGCTGCTACCAAATCGGTAACAGTACTCATATTTGATGTTTTTTGACCAGCAGGTCTCCCTGCCTTAGCAAATCTAAGGCAAAACGGGTTCCAGACCGCTGAATCATGCCGCATAGGGCACGTCCGCAGTCCGGAACCCGGTCCAAATTGAGTTATTGCGCCGCGTTAGCCCAAGACGCCCGACAGGATCTCGATCAGGCTGTCCACGTCGGCTTCCTCGCAGACGAGCGGCGGCAGGAAACGCAGCGTATGGGCACCCGTAGCGTTAATCACGGCACCGGCAGCCAGCGCGCGGGCAACAATATCATGCGCGTCGCCCGCGGCATCATCCAAATCGCAGCCGAGCATCAGGCCACGGCCACGCACCTCGGTCACGTGCGGCAGCTTGGCGAGCTTTGCCTCCATATAGGCGCCCACCTTGGCAGCATGCTCGGCATAATCGCCACGCACAAGCGCGGAGAGCGTCGCGGCACACGCCGCGATGGCCAAGCAGCTACCGCCAAAGGTCGAGCCGTGGTCGCCCGGCTTAAACACGTCGGCAATCTCCTTCTTTGCCACAACGGCACCCATGGGCACGCCGTCGGCAATGCCCTTGGCAAGGCTCATGATGTCGGGCTCCACGCCATAGGTTTGGAACGCAAACGGCTTGCCGGAGCGGAAGATGCCGCACTGGACCTCGTCGGCGATAAGCACGGCGCCCACTTCGTGTGCCAGGTCGCGCGCTGCCGCCATAAACTCCTCGGTCATAGGGTGCACGCCACTCTCACCTTGGATCGGCTCGAGCATCACGGCGCAAATTTCACTGCCCAGCTGCTTAAAGATCGCACGCAGCTCATCGACATCGTTGGGCGTGCAGGCCACAAAGCCACCCGGCAGCGGGCGGAAGCTGTCCTGCAGCCAATCCTGCATGGTGGCGGCAATGGTCTCGAGCGTACGGCCGTGGAACCCGCCGCGCATGCACACGATGGTGTTGCCGCCATTACCGGCACGCTTGGCGTACAGGCGCGCGAGCTTCATCGAGCCCTCGTTGGCCTCGGCGCCAGAGTTGGCAAAGAAGGTCTCCCAAACCTGCTCATCCGCAGCCGGGGCACCAAGAGCAGCTGCCGTGGTCTCATCGCCGGCGGCAATGGCATCGGCAAGCACGCGCGCACCATCTACGTCGTCGTTAGCAAGCTTGGACAGCAGCGCCGCGACCTGTCCGCGCTGCTCGATGTAGAAGTAATTGGAGACATGCATGAGCTTTTTGGTCTGTGCCTCGAGCGCCGAGAGCACAGCCGGGTCGCCATGACCTAGGCTGCACACACCGATGCCGGCAAGAAAGTCGAGGTACTCACGGCCATCGTCGCCGGTGAGCTTCATGCCGTGACCCTCGACAAACTCGACCGGAGAGCGGCCAAAGGTATGCATAACGTAATGGGATTCAAGCGATTGCTGAGCTGCAAGTGACATGGGATGCCTTTCGTTGGGCGCCAGACGGCGCGGGGCTATGGGTGCAGGAATGGGGCGGCTGCGGGTCAGCTAGACCGTCTGAAGCTTCTCGACCTCGTCAAGGTTTTCGGTCAGACGCGCAGCAAACGTCGAAAGCGGATGCGGATGCGTATCGAACTCGTAAGCCGTCTCGGTGGAATGGATCACGGTGCCGACGCCGGCATCGGTCAGCAGCTCCAGGAGCAGCGAATGCGGCGTAGTACCGTTAATGATGTGGGCACGAAATACGCCGCCGGTAAGCGCATCGACGGCCGCGCGCAGCTTGGGAATCATGCCCTTATCGACCTCGCCGCCGTAGAGCATTTCGTTAACCTCGTCGAGCGTTAGGTTGGAGATAAGCGAGTCCTTGTCGCTAAAGTCCTTGTACAGGCCATCGACATCGGTCAAAAAGATCGCCTTATGCGCGTGGAGCGCCGCGGCAACGGCACCGGCGGCGGTGTCGGCGTTGATGTTGAAGAAACCGCCGTCCTCCCCCGCCGCGACGGTAGCGATGACGGGGATGTACTCGCTATCGAGTAAGCGCTCGATATAGTCGGTGTTGACGTGCGTCACTTTGCCCACGCGACCGAGCTCGGGGTCGAGCGGCTCGGCGATGAGCGTGCCGGCGTCGCTGCCGGACACGCCCACGGCCAGGTTGCCGTGGTGGTTGATGGCAGCAACCAACTCCTGGTTGACCTTGCCGCCCAGCACCTCGCGCACGATATCCATAGTCGCCGGCGTGGTCACGCGCTGGCCGTTCTTAAACTCGACGGGGATGTCATAGTGGCTGAGCGCCTCGTTGATAGCCTTGCCGCCGCCGTGCACGATGACGGGGCGCATACCGATGATCTTGAGCAAAACGATGTCGCTCATCACGTCGCGGCGCAGCTGCTCATCAACCATGGCGGCTCCGCCATATTTGATAACAACCGTCTTGCCGGTCAGGTTCTTAATCCACGGCAGCGCTTCGAACAGCAGCTGCGCGGTTGCTTCGTTGGATTCGCTCGAACGACAATCGCGTGCGAATTTCATAATCTGCCTCGTCTTTCGTATCGTTATCGCGCCGTGCTCCGCTGTCCGCAATCGCGGCAAGATGCGCAGCGTGCCCGGAATCTAGGAACGGTAGTCGCCGTTGATGGAGATGTACTCATGCGTGAGGTCGCAGGTCCACACGGTCGTTGCCGCGTCGCCTGCGCCCAGGTCGGCCGAGATCACGATCTCGGGCGCCTCGAAACGTCGTAGAGCCTCGTCCTCATCAAAGGGAACAGTCAGACCGTCGCGACAGACAGGCATGCCCATCATGTCGATGGAAACGTCTTCCTGATTAAACTTCACGCCGCACTTGCCAAGCGCCATGGCAACGCGGCCCCAGTTGCAGTCGTGGCCGGCGATGCAGGTCTTAACGAGCGGCGAGTTAGCAACGGCACGGGCGGCGATATCGGCCTCCTCGTCGTTCACGGCGCCGGTAACGTTGACCGTAACAAGCTTGGATGCGCCCTCGCCATCGGCGGCGATATTGCGCGCCAGGCTCTCGCACACCTCGTGCACGGCAAATGCCAACTCGTCGAAGGCATCGGAGCCCTCGACGATAGGCTCGGCATCTGCGGCAGCGGCGCCGGAGGCAAGCATGATGCAGGTGTCGTTGGTCGAGGTGTCGGAATCGACCGTTACCTTGTTAAAGGTCTGCTTGACGGTCGAGAGCAGCAGGGCATGAAGTGCCGCAGGCTCGACGGGGGCATCGGTAGTAATAACCGCGATCATGGTGGCCATATTGGGCATGATCATGCCCGAGCCCTTGCACATTCCGCCTACCGTATAGACATTGCCCGCATGACCCGCAGCCTCGCTGACATAGGACACGGCGTACTCCTTGGAGTGCGTGTCAGTCGTCATGATGGCGCGAGCGGCATCGGCGCCACCGTGGGCGGAGAGCGCCTCGTAGGCAGCAGGAATGGCGGTCTCAAACGTGTCGATCGGCAGAATCTGGCCAATCACGCCCGTGGAGGCAACCAGAATCTGCTGGGGCTCGCAGCCGATGACCTGCGATGCGATGCTGCACGTCTCGCGCGCGCATGCAAGGCCGGTCTCACCCGTGGCGGCGTTGGCATTGCCAGAGTTGACCGAAACGCCGGCGATGATACCGTAACCCTTGTCGGCACCGCCCAGGTTGGCACGGCTCACTTGCACGGGCGCCGCGCAAAAGCGATTGGTGGTAAACACGCCGGCACCGGGACAGGGTTTATCGGGCACGACGAGCGCGTAATCCAAACGCTCGGGGTTCTTGCGGAACCCAGCGTGGATGCCCGCAGCTTTAAAACCAGCCGCAGCCGTAACGCCACCCTCGACGGCGCGAATCTTGATATCAAACAGCTCGGTATTCATCGTCTTTATGACTCCTTATGTCAAACAAAAAACGGACATCGGTTGGTGCGCCATGCCAGTCGTGATCATGAGACCAGCTTAAGAGTGGCGCCCCACTCGATGCCCGACTACCAAATCGTTAACAATCGAATGTGCTACACCGGGCACGCCACTGTGGGCAAGCCTCGTCGCTCGTCAAAGCCAAAGACGATATTGGCGCACTGGACTGCTTGGCCCGCAGCGCCCTTGCACAGATTGTCGATGGCGCCCGTCGCCACCAGCACGCCCGCGCGCTTGTTGAGCGCGAGGCCGATCTGGGCGGCGTTGGTGCCGACGACCGAAGCCGTCTTGGGCTGCTGGCCGGCGTCGAGCACACGCACAAAGGTGCGTCCAGCGTAGAACTGCTTGTAATAGTCGACAACATCCTCAAGAGCCAGGGAGTCGATGGCCTGCGGCGTGAGCGGCAGCGTCACCGTGGAGAGCAGGCCGCGCTTGAGCGGTGCCAGATGCGGGGTGAAGACGACGCGATCGGTCAGGCCAAGGATTTGCTCAATCTCGGGCGTGTGGCGATGCTTGCCCACGCCGTAGGCCTCCAAGTTCTCGTCAGCGCTGCAAAAATGCGTACGAGCGTTGCAGGACTTGCCGGCACCCGTCACACCGCTGATGGCATCAACGATCACGGGGCCGCTCTGGGCAACCCAGCCAGCGCGCACGGCGGGCGCGGCGGCAAGGCTCGTTGCGGTGGGATAGCAACCGGCGCAGGCGACCAGCACGGGTTTGCCGTCGGCATGGCTGGAAGCAGCGGTCTCTAAGTCCTGGCAGAACAGCTCGGGGAGGCCGAAAGCACGCGTCTTGAGCAGCTCGGGGCTCGTATGCGCGGCGGCATACCACGCCTCGAACACGGCCGGATCGCTCAGACGGTAGTCGGCAGACAAATCGAAGCAGGAAACGCCTGCGGCAAGGAGCGCGGGCACCTGTGCCATGGCAGCCGTGTGCGGCACGGCAAGAAAAACCGCATCGCAGCTCTTGAGCTCGGGGGCGTCGTGCGTGGTAAAAAGCAGATCGCTCACGCCGGCAAAGCTCGGATAGACCGAAGACAGCGGCTGGCCAGCATCGGCGTTGGACGTAATGGCGACAAGTTCAAACTCGGGATGGCCGAGCACGAGGCGAATGAGCTCGGCTCCGGCATATCCAGCCGCGCCGACGATTCCAACCTTTAAAGACATATTAGACTCCTTGTCTGCGATTTATGCACCGATGCGCATTTCGCAGTGGTCGTTATGAAGTGGGTTGAAACTTTAGCACCAAAAGATGCATGAACACGTAAATGGCTTGCATATTCATGCATTGAAACAATCCCGACACATTCGCTTGAAGGAATTGACAAATGGAGCGGGCCCCGTATTGACCGGCGCTCCTAACGGCACCGGGCAATACGGGGCCCGCCCATGCGAAAACCAAGTTGTTAGGATGAGCCAGCCGGCTAGAGCTCGACCGGCACCCATTCGTCGTGATTGCAGATAAAAGCCTCGGGATCCTCGACGCTAAAGAAGACGAGCGTGGGGTCGTTAGGCCCCTCATAGTGCTCGCCCAGGCGCTCTAGATGCTTCCACCCGGCTTCGCGCATTTCGTCTAAGGCCCGGTCATCCAAGCCGGCACGCCCGCGCAAGATGAGCCAGCCATGGCCCGGCCACCAACTCGTGGCCTCAAAGCGCTGATTTTGTAGCAGCTCTTGCCACACGTCTTTGGTGCGCGCTGTTACAAACCACAGCTTGCCATCCTGGATCTGCGCAAACGAAAACGGACGCACATGAGGCTGTCCGTCAACGCTCGTCGCCAAATACCATGCCGGCACCGACGTCAGATACTCCAACACCGTATTCAATCCGTCCATGTGTCCTCCTGTCGCCTGACCAGTCTTTTTGGAATGGGTAATCAATTTGGGAAATTAGAGCTCCAGGCGCTCCTCGCTGCCGTCGATATCACAGAAGCGCGCGGCAATGTTGCGGACCGAAAAGAAAGCAAGGCGGCCGTCGTTGGCGCTATCGTGTTCCTCGCCGATGCCCACCATGTGTTTAAAACCCGCCTGGCGTACCTTGTCGCTCACGACCGCATCGTCCTCGAGCGCGGCCTCGCCGGTCAGTACAATCCAACACTCCCCCGGTTTCCAACCCGAAACCTCAAACTTGGGGTTCGCGCTGAGCTCGGCCCACACATCCTTGTCGCGCGATGTGCAAAACCACAGCTTACCGTCATCGACCATGGCAAACGAAAACGGTCTCACGCGGGGCTGATGTCCGTCGGCCACATCGGTCGTGGCCAGATACCACGCCGGAATGCGCCTGAGATACGAACAGGCGCGCTCAAGCTGAGCCGTGCGGTCGTTGTCGGTCATAGGGACCCCTTTCTTGCGCTCGAATCGCGCCTAAACAAGTTGAAGGTTGATGACGATGACGCAGATGAGCAGCAACGCCGTCACCACCGCCGCCAACGCATCGCCGCGGCCAAACGTAAGCGCATGCAGGCGCGTGCGGCCCTGCTCGCCATGATAGCAGCGTGCATCCATGGCAGCAGACAGCGTCTCGGCATGGCGGAACACGCCGGTGAACAGCGGGATCGCCACACTGCCGAGCATGCGTACGCCACCGAGCGGACCGCCCGTCACGCGCGCACCGCGGCTTGCCTGTGCATCGGCCGTCTGCTTCATCTCAGTGGCAAACTGCGGCATAAAGCGTAGCGCGATACCCATGATCATGCCGAGCTCGTGCGCAGGAAGTCCCACACGCGCAAGCGGCGCGAGCAGGCGCTCAAAGCCCGCAGTGAGGTCGAGCGTCGGCGTGGTGAGTGTAATGGCGCTCATACCGGCCATCATCAACGTCAGGCGACACGCCATAAAGGCGGCAGAACGCAGTGAGCCCTCGCTTATCTGCAGAAAGCCGAGCTGCCACAGGATGCGCCCACTCTGATCGGTAAACAAGTTGAGCACCGCGACCACGACGACGATTGCCAGCAGCGGCGCCATCGACGACAGAACGCGACGAACCGGCACCCGAGACACGGCATAGGTCAGCACAACGAAAATTGCGACCGGGGCCAGTCCGCGGAAGCCACTGACCGTGAGCGTCGTGATCAGAAACACAAAGCCCAAGAGCAACTTGGTTCGCGGGTCCAGGCGGTGGATTGCACTATCGCCGGGATAGTAGCTGCCAAACGAAAACGCCTCCATCAGCAGCCCTCCTCTCGCGCGACCGTCTTGGATTTAGCAATGTCCGAGACGTTAGAAGAACCGCCCGAGCGACCGATTAGCAGGTCCACCAACTCGTCTGCCAGCGACTCAACCGTATAGAGCCCGCCGCGACGCAGCGGCACGCCCGCCTCCGTAAGCGCCAGCGCCATACGCTGGGCGGCGGGAACGCCCAAGCCGATCGACTTGAGCTCATCGGCATGCGCAAACACCTGCGCGGGGGTTCCCTCGGCAAACACCGCACCTTCGTTCATTACGACGATACGGTCGCAGCAATTGGCCAGGTCATCCATGCTGTGCGAAACCATGACAACGGTCAGGCCCTCGCGATGGAGTCGACCGATGAGCCCTAGGAAATCCCTGCGCGCAGCCGGATCGAGCCCCGCCATGGGTTCATCGAGCACCAGGACTTCGGGCTCCATGGCGAGCACGCCGGCGAATGCCACACGCCGTTGCTGACCGCCCGAAAGCTCAAAGGGACTCTTGTCGCCGACCGTGGCCAGGTCGAGGCCCACGCGCGCGAGCGATGTCTCAACGCAGCGGGCAACCTCGGCCTGCGACAAGCCAAGGTTGTGCGGACCAAACGCCACGTCCTGCGCCACGGTTTCGGCAAACAGCTGACGCTCAGGATATTGAAACACCACGCCGACCTTGGCCTTAACCGCGGCGGAGTCTTTCTTGTTTGACAGATCGAGCCCCAGCGCGCGAACGAATCCCTCCTGAGGGCGAATCAAACCGTTGAGATGCTGGACCAGCGTCGACTTACCCGAACCGGTATGACCTGCCAAGCCCAGGAACTCGCCGCGACGCACCGTCAGCGATACATCGCGCAGCGCCCACGGGCTGCTTGGATCGTTTCCCCAGAGAGCCTGTTTGCTCGATTTGCCCGCAGTGGCCGAGCGCTTATGCCAGCGGCGGCGCTCGCGCGGACTGAGCGAATAACTGTACGAAACATGGGATAGCTCGATGACGGGCTCTGGTACGTTATCTTCGTTGTCTACCGGAACAGTGCCGTCAGCGATTTCCAACTGGGATGCGGAAGACTGCCCCGCGGTGCCTGCCCCACTTCGCTCGGCATAAGCCTGCGCAATCTCGGCGACCATATCCGCCTCACGTACCTGCGCGCAAACGGGCACGCCCTCCGCATGAAGTGCCATGCCCAAACGGCACGACTCTGGCATGTCAAGGTTGAGCTGAACGAGTTCATTCGCCCGCGTCAGAATCTCATCGGGCGTGCCCAGCATGGCAACTCGTCCCGTCTGAAACACGGCGACACGGTCCGCGTCGGCAGCTTCTTCCATAAAGTGCGTAATCATCACGATGGTCATGCCGCGCTCATGCAGCGCATGGCAAGCCTTCATAAGGCCCTTGCGCCCACGCGGATCGAGCATCGAAGAGGCCTCGTCCAAAATGAGCACGCGGGGCTCCATGGCGAGCACACCGGCAAGCGCCACGCGCTGCTTTTGACCGCCCGAGAGCGCGTGGGTCTCGTGGCGTTCAAAGCCCACCAGGCCCACGCCCTTCAGCGCCTCGCGTACACGCTGCGCAATTTGTGCCGATGGCACGCCAAGGTTTTCGGGACCAAACGCAACGTCATCTTCGACAAGCGTTGCCACCAGCTGGTCATCGGGATTTTGGAATACCATGCCCGCGGTCGAACGAATGTCGTAGACCAGCTCGGGGTCGGACGCATCCATGCCGTTGATGCGTACCGTGCCCGCATCGGGCTGCAACAGTGCATTCAGATGCTTGGCAAACGTCGACTTACCCGACCCATTGCCACCGAGGATGCAGAAAAACTCCCCGTCCTCGATGTTCAGATCGACGCCGTCGAGTGCCGGTACGGCACCGTCATAGCTAAAGGAAACGCCCCGACACTCAATCATGCGCGGCCTTTGACCTGGTCCTTTTTAGGCGTGATGAGGTTGGAGACCGCCTTGTACACCGCAAGTGTCAATACCGAGTTAAGGACGGTCTTGATAAGGTTGAACGGCAGCACGGCAGGAATCATAAGCGGGGCGATCACATCGACCGAGCCATACCAGAACCATACGCCAATGGTAAGGTTTGCGACCATAGACAACGCCGTAGCGGCAATGACGCCGAGCGCTAGGCCAATCACGGCACCCTTATAGGTATGCATCTTCTGGTAGACGATAGCCGCGGGCAGAATGTAGCCCAGCGTGGCAACCAGGTTCATAAGCGCGCCGACCCAGTCACCCGTGGTGAGCGCATGGATAACGATCGCCATGGCGGCAACAGCTGTGCCGGCACCAGGGCCATATGCAAATCCACACACCATCGCCGGCACCAGCGACGGGTCATACGTCAAAAACGGCGCCGAGGGAAGGATGGGTAGCTGCACATACATAAACAACGCGCTCAAGGCACACATCAACGCCATGGTAACGAGCTGTTTGGTGCTCCACCTATTCGTGTTCTCAAAATGGATATGCTGCGACTGTTCAGACATAAGATCACCTGCCTCTTTCATCCGGACTCTAACCGTTGGTACTGGGATCTCACCAGTTCAGCCGGCATGCGAACCAACACACGCACGGGTCGCGGACTCATCGGCTCGGTCGCAGACACCTCGCCTGCACCACGGCACCCCTTTGGCACCGCCCGATTTACCGCCAGTGGGGAATTCCACCCCGCCCTGAAACAGCAATTGCTAGTGTAGCACGAGCAATCGTTCGCGCAAGTATGCCAAGGGTAATTTGTGGCGGGGACCAGTTGTCGCAACAACCACGTCTCCCACTCACCCCAAAGTGGTGCGCTTTTCGCGGCTTTGCCGCGAAACAGCAACCGGGACGCGTATCCCCCACAACCACGTCCTTCTCCGCCCGCCGACCTCAAGGCCGTAAACGCAGGGAATCCGGGGGCGTGACGGGGGCTTCTCTCCGGAACATTCCGCAGGACGCAAAGAGGCTCTGCAGCGCGATGCGGAGCCTCTTTGCATGTCCGAGGACGTTCCGGAGAGAAACCCCGTCACGCCCCGGATTCCCGGTGGGAGTTCTAGACCTTGTCGGCCTTAGTACATACCGCCGCCCTGCTGACCAGCGGTGGCAGCAGCGATAGCGTCCTCAAGCTGAGTGTTCTTGGGCACATCGGAGACGGTAGCCTCGGTGATGAGGATCAGACTGGCGACAGAAGCAGCGTTCTGCAGGGTGACGCGGCTGACCTTGACGGGGTCGAGGACGCCCATCTCGATCATGTCGCCCCACTCGCCGTTGGCAGAGTTGAGACCCTGGCCAGCAGGCAGCTCGGCAACCTTGTCAACCACGACAGCGCCCTCAAAGCCAGCGTTCTTGGCGATGGTGGCGACCGGAGCGGTCAGAGCCTTCTTGACGATATCGACGCCGATCTTCTCTTCGGGGTCGTCGATCTCGACAGCGTCGAGCGCAGGAGCAGCGTCCATGAAGGCGACGCCGCCGCCGGCGACGATGCCCTCCTCGACAGCAGCGCGGGTAGCCTGCAGGGCATCCTCGACGCGGTGCTTGATCTCCTTGAGCTCGGACTCGGTAGCAGCGCCGACCTTGATGACGGCAACGCCACCGGAGAGCTTGGCCAGGCGCTCCTGGAGCTTCTCACGGTCGAAGTCAGAGGTGGTGTTCTCCATCTCGCCCTTGATCTGAGCGATACGAGCGTCGATGGCCTCCTTGGAGCCAGCACCACCGACGACGACGGTGTTGTCCTTGGAGATGGTGACGGACTTAGCGGTACCGAGCATATCTGCGGTGATGTCAGCGACCTTCACGCCCAGCTCGTCCAGGGCAGCCTGGCCACCGGTGAGGACGGCGATGTCCTCGAGGATGCGCTTGCGGCGATCGCCGTAGCCCGGGGCCTTGACGGCGCAGACGTTGAGGGCGCCACGGATCTTGTTGAGGACGAGGGTCGGCAGAGCCTCGCCATCGATGTCCTCAGCGATGATGAGCAGGCCACGGCCAGCGCGCTGGACAGCCTCGAGAACAGGCATGATGTCCTGGACGCTGGAGATCTTCTGGTCGGTGATGAGGATGTACGGATCCTTCATCACGGCCTCCATGCGGTCGTTATCCGTGACGAAGTAAGCGGAGACGTAGCCCTTGTCGAACTGCATGCCCTCGACGGTGTCGATGGTGATGTCGAACGTCTGGGAATCCTCGACGGTGATGACGCCGTCCTTGCCCACGACCTCCATGGCCTCGGCGATCTTCTCGCCAACCTCGGGGTCACCAGCGGAGATGGTGCCGACGGAAGCGATCTGCTCCTTGGTCTCGACCGGCTTGGCCTGCTTCTTCATCTCGGCGACGGCGGCGTTTACAGCCTTGTCGATACCGCGACGGATGGCCAGCGGGTTGGCGCCGGCGGCGACGTTGCGCAGACCGTCGTTGACGATAGCCTGAGCGAGCAGGGTTGCGGTGGTGGTGCCGTCACCCACGGTGTCGTTGGTCTTGGTGGCGACCTCCTTCACCAGCTGAGCGCCCATGTTCTCGATGTTGTCCTCGAGCTCGATCTCCTTAGCGACGGAAACGCCGTCGTTGGTGATGGTCGGGGCACCGAACGTGCGCTGCAGAGCGACGTAACGGCCCTTGGGGCCCATGGTGACGGTAACGGCGTCGGCCAGAGTGTTGACGCCCTTGGCGAGCTTGGCGCGGGCATCGGTGTTGAACGTAATGTTCTTTGCCATGGTAGGTAATCCTCCAAAAGAAATGTGACTCGCGTCGCCGCTTCCGAGTCCTATGCGGCGGACGCGTTCAAAGACGAATCAGAGATTCTGACGAGACTAGGCCTCGACGACGGCGTAGATGTCGTCGGCGCGCATGAGCAGATACTTCTCGCCGTCGACCTTGACCTCGTTGCCACCGAACTTACCGTAGATGACAACGTCGCCGACCTGAACGTCCATGGGGATGCGCTCGCCCTTGTCGTTGACCTTACCGGCGCCAACGGCAACGATGGTGCCGCGCTGCGGCTTCTCCTGAGCGTTGCTGGCGATGTACAGACCAGAAGCGGTCTTCTGCTCGGCCTCGTCGGGCTTGACCAGGACGCGATCTGCAAGCGGCTTCAAAGACGACATGCTTGTTTCCTCCTTTGTGGGCCGCGCGGTCATGCCGCGCGGGTTAACCCTTTTTGTTTGCGTACGCGTTGAATGGTACCCACGAATGGCGGGCTATACAACACGGAGTCAAAAAATCTTATTTTTTGGCACTTAGATTTTCTGAATGCCGGGGGATAACTTAGCGGTGGCTTCCGTGTGGCTCCGGAGGGGCGGGGCATAAGGTTTCCTGCTCGGGCAGTCCTGCTCGCACGAAGGCCACATTAAGTGGCCTTCGGCTCGTGCGGAACTCGCGATAAACCTTATGCCCCGCCCCTCCGGAGCCACACGGGAGCCAGGTTAACTAATTCGGTCCCGGCATTCAGAAAAGTCAGTGCAGCAAAATGGCGATGCGGATAGCGACATGTGCATGGTTTTCGCTGCGCGCACGGGTCCCCTGGGGAGCACAGTGCATTTTTGGGAGTATTCAGCAGGCCAGGGTGGCTGCATACGCGCCGGACATACCTTATTGGTCCCAAGAACGCCTTCAGCGGGCGGTTTTGGTCGGTGGGCAGACCCCGTTGGGACAAATGGGCGTACTTCGCGCCGTACCGGAGCCCAAAATGACGTCAATCTCCGTAACGTTACTCAGCCGCAGCGGCACCGGCAGAGCTCGCGGTGCTGAATACTCCGTTTTTTGCACGGCCCAGGCGGGGGTACATCAGGGCCGGAAAGAACATCTCAGCTTTTTTATGCAATCTGCAACTGGAAGTATGCAAAACACCATGAGGTTTCACTGCTGATGTCCAAATTGAACGCACGGAGCAGCACCTCAACCCCGCGCCCAAATCCAACAGAGCAGGGACGCACATGGCGGATCCTCACCGAAACGCAAACGCGGCTCGAGCGCCATCCCAAAATAAGCTGCCCGAGCCGCGTTAAACGGTAAGACATGAATACTTAGCGCTCGTAGATCAGGTTGCCGGCTAGGTAGGTGGCTTGGACTTTGGTGGCTTGGAGTTCTTGGGGGTCGATGGTGAGTGGGTTTTGGTCCAGGACTACCAGGTCGGCGTATTTGCCGGGTTCCAGGCTGCCGAGGTTTTGCTCGTCGCCCGCTGCATAGGCGCTGCCCAGGGTGTAGTTGCGCAGAGCCGTTGCCGCATCGATGCGCTCGCTCGGCAACCAGCCGCCCTCGGGCCAGTGGCTTTTGGGGTCCTGGCGCGTGATGGCCGTGTAGAGCACGTTCATGCTGGTAACGGGCGTGATAGGGCTGTCAGTACCGAAGGCTTGGCGGATGCCGCGCTGCTTATAGGTTGCGAACGGCCACATGATTCGGCTTCGCTCCAGGCCAAGGTCGCGCTCTGGGCCACCCGGATCGAGCGTGATGTGGCAGGGCTGGCTCGAGGCGACCACGTTGAGCTTGCGCAGGCGATCGATATCCTCGGGCAAGAGGTTCTCCAGATGCTCGAGCGTGTTATGACCGTGCTGGGGCAGGCCGTACAGCTCTGCCGCCTCCTCAAAGATATCGAGCGCAGCATGGATGGCACCGTCGCCGATAACGTGGATGCGCACGGTGTGGCCACGCTCGGCTGCCGCCAGAACCAACTTGCGCATGCGCTCGACGGGGACCGTCAGACGGCCCTGGTCGCCCGGGAAGCGCGGGTTGGTATAGGGCTCAGTGAGGTATGCGGTATGCTCGCTCGACACGCCGTCGAAGAACTGTTTAAAGCCTGGCGCCGAGAGCAGCGCGTTGTTCGCGTAGCGGGTCTGTAGCTCTTCCAAGCGCGATTGGTCATCCAGCAGCGTGGGAAACAAATGGGCGCGGATGCCCAGCTTGCCGGCGGCCTGCAGCTTGTCGTAGACATCGTCGCGGATAAAGTCGCAGCCCGGCATGGGCATGAGCGACATATCGCATATCGAGGTGATGCCCTGCTCGGCCATCCGCCTCATTTGATCGGCGTAAGCGCTTGCGATGCGATCCTCGCCCAGCCACTCAAGGCAGCGCGGTAGCAGCTGCATGGCAGCCGCCTCGTGAGCAATGCCCGTGAGCTCGCCGTTTGCATCCTTGTCGTAGCTGCCGCCCGCTGGCGGCTCGCTGTCGCGTGTGACGCCGAGCGCCTCGAGTGCGCGGCTGTTGAGCCAAAGCGTATGCCCGTCGCCCGAATACATAACGCAGGGACGATCGGGGAATGCCGCATCGAGCGACGCCTTGGTAGGATGCTCGGGCGGATCCCAGCGATAGTCGCGCCAACCTTGCGTCACAACCCAAGCGTCGTCGGGCAGGTCCTGGGAAAACTCGAGCGCATGTTGCACCAGCGCCGCCTCGGACGTGCCCATATCCATGAGCATGTACGGCGAGGAACCGACCGAGGTATGGAAGAAGTGCAGATGAGCGTCATGGAAACCGGGGCAGACAAACTGCTCGCCGTAGTCGATAACCGACGTGGCGGCGGGAGCGGCGGCGATCACGTCATCGGGTGCGCCGACCGCGACAATACGGTCGCCGGAGATGGCAATTGCCAGCTCGCGGGTGGTATCGACGCCGTCCTGGGCGGTAAAGACGTTTTTGGAGCGAACGATCCGATCGATATGTTGCATGGGCATCCCCATCTCTGGCAGGAAATTCAACACCCCCGAGTGTACTCCCCCGCCCTTGTAACAAAACCCCAAGCGGCAAACGGCAACTTTACCAGCCCTAGCGGCAGGTGGCATACTGGAGAGAGCCTGTACGATTTTGCGATCAACCCAGCAAGGAGCAAATCGACCATGACGAAGACCAAGGCACAGCAGATTATGGCGGCGACCGAGGCTCGCGCGGCTGACGACGTCACCGCAGCCATCAAAGATATCGCTACCGAGTTTGAACCCTATATCATCAAGCAGCGCCGGCACTTCCATAAGCACCCGGAGCTGAGCCTTGCCGAGGAGCGCACGACCTCCGACATCGCCAACCAGCTCGACGCCATGAATATCCCCTACGAGCGTCCGCTCAAGACCGGCTTGGTGGCAACGCTTCGCGGTACCGCGTCGGATGCCTACCACGAGGACGGCACGCCGCGCCGCCGCATCCTGCTGCGCGCGGATATCGACGCCCTGCCCGTCACCGAGCAGACCGGCGAGGAGTTTGCCAGCGTCAACGAGGGCTGCATGCACGCCTGCGGCCACGACTGCCACATCGCCATGATGCTCGGCACGCTGCAGATCCTGCGCCATATGACCGACGACATCCACGGCGAAGTCCGCATCGTCTTCCAGCCCAGTGAGGAAAACGGCCAGGGCGCCAAACTCATGATCGGCACGGGCGTGCTCGACGGCGTCGATGGCGCCTACGCCGCGCACATCTGGAGTGAGGTCGACGCCGGCACCGTGAGCTGCGAGCCCGGACCGCGCATGGCCAATACCGACTGGTTCCGCATCGACGTCCGCGGCACCTCGTGCCACGGCGCCATGCCCCAGCGCGGTCACGACGCCGTTATGGTTGCCGCCGAGATCGTCAACGCTCTGCAGACCATCGTTTCGCGCGAGATCAGTCCCTACGAGCCGGCCGTCATTACCGTCGGCGAGCTGCACGGCGGCACCGCGCGCAACGTTATCGCCGGCACGGCCTACCTCGCCGGCACGGTGCGCACCTACGGAGATTCGACCCACGAGGAAATGCCGGAGCTCATGCGCCGCATCGTGGAGCATACCGCGGCCGCCTTGGGCGCCGAGGCAGAGCTCACCGACTACACCATCGCCAATTACAAGGTCGAAAACGATGCCGCCTCGAGCGAGCGCTGCCGCCAGGCAGTAATCAAATGCCTGGGCCCCACCGGCCAAGGCCATTATCGCGGCACACTCTCGGGTGAGGATTTTTCGGAGTACCTGCGCCGCGTACCGGGCGTGCTCGCCTTTGTTGGCACGCGCAACCCCCAGATTGGCGCCACGTACGCCCAACATTCTTGCTTCTACAAGATTGACGAGTCGGTACTGGCCAAGGGCTCCATGGTGGCCGCCCAATATGCCATCGACTTTTTGGCCGAGCCCACACAAGAAGAGCTCGACGGCCCCACGATTGCCGCGGTCGCCGAGACCAATCCCGACCTGGCAGCCAAACTGCGCTCTGCCAAGGCCACGGCCGCCGAGGCCCGCGACGCCATGCACGATGCCCGCACCGCCCGACACGCCGCAATCAAGGGCATCCACGACGCTCGCGCCGCCGCCCGCCGCGAGGAGAAGCGCGGCGAGTAGTCGATCCACGACCATCTCGCAGTCATAGCCGCATCGCGATATCAAAGCGGGGGCGGACGCTTCGGCACGTCCGCCCCCGCTTATTTGTCAAGCGCTATTTCTACCGTTTCTACCCCGTCCCCAAATGGCAGGTGGCAGGGTTACTCGTCCTGCGGGTCCTCGTCGGAGCTTGGCGCAGGCTCGGGCTCAGGTGCAGGCTCGGGCTCCGGTTCCGGCATGGGCGCGGGCTCGGGCTCAGGCACGGGCGCGGGCTCAGGCTCAGGCTCAGGCTCAGGCTCAGGCACGGGCTCGGGCTCGGGCTCGGGCGCAGGCGCCGGCGCCGCAGCGGAATCGGATACGGGCGCTGCGTCGGCGCTAAAACCAGCCGGAGCAGACTTCTTCTCAAACGGCAGCACAAAAGTCAGGACGTCGTCCTTGTCCTCGTCGGCCCACTCGCTTGCGTAGCGCGCAACCCAATAGCCAACGGCACGGTGCTTGAGCATCTTGCCAAAGACCGTGAGGAATACCGTGACAAACGCCGTCAGCACCAAGAACAATACGAGCGTGATGCCACCGCCGGTAACAAGCGCCTCAATAGCCGTAGGACGGTAGTAGTAGCTATACATACCGACAGAGGCAATGGTGCCAAAGACGAACGTCAGGATCCAGGTGACAACGTTGGCGACCAGGCCCGTCAAAAACTCGGGAAGGAACGAAGCGCAGAACAGTTTGGTCTTGTTGTGCTTAAAGGCCGCCCAGACCTTATCGAGCGAAAACGCGCTCTCGACACGACCGGTCACCGCAAAGTGCATCACGGCAATGTCGGCGAACATCTTAAAGAAGACCCCCAAGACCGCCGTGGCAATCATAGCCAGGACAAGCAGGCCAAGCGAGCCGAACAGCGCTGCCTCGAGTGCATAAGAGCCGTAATACGAATACGAGCCCGCGGCGCCAATTACCACGCTCTCCACCAGCGAAAGCACTACACCGATAACGGGAATGGCAGCGATAACCTCGAGCACGACCGAGATAACGCTCGAAAAGACTCCGAGGCCAAACGACGTGGAACGCATGAGTGGACGATCCATACCGTCATCAACCTTGAGCGACAGATCGCGACCCCACTCAATACCAAAGCCGGAACCACACACGCTCGCAATGCAAGCTGCCAAAAAGCCGATGGCAGCCGCGATACCGCCGATAACGGGAATGAACAGCACGAGCACCGACACAACACAAATCAGCGCCGGCAAAAAGGCGATCTGGCACACGCGCTGCAGCACGCCCGGCGTCTTGGTCATGTCCTCAAACGCCTGAGCCACACAGCCCTTGGACGCATTCGCCACGGGCGGTTGCGGAACAAACTGCTGGGGCTGACCCTGAGGGGCAGAGGCTGCGGCACCGGCATTGGGGGCACCACACGCACCACAGAACTTATCGTTGTCGCCCATGGGGGCACCACACTGCGAACAGAACATCGAGATCATCCCTTCGTATCTTGAGCGAATCATCTGGATCGCAAACGATGTCTTTGGCATCATTATCACCCAATGTGGGGACAAATACTCCAACATGACGCATTTGCAATGCGCAGGGCGCTATTCGATTGTTTGATAAGCTCGACCGCGTTAGTTCGTTCCGCGGAAACCCTTGCCGACGATCTCGGAGCTGTCGACGATCGTGATAAAGGCACCCGGATCGATCTCGCGAGCGTAGCGACGCAGCTGCACGGCCTCGCGACGACTCAGCACGCTCATGATCACCGTCACGCACTTGCCCGAGAAAGCACCGTAGCCGCGGCTGATAGTCGCCGTACGGTTGAGATGCTTGACGATAAACTCCTCGACCTTAAGGGGCTCGGAGCAAATGACCGTGCAGACTTTACGCAGGTGAATGCTCTCGATGGCTTTGTCGACCACAAGCGTCTTGGCAAACAAGCCGAGCACGCAATACAGACCGACGCGCGGACCGTACAAGAAGGCCGCGATGGTCACGATGCCGATATCGACCAGCAGCAGGGCGCGGCCAATCTCGAGCGTCGTGCGGCGCTTGAGGATCATGGCGAGAATGTCCGTGCCGCCCGTCGAGGCGCCAATGTCAAAGACGATAGCGCTGCCGAGCGCCGGCAAAATCACGGCAAAGCACAGATCGAGCCACATATCGCCCGTCATCGAGACATCGGTCGGGATAAAAAGCTCAAACAGCGAAACATAGGCGGAAAGTGCAAACGAGCCGAAGACGCTCCACAGGATCGCCTTGCGATCCAAAAAGATGAAGCCCAGAACGACGAGGACCGCGTTGATGATCCACATAAAGACACCAACGGGCAGGGTCGGGAACAGCGTGGAAAGAATAACCGAAACGCCCGAGGTGCCGCCAAAGGCAAAGTGGTTGGGGGTCTTAAATGCGACGATGGCAAAGGCCGTGAGGATCAGGCCCAAATTGAGCTCGGCAAAAAAGCGCGGAAAGCCCGGCTCCTGGCTACGCTTGCGACCAGCGCGCTCGCCACGCTCGATAACATCGCGATCGACCACACGCTCCATCGGCACTACGGGAGGACGATGCACCTCCTCGGCAGCACGCGACGCCGCCTCTGCCGCAGCGGCCTCAATCGCCCATGCCTTGCTTTCTGTTTCGTGCTCGTCGGCCATTACGGCAACCCCTCGTTAACAATTTGGAAACAATGCGCCCATTAGCGTAACGCGGAGCGTAGGGATTGCAACCCCCAGTTAGACGAGCGGTATGACTACATCGGGAGCGTACAAAAACGGCCGGCCACGCTTTTGCTTGCGCGGTCGGCCGTTTAACGTTTTCGCAGATAGAACCTGCCAAAACAAACCTGTCCCCTTTTGGAAGGTTATTCGTGCTGGCTGGTGCGGTGCTCGTACTCCTCGGGGGTGATGACGTCCTCGATGCGCAGGTTGACGCCCGCCACCTCAAGGCCCGTCATCGCGGCAAGGCGCTCGGTGACGCGTGCCTTGACATCGTCGAAGATCGCGGGCGCATAGGCACCGTACTCGATAATGACGGAGATGTTGACGACCACGCGATTGTCATCGGTGACCTCGACCGTCACGCCCTTGGTCAGATTCTCGGCACCAAACTGCTCCTGCACAAAGTGCATGAGGTTACCCTTCATGCCCAGAACGTGCGGAACCTCGCGGGTGGCCATGGCAACGATCTTCTCGATCACACCGTTGGAATAGGTCAGCGAGTCCTCGGACTCGTCCGCCTCCTCGTCGTCCGCCTCCTCGTCGTCCTCATCCTCATCGGACTCGACCTCGACAAGAGCCTCGTCCTCGAGCGTCACATCCTCGGCTTCGGCGACGACCGCCTCGTTCTCCTCGAGCTCGGTATCGGCTACATCGACCTTCGTGTTAAAAGCCATGGTTCCTCCTTATGCCTGCCGCAGATGCGACAGTCGAATACATATTAGCGGCCTATTAGCGGCCGCTAAACAGACGGCCGAAGAAGTTGACGATCCCGTTCTCGCCGTCGCGAATTTGGCCGATCACAGCGCCGATCAACACGAAGAATGCAATGACGAGCGTGTCCCACAGGCCGAGCGTGAGCACCAACACGGCGAGGATAAAGCCAGCGACGGCACCGAGCGTGGTGTTGGGATGACGCACAGCATAGCTCCAGATGGCAGCGCCCGTACCCTTGATGAGACCCATAGCCTCGTCAAAATCCGCGGCTGCCGCGTCTTGTAACTCAGTTGCCTCTGCTTTGGAATCAACAGGTTCGCTCGCCGGCGTGGCGCTCTGGTCAATCGTCAGGCGCGGCGTACGAGCGGTCTTATCTTGATTGGTATCACTCACCGGAAACCTCCACGGTCTGGACGGTAGTCTTGGACGGCAAAAAACGGACGCGCGTGGTCGTACCCGGCGTGCCGAGCATGGTGTCGCAGGCTTCCTCGATGCGCTGCTGCATCGCGGTAGCCAGAGATGCCACGTCCTTATCGTCAAGCGCGATAGCCTCGACCTTAAATCGGACGTGCGAATCGTCGGGGCCTTGGACGCGGGCCTCGACATGCTCGACCATCACGCGGTTGTCGCGTTCGGCAGCAGCCCTAGCACACGAAGAAAGCGCCGCAAGGGTGACCTCGATATTGCGCTCCCCCGCCGGATGCACACAGGACGGCTCGCGACGAGCAAACATCAGGCGGAAGAAGCTTACCAGCACGCCAATCGCCACAACTCCACCGCATGCCGTCACGACAATGCGCGGCATGGGGTCGCGCATCAGCAGCATAAAGCGATACGTATACGGCCCCCAAAACTGGCAGACAAGCGTACCCAGCGCCACGATGGCGGCGGCAAGATACACGATCGCTAGGGCTCGTTTGAGTACGCGCACGTGGCGCTCCCTTCAAATCTCGGCTCTCGAAATGCAAAACGATTCGCATCATTATAAAAGAGCCGGGTCCGGTGCTGTATGCACGCGGATCCGGCTCATCTATTCCACGAGGCTTGCATGCTCGCTTCATTATGCCCAGATATGCACGGCTTAACCCGTGCGGGCGCTACTCCTCCTCGAGGGCAGCGATGACCTCGTCGGTCATGTCCATGGTGCTGTAAACATCCTGGACGTCGTCGAGCTCCTCAAGACGGTCGATGAGGCGCTGAACCTTCTTGGCGTCGGCGCCGGAGACCTCGGTCGGGGTGGTCGGGACCATGGTGGTCTCGGAGCCCTTGACCTGGACGCCCTGCTCCTCGAGCGCCTTGGAGACAGCCATGACCTCGTTGGCAGTAGTCCAGACGATCCACTCCTCGCCGGCGTCCTCGTAGTCCTCGCCACCGGCCTCGGCGATGGCCATCATGAACTCATCCTCGTCACCGGCAGCACCGTTGGCGATCATGGTCTCCTTCTTGGCGTTCTCGTCCAGGATCTCCTTGGCGACGACGATCTGGCCCTTGCGCTCAAACTGGAAGGCAACGGAGCCGGAGGTGCCCAGGTTGCCACCAGCGTGGGAGAAGGCGGAACGGACATCAGCGGCGGTGCGGTTGCGGTTGTCGGTCAGGCAGTCGACGTAGACGGCGACACCGGCAGGACCGTAGCCCTCGTACACGATGTTCTCGTAGACGGCGGCATCGGCACCCGAACCAAAAGCCTTGTCGATAGCGGACTTGATCTTGTCCTTAGGCATGGACTGAGCCTTGGCCTTGGCAACGGCAGCGGCGAGGCTGGCGTTGTTCTCGGGCAGCGGGTCGCCGCCGAGACGGGCAGCAACGGTGATGTTGCGGCTCAGCTTGGAGAAGAGGGCGGAACGCTTGGCGTCCTGCGCGCCCTTACGATGCTTGGTTGTGGCCCACTTAGAGTGTCCGGACATACGTGTCTCCTATCGGTTTCGACCTAAAGCCCAGCGCAGATGCTCGGGCAATATAAACAAACGTCGTTATGATATACCTACCGGCCTGCAAGATAAACCCCAAAATGAAGGCGTCGTGATGATGCAGCCCCTTGGCACAAAGCAGCCTGACCCCAATGCACTAATCTTTGGTTAGATCCACAGGAGGTCGCTGCGGGTGATGGTGGCGCCGATGGCAAAGGGCATGCAGGCGATGACCGGATACAGGTAGCGCATGTAGGTCGAGCCGTTACATGGACCGATCAGGCACACGGCGAGCACGCCCAGCAGCGGTATCCAGATGGCCAGCGCGCGCCATGAATGGCGGCGCAACAGGTAGACCACCACGACGATCATGATCCACACGTAGGTGGCCGAGCTCATGGTGAGCGAGATAAACGGAATGCGCTGCACCGCCACGCGGTACAGACTAATCAGATGGTCGCACCAACGCACGGCTTTGCTATCGACCGGATGGAAGTCAAAGTACTTGAGGTTATCAGGCTTCGCCATGATCTCGGCACTGCGCGCGGTGCTGTAGACCCACGCATCGCGAGCGCTCGGATAGAAGTACCCGTAGTAGTTATTGACGAGCGCCGAGATATAGCACTCGGGGTCCTTTTTGAACATCTGGGCCCACACCTCAAAATAGGCCTTGATGTCATCTTTCGAGGCGTACTCATTGAAGCAGTTTTTGACGGCATCCGACTTGTCGGGGTTGTAGCGACGGCCCAGGTTCTCGTACTTAAGCACACGGTCGATCACGGCACGCTCTTCGTCGGTCACCAAGCCGTCGCAAGGAGCCTCCACGATGGTGCCGTCCTCCTTAACCGTGGGGTTGACGCCCGAGTTGAGGCCGTCGTGCTTTTGGACGAAACGAGCCGTCTGCTGGAACGGAATCGAGAGGATTTCGCGCTTGGAACCAGGCGTGATGTCGTGCGCCGGCATAAAGACCTTGGTGAAGTACATATTAGAGGCAAGGCAGAGTGCAAGCACCGCAAGAACTCCCACCCAGCGGAAACGCGGGATGGCGCACGATGGCGCAGCACCAGCCTGCTTGGCCGCACGGCGAGCCACATGTGCGTCCCATGCGCAAAACGCCGCCGCGATTACGCATGCCGCCAGGGGAAACACCAGGCCGCCGTTGCGCAGAAACGTGGAACCCATGGCGCCCAGAGCGAGCAGCAGCCAATCATGGCGCGCAAAGAGCACGGGCCTCTGTTCGCCCGCACGCTCGGCATTGGCATCGCGACGGGGCAGGCCGCATGCCACGAGCTTCACGGTCTGCACCAACAGCACCAAAAACGCGTCGGCAAACAGCACATCTTTGGTAAGCAGGGCCGCGTAGTTGGAGAACATGGGCATAAACACAAAGAACAGCAAGATTACGCCGCGGACCGGCAGGCTCACGCCCAGCTTGCGCAGCGACGAAATGGAATAGGCCATGCAGGCGGCCGTAATGACGAACTGAGCGCAGGTGTAGATGGCAAGACCTGCGTTGGCGCTGTTAAACAGTGAAAGCCCCAACTGGACGCACGAACCGATGATAGCCGTATGCACCACGGGGTGATGTCCGTTGAGCAACACATTGGGATTGAGCAGACGCAAGTAGTCACTCGTGCCGTTGGGGTAGTTGAACCACTGGCGAATCTGCGCACCCGTATCTCCCATAAAAAGGCCGGGCAGCGAAGCGATGAGCGTGGGCGCCCAGGCGATCATAAGCACCAGGAAGGGCCCGGCAAAGGGATGGACCGAGAGCACGGCGTGAGCCACACGCCATACGCGGCCAAAGTGCGCTTCGGAAAACGGAATGCGCCGAGAGCTCAGCCAATCTAGACACTCAAAGGCAAGGTAGAAGGCAACGACCGCCAAGAACATCCAGCCCGCACCGCCTATCCAGGCGCAGATGATACGGGCCTTATCGCCGAGCACGATCTCGGCCGAATCGGTGAGGTCGTAGCTACGGCCAAACACCATGCAGACGGCAAAGAACAGCGACGGAAGAATCACCGAGGGACGCCAAGCGTCGCCGCGGCCAAAGAATACGTAGCGAAACGGCAGCGTGAGCAGGCAGGCAAGCGCAAGCAGCATGACCGCGTCGGTATGGCCGGCAAACGAGAGGAGCACCTCGTAGCACACGTACAGCATGCCCGAGGCTTTGGGGTCAATCGCCAAGACCGCGTTGCTCGACACCGGGGCGGGATCGATGGAAAACGCCGTGGTCGCCAACAGCGCGAGCAAAAATGCGATGAGCGTCTGCTTGGCGGGGTAGCGCTTAAACCAGACGATGCGGGCAGCGTCGCGCGCAGCCGTTGTGGAGAGGTCGGAATCCTTCACAGTCCGAAAGCCTTTCTAGAAACCTGCCAAAAAGGGACAGGTTTATTTTGGCAGGTTTTATCTGGGGAAACGTTACGGTTCTGTCATCGTTGCCCAGCGAACCACCACAAAGGTGCCTGTTCACTTTTTGGTGGTTAAGCGTCGAGGTAGATGCGCTGGGGTTGGTTGCGGCGACGAGCAAAGATGATGAGCGCCAGGCCCGCGATTACGAGCGGCAGGCTCAGCAGCTGACCCATGGTGATGACGCCGCCCAGCAGATAGCCCAGCTGCGCATCGGGCACACGCACAAACTCAATCAAAAAGCGAACGATGCCGTAACCCATCACAAAGACGCCCATAAACGTGCCTTGGGGCAGTAGCGGCTTTTTGCGGCTGAGCACCTGCAGAATGCAAAAGAGCACAATACCCTCGAGGAATGCCTCGTAGAGCTGGGAGGGATGGCGCGGCATATCGCCCGCGGTGCCGCCAAAGATCACGCCCCAGGGCAGATCGGTCGGCTTGCCCCACAGCTCGCCGTTGACAAAGTTGGCGCAGCGTCCCAGACATAAGGCCAGCGGAGCACCGATAACGGCAAGGTCGGCGATGGTCCAGGCGTCGAGCTTGTACATGCGGCACACGAGCACGCCGCCGATGATGCCGCCCACCAGGCCGCCATGGAAGCTCATGCCGCCTTCATTGGTAGCAAAGATCTCGAGCGGATGCGCCCAGTAGTAGCCGTCGCCGTAAAAGATGACGTAGAACAGGCGGGCGCCAATGATAAGGCCAAAGACCACGCCGACCACGACACTCGTCAGGTCGTCGACCGTAATGTCAAAACCCCAACGGCGCTGCGTGCGGTACATGACGACCGCCGTGAGCAGAGCGCCGACCACGTAGGCCAGGCCGTACCAGTAGATGGTGATGGGGCCCGCCGAGATCGCGACGGGATCAAGCATATGGTAGAAGTCGTTGAGCATGTCGACCCTCCTGCTCCCTACATACAAATGCGGCCGCGGGCCTTGCGCTCGCAGCCGCATATTTGGGCGTAACGTCTATGCGGAGTATGCCGTCCGCAGCTTTCGCATCTTAGAACGGCGCGTACTCGTCGTACAGGTCGTCGGTCTCGCCGGAGGCATTGATCTGCTCAACACGGGTAACGCCGGGCACATGCTCCTTGAGGATACGCTCGATACCCATGGACAGGGTCAGTGCGCTCATAGGGCAGCCGGCGCAGGCGCCCTGAAGCTCAAGCTGGACGACGCCCTCGTCGTCAACGCCCACATACTCCATATCGCCGCCGTCGGCCTGCAGGTTGGGGCGAATCTCTTCAAGAACCTTCTTAAGCAGCTCTTCGTTAACAGCCACAGGGGCTCCTTTCTCACAATAACGCGGGCACGCCCGCGGACAGGGGCTATGTTACTACAGCCATGTACCCGCTTAGGCGCCAGCCATGCGCGCGGACACGACTTTCACGAGCAGTCAATTTGGGACGGGGCTCTTTTGGCAGTTTTTGCCGCCAGCTGGCATTGGCACGCGCTACTGCTGAGCTTGCTCCCCGGTACCAATATGAACATCGACGATAACCTGTCGGTAGCTGATGCCGCAGGAGTCGAGGATGCGGCGGCTGATGCGGCCGTCGTCGGTGTCGGCGTATTTGTTGTCCAGGTAGACGACCTCGCCTACGCCAACCTGCGCCAGGATCTTGGCACAGTCATGGCACGGGAACAGCGTGACGTAGACCGTGGAGCCCTCGAGGTCCTTGAGCGAACCGCGGTAGTTGAGCACGGCGTTGGCCTCGGCATGGACCACGTAGTTGTGCTTGTCCTGCAGCGGGTCGTCGCTCGTACCCCACGGGAAAAAGTCGTCGTTGAGCGCCGAGGGCGTACCGTTGTAGCCCACCGAGAGGATGCGGTGGTTGGTGCTGGCGATGCACGCACCCACCTGCGTGTTGGGGTCCTTGCTGCGGCGCTGCGCGGCGATGGCCACGCTCATAAAGAACTCGTCCCAGCTAATGACGTCCAGGCGCTTGCCTGACGAAGTTTGATGAAGATCGTCCGACATGGCAGACACCTCCGTAATCGCAATAGTTTGACCCATTGTAGCAGGTGAAAGGTGGGGGCGTTTGTCCCACCGGCGCCCTCACCTTTACACGCGGCGGGGCTTTTGGTTGATGTGGTAGAGCTCGGCGAGACCCCGCAGCGTCAGCGCGTCGTCGACCGTCAGGCTATGGCCGACCAGCGACGCGAGTGCCTCGGCATCGTCGCCGGTAATGACGATGGGCACGTCGCCCTCCCCCGCGGCCTTGGTCGCGCGCATCTCGGCGAGCACCATGTCGAGCATGCCGTCGATGCGGGCCACCTCGCCCAAGACCACGCCCGAGCGCATCGCCTCGCGCGTGTTACGGCCGATGACATGCGTGGGTGCCGAGGGCTCAACCTGCGGCAGGCGCGCCGCGGCAGCCGAAAGCGAGCGGGCGCCGAGCGCCAGACCCGGCGCGATGACGCCGCCCACAAAGGTACCGCACGCGTCGATGACCTCGATATTGGTCGTGGTGCCCAGGTCGATCACAATGCACGGCGAGCCGTAGACGGCGCGTGCCGCCACGGCATCGGCGATGCGGTCGGGACCGATCTCGGCCGGATCGTCGTAGTGCACGGGCATGCCGGTCTTGAGGCCCGGCCCCACGGTGAGCACGCGCCCCGTGCAGGTACGGGAAAGAGCCGCCTTCCACGGGCGCTCGAGCGCCGGCACCACGCAGCTCAGCACGGCCGCCGTGGGCACGAGCGCGCCGGGCACACCTGCATCGGCGGCGAGCGCGCCCATGACCTGCACAAGTCGCATACGCGCTTCGTCGGCCGTAATGCTCGACGGCGTGGTGATCTCGCACGTCGCGAGCGGGCGCTCCTGCGCCGCAGCCGAATCCTCGGCAAACAGGCCAAAGCGAATGAACGTGTTGCCCACGTCGACCGTCAATATATATGCGCACCCATTAAGCATCGTCGGCGCTCCTTTCGTCTGTCCAGCAGTATATCGCCTACCTAAACCAGTCATCCCAAAATGACTAGCTTGCGGCTATACTGGTGCGCGGTCGTGCGCGAGCTCACGCGGCGGCCCTTGGTAACCCGACTTCCCGCGCCGTATCCGTAGCGGCGCTCCCGGGGGAAGCGGATATACGCAAAGGAGTTCTATATGAGCAATCCCTCGAACCGTACCTCGATGCGCGGTCAACTTACGCTGCGCGGCGTCGTCATCGGCGTCCTTGGCTGCGTGATCATCACGGCAAGCTCGGCCTACACGGCCCTCAAGATGGGCGCCCTCCCCTGGCCAATCATTTTCGCTGCCGTCATTTCGCTGTTCTTCCTGAAGCTCATGGGCAACGCCAGCCTCAACGAGGCCAACGTCACCCACACCATCATGTCCGCGGGCGCCATGGTCGCCGGCGGCCTGGCGTTTACCATCCCGGGCGCCTGGATGCTGGGCTATGCCGACCAGATCAGCTGGCTCGATATGTTTATCGTGGCACTCGCCGGCACCATCCTGGGCCTGTTCGCAACGGCACTCATCCATCGCCACTTTATCGTGGACGCCGCACTCGAGTTCCCCACCGGTAACGCCGCAGCCCAGACCCTGCGCGCGACCGAGGCTGGCGGCAAGACCGGCAAGCAGCTCTTTGGCTCCATGGCCATCGCGGGCATCTACAGCGTGCTGCGCGACGCTCTGGGCGTGGTGCCCAGCATGCTGTGCACGCTCAATATCCCCGGCGTGACCTTTGCCATCTATAACTCGCCCATGTTGCTGTCCATCGGCTTTTTGGTGGGCTTCGCCCCCGTCGCGTTCTGGTTTGCCGGCGCGCTGCTGGGCAACTTTGGCATCATCGTTGGCGGCACCGCTGCCGGCCTGTTCGATGTTGTGACCGCGCAGGGCATCGTCAAGTCCCTGGGTATGGGTCTTATGATGGGCTTTGGCGTCGCCGTCGTCCTCAAGGACATCCTGCCGCAGGTCGCCGGCATCGTCCGCGGCCTCGCCGCCGACAGCTCCACCGACACCGACGAGCAGTCGCTCATCTCGGGCTCCCTTAAGCTCGACGCCGGCATCATCGGCCTGGGCACCGCAGCCATCGCCGTGATCGTTGCCATCGCGCTCGACCTTGGTCCCATCCCGGCCGTCATCGTCACGCTGTTCACCTTTGTCACCACCATTATGAGCGCTCAGAGCTGCGGCCAGACGGGTATCGATCCCATGGAGATCTTTGGCCTCATCGTCATGCTCATCGTGGCAGCTTTCGCGCAGCTCGCGCAGGTCAAGCTGTTCTTTATCGCCGGCATCGTGGCCGTAGCGTGCGGCCTTGCTGGCGACGTCATGAACGACTTTAAGGCCGGAGCCGTACTGGGTACCAACCCGCGCGCACAGTGGGTCGGCCAGGCCATCGGCGGCATCGTGGGCGCCCTGGTCGCCGCCGCTGTCATGGTCGCGCTCGTCACCGCCTATGGTCCGGACGCCTTTGGCCCCGACAAGAGTTTTGTGGCCGCACAGGCAAGCGTGGTCGCCACCATGGTCTCGGGCATCCCGAGCGTGCCGTGGTTTGCGGGCGGCTTTATCGCCGGCATCGTCATGTACTGGCTCGGCATTCCGGCCATGATGATCGGCCTGGGCGTGTACCTGCCGTTCTACATGTCGCTCACGGCCTTCCTGGGCTCCTGCGTTAAGCTCGCCTACGACAAGTGGGCCGCTCACCGCGACGCCGAGGCCGGTCTTTCGGACGAGGAGAGGGCTGCCAAGGACGCCGCCTTCCAGGAACAGGGCCTGGTTGTCGCCAGCGGCCTGCTGGGCGGCGAGTCTATCGTCGGCGTTATCCTGGCGTTTATCTCTGTTGGCCTGAGCCTGCTGGGCTAAACCAAACAACAACGCACCCGTGCAGAGCGCGGGGTCGGAGACCATCCGGCCCCGCGCTTTTTTTGTATCTGCCGAAACCCTCGGCAGTACTCGCATGTGGCGTGTCTTCCTTTGCCTGCTCGCCTAAGTTCCATGTCAAGATGACCGCCACGGGCGCCACGGTGTAGAGTACATGCTGCGAACACACCCGCGTTCCTGCGGCAATACGAGGTGAACATGGAACTCGATAAACAACAGCTCAAGCGACTGCGCGAGCGCCATCATCGGCGCCATGGCATCCGCCCCGCCCACAGCGAGGCCATGGAGAACGCAAGCCGCTTTCTAAAGCAGGCATTCAACATTCGCGAGGGTCGTGCGCCCTATCACGTGATTCGCAAGCGCTTTGTAAACGGGGCGCGCCTGACTGGCTCTCACCTGTGCATCCTGATCATTGCCATGTTGATCGCGAGCATCGGCCTCGATATCGACTCGGATATCGCCATTGTAGGCGCCATGCTCATCTGCCCGCTCATGGGCTCGGTCCTTGCCATGGCATACGGCATCGCCACGCTCGACCGCGAGATTGCCGTCGAGGCCGTCGCCAGCCTCGCGCTGCAGATGGCCTTTTGCCTGGTCACGTCCACGTTGTACTTTAAGCTCTCGCCCCTTGGCACCACCACGGCCGCCATCATCGACAATTCGACACCGACCGTGTGGGACCTTGCCGTCGCGCTCGCGGGCGGCTTTGCGGGTGGCCTGGGCAACTCGCGCGACCAGGAACCCGCCACGCTCATCGCCGGCGTGGCCGTGGCGACCGCGCTCATGCCGCCCCTGTGCGCGGCGGGCTATGGCATCGCCATCGCAAGCGGGCCACTGTTTCTCTCGGCGCTTTATGAGTTTGGCATCAACGTCGTCTTTATCGCGCTGGCTGCCGAAGCCGTGCTGCTTCTTTTGCGCGTGCCGCTCAAGCGCGACCTGAACGGCGACGGTATTGTAACTGCTGAGGAAAATGCCGAGGTCGACGAGCTGTCACGCAAGGTGCGCCGCCGCATCATTGTAGGCACGGTAGTCTTTGCCATCCCCTGCATCGTTATGACGGCGGGGTCTATTGGCTCGGCGCAAGCCGGCGTGCAGGACGGCTACGGCGTCACCGAAACCACGCGCGAGCTTGCCGCGGTACTGCCGGGCTTTAAGGATTACACCGTCGCCGTCGAGACCTCGGCCACCGAAGGCGACGAGAGGGGCATCGTCGAGCGCGAGATTGTCGCCCATGTGACGACAAGCGAGGCGCTCGGGGCACACGACCGCCGCGTTGCCCGCAAGCTCATCGACCTCAACGTGCCCGAACTCGATCGCGTGGAGTTTGACGTGAAGTGATGCGGGACGCGAGGTGGGCCCGGCGCGAGCGCGCGCAACCACGGGGCACAGGCACAGCCAAGCGCGGCCCTACAGCTCGTACTTGTACACACGGTAGATGTACTTCTCGGCTTCCATTTCGTAGGTGGCGATGGGCAGTCCATAGCGATCGTACTCGGCAAAGGTCTTGGCCATGCCCGAAGCCACGAGCATGCTATTCGAATTGCCGACGCGCTGCACACTGCCAACGTAGCCCGAGAACGGCACCGCGATCTGGTCCACAAGCTCGTAGGTGCGCACGGTCTCGTCCACCGTAAAGATGCGCCCAAACGAATGCGTTCCCTTGCTGTAGTCGGTCGCCACCGCGGCGCCCAGCTGGCCCCAGTCGAACTTGGGATAGCGCTCGGTCGCACCAAAGTTGTTGTCGTATAGCAGCACCTGGTAGCGACCAGTCGCTGCCGTGTCAGAACTCGGCAGATACGTCACGCTGTGCTGGCCTGCATTGAGCGAGAAATCGCCCTGGGCCTGCAATAACTTGTCTTCAAAGCCCGAGCCAGCCCATTGCCACTCCTTTCTATTTCTGGGTCCATCTTCTCACTGCTGGCGGCCGAAAATGATCCGTTTTCCTCCGACCCCGAGGGATCGTTCTTAGTACTTGAAGAAGCCCTCGCCCGAGCTTTCGCCCAGCTTGCCTTCGTCGAACATTTTCTTGAGAACGGAGGCCATGGCCTTAAAGTTGTAGGGCATCATCATCTTCTTGAGCAGCGGGCTCACCAGGCCCGGCACCTTCTGATACTGCATGACGATGTTGTAGGCCGTCTGGATACCCACCGTGTCGAATACGCGGAACGGGCCCTTGGGAGCGCCGGTGCCACGCGTCCACGCGAGGTCGATGCTCTTGGGATCGCTCACGCCCGAGACGTACAGATCAAGGCCCGAAAGCAGCCACGGTACCAACATGGAGTTGAGCAGATAACCGTTCTTTTCCTTGTTGACGGGCAACGCCAGCATACGGATGTCGTTGGCAAAGTCGACGAGTTCATCGAAGTAGCGCTTGTCGGTCTGGTCCTGTGCCATGACCTCGGTCATGTTGTTCTTCCAGATAGAGTTGGCAAAGTGCAGCGACAGGTACTTCTCGGGGCGGCCAGTGTACTTGGCAAAGGTACTCGGCAGTAACGTGGAGGAGTTGGTCACGACGACGGTCTTTTGCGGAAGGACCGGGGCGAGCTTCTTGTAAAAATCGATTTTTGCCTGGGTGTCCTCGGCCATAGACTCGATGACCAAGTCGGCGTCGGCCACTGCCTTGGCAAGATCGAGCTCCAGCTTGAGTGTGGAGTAGGCGCGCTCAACGGCGGCGAGTGCCGCCTCTTTGTCGAAGGGCTTGCCGCTATCGGCGATACCGGAGCACCACTCGCCCGTGCCGTCCGCCATACCCTCGATTGCCGCGATGTACTCCTCGCGCACATGATCGATCTTGGGCTGGGTGCGACCGATGCTGCCCTCGCTGCGCAGCCAAATCGTTACATCGAAGCCGCAGTAGGCAGCCTGAAAGGCAATCTGGCTTCCCAGCACGCCGCCGCCGGCAACGCAAACGGTCTTGTAGCTCATAGGAACAGTCCTCTCTTACGTAATTCCATAGATGTGTATTTATTCAACCGTAAGAGGGCTGCACACTGGGGGTGGGTTCTATAAACGGACGGTAATTTGCGGCGAACGGCTACATCTGTTCATTAACTCTCGATTTTGAGGGCATTTTTTGGCGCTGCTGAACCGCTGTTTTCGGAAGTGCGGGGAAAAATAGGGTTTCGCCGACCAGACCGGCTTTTTTACAACAAAACCGACGCTCCTATAAGTTGTCAAGAGGCAGTTTGCGGGAGCGCTCCCTTCAATTCGCACAGGAGCTCGTAATACCTCCTCTCCAGTTTCGTCGACCGCCGTTTCCCCCGTTCCAAGTGCCCGAGTGTGGCTGCGGA
>JAXKEA010000009.1:0-16670 GCA_036551635.1 Collinsella sp.
GTCCGCAGCCACACTCGGGCACTTGGAACGGGGGAAACGGCGGTCGACGAAACTGGAGAGGAGGTATTACGAGCTCCTGTGCGAATTGAAGGGAGCGCTCCCGCAAACTGCCTCTTGACAACTTATAGGAGCGTCGGTTTTCTTTTTGCGCTGTTCGCTGCGGTTGAGGGTAGTGGCTTAAACGTAGTAGATGGGCCAGTTTCGTGGCGGACGGGGTCACGCGGGCGCCCTTGCGCGGGCAAAAGTGATCCGTATTCCTTCGTCCCCGGGGGATCATTTGGGGGCTAGAGTTCTAGCGTGAGGGTGACGGGGCAGTGGTCGCTGCCAAAGATGTCGCCGCGGATGCCGGTGTCGCGAACGTTGGCGGCGATCGAATCGCTTACCAGAAAGTAATCGATGCGCCAGCCGGCGTTGTTCTTGCGGGCATTAAAGCGATAGCTCCACCAGCTGTAGACGCCCTCGACGTCGGGGTTTGCCGCGCGCCAGGTATCGGTAAAGCCGGCGTTGAGCAGCTCGGTAAACTTGCCGCGTTCCTCGTCCGAAAAGCCTGCGTTGCCGCGGTTGGACTTGGGGTTCTTAAGGTCGATCTCCTCATGCGCCACGTTAAAGTCGCCGCAGGTTACGACGGGTTTGCCGGTCTCGCGCTCGAGTGCGTTCAAAAAGCCGCGGTAGGCATCGTCCCAGGCCATACGCACGTCGATGCGCGCGAGCTCATTTTGTGCGTTGGGCGTATAGACGTCGACAAACCAAAACTTGTCGAACTCGAGCGCACAGACGCGGCCCTCGGTTGCGGCTTGGGCGACGAGCTCGGCCGCCTCGTTCTCGCCGGCGTAGGGTAGCAGTGCGTCGGCGTGCAGCACGCGCAGCGGTTCCTGGCGGCTAAAGACCGCAGTGCCCGAATAGCCTTTACGCTCGGCGTAGCTCCAGGTTTGGTGATAGCCGGGCAGGTCAATATCGACCTGGCCCTCCTGCAGCTTGGTCTCTTGCAACGCCAGGATATCGACGTCGAGTTCTTGCGCGATCTGGATAAAGCTCGGGTCCTTTTTGAGCACGGCGCGCAGGCCGTTTACGTTCCACGAGGCGAAAGTGTAAGTCTGAGGCATGGTGTCCTTTCGACGGGGTTGGCAGGCTTAAGATTAGCGCAACAGGGGCGGTGGTGGGCACCGCGCGTGCTGACCCAAAGGCCGCATGCTGGGACATCGCCCGACGCTGCCCGACCAACAAGGACGGAGGACTCATATGACGCAGGCAATAACGGATCCCAAGCAGGCCTCCGCCGCGCTGGCGGAGCTGTTCGGCACCCATAAGCGCGTGGTCTTCTTTGGCGGCGCTGGTGTTTCCACGGCAAGTGGCATTCCCGATTTCCGCAGCGTGGACGGCCTGTATCACCAGCAGTTTGCCTATCCGCCCGAGACCATGCTGTCGCATAGCTTTTACGAGGCGCATCCTGCGGAGTTCTTCGACTTTTACCGCACCAAGATGATCGCGCTCAACGCTAAACCCAACCGCTGCCACACCAAGCTGGCCGAGCTGGAGCGCGCCGGCAAGCTCGACGCCGTGGTGACGCAAAATATCGACGGCCTGCATCGGATGGCCGGCTCACAGCGAGTGTTTGAGCTGCACGGATCGGTCCATCGCAACATTTGCCAGTCGTGCGGCGCGGTCTATAGCGCCGAGTGGATTTGCTCGCGCGAGCACGAGGATGCCGCGGGCGTGCCTGCGTGCCCCGCGTGCGGTGGCCGCATCAAGCCCGATGTAGTGCTCTACGAAGAGCCGCTCGACGAGCATGTGTTGACCGGTGCCGTTGCCGCCATCGCCGCGGCCGATGCCCTCATTGTGGGCGGGACCTCGCTCGTGGTGTATCCGGCGGCGGGCCTTACGCGTTACTTTACCGGCGATACGCTGGCCATATGCAACCTTGCTCCCACCGATCAGGATGCAAATGCCGACCTGCTGATTTCTTGCGACATCGCGGCCGCGTTTGCGTTCTAGCCCGCGCGCGCGGATACAATAGAAAGACTGAGTGCAAAGCGACCCCGCCGCCAGCTCCCCAAGCTCGGCGGCGTGGGCATTTTAGGAGGATGTTCATGGCGAACGACAGCAAGACATGGCGGTGCGGAAAGTATGAGCTCAGCTTTGACCGTCCGCGCATCATGGGCGTCCTCAACGTGACGCCCGATTCGTTTAGCGACGGCGGGGAGCACTTCGACCCCGATGCCGCCATCGAGTACGGCCTGGCGATGCTCGACGCCGGCGCCGACATCATCGACGTGGGCGGTGAGTCCACGCGCCCTGGTTTTACCCCGGTCAACCCCGACGAGGAAGCTCGCCGCGTGCTGCCCGTGGTGCGCGCGCTGGCCAAGGAGGGCGCCATCGTCTCGATCGACACGCGTCATGTGGCGGTTGCCAAGGCGGCCGTGCGCTGCGGCGCCTCGATCGTCAACGACGTGACGGGCTTCACCGATCCCAAGATGGTCGAGTTTGTTAAGACGAGTACCTGCGGCGTCATCGTGATGCATGCCGGCGAGGTCGCCGCGCCCACCCGCACGCACGCAACGGTGCAGCTCGATACCTCGGCAGCGGCGTTTGTTGCCGAGAAGGCGCGCGAGGCGGCTGCCGAGGCCGCGCGTGAGGCCGAGAAGCCGGCTCGCCGCCGTCGCGGCAAGCTGCTGGGCGATCCTAAGCCGGAGACCAAGCTTCCGGGCGGCGTGGTGCAGCCCTCGTTGCCGTTTGGCGAACCGGAGCCCACGTCCGAGCCTGCAAGCGAGCAGGAGACGCCGGCCGCCGAGCAGGCTGCTGCAGCCGAGACCGTCGCGCTCGCGCCCGAGGCCGCGCCCGCAGCCACCGAGGCCGCATCGGAGCCCAATGACCGCCTGGCCGCCATGATGCGCCGCAGCGCCCGCCGCGAGGAAGCCTACGTGCCCACCTCGCAGCTCCGCCGCTTCACCCTGCCCGATTCGGCGCCCATCATGCGCCGCGTCATGGGCTTTCTGTCCGACCAGGCCCGCACGCTCATCCATGCCGGCGTGTCGCGCGACCGCATCTGCATTGATCCCGGTCCGGGCTTTGGCAAGTCGGCTAACGAGGACATCGTTATCCAGCGCGAGACTGCCAAGATGGCGTCACTGGGCTATCCGCTCATGTGCGCCGTGTCGCGCAAGCGCTTTGTGGGCGCCGTCTCGGGCGTGACCGAGGCCGCCGAGCGCGATGCCGCTACGTTTGGCGTGTGCCTGGGCGCCATCCAGGCCGGTGCCAACATCGTGCGCGTGCACGACGCCGCGGGTTTTGCGCAGTTCCTGAACGGTTACTGGGCGGTTGCCAAGCCGCAGCCGCGCCGCGCGTTTGTGGCTGTGGGCTCCAACCTGGGGCATCGCTGCGACAACATCCGCGCTGCACGCGAGATGATCGCCGAGATTCCACTCACCTGCGTGTCCAACTCCTCCAAGATTTACGAGAGCGAGCCGGCCTACGAGACGCGCCAGGACGCGTTTGCCAACGCCGTCATCGAGATCAAGACCGAGCTGGCGCCGCTGGTGCTGCTCGATGAACTCATGAAGATCGAGGCTGAGCTGGGGCGCGACCGCTCCAAAAAGGCCAAGGCCAACGGTCCGCGCACCATCGACCTGGACCTGCTCTGGATGGACGGCGAGACCCACGGCGGCAAAAAGCTGCGCCTGCCGCATCCGCTGATCGGCGAGCGCGATTTTGTGCTGGTGCCGCTCGAGGACCTGATGCACGACCCGGCGCGGTTCTTCCGCTACAACGGCGTCGAGGTCAAGGAGCCCGAGGACCGCGTGGGCCATATCGTGGGCGAATTGGGGCGTATGTAGATGATCGAGATGAACGCTGTTGCCGCCGGTACCGAGCTTGACGCCGCGCGCGACGCGGGCCGCGAGGGTGTGTCCGCGGGCTGGTGCGCTTGGAGCGCGGGCGAGGCGTCGTTGACGTTTTCGCTGGTCGTGCGTCCGGATGTGAACATGCATGCCTTCCACGGCCTGCCGTTTGTGGCTGCGATGGGCATGATGGACGCGCTCGTGGGCACGGCTTCGACGCCGGGGTTGGGCCTTGCCGGTAAGGTGGGTATCCAGTGGCCGAGCGATATCGTGTGCGGTGCGCCTGCGTTTGAGACGTCGCTCGCGCGTGTTGCCGTGAACGGCGGTGCCGGTGCCGCGGGTATGTTTGCCGCGGTGACGGTGGATGTTGAGCGTGCGGCGCTGGGTGAGCTTGGCGTGGATATGGCAGATGAGGCGCTGATCGAGGCATTGGCCGCCGCCGTGCTGGTCCGCGTGGACACCTGGGCGGTTGCCGCCAACACACCACAGGGCGCTGCCGGCCCGCTGGCTCCGGTGCTGGGCGAGTACTTTGACATGGTGCCACTGCTGGGTCGTCAGGTCGCGGCGGTGTCGCCCAACGGCCTGCCGCTCGCGGTGGGCGTGTTTGCGGGCCTGGACATCTGGGGCCGCGCGACCATTAAGACCGACACCAGTGAGCAAGAGTTTCCGCCCGAGGCCGTGCGCATTCGCGGTCTGTAGCGCGAGGCGTTCGCGCTCAAAGATAGCGATGACAACAAGACCCTCCTCGGCTGTGCCGGGGAGGGTCTTTACGCGACTACAGGGTGGCATCGCGATTCTATTCCTCAAAACTGAAAAATTTTCGTTTTTGAGGAATAGGATTAAGGCAGTTCGGTCTTTCGCGAGGTATATTCGCTATAGCGCCCTATTCCTCAAAACTGAAAATTTTTCAGTTTTGAGGAATAGCGATAAAAGACCGCGAGGAGGCCCCGATGAAACTCATCAATAGAACGTCATATATGGACACGTTGACGAGCCTTATTGGCGTACCGGACATCAAGGTCATAACGGGCATTCGCCGTAGCGGTAAGTCAAAATTGCTCGAGGCCCTCCGCGATTACGTGGAGGCAAATCTGTCCAATTCGAATGTCATCCATATCAATTACAACCTCGACGAGTTCGAGGGCCTGCTCGAATATCATGCCCTGCTCGCCTATGTGAAAGAGCATCGAGTGTCCGATAAGCAAAACTTCCTGCTTATCGACGAGGTTCAGATGTGCGACGGCTTTGAACGCGCGATCAACAGCCTCCATGCATCCGAGCAGTACGACATCTTCATCACCGGATCGAACGCCTTTTTGCTGTCGAGCGATCTGTCGACGCTCTTTACGGGGCGCACGTTCGAGATCGAGGTTTTCCCATTCTCGTTTGAGGAGTATCGCCTCTATAGTGACGAGGGCGAGGTCGATCGCGACTTCGATGGGTACGCGAGAATCGGCGGTATGTCCGGCTCTTACCCTTATCCACTGCAGGAGCAGCGCTACCAATATCTCTCCAATGTCTTCAAAACGCTCATCGTGAGGGATATCGTGCAGCGGCATAACGTGAGAAACGAATCGGCACTGCTGCGCATTGCCGATTACATGATGGACAACGTCTCCAACATAACGTCGGCACGCAACATTACAGATGTTTTGAATGCGGATGGGCTAAAGATTACGAACAAGACGGTCGGCACGTACATGGGGTACCTGTGCGATGCGTTTGCCTTCTATAAAGTTCGTCGGTACGACATTCGCGGCAAAAAATACCTTAAGAGCGGCGAGAAGTATTACCTGGCAGACCACGCGTTCAAATACGCACTGCTTGGTACACGTGATATGGATTGGGGACGCGTATACGAGAACATGGTGGCCATCGAGCTGCTGCGCCGCGGATACGAGGTATACGTCGGTGTGCTCTATAAAAAGGAAATAGACTTTGTAGCAATCAAGCGAAGCGAGAAGCTCTACATTCAGGTGAGCGACGACATCAGCTCGGATAAGACGTTTGAACGCGAGATTTCGCCACTGCTGAGCATTGGCGATGCGTATCCCAAGATGATTCTTGCCCGCACGCATCACGAGGCCACGGATCGCGATGGGGTGCAGATCGTGGACCTGGCGAGGTGGTTGTGCGGCGAGGCTTAGCAAAAAAATCCTATTCCTCAAAACTGAAAAATTTTCGATTTTGAGGAATAGGATTGGCGGCTGGTTGCTGCGACCTGGCGTTTACTCTATCCCAGCTCCTGCATGCGGCGGTAGATTTCGCAGATGCCCTTGATGGTGAGTTGCCCGTCGACCACGTCGAAGGCATCGGTCGAATCGGCGACGATGCCGGCGAGACCGCCTGTGGCGATAACGGTGGCATCGTCGCGGCCCAGCTCGCGCTTCATACGCGCGACCAGGCCCTCGGCCATGGCGGCGGCGCCCATCACGGCGCCGACCTTGATGCACTCTTCGGTGTCGCGACCGATGGCATGCTCGGGCGCCTCGAGCGGAACGCTGGCGAGCTTGGCGGCTCGGGTGGCGAGCGCGTCCATCGAAATGCGGATGCCCGGCGCAATCGCTCCGCCAATGTAATAGCCGTCCTCGTCGATGACGTCGATATTGGTTGCGGTGCCAAAGTCCACAACGATCGCCGGGGCGCCGTAGAAGGTATCGGCGGCGACGGCGTTGGCGATGCGGTCGGCACCAACGGCCTGGGGGCGCGCCGCGCGCAGCTTGGTCACGGCGGCCGTCTGCGGCCCAATGACGATGGCGTCCGCCGCGATGCGGTCGGCCACGGCATGCCACTCACGTGAGAGCTGCGGAACCACGCCGGCAAAGGCGATCGCATCGACCGCATCGAGCGAAAGGTCGTACATCTTAAAGAAGCCCATCAGGCGCACGTGGATCTCGTCGGCGGTATAGGAGCGGTCGGTGGGCATGCGCCACGACTGCACCAGCTCGTCTCCGTCAAACAGGCCCATGGCCGTCTGCGTGTTTCCCATATCGATAGCGAGCAGCATGTCTACTCCCGGTGTCGGCATAAAAGGACGCGCACCATTGTATACGTGCCGTCGACGGCGCTCGGCTGCGATTCGTTTACGGTGATAGGGGCTGAGGGGTTTAAATATGAAGGAATTATGCTCTACGAGATTTTCCTTGCCGTTTACCGAACTCCCACGTAATATTCTTTCTTGCGCACATGAGGCGCCCAGACATTGCGGGGTGGAGCAGTCTGGTAGCTCGCCGGGCTCATAACCCGGAGGTCGTAGGTTCAAATCCTGCCCCCGCGACCAAGTACTTGCAGCTCGTCGGCCTAGCCGGCGAGCTTTTTTGTTATTCCGGGACCGTGTTTTCGGTCCAATTCTCGGTCTCTCAAACAAAATCTCGATCTGTAACATCTAGACCCGATTTGGGCGGCTAGGTGTTACAGGTTGAGATATACCGGTGGGTTGGGTCGCGTCTGTCTCGACCTGTAACATCTGGGGCTCATTTTGCCGAGTTGTTGTTATAGATTGAGATTTTCTAGCAGGCAGGTTTGGTTTGTCTCGATCTGTAACAGTAAGACCCGGTTTTGCTGAGTAACTGTTACAGATCGAGACAAACCGACGGGCCGCCCCGCCCCATCCACCTGCCGCTACCTGCTATCCGCCGATTTCCGTTGTGCCGCTGAACCCCCATGCCATATCCTCTAGACAACTACGCGGCATCATCGCCGCCGCGCCTACAAGAGAGGAATGTCCATGACCGCACCTGCATCCAAGCTGCTCCAGCCCATTACGGTTGGCCCCCTTGAGCTCAAAAATCGCATTATGTTCCCGCCGCTGACCACCGGCTACGAGGAGCGCGACGGTTCCATTGGCGAGCGCAGCCTGGCTTTTTACGAGCGCTTGGCCCGTGGCGGCGTGAGCTACATCGTCATCGGCGACGTCGCTCCCGTCATGACCGCAAGCCCCACGCCCAAGCTGGCAACCGACGCCCAGATCCCCACGTTTAAGGCGCTGGCCGATGCCGTCCACAAGCACGGCGCCAAGGTCGCGCTGCAGCTGTTCCACCCCGAGTACGACGTGCCCGGTGTCGGCCGCATGGTCATGGGATCCATGGCCGCCGCCAAGGCCGCGCAGGAGGCCAAGGCCGCCGGCGACGAGGAGACCTTTGCCGCCAAGATGGCCGAGTCCAACGAGATCCGCAACCAGGCCTACGCCAAGCTGCATCACGACATGCAGCACTTTGTGAACGAGGCGAGCGTAGAGCAGCTCACCCAGATCAAGGAGGCCATCGCCGCCTCGGCCGCTCGCGCGCAGCAGGCCGGCATCGACGCCATCGAGGTCCACGGCGACCGCCTGGTGGGTTCGCTGTGCTCGGCCATCCTCAACCAGCGCACCGACGAGTACGGCGGCTCGTTCGAGAACCGCGTCCGCTACGCGCTGGAGGTCGTCGCTGCCATTAAGGAGGCCGCGCCGCAGCTGATGGTGGAGTACAAGCTCCCCGTGATCATGGAGAACCCCGACGGCGCGCCGCGCGGCAAGGGCGGCCTGCAGCCCGACGAGGCCTGCGAGTTCGCCAAGCTGCTCGAGGGCGCGGGCATCGACATGATCCAGGTCGCGCAGGCCAACCACACCGGCAACATGGGCGACACCATTCCGCCCATGGGCGCCATGCCCTACAACTGGACGCTGCCGGTGGCCGAGCGCGTCAAGGCCCTGGTCTCCGTGCCGGTGGCCACCGTCGGCCGCGTTGTCTCGGTCGAGGCCGGCGAGAAGATTCTGGAAGACGGCGCGGCCGACATCGTCGCCTATGGCCGCTCGCTCATGTGCGACCCCGACATTGCGCTGAAGGCCGCCACGGGCGAGCCCATCCGCGAGTGCCTCAACTGCAACAAGGGCTGCGTCGACGCGATTCAAAACCGCAAGTACATCTCGTGCGTGCTCAATGCCGAGAACGGTGACGAGGCGACCATCGCCATCAAGCCGGGCGAGGGCGACAAGAAGATTGCCGTGGTGGGCGGCGGCATCGCCGGCCTGGAGGCCGCGCGCGTGGCGGCCAAGCGCGGCTACGACGTGACCGTCTATGAGGCGAGCGATCATCTGGGCGGCCAGATTGTGCTGGCGGCCGCGCCTCCGCGCAAGGATGAGATTATGCGCTCGGTCGAGTATTACGAGAAGATTCTGCCCGGCCTGGGCGTGAAGGTTGAGCTCAACCATGCCGCTAACCCCACGGATCTCAACGCCGCCGACGCCGCGATTGTGGCTGTGGGCGCGCACGACGTGGTCATCCCCGTTCCGGGTGCCGACTCGGACAAGGTCGTCTCGAGCTGGGACGTGCTGGCCGGCAAGGTGGAGCTCAGCGGGCGCGTCGCCGTCATTGGCGGTGGCCTGGTGGGCACCGAGACTGCCGAGTACCTGCTGCAGCACGGCTGCGAGGTGGCGATCGTCGAGATGCTCGACAAGATTGCCGCAGGCGAGTCCGAGACCATTCTGCCGCTGATTATGAGCGACTTTGCCGAGCACAACGTGGAGCAGCACGTTAAGACCCGCCTGACCGCCATTACCGACGAGGGCGTGGAGGCCGTTCGCACCACCGAGGACGGCGCCGAGGAGCCGGTGAAGATCGCCTGCGATTACGTGGTGATGGCCGTGGGCTCCAAGGCCAACGCGTTTGACCTGGACGGCGTGACGGTGCCCGTGACCTGCGTGGGCGACTGCTCGGGCGAGCGCACCGCCGATATTGCGAGCGCCATCCGCACGGCGTATCACGCGGCCAACGAGCTGTAGCTAACATCGCGGCGGGGCGGGGCGGTAGCACGGATCCGCCTCGCCCGGCTGCGTCCCGTCGGGTGTCAACCGGTGCGGGGCCTGCAAGCGCAGCAGGCCCCGCCCTTTTTGTTTTGCTCCGGTGGATGGCAATGCGCGGTAATCATGAGGAGTAAGGACGTCTACTGCCTTGCCGATTGCTCAAAATTATTGGGGGAGGGGTTAATAACTATATCCTCTATGCCAAAGGACATAAAGAGATGTCAATTTTGTTGACAAGCGAATGACGATTAGCTGCGAGTCAGCTACCAGCGTAAATAATCGATAAAGAAATGTCGTAATTTGGTGCCAAATGCCCAGATAACGCCGCGTCTATTTTAATTAACTGCTTTGAGCAAACAGTAAAATGCTACTATCTAACTTGCACGTAAGAAAGCAGATTAACGGTTAAGGCTAAGAAGTGGCAGGTATGTCGGAAGCAACTAGGACTCGCACGCATGCGCCCGAGGTTAGGCAGCGCGCCGTCGAGATCCTCCAAGAGGGGGTCGGTCATCGCGCCCTCGCCGCGGAGCTTGGCATTCCCCAGGCCACGGCTCGTCAGTGGGCCCGCGCGTATGCCGTGGGCGGTGCCGACGCCGTTCTCAATGCCGGTTCGCATCATCACACCTACTCGTACGACGTAAAGCTCGCTGTGGTTAAGGACCGTCTGGAAAACGGCTTGACGGTTCGCGAGGCCATGATCAAGCACAAGATTCCCAGCGAGTCTTCGGTCAAGGCTTGGTGCCGTCAGTACCGCGAGAGCGGTGAGGCCGCACTGGTCGATAAGCCGCGCGGTCGCAAGCCGCGCGTTAAAAAGGCGGAATAGCAAACGGGATGGTGCGCCCACAGGGGCGCATTTTTCTTGCCGCGCCAACTTTTTGGACCGGCGCGAGCCTGTCGGGACATTCTCCAAAGTGGCCAATAAACTGCGCGCAGTGGCCCGCGTGCCTGTCGCTGCGATAGGGGAGCGTCGCCCCACTGCTCCAAAGCGGACGTGCCCTTACCCCGTACGCCTAAAACTCCCCAGTTGACCGAAAACCTGCCGCCGCTGCTCCTCAATTGAGCTATAACGTTAAACAATTGCAGCGTTTTTGCATGGGGGAGTGATGGTATGACGCTACTGTATTTCCTTACCCTGTTTCCGCTGGTACCGGCGCTGGGCATGCTGCTCGCGCGCGGTGACCGCGCCCGCGATGCGGTGGGGCTCATAGGTTCCGGCATTATTATGGCGGTGACAGTTGTAGTCGCCGTCATGTTTTTTGGCACGGGTCCGCAGAGCTTTGAGGTTGCCCCCGGCACCTCGCATGTGCTCTCGATCATCAGCTCCGCCATCGACGTGATTCTGTGCGCCGTCATCCTGTACAACGCATACAAATATAGGAACGCGCTCACCACGGTGCTCGGCATAGTCCAGCTGGTGGGCTCGCTCGCCTTTGCGGCCATGACGCTGCCCGCGGCTGAGGCCGTCACGGCGACGCCACTCTACCTAGACTACATGAGCGTGATTATGGTCCTCGCCGTCGGCATCGTCGGCAGCCTCATCTGCGTGTATGCCCTGGGCTACATGAAGGACTTCCAGGCCCATGACGAGCACGAGGCCGCGCTGCGCGGGCGGACCGCGCCCGACCGTCGCCCGCAGTTCCTGGCGCTTATGTTCCTGTTCCTCTCGGCCATGTTCGTCATCGTGACGAGCGATAACCTTGAGTGGCTGTTCTGCGGCTGGGAAATCACCACCGTGTGCTCGTTCCTCATGATTGGCTACACGCGCACGCCCGAGGCCATCAAGAACGCCTTCACCCAGATCATCCTCAACATGCTGGGCGGCATCGCGTTTTTGGCCGGACTCATGTACCTGCACGTTAACGGCATGCCGCTGACCATCTCGGGCATGATCGAGCTTTCCGGCGCCGGAACCGCGCAATCCGCGCTGCTGGTGATGCCGGTCGTTCTGCTGTCGCTCGCCGCCCTTACCAAGGCCGCGCAGATGCCGTTCCATACCTGGCTGCTCGGCGCCATGGTTGCCCCCACGCCCACGAGCGCCCTGCTGCATTCGTCCACCATGGTCAAAGCCGGCGTGTTCCTAATGGTCAAGCTGAGCCCGCTCTATGCCATCTATCCCGTGACCGGCTTTATGGTTACGAGTGTGGGTGCCATCACGTTTTTGCTCGCGGCCCTCATGGCCATCTCGCAGAGCAATGCCAAGCGCGTGCTCGCGTTCTCCACCATTTCCAACTTGGGTCTCATCAGTGCCTGCCTGGGTGTCGGCGCGCCCGAGGCCGTATGGGCGGCCATCTTCCTGATCTTGTTCCACACGGTGGCTAAGTCGCTGCTGTTCCTGTGCGTAGGCACCGCCGAGCACCATATCGGCAGCCGCAATATCGAGGACATGGACGGCATGTTCAGCCGCATGCCGCACCTGACGCGTCTGATGATGCTGGGCATTATGGGCATGTTTGTGGCGCCGTTTGGCATGCTCGTGTCCAAGTGGGGCGCCCTGGTGGCGTTTGCGCAGACCGGCAACGTGCTCATGATCATGGTACTTGCCTTTGGCTCGGCCGCGACGTTCTTCTTCTGGGGCAAGTGGCTTGCCAAGCTTTCGGGCGTCGACCCCACGGCTCAAAACGTTGAGGCCAATGTCCATAAGACCGAATGGATGGCCCTCAACACCATCGCCGCGCTGCTGATTCTGTGCTGCGTGGCGTTTCCGGTTATCTCGAGCGGTCTGGTGTCGCCTTACCTCGCCATGGTGTTTGGCCGCGTGCCGTACGTTATTGGCAAGGACGCCATGTATCTGATGGTGGTTATCGTGGCTTTTATCGCCGTGGTGCTGCTGACTTCATTCCGCGTGAGCAACAAGCCGCACGTCAACGTGTACCTTTCGGGTGTGGGAACCGACAAATATCGCCATTTCCGCGGCTCGATGGGACACGAGGTGAAGGCCGAAAAGCGCAATTGGTACTCGGAGGACGCCCTTGGCGAGAAGCGTATTGGCCCCGCGGGCAGCGTCGTGTGCTGCAGCATTATCTTGTTTGCGCTGCTGTGTTGCGCGTGGATTGGACCCGAGAGACTTGCCATGAGCGCGCCCTCGGTGCTGCGCGGCAAGTATTTCGAAGGTTCGGGCGTCGTGGGCATATTTATTGGTACCGTGGTGTTTGCCCTGCTGGCGCCTTTGGTTGGTGGCCTGATCGACGGCGTTGACCGCAAACTTTCGGCCCGTATGCAGGGCCGCGTGGGCCCGCGCCTGCTCCAGCCTTTCTACGACGTTGCCAAGCTGCTGCGCAAGGCCCCTGCCAGCGTAAACACCATGGACGATACCTACATGGCGTGCGCGCTCATCTTTACCGTCGTGGGCGGCGGCATCTTTGTGTCGGGCTCCAACACGCTGCTGTGCGCCTTTATGGTGACGCTCGCCGCGATCTTTGTGGTGCTGGCGTCCGCCTCGACGCAAAGTCCGTTTGCCCAGGTCGGCGCCGACCGCGAGCTGCTGCAGGTCATGAGTTACGAGCCCGCCGTTCTGCTGATGAGTGTGGGCCTGTACCTTGCCACCGATAGCTTCGATTCCATCGCCGTGACGGGGCAGTCGGCCCCCATCATCGTGTACAGCGCGCCCATTTTCCTCGCGCTGCTCGCGGTGCTTACCATTAAGCTGCGCAAGTCGCCGTTTGACCTTTCGTATTCGCATCACGCGCATCAGGAGATCGTCCAGGGCGTCGCTACCGAGATGAGCGGCGGCACACTGGCCAAGATGACCCTTATGCACTGGTGCGAGACCGTGCTGTTTTTGATGTGGGTGGGCATGTTCTTTGTTTGGGACAACCCGGTGAGCTGGGTGGTCGCCCTGGTCGTGATGGCCGCGACGTATTTTGTCGAGGTGCTGATTGACAACACCTTCGCCCGTAGCACCTGGCGCAGCTGCTTTAAGCTCGGCTGGGGCGTGGCGCTGGTGTTTGGCCTGCTCAACCTTATGCCCATCCTCGTCGACGTGTTTATTTAGGAGGCGGCATCTATGGATCATAAAATGTCGCGCTCGCCGTGGGTTATTCATTACGACGGCTCGAGCTGCAACGGATGCGATATCGAGGTGCTGGCCTCGCTCACGCCGCTGTTCGATGCGGAGCGCTTTGGCGTGGTCAACACCGGCAACCCCAAGCATGCGGATATCTTTTTGGTGACGGGGTCGGTCAATGCCCAGAACCTGCCCGTCGTGCGCCAGATCTACAACCAGATGCTCGAGCCCAAGTGCGTGGTGGCGTGCGGCATCTGCGCGTGTTCGGGCGGCGTGTTCCGCGATGCCTATAACGTGATCGGCGGCGTGGACCGCGCGATTCCCGTGGACGTGTACGCGCCCGGGTGCGCCATTCGCCCCGAGACCGTGATCGATGCCATTGCGGAGGCGTGCGGCATCCTGGACCAGAAGGAGGCCGTGATGCGCGCCGGCGGCGACCCGCTTACCGTGGGCGGTGCCGCTACCTGGGACGGTGGCGTTGAGCTGGGCGAGGACGGGTTTGTGGCTGCGGGGGCCGGGGCTGACGGTGCCGGCGACGCGCCAGCCGGGAAGTCCGCTGCGCCCGTCGCTGGCGACGCACCTGCTGGGACGCCAGCCGCTGCAAAGGGGGCCGAGTAATGCAAAAGGCTATCTATACCACCGTCGGGATCGAAGAGCTCCTGTCGCATGTCCAGGCGCTTAAGGGCGTCGGCGCGCGCTTTGTGCAAATGCACGCTGAACGCAACGTCGACGACGGCTCGTATCGCTTGGTCTATACGTTTATCAACGTTCGTGCTGCTCAGGAGCATATTGCGCAGGACGGCAGCTATGCGATTGAGAACCTGGTGGTTGAGGGCATCGACCAGTACCAGGAGATTCCGTCCATCAGCTCGTATTACCCCGCGGTGTTCCCGTTTGAAAATGAGGCCCACGACCTGTTTGGTCTTGCCATCACTGACATGCAGGTCGACTTTAAGGGCTTTTTCTACCAGGTTTCGACTGCCGAGCCCATGAGCGTTATCACGCCCGAGGTGAAGGCCGCGCGCGAGAAAGCCATGAAGGTCCGTGCCGCTGCCGAGGCCAAGGCGCGCAAGGCCGCGGCCGAAAAGGCCGCCGCTGCAGCTGCTGCAGGGGAGGGCGCTGCGGGCGCCGGCGATGCTGCGAGCGCTGCTGCCGCCCAGCCCGCCGCGGCTGCCGGCTCCGATGCTCAGCACGATGAGGCTGCTGCGAAGGCCGCGCTCAAGGCTGCCGAGATGGAGGCAAAGCTCGCCGCCATGGATCCCGAGAAAGCGGCCAGGGTCCGCGCGGCGCTTGCCGCCAAGGCCGCCCGCGACAAGCAGAAAAAGGAGGCGTAAGGTCCATGGCCCATCGCTCCGTAATTCCGTTTGGCCCGCAGCACCCGGTGCTGCCCGAGCCGCTTCATCTGGACCTGGTGATCGAGGACGACCGCGTCATCGAAGCAATTCCGCAGATCGGCTTTGTGCACCGCGGACTCGAGAAGCTCACCGAAAAGCGCGATATGCATCAGTTTGGCTACATCGCCGAGCGCATCTGCGGCATCTGCGCCGTGGGCCATAGCTGCGGCTACGCCAGCGCCTGCGAGCGCATGCTCGGCATCGAGGTGCCTGGTCGCGTGCAGTATATCCGCACCATTCTGCATGAGCTTTCGCGCATTCACTCGCACCTGCTGTGGCTGGGCCTGCTCGCCGATGCCTTTGGCTTTGAGGCGCTGTTCTATCGTTCGTGGACGCTGCGCGAGCAGATTCTCAAGATCTTCGAGAGCACGTGCGGTGGTCGCGTGATTCTGTCGATTAACGAGATCGGCGGCCTTAAACACGACATCGAGGACTCCGAGCTGGCGGGCATTGTCCAGACGCTCGACGCCATGCGCCCCGACTACGAGGCGCTGGTGCATACGTTTTTGGATGACGACAGCTGCGGTGAGCGCCTGCATGGCGTGGGCGTGATCAGCAAGAAAGACGCGCTGGAGCTTTCGATGGTCGGCCCGTTTGGCCGCGCTTCGGGTGTGGGCTACGACGTGCGCATGTTCGGCGACGGTGCCTATGCGGACCTGGCTGCGTTTGAGCCGGTTGTCGCTACCGATGGCGACTGCTATGCCCGCTGCCAGGTGCGTTGCGCCGAGGTCACGCAGGCCATGGACATCATCAAGGAGCTTGTGGGCAAGATTCCGCACGACGGGATCGGCGGGCGCACCAAGCTTACGCCGGCCGACGGCGCACGCGGCGAGGTTGTGATTGAGCAACCGCGCGGCGAGGCGTATTACTATGTGCGCGGCAACGGCACCAAGAACTTGGACCGTTTCCGCGTGCGCACGCCGACGTCGCAAAATCTGGCGGGTCTGACGCATTCGCTGCAGGGCGTGCTTATTGCCAACGTGCCCATGATTATCCTGACCATCGACCCCTGCATTAGCTGCACGGAAAGGTAGGAACGGCATGAGTTTGCTGACATTTGCCAAGACGGCCTTGGGTTCTATGGTCAAGCAGCCGGTAACGGTGTGCTATCCGCAGGAGAAGCTGACGGCGCCCGAGCGCTTGCGCGGGCACATCGTCAACGACATGAACGTGTGCATCTGCTGCGGCATGTGCGCGCGCCGCTGCCCGGCGGGCGCGCTCGCGGTCGATCGCAAGGGCGGAACGTGGTCGATTGACCCGTATGCCTGCGTGGTATGCGGCGAGTGCATCGAGAGCTGCCCTAAGCACTGCCTGACTATGGACACCGCCCGCACTCCAGTTGCGGCGGATAAGACTCCCACGGTAGAAACCAAGCCGGAGTAGCGCTGGGATGGGGCCGGTGGGGCAAAAATGCCCCACCGGCCCCGCGCTTAAACGAGCGGTAGAGCCGCCGCGAACAAAACTATGCCGGTTTACGGGGCTGGAGAGCGAACCCCCGACCATGTCAAAAATCGCGAAATCAAAACCGACGCTCCTATAAGTTGTCAAGAGGCAGTTTGCGGGAGCGCTCCCTTCAATTCGCACAGGAGCTCGTAATACCTCCTCTCCAGTTTCGTCGACCGCCGTTTCCCCCGTTCCAAGTGCCCGAGTGTGGCTGCGGA
>JAXKEA010000010.1:0-78178 GCA_036551635.1 Collinsella sp.
CGGGGATACCCCCGTTCTCGCTGTGCGCGCGGCGGTCGCCGCATTCGCGTCGACAGACTTGGGGAACCCCCGCCGAAGGAGAGGATTGCGGGCCGCCAGAGCGGTATCCGCGGATATGAGACTGAGCCGAAGGCGTCGACGACATGCCGGGGGGCGGACCGGGACGGGTTCAACGGCAGGCCCCGCCGACCGATTGCAAGCGGTCGGCGGGGCCATTGTGGCTCTTGACAGCGGATTGGGTCATATGAGCGAGCGGGCACCAGAGCGAATAAATTGGCATGAAAAAGGCAAGGCATAGACCTTCTGGTCATGCCTCGCCTTTTGAATGACAAATTGTCGCCCTGGGCGGCGCGCAGCGTCGGGCCGTTACGCGGGTTGGTAAACCCGCGTAACCACCTACTCCTGTGCTCCGTACTGCTCGTAGTAAGCGTCGATGGCGGCCTTGAGCTCGTCGTCGATGACGACCTTGCCGTCGATCTCGTGGTTGTAGAGAGTCTCGACGACCTCGGCCATGGAAACGATGCTCGCGACGGGGAAGCCGTACTTGGCCTCGATCTCCTTCTGCGCGGTGGTCACGCCGCCCTTGCCGACCTCCATGCGGTTGAGAGACACGATGAGGCCCTTGATCTCGACATCGGCAGCAGCCTTGACCTTGGGATAGGTCTCGTCGATGGACTTACCGCTGGTGGTGACGTCCTCGACCATGACCACGCGGTCGCCGTCCTGAGGCTCATAGCCCAGCAGGTTGCCCTTGTCGGCACCGTGGTCCTTGGCCTCCTTGCGGTCGCAGCAGTACTTGACCTCCTTGCCGTACAGCTCGTGGTAGGCAATTGCGGTCACGACGGCCAGCGGAATACCCTTGTAGGCCGGTCCAAACAGCACATCAAAGTCGTCGCCAAAGTTATCGTGGATGGCCTGGGCGTAATACTCGCCCAGCTTCTTGAGCTGATAGCCCGTCACGTAAGCGCCGGCGTTCATAAAGAACGGGGACTGACGGCCGCTCTTGAGCGTAAAGCTGCCGAACTTAAGAACGTCGGACTCAACCATGAACTTGATGAACTCTTGCTTGTAAGCCTCCATGCGGGCTCCTCTCGTAATCGCGTACGTGCCTTCCAGTTTAGCGCAGGCGAAGCGTCGATGCGGGCGCGCTTTGAGGCCACACCCCCGTTAGAGTAAGGGACTGGTCGGCGTCTCACACGTTAGTCATTTGGTGTCCAGGACCAGAAGAAGATGATAAGGGCCACGCGCGAGGCGGTGCCGGTCTTTTTGTTGATCGAGGAAATGTGACGGTAGAGCGTGGAGCGCGAAAGGAAAAGCGTTGCGGCGATGTCCTGAACGCTCTGGTCCGAAACGACCAAGGCCTCAAGAATATCGCGCTCTGTAAGCTCAAAGGTGGCGACGAAGGCATCGAGGCGTTCATCGGACGTGAGCTCCGCTGCCTCCACGGGCTCGGAGTCGGAGCATGTGGGCGCAAGATCCCCACCAAGATCGTCGGTGGCAAGCGGCAGGCCGTCCTGCATCACGACATCATCGGCCCGTTGCCCCAACTGCCCCAGCAGCGTAATCGCAATACCCACAAACATCACGAGCGCCGCGCCGACTGCCACCAGCACGTTTTGACTCGAGATGATCGCCACCGCCGGCGCCGTCACGAGCATCGAGCACACGTTGTTGACGACGCGACCCATGCACGGCCAAAAATATGACCAGCGCGCATAGAGTGAGATGGCGGCGAATTTTGTGGTAAAGAACACCACAAAGAAGCCCGAGCCCAGATAAAAGATGATCGTGGCAGCAAGCTCGTTGCCGCCATTGCCATCGATGATGAGCACAAAGAACGAAAGCGTGGACAGCATGGCGACACATGTCATGCCGATATTCATATACGAGCGGTCGTGCAGGTCAAATAGTGCGCCGGCGGCCAACGAGCTCACGACAAGCAGCAGGCGCGGCCAGTCACCCAAATCAACGGCTCCGGTAGCATACAGGGTTGTGAGGCCCGCGTTGAGAGCGGCGAATACGCCGGAAAGATACGCTGTCGCCACGGTCAGGCGAACTACGGTGCGGCGAAATGCCGCCTTTGCCTCGGGATCGTCATGCCATTTGGCGCCATATTCCAGAGCATCTACCGAAAGCCCGGCAGCACTGGGTTCGAAGTTGGGATCGGACTCGTCGCGCAGCTTGGCGCGTCGGGCACCGTGGAGCAACGCTACCTGCGCGATCGCACAGATGACCAGAACAGCCTGCTGAGGAATACCAACAGGCATCGCCATGTGGTTGAACACCTGTACCAGAACGCCCATGGCATAGGAAAGTGCTGCGGCGCGCGCCAAGCAGGGCGTCCGCGCAAAGCGTCGCGCAAAGTTTGCGTGGGCAGTCGATCCGCAGTAGCCCAGGGCGCAGCACGCCACCAGGCCGCCGGCAATTACCACCTCAAACCGCACTGCCATAATCATCAGCAGCAACGCCGATACCAAAAGCACGCCTGTAATATCGCTCGTCGCATCGATCGTCTGGGGACGGCGATAGTACAGAAATGGGCGCACGAAAAAGCCAATCACGCTCGCGCCGACAACGATGCTCTCGTAGATGACGACCTCACTCGATGGCACGAACTCGGCTATGCGCACATCAAAAAGATACTCGCACGCCAAAAACGTGAAGAAGAACAGCGCCAGGCATATAATCTCCCGAATGCCCCGACGCAGATATGCGGTTGTGTCTCCCATGCCCCTCACGGTTAACCCCCGGCCGCTTAATTGGTCTGGAATCTATTTTAATAAAGAATCAATCTCAATATCAAAACCAAGCTCGAAATGCTGCTAATTCGACCCCAGTCGTCCACATCACGCCGAGATTTTGAGCCGCATGGCCCAGAAGGGGCACGCGCGACCTCTAGCTCGGCAAGGAGTGTTTTCAACTGCGCTCATTTAAGTACGTCCCCAATGAGTAAAACCACCCCCATTTCCCGTGCTAAGGAAATAGGGGCGGTTCACGCCGGCCTTTATCTTTTTCGACAGCCTTGTTTGGCTCGCGCTACACCAGGCGCATGGCCTCCTGGACAGTACCGTAAAGGTTGGCGTCGTTGCCGAGCTCGGCCACCTTTATCTGCGGCACAGGAATGCCAGCAAGGGTCCCTTCGTAACTCGCGAGGGCCAGCGGCATCTGCGCACGCAGGGCATCGACGAGCTCGGGATGGCACGAGATGCCGCCTGCGATCACAAAGACCTCGGGGTCGAGCACGGCCTGCAGGTTGATGAGCTGTCCGTCAAATGCGCGAGCGTAGCGGTCGAGCGCGCGCTGCGCCGCTATGTCGCCATCCGCGATCCACTCAAAGACGCGGCGGCCGTCCACCGGAGAATCCGCAGGCAGGCCCTTCTCGGCAACGGCGGCATCGCGGAGCGCGCGCCAACCGCCCGAGCCCGCAAAGGAGTTTTCCATGCTCGCGGCAGTCGTGACATCGTTGCGCAAGAAGCTGAACTCGCCTGCAAAGCAGTGCGCGCCGCGCAGGACCTTGCCGTCGATGACGATACCGCCGCCGATGCCCGTGCCAATAGCGAGTACCACGCCAAAACGCGTCCCGCGCAGGGCGCCAGCCGCATACTCACCGAGTGCACAGCACTTACCGTCGTTATTGACGGCAACCGGCACCCCCAGCGCCTCGCGCATGAGCTTTCCCAGTGGGCAGCCGTCCATAAACGTGAGCGCACCGCCGCGATGGATCGTTCCCGTGACATCTCCCTCGAAAATACCGCCGGGTGCGCTCACGCCTACGGCGTTCACGCGCTCGCGGTACGGCTCGACGAGCCCGATCAACGCCGAAACGGTCTCCTCAGCCGTGGTAAAGCCCGTCGGCAGGCTCCCGCGCTCGCGGATGGAAAAATCCTCGCCCAGCACAGCCCATTTAACGGCCGTACCGCCCACATCGATTCCAAAGAACTCCTGCATATTCGCCCCTCACGTGCCATAGCCCCGAACGCGCATCGCCGCGACCACCACAGGGGCTGCCCTTATGATGGTCGTGCAGCAAATCGCGCCCGGAGCCGATTATCTCTATTATTACGCCTCTACTTTAGTCAGACGAAGCAACATATACTGCTTACTAGGGAGGTCGATGCGGAACTTGCCCTCAAAGGTTCCGGGAAGCTCTTCCTCCGTCATGTCCCATGTGTCCACGACATTCACCTTGTAACGAGCGCCCGCCTCGCCCTCAAACTCACGATACGCCGGACGGTTGAACCCAAAGTACATAAGGACATCGGCAGTCCCGTGGCCATGATCGTTGGACATACAGGTGACATCCCAGGTAAACGTACCGTCAAGGATGCCGACCTCATCGGGCACCCAGTCAAAATCGGCCGGCAGCGCCTCCATGTAGCGACGGCAAAAGCCAATGCGATCGGGCGAATCGCCGTAGAGCTTGCCGCCGTGCGCCCACCACAGCTTGGGTCCGCGGTCGACGTAGGTCTCACCGTGGGTCACATAACCGCCACGCAAACTGCCCTCCCAAAAACGACGTACGAGTTCCTGAGCGGTCAGGTTACCCCAGCCCCAGTTGATGTTGCCCTCATAGCCGACCTCGTCGATCAAAACCGGCTTGCTATACTGCGCGCGCAGCATGGTGACGTCCTCGGCTGTGTTCTTGAGGTCGCACCTCTGGTAGCTCACGTGCGTAATCCACGGATGACTGTGGTCAAAGATCTCACGGCAATTGTGGATACTGCGCAGATGACCATACGGGTCGTTCGCCATGATGATACGGGCATAGCGGTCCCAGTCCTCGGCCGGCTTCCACGGCATAAGGTCCCACTCATTGGCAAGGCTCCACCAAATGTTCTTGTATGCCGAGAAGCGACGAGCGACATACGTCAGGTAGAAAATATCCTCCTCGCGCGTCATACGAGAGAAGCCCCAGTCCTCAGGCTTGTCATACGGATGCAAAACGATGAGATCCGCCTGGATGCCCAGCTCGTCAAGCTGCTCGATGCGGTGCTCGAGGTTTTCCCAAAACGGCTCATAGAAGCGAAAATGGTCGAAATCGCCCTTCTCGCCTTCATAGGCATACATCGCTGGGTCCTCAACGTTATAGTCGTAGAACTTGGGGAAGACGCACATGCGGATCTTGTTAAAAGGTGCCTCTGCGAGCGTCTCGAGCGTCTGCTCCTGCAGCTGAACATCCTGGTTGGTCCAGGCATAGCATGTGGTGCCAAAGGGCAGGTAGCGCGTTCCATCCTCGTAGGCAAAGTTGAAATCCTCGTCAGTAATGAACGGAGCTCCGTGGGCGAGCACATCCTTTGCCAGCAGCACGCGACCATGATTGGCGCCCGTGGCGGGCACGGCCTCAAAAGAGCCGGCGGCACCATCGAGCTCGGGGTCATTGGAGCTCACCGTGTAGTTCCAGACACCGGCACTCTCGGGCATAAAGTTGATTCCGTAGCAGCCATTGCCCTTGTAGAAGCCATGGACCTCAAAGCTGTCCTGGCCATCCGCGCGGTCAAATCGCGCTGACAGCTCGACTTCGACATAGGGATTGCCGGCCGCAGTGCCCGCGAGCTCGAGCTTAAACACCTTGTACTGCTCGACGATAGTCATGGTAACGCCTCCAAGTTAAGCGATTGAATAGTCGGAGTCCGTCGGGCAACACGAACGCAGCCCGACGGAATGAAAGAGAGTGGCAAATTACTTGGCGCTCTTGATGAGCATGATGGACACATAGCCCACGGCGATGAGCGCGATGGAGATTGGGAACGCCATGAAATAGGAGCCAGTGGCGACAACGATTGCCGAGGTCACGATGGGACCAAGGATCTGACCGATGGTGTTGGCGATATTGAGGATGCCCAGGTCCTTGCCGGCGTTCTCCTTATCGGGCAGAACATCGACATTGAGCGCCTGGTCCACGGAAGAGTAGATACCGTAGCCAAGTCCGGCGAGCAGAGCAAATCCGTACATGCCGATAACGGACTTAAGTAGCCAGGGCAGGGCGATACCGATACACATCATAATCGTTGCGACGAGGATGATAGGCTTGCGGCGGCCGATCTTGTCGGAGATGGCGCCCGAGGTAAGCGAGGCGACAAGCGACACGACCATGATCACGACGGACATACTCGAAAGAACTGCGCCGGCTTCTGCCACGGGAAGACCGATGTACTTCTCGAGGATATAGAGCTGATAGCCGTTGATGCAGAAGTAACCGAAGATGAGGAGCAGACGGCCAAAGAGCGCCAGATAAAAGTCGCGGCAGTTCTTGGTGGGCGGAACGAACATGAGCAGCAGCGACTTGAGATTGAGCTTCTCAGACTGCTCACCCTCGTCAAGAGCGGCAGACTTCTCGCGCGGCCAAATGATGACGGCGAGGATGCCGGTCAGCAACCAAGAGACCGTGCCGATGATAAAGCCAGGAACTGGGTTGGAGAGGAACTGCGTACCGATGATGGTGCCAATCGACTGGCCGGCCGTTGCGCCGCCGCCATAGAATGCGGAGAGCGTGCCGCGCTTGTTAAGCGGGATGCGGTCGGAAAGCACGGCAACAGCAGGGGCAAGCATGCAGTTGAGGCCAATCTGCAGCACGCACCAGGAGGCGACGATCATGGGAAGTGTGGTCGCGACCGAAGTGCTCCAGAAAGCACAGCCGCAGATAAAACCGCCGAGAACGATAAACGGCGTGCGCTTGCCAAAGCGGCTGTGGCAGTGGTCGGAAAGCGCGCCGAAAACGAGATTTGAGAACAGGGCGAAGATCGAACCGACCGAGTTCATCGCCGCGAGAATTGCCTCGGGCTGGCCAATATTAAGGCCGTTAAAACGCTCGGGGAACAAGACGTTGGAGCCGATTGTTCCCGACATCATCCACATGATTCCGAAGATGATAAAGCCGATCATAAAGCGCCATGTCTCGGTTTTGGTCATGGGCTTTCCGGTATCGGGGGCGATGGCGTTCTCGTCAATCGCCGCGGCGGTTTGATTTGCCATGGAATAGATCCTCTCTGTGATGGAATGCGCGAGGGCGCTCGTGCACCAAGGGTCAAGGGGTCAAACCCGCTGGATGCGGCGGCCGTGGAATGGGGTACGGCTGCTCGCGAGCGTCTGTTGAGTTGTTACTTACTAACTAGTAAGTAACTCCACGACCTGTATAGTACGCTTACTAAGTACTTAGTAACCTATAAGAGCGGTAAACGGTTGTTTTGAACCGCTGAACGGCTGAGGTAAGCTATGGGGGTATACAAAAGGCATTTGGCGGCAATACTCGAGCCGCCCTAAATAAGGCAGCGCGATTTATATGGACACTCAGAAAACTCCCACACCCGCGGCAAAGAAACGCAGCGCTGCGGCGCAGGAACGCCTTGACCAGATTGTTTCGGCGGCCGTGCGGCTTATCAACGCGCGCGGCTTTAACGGCATGTCGCTCCAGGCGGTAGCCGACGAGGTGGGCATCACCCAGGCGGGCGTGCTGCACTACGTGGGCAGCAAGCACGGGCTTTTGGTCGAGGTGATCCGTCGCTATTACGATCGCAGCTCAACCTTAGACGACTATCTCTCCCTCTTTCATCCTGGCGGGGCATTTGAGGGCCAGAGCCCCAAGATTCCCGAATACTGCCGTCTGCTCGTGGCGGAGAACAACAGTCAGCCCGAGCTCGTCATGCTCTTCCAGATGCTCAATACCGAGGCCATGAGCACGGAGAGCCCCCTGCACGAGTATTTCAACGACCGCTCGCGCGGAGTTATCGAGCCCGAGCCCGATGTTAACTGGAGCGTTCCCGAGGGAATCGACGCCACCGAAGCCATCTCGTGCGCGCTGGCGGCGATGTACGGATTGGAAGGCCGTTGGGTGGCGCGACCCGACGAGATCGACTATCCCGCCGAGTGGTCTAAGTTCGAGGACATCCTCTTTCCCCTTCCCCTCTGGGAGGGCTACCGTTAAGAGCGGCGGTATGCAATCGCCATTACCAACCGCAACGGCTGTGTCGATACAAAAAGGCCCGGGCTGCCACCCGGGCCTTTTCTCTTGCGTTATTCCGTTTTCCTTAACGCGCCGGCGAGACCACGAGCAGTGCGTCGTGCTCAAAGGGATGCTGAGCCACGCGTACGGTGCCGTCACCGTTGTCGCGGACGGGCAGCTTGGCGATGCGCTTGCCCTCCATGTCGAGGACCGTTGCCGTCCAGTCACGCGCGCCGTCGAGCTTGAACTTGAGCGCCGTGGTACGCGGCAGGTACGTGACGACGCGATCGCCAACGCGCGCCACACGAATGGCCTCGCGCGCGTCATCGAGCAGCTCCTGCGCCGGAACCACGGCAAATGCGTCATCGCCGGCCGTAGCGCCCAAGTCGGCAAGCACGTGCTCGATCGCGCCAAAGTCCCAAACGCCCGCAAACTGCAGGCACTCCTGCCAGCGGAACGGCATATCGAAGCCCTCGCCCAGCACCGAGCCCTGGCTCTTGCTGGTCTGCCAGTTCCAAACGCCGTGCGCGCCATAGGTCACACCCGCGCTGGCGCCGGCAAGGATCGACGACCACACGCTCGCACGGCAGTCCTGCGCGGTGAAGCGCCAGTACACATTGCGCGAGGCGCCCATCTGCTCGTAACAGGGCTCGGAGTTGACCATCGGCTTTTTGGGATAGTTGGCGATAAAGTCCTGCGGCAGGCGCCAGGCCTCGGGCTGGCCCTCGTAGTTGTGGCCGGGCTGGAACATGTAGAAGTCCAGGCGGTCCAGGTACTGTGACGGAATGGTGCGGTTGCCGCGGTTGATATGCATGGTGCGCAACGCCTCGGGCGCGCGCTGGACGACTTCGTCGAGGGCATCCTCGTAATAGGCGATCGCCTCGTCGCTGGTAAAGTCGGTATCGCCCGTCACCACATAGACGGGGTCGAACTCGCCCAGGTTCTCGACGACGCGGGCAACGTGGGCGCGGACCTCCTCGCGCGGCATAACCTCGGCACCGCAACGCTCAGCAATCTTGGCACCCCAGGTACCGGGCACGTAGTTGCACCACATAAGCACAAGTGCCGGACGAATGCCGTGCTCGACGGCAGCGCGGCACATGGCAGCAGCGCGGTCCCAGTACGCTTGGTTGGGACGGGACCAATCAAAACGTACGCCGTCCTCGCTGGCATAGGGCCAAATACCCAGATCGGGGCAGCAGCGATCCCACTGCGGTAGCGTGTTGATCTGCAGCACGTTCATGCCCTGCTCGGCGCGACGGGTCAGATAGTAGTCCCAATCGGCCTCGGTAATGCTCGTAAACGCGCTCCAGCACGTATCGGCAAACCAAAAGAACGGTTTACCCTCGCACAAAAAGCCGTCCTGACGACCGTTAACGGTCAGCTTTCCCAAACTCATCTGCATGCCCTTTCGTTTGATAAAGGAGTTGCGAACCGGCAGATTCTTTCGCGGTAACCCCGCGCGAAAGCCCCTGGCGCTTAGCAAGCCCCGGCGAGTAGGCGCCGCGCGCCCCCAATCAGTCTACCTTGTAAGAAGGGCCCCGCCGGGCTTGCGCCTGACGGGGCCCTGTCGTGTAGGTAAGGTCGTATGCGTCCGAATGGTTTGGCCTTAGGCCTCCATCTCGGCGAGCTCCTCCTTGGAGAAGCCAGTGGCAAAGACGACGGCAGCGGCGATGACAAAGGAGATTGCCATACCGACGATTGCCCAGACGGTGTTCATCTGGCCACCCTGCAGGTAGTTGGTGAAGACCAGGAAGTTGGAGGCACCGCCGGCCAGGTAGTAGGTAACACCCATGAGGCCGGAGAACACAGCACCGATGGCACCGCCGATGAACATACCGAACATGGTGCGACGGAAGCGCATGAGGATACCGAAGAGTGCGGGCTCGGTGACGCCGCCGGCGATGGCGGAGATGACGTAGCCCAGGGCAAGACCCTTCTCGTCGGGGTTCTTCATCTTGAGGAAGGCACCGAAGGCGCAGCCCCAGACAGCGGCCATAGCGCAGTTGGTGGAAACGAAGACGAAGGGATCGTAGCCGGCAGCGATGATCTGAACCTGAGCGAGCAGGATGACGGGCATGTGCATACCGCAGACCACGAAGAGCTGCCAGAAGGCGCCGAGGACGGCCATGACGAGCAGGATACCGATGCCACCCATGTCAGCGAGACCGAAGAGGGCGTTAGCGATGAGGCTGCCGATCTCGTTGCCGAGCGGGGCGAGGACGATGAAGGCGATGGGGATGGTAACGATCATGGTGCAGAACGGCGTGAAGACCGTGGAGAGCACGTCGGGCATGACCTTCTTAAAGAACTTCTCGACGAAGTAGAGGACAGGCACCGAAAGGATAATCGGCAGGACGGACTGCTGATAGTTGGCAGCGGCGATCTGAATGCCGTAGACGGAGATGATTCCGCCGCCATCCTGGGTCGCGACACTCACGACGGACGGGGCCATGAGGGCGCCGCCGAGGAGCATGCCCAGAACCGGGGAGGCGCCGAGCTTCTTAGCGGCGGCATAGCCCAGGTAGATGGGGATAAAGGTGAACGTGGCCTCGTACAGGGTGGTGTAGAGGAACGTGTAGGTCGGATCGGTGTCAGAGAGAACGCCGAGCATGGTGGGACCGAGGACCGCAGCGATGGTGCGGAACAGACCGCCGGCCATGAGCAGCGGGATCAGCTGGGTCATGGAGCCCGACAGATAGTCGAGGATGATGTTCGGCAGGTTCTTGAGCTCGAACTTCTCCTTGGGAGCATCGAGGTTCTCGTCGACCGCGGCACCCTGCTTGACGCCGGACATGGCGACGAACTCGGCGAGCACCTTGGGCACGTTCTGGCCGATGATGACCTGGAGCTGGCTGCCGGCGAACTGGCAACCCAGAACACCCTTGACCTTCTTGATCTTCTCCACGTCGGCCTTGTTGTTGTCCTTGAGCGTCAGACGCAGACGCGTCATGCAATTGGTGGCGACGGAAACATTCTCCGCACCGCCCACGAGCTCGAGGACATCGGTGGCAATCTGCTTGTTATCTACTGCCATGGGACCCCTCCCCATATCATCGTGTGCCTACTCGTTTGGGCGTAGGCACGCCTTTGGCTCGGCGACTATAACCCCTTACGGCCACCGAACCCTTGGATACGCTGTCGTAAACAATGTGTTTACTGAACGTTTACTGGCTTTAGTTTACACGGAACGTCTAATTTGTGGCAATTTTGCCGTCTGTAGTCCGGTGAACGGTAGGAAATCGGGGGTGAACGTACTTGAACGGTAAGGGATTGTCTATTTGACGCTCTGCTGCTAAATGCCTATTTACGTGGTCTCTTAATTTGGTAAACACCTCTATTCTTTGTTGACCCATCAACAAAAGCCCTGCTAAATGGTGATAAACGAATGTTTAGTAATTTGTTGAGTGTTCATTTTGACCGTTTACCGAGTTCATCTGCCTGTTCTGTAGCTCTGCATTAAACTAAACATGTTTAAGTTGTATTGCCGCTGATGTTTACCACTCGCGGCGCAGAGGAGGCAGCTCATGGAACTCAAATCGTGCACCTACGCAACCGTCACCACCTTGGGCGACTTTGGCCCCTGGATCAGCAAGGTTGTGCTCGACCTGCCGTGCACCGTTCGTGCCAACGACATTGACGCGCGCTCCTTCCATATATATGTTGAGCGCCACGAGCGCACGGGCGAGGTCCTGATGCGCAAGGAGCGCGGCGCCGACCATGCCGCGCCTTCCGTGGGCTACGTCGACGTTCTCGCCGCTTATCCGTGCGACGAGTGTGGCCACAAGCTCGCCTTTGGCACTCATGTGGCGCTCGAGGTCGCCGAGCAGCGCCTGACCAAAAAGATCGAGGGCGGCGTGATGGGCTCGCGCCTGCTCGACGACCAGCTGCGCATCACGCAGCTCGAAGCCCTTCCCGGCAACGACGGCGACGATCCCACCTGTGGCCTGATCTTCGACACCTGCCGCGATGATATCTGCCCCGCGCTCAAGGGCTGGAGCAATGCCACGCAAAAGACCGCCGTCAACGGCATCGCGCTCGAGTACGGCTTCTTTGAGCCCAGCTTTAAGGCCGAGGACTCCGCCTGCTTCAACCCCTTCGCGCCCGAAACGACAGTCGTGCCCCAGAAGGCCCCGCTCGTGGTGTACCTGCACGGCGCTGGCGAGGGCAAGGGCGCTACGCAAGGCGAGGGCGCCACGCGCGCTTATATCGGCAACCGCGTGACGGCCATCAGCCAGGCGCAGATCCAACGCTACTTTGGCGGCATTGCCTGGGTTCTCGTGCCGCAGTCGCCCACGTTTTGGATGGACAACGGCACTGAGCAGCTCGGCCACTCCAACCAGAGCATCTACTCCCCCGTCATTAAGGCGCTCATCGACGAGTTTGTCGCCGAGCATGCCGACCGCATCGACACCGACCGCATCGTGGTCGCTGGCCTTTCCAACGGTGGCTTTATGACGCTGCGCCTGTGCGCCGACTACCCCGAGTTCTTCGCCGCGGGCCTTCCCTGCTGCGCGCCGTGGTACAACGCCACGGACGAGGACGTTGCTGCCCTTGCCAAGACACCGCTGTGGTTTACGCACTCCAAGGGCGATGAGCTCGTGATACCGCAGGAGACCGTGCTGCCGCTCACGGCTCGCCTGCGCGCTGCCGGCGCCAACGTGCATCTCACCTACTTTAGCCATGTCGAGGACCTAACCGGTCGCTATCGCGAGGCCGACGGCTCGCCTAAGAAGACGTTCAACCACGGCGTGTGGATCCACCAATTCAACGACCTGTGTTATCAAGACTTCGACGGGGGCAACGTACTCATCGACGGCGAGCCGGTGGGCTGCTGGGAGTGGTCGGCCAGGGTCGACCGCTAAGCCCTCCCATCGCGGGGACCGGGGTTTAGTCTTGCAAACGTCCTCGGGCATGCATGGGCTGGCGCTTTGCGCTTCGCGCTGCGCCTGCCCATGCCCCCTGCGGAATGTTTGCAAGACTAAACCCCAGTCCCCGCTGCGTTGACGTTGCTGTGATCCTGGCCGGGCGCTTCCGGCAGCACGCCGGGTCGGTGGCGATGGGGGCGTGGGTCCCGTCTTGCCTCGCGCGTAACTGGCTGAATTGATTTTGATTGGAGCTGCTCCTATGTCCCAGAATTTGACTCGGGTGATTGTTACCACTGATATGGAAGTCGATGATATGAACTCGCTCATTCATTTGGCTCTGTATCTTAATGTGCTTGATGTTCAGGCTGTGGTGTATACGGCTTCGCAGTATCACTTTCTTGGGGATGGGGTTCATACGCTCGGTGAGGTGAATTCGCATTGGCGGACTAAGGGTCGTCGCTCTTATGAGTGGGATGTTGTGCCTCATGATCCCGATCCGCTGGCCGGCGGGCTTCGTGAGTATCGACCGTTTCCTGAGCATTGGATCGAGAGCCTCTGGAGCAATGAGTATGCCCAGGCCTGGCCTCAGCTGCAGGCTAATGCGGCCGCTGCCGGCGAGTCTCCGTTTCCCTCGCCTGCTCAGATGATTGAGCGTACGTTTGTGGGCAATGTTGCCTTTGAAGGCGATGTGCGTGAGGAGTCTGAGGGTTCGCGCGTGATTGCTCAGGCGATTTTGGATGATGACCCGCGCACGCTTTGGCTGCTCAGTTGGGGCGGTATGAATACGATCGTTCGCGCCCTGATGAGCATTGCCGAGCGCTATCGCGCCACACCCGAATGGCCTTCTGTGCAACAGTGTGTCTATCAGAAGGTACGCGTGATGGGCGTTGCCGATGGTGTGGGGCAGGACAATTCTTGGCTCGACCATGGGCATGAGCTCTTCCCCGATCTCATCTTTTGGTGTGTGCCCTATATGTATGGCGGCTATGTCGATGCCAAGATGGCTCAGCCCGATACGCTGCCGCTCTTTCAGGCTCCCTGGCCCGAGCAAAATCTCACGCAGGGCAACGGTCCCCTTATGGCGCGCTATATGCTCTATGGCGATGGCAAGGTGTACGAAAACGAGCCCGAGAGGTTCCAGTTTGGCAAGCATGCCCGCTTGGATTGGGGCTTAGAAGGCATGCCCGCGATGCAATTTGAGCGCGGCGATTTTATGGCCGAGGGCGACTCGATGACCTATATTCCGCTGCTGCCGTTTGGCCTGCGCGGCATCGATAACCGCGACTTTGACACGTTGCTCGGCCGCATGTTCCTTGACGGGCATCCCGACTCAGATGCGCCTGCCGGTTTTGCTGCCATAGGTACGCCGGTGGACGGCAACCCCAACCCCTATCTGCGCGCCTACCAGGAAGACTTCGCCGCTCGCGCGCAGTGGTGCGCCCATGAGCCCGCGGCCTGCTCGCATCCGGCGTATGTTGCCGAGGTCACGGGCGACCGCAGCGCCACAGCCGGCGAGCGCGTCGCCCTTGCGGCGACCATCGTCGACCCCGACGACAAGGGCTTCGATGCACATTGGAATGTCGCCATGAACCCGTCGAGCTATGCAGGCGCGCAGGATATTTCGCTGTGGCAGGAATGCGCGGTGAGCACCGCTTTTATCGTACCCGCCGACGCGCAGCCCGGCGACCGCTTCGTGCTCACCCTTACCGTGCAGACGCGCGCCGAGCGCCCCTGCAGCCGCTACGCCCAAGTTGCCGTGACCGTGGCATAGCAAGGACGGCGCCCGCATTCGGCAGCCGCCGCGTTCGGCATGGAGCGTCCCCAACTGCCACTCATTTAAGTACGTCCCCAATGAGTAGCCGAAGAGTGTCCCCGACGACTAGTCAAAAATGGGCCATGTGTCCCAGTTGTGGAGACTCGTTGAGCCGTCTGGGTATCGTGAAAGATCGCGCGCTCCCCCATCATCAAAAGTGACACACGCTACCTGTTGATGGGAGGCAACCATGGGCTTCTTTGACAAGATGTTCGAGAAGAAAGAGTGCGCGATTTGCGGTACCGAGCTGGGACTTCTAGGTAAGACCAAGATCAACGAAGGCTACCTGTGCAAAGAATGCGTCGGCAAGCTCTCTCCCTACTTCCACGGCTATCGCTCCAGCACCGCGGACGATATCCGCGAGCAACTCGCCTACCGCGAGGCCAACGCCGAGCGCCTGGCCTCGTTCAACCCCACGCGCACGCTCTCTGCCGGGCGCACCAACATCATGCTCGATGAGGACGCGGGCCTGCTAATCATCACTTCGCAGAGCCGCTGGCGCGACGCCAATCCCGACATCATCGAGTTCTCACAGGTACTCGGCTGCGATATGGATATCGACGAGCATCGCACCGAGATCTATCGCGAGACCAAGGACGGCGAGCGTGAGAGCTACAACCCGCCGCGCTACGACCTGGATTACGATTTTAATCTGACCATCCACGTCAACACGCCGTACTTTACCGAGATCAACCTGCGCGTGAACGACTCCACCATCGATCAGCGCGGTTCTATCGAATACCGCGAGGCCAAGCGCCAGGCAACCGAAGTTCGCGACGCGCTGGTACAGCTGCGCCAGGAAACGCGCGACAGCGTCGTGGCCGCCAAGGCCCCCAAGACCGCGGTCACCTGCCCCTTCTGCGGCGCAACCACCATTCCCGATGCCAGTGGGCGCTGCGAATACTGCGGCGGCGCCATCGGCGCATAGCCCTCGGCACGGAAAGGACCGATCATGGCCTTCGAAAGCGTTAACTATCAGTGCCCCGCGTGTGGCGGCCCGCTGCATTTTGCCAGCGCCGAGCAAAAGCTCGTCTGTGACTACTGCGACTCGCGCTTTGAAGTCGAAGAGGTCGAGGCTCTCTATCGCGAGCGCCAGGACAAGGCAGATGCCAAAGCCGATGCGGCGGCCGCAACATCCAAGCCCGCATCCGACGATGCGGTGCAGGAACTGGCCCAAAACGCCGGCTATATCTGCTCGTCGTGTGGCGCCGAGCTGATCTCGGACGGCACCGTCGCCGTCTCCACCTGCCCATACTGCGGCAATCCCGCCGTGGCGCCCGGCCAGCTCTCGGGCGACTTCTCCCCCGACCTGGTGATTCCGTTTAAGCTCGGGCGCGACGATGTCTTGGCCGCGCTCAAGGAGCACTACAAGGGCAAGATCTTGCTGCCCAAGAGCTTTGTCACCGGCAACCACATCGATGAGGTCCAAGGAGTTTACGTGCCATTTTGGCTCTACGGCGCCCACGTTGACGGCGAAGTGCACTTTGATGCGACCAACGAGACCGTGACCGAGGAATCCGACCGCACCGTCACGACCACCGACCACTACGACGCCTACCGTAAGGGCAATATCTCGTTTGAGCGCGTGCCCGTCGACGGATCGTCCAAGATGCCCGACGGCCATATGGACGCCATCGAGCCGTTTGACTACGACGCGCTGTGCCCGTTTTCGGTCGCGTATATGCCCGGCTACATCGCCAACCGCTACGACGAAGATTGCGAGACCTGCAAGGCACGTGCCGAGCGCCGCATGGAGGAGAGCACGATCTCGGCCCTGCGCGAGACCGTCGTCGACGAATATGACGACGCCACGGTCGAAAGCAAGCAGCTCGACTACACCTGGGAAGACAGCGACTACGCCCTGTTCCCCGTGTGGATGCTTTCCACCTCGTGGAACGGCAAGAGTTATCTGTTTGCCATGAACGGCCAGACCGGTCGCATGGTCGGCGAGCTCCCCTGCTCCAAGCCCAAGCTCGCCATCGCCTCGGTGCTGTTCTTTGTGATCGGGTTTGTCCTCTCCCAGATTCTCTTTATGGGAGAGAACGCCTTCGATCCGGACTACCTCACCTTTGATGTCGAGGGCATCCTCATCAACATCGTCGCGCCACTGATCATCGTAATCATCGCGGACGTGTTGCTGGTAGGCCAGCTCAAGACGGCCAACGAGGCAACCCACGCCGATTGCTACTGCGGAGAGCTCGACCTGACCGAGAAGCACGACACCTTCAGCCACACCGAGACCACCGTTGTCATGAAGGACAACAAGGACGATTAGCCATTCTGACCAATACCACCCGGCCTTTGACGAGAAAGGAAGATCACCATGGGACTCTTGAAAGCTGGATTGGGAGCTGCCGGCGGCGTCGTGGCCGACCAGTGGAAGGAATTTATCTATTGCGAATCGATGCCCGCTGACGTCTTAGCCTGCAAGGGCAGCAAGCGCACCGGCGGTCGCAGCTCCAACACGCGCGGCGAGGACAACGTCATCTCCAACGGCTCCGTCATCGCCGTCAACGACGGCCAGGGCATGCTCGTGGTGCAAAACGGCAAGATCATCGAGGTCGCACTGGAACCCGGCGAGTTTGTCTTTGACACCGGCAGCGAGCCAAGCGTCTTTAGCGGCAACCTGGGCGACTCCATCAAGGAGACGTTCGCCAATATCGGCAGCCGTTTTACCTTTGGCGGCGACGCGGGCAAGGACCAGCGCGTCTACTTCATCAACACCAAGGAGATCATCGGCAACAAGTACGGCACCGCCTCTCCCGTGCCCTTCCGCGTGGTCGATAACAATATTGGCCTGGACGTCGACATCTCCGTTCGCTGCAACGGCGAGTATTCGTACCGCATCACCAACCCGCTGCTGTTCTACACCAACGTGTGCGGCAACGTGACCGATAGCTACACGCGCGACAAGATCGACAGCCAGCTTAAGTCCGAGCTGCTCACCGCTCTGCAGCCCGCCTTTGCCAAGATTTCGGAGATGGGCATCCGCTACAGCGCTATCCCCGGCCACACCACCGAGCTCGCCCGCGCGCTCAACGAGGTCCTCTCCGCCGACTGGCGCGACCTGCGCGGCGTCGAGATCGTGAGCTTTGGCGTTAACTCCATCGCCGCCTCGCAAGAAGACGAGCAGATGATCAAGGACCTGCAGAAGGCCGCGGTCATGCGCGATCCCACCATGGCAGCAGCCAACATCGCCAGCGCCCAGAGCGACGCGATGCGCGCGGCAGCGGCCAACCCCAACGGCGCGATGGCAGGCTTTATGGGCATGGGCATGGCGGGCGGCATGGGTGGCATGAACGCCAGCCAGCTGTTCGCCGCCGGCCAGGCACAACAGCAGGCCGCCCCGCAGCCGGCTCCGGCGTCCGCCCCCGCACCGGCCCCCGCCGCCCCCGCGGCCGGCGCATGGACCTGCAGCTGCGGCGCCACCAACACCGGCAAGTTCTGCTCGGAATGCGGCAGCCCCGCACCCGCCCCGGCACCGACCAAGTGGTTCTGCCCCAACTGCGGTAGCGAAAACGGCGGCAAGTTCTGCAGCAACTGCGGAACACCCAGGCCCTAGCCCCTCTATCTGGTAATTGACGGGGGGTCCGCCACCCCCGCATTTGCCTCTATGGGTTTCGTTCGATAAAGGAGGACACCATGAAGACAACGTTCAAAAAGTCCGTACTCGCATTTCTGACATGCGTCCTGGCGCTCGCCTTTGCCCTGACGGGCTGCAGCGGCGGCGGCAAAGACCCCAAAGCCAACTTCGTCGGCAGCTGGGAACTCTCGGGTGGAACCCTGGAGGGCGAAGAGCTGACCGATGAGTACATGAAGATGCTCGAGGATTGGGGTGTCCACTGCGTCCTGATTCTCGATGAGGACGGTACAGGCGCCCTCGATCTGTTCCTTGAAGTCGTCGACCTTAAATGGGAGGCAAAGGACGCCACCACCGTAACCATCACCGCCGAAGACGAGTCGCATGACATGAAGCTCAAGGACGGAAAACTCATCCTCGAAGAAGATGACGGCAATCTTGTCTTTACCAAGTCCGACAAGGACCTGTCCGGTACGGTGAAGAAGGATCGCGAGGCGGCCGAGAAGGAAGATGAAATCGATGAGGCCGTCGAAGACGACGATGTCCAGAGCGTCGAAATCTCCCCCGCCGTCACCGTCGCCGATGACGACCTGTGCACCATCACCGTCACCGAGAAGTTCAAGGACGACTGGGGCGACATCGGCTTTGTCGTCAACATCACCAACAAGAGCGACAAGGACCTGACCTTCTACGCACCTTCCGGCAAGACCAACGTCAACGGCACCATGAAGGAACCCTGGTTCTCGGCTCACCTGATGCCTGGCACCAACGCCACCGAGGAATTCACGTTCTCGAACGGCGAGCTTGACAGCCTTGATGACCTGGTCAACACGACCATCGGCATCGACGCCTACCTGACCGATTCCTACGAGGACGTCGCCTCCTACAGCGCAACCATCGCGTAACGGCAGACACCGATAGCCGCGGATTGGCGGACACATCCGCGCACACCAAGCGGGGCCGCAGGAGATGATCCTGCGGCCCCGTCGCTTTATGCCGACAGCACTGCCCATACAAGCAGGCCGCCCGCCGATTTTAGTTGCGAAACGGCGGGTGGCCTATCTTTGGCGTTGGAGCACGGGCGGCGCACCGACTACGGGCGCTCCATATTGGGGACGATACTGCCTTCGGTCACCGCATGCACGGCAAGACGCATGATGTTGTCGTAGCCAGTCTTGCTCAGGATCTCCGAAATGCGGCGCTTGATGGTGCCCTCGCTCATAAACAGCTCGGCCGCGATCTCGCGACGACTTTTGCCCTCGCAGGCAAGGCGCAAAATCGATAGCTCGACATCGTCGAGGGCCGCCGTGCCCGAAAAAATGCTCTCGGGCGGCTTGGGAAACGTGCAATAGCCCGCCAGCGTGGAGCGCATCACAGCGAACAGCTCGTCGATACCGACGTTCTTGTACACAAAGCTATCGACGCCCGCCTCGCGAGCCTGATCGACAAAGGTAATCTCGGGCATGCCCGTCATGATAATGATGCGACACTCGGGCAGCTGCTCCTTGATGCGCGCCGCCGCCACGATGCCGTTTGAATCGTGTTCGGTGCACACGTCCATCAGTATCATGTCCGGGCGCTCCCTGAGTGCGACGCCCAAGGCCTCGGAGGCATCGGCAATCGCGGCGACGACGGTCATATCGGGCTGGTCACCAACGGAGCGTGCCAGGCTCTCGCGCAGAATGGCCTGGTCTTCGACTATAAGAACGCGGATCATGAGCTTCTCCTTTGGGACGTGTCGTTGGCGTTAAGCGGAATGGACACCGCAAGCGTAAAGGGCGGGGCGGCGTGGACCTCTAGGCTGCCACCCAGATCTTGTGCGACATGCCTCATACCTGGGATACCCGTTCCCTCGCGATACGATACGGGGGCCGGAGACCCGTCGTTAGAAATCGTCATGCGCGCGACGGCTCCAGCATCCGCCCCCTCCTGCCACAGACGCACGTGGACCCGATGTGCCTGCGCATGCTTGGTGGCATTGGTCGAGGCCTCGCGGATAATCTGCAAAAATGCGGCGGCGACACGCGCGTCCTCGGGCAGCACACCCTCAACATCGATCTGCACACTCACCAGGCCAAAAGCATGGACGATATCACCCAGCTGCTCTGCAGGCTCGCTGGCACCGCCACTGCGCAAATCGGCGGCGATTGAGCGCAGCAACGGGTCAATCTGCTCGAGCGACTCATCGTCCAGACGTCCCTCCTCCAAATAGCGATGAAGAATGGACAGGCGCTGCCCGATCACGTCGTGCACGCGGGCACGCATACGTAGGTAGGCCGCATTGTCGGCAACCTTTTTAACTTCTTCGATCTGGGCCTGGAGCTCTTGGCCCGCAAGCTCAAGCAGGTGGTTGGCTTGCGCCAGGCGGTCGTAGGCGTGTGCGTATTCCGTCACGCCCAGGCCGACGACGCGCTCGAACGGACGGCCCGAGACCGTAACGGAGTCACGCACGAACAGACGAATCTCGGAAGGAGAGATCTCGACCACGGCGCGATCCCTACCAAAGCGATCAAGGTCGATATGGGCGCGATTAGTGCTGCTTTCGGGCATTTGCATGCTAAGTTTGCGCAGGTCGTTCCACGTGCTGCTCATGTCGCCCAGATCGGTGGGCATATGGAGCTCTACGAGGTTTTTGCGCATGCAGCGGTTCATGAGCAGCGGACGGCCCCTCGGGTCTAGATACAGGATGCCCACGGGAATCACGTTGATGGTCTCGATCGTCGAGAACATGGTGATATCCTCCTGGCGGTTACGGACGTCCATCAAGAGCGCCGCGATGGAGCGGAACAGGAAGAACGCCCCCTCCGTGATAAGGACAACGGTCCACGCCGAGCCCATGGCAAAAACCACCGGTGGTGTAACGGCGACAACAAGCAACAGTTCGGCCAGCATGACGAGGCGACGATAGTGCACCATAAGTACCACGCCATAGGCAAAGATTGCGGCATTGAGCCACAACGCTCCGCCCATTGCCCTGGCGCAAACGTCAAGCGGCGCCACCAGATACGAGCCAGACGACGCGAATAAGATGAGCGCCGAAACCACCAGGTGAAGCACAAGGCTCGCCTCGTAGGCGCAAATCACCTTACGGTTATAGGGCGAGCGGCGCGATGCGATGAGCGGGACGTGGATCGTCTGCAGGCACGCAGCCAGGGCAAAGACAACATCGAGCGCAACGATTTGGGGAAGAACGAGCGAAATCTGCATCGTCACTCACCCGCCCTCGGCATCAAGACAATCATGTGCAGCTGGCCGGGCTCGCCCTCAAGGCGGTATGCCACGTTGCGCCCTTGCAGAGCGCTTTCGAGCTCTTGCGCAGCGAGCGTCTGCGAAAGATCTTCATCATCGTTGGAAAAAAGCGTGGCGCGCAGCTCGACACTGCATCGGTCATGGTCGCCCAAGTGATACATAAGCGCCGGATGGTCGGTGGTGTAGGCAAAAAACGCAAAGTCATACACGCAGTCGTACAGGGCGCTTACCGTACTGGCGTGCAACGGGCGCCGTATGGCGATAATCGAGGCGCAATCGACATCGATGGTGCGCAGGTCGCTTGCGAGCTCGTTGGCAATGAGCTGAATGCGGTCGCGATCAAAGCCGCTCTCCCTGTGCTGCGCCAGCGTGAGCGACCCCTTGCGCTTGCAATAGGCGACGAGCATCTTGGCGCGCTGCAGCATGCGGTAACGCTCGTGCGAAGACGCTTCGTCGGTCAACGGTGGCAACGAGCCCAGCAGGTCGTACATCTCTTCGAGCGCGCGGGCAAGCGCCTGGTCCACGTCTTGGACCAGCAAGGTCTCGGCCTCTTGATCTGCCAAATGCGCCTTAAGGTCGTAGTCGGCGGCGAGCAGCTCGTTTTGACGCTGCAGCTCCATTCGACGATGTGCCAGTTCACGGTTAAGCTCGTTGAGCTCCGACACGTCTTGGGCAAGCAGCGCCGATCCACCCAGCAGCGGAAAGGCACGGTACATCACATTGGGATCGGACGCCACGGCAAAGGCATGGGCGCGGCCGTGCTCCTGGGTCCGCAACTCCTCGCGCACGCCTACCGGCATTGGCTTTGACACCGGCGTGGCATAGACCTCCTGCAGGTCGCGCGTTAGGACTTTGAGGTTGAGCGGCAAGGTGTCGAAGATGCCGGCGATGTCGTGATACGACGGAATGACACCGCAATCGAGACAGATTTCCATCGCCACCACGCACAGGACGCAATAGACGAGCGAAAAGTTGAGCCTCCATGCCCAGGGCACGCGCAACGCATACGAGACGGCAAAGAATGCGCCACCCAGCAGTACGAGCGCCGCCGTGCCCGAGAAACACTGGATGCGAAAGGACGAGGACCGACCAACCAGGATAAAAAAGGCCACGAAGTCGAAGACCGTCCACACGAGAACGACAAAATAACCCCAGCCGTACGTGTAATCGTTACTCCAGGTGTCGCTTGTACGGTCAAAGCGGAAGACCTGCTGATGAAAATCGTTGGTGAGCACAAATCCGATAAGCAGGATGGCCGCAATCCACAGCGCAGCGCAGTAGCGGCGCCCCAGGCGGTGTTGCTCCAGGCCCGCAAGGCGCAGGCCGCAGAGCTGGTAGAGCAGCGGAATGAGCGTCATGGGCACGTAGTACAGGTACCACAGCACGGTGGCATAGAACGGCGTGAACGACTTGTACTTGAGAATGACTTCGATCATCCACAGGGCGCAGATGGTGGCGATGGCCACAAGGCGGCGACGCAACACATAGTCCAAACAGCGCAGATAGACCGATACGCCCAGATCGAAAATACAATTGCGGCGATAAGCAGCGGGAGAGAGCTCGAATGGGCGAGCGCATCCACGACCTCTTCGGATACCTTGCTATAGGCGGGCACGGCGTTAGAAAGTTTGGGGTCGAAGGCGAGCAGCGCCGGCAAGACCGCCAAAAGCATGAGGAACAGCGCGGTGATGGCGCCGGCGATAGCAAAGACGCGGTGACGGTACACCTGATGTGTTATGCCAACAAGGAATCGCGGCATGGCGAAGAGCCTGCCACCCCTGGGATCCGCAACCGGCGCGGTCCGGGCGGCCGCGTGGCCGATATGTCGCTCGCGGGTACTCATAGTCCCTTTAGTGTACCGACAGATGGATCGAAAAAGCGGGCCGCATGTCCCAAAATCCGCAGACGGCAAGGCGCCCGGCGAACATCAACTGCTCGCCGGGCGCCTTGGTTAGGAGACTCTGAGGTCGAGTATCTCAGCTTCCTTAGGACAGGTCCTCACCATTAGAAGCAATAACCTTCTTGTACCAGTCGAAGCTCTTCTTCTTGGAACGCTTGAGGGTGCCGTTGCCGGCGTCGTCGCGGTCCACATAGATAAAGCCGTAGCGCTTGGACATCTCGCCCGTGCCGGCAGACACCAGGTCGATCGGGCCCCAGGTGGTGTAGCCCAGCAGATCAACGCCGTCCTCGGTCACAGCATCACGCATCGCGGCAATATGCTGGCGCAGGTAGTCGATACGGTAGTCATCGTTGATGGAGCCATCCTCCTCGACAACATCCTTGGCGCCCAGACCGTTCTCGACTACAAACAGCGGCTTCTGATAACGGTCGTACAGGTCGTTAAGGGTGATGCGGAAGCCCAGCGGATCGATGGCCCAGCCCCACTGGCTCTCCTGCAGGTAGGGATTCCTGGCGCCGGCGAAGGCGTTGCCCTGGGTGCGCTCGACATCGGGGTTATCGGTACCGGCAGAGCAGCGGGTGCTGTAGTAGCTAAAGCTGATGAAGTCGACGGTGTTGGCGGCCAGGATCTCGCGGTCCTCGTCCGTCATGCCCACATCGATGCCCAAGCGCTCGAGCTTCTTGACGGCATAGGCAGGGTAGTAGCCGCGGCTCTGGACGTCGACGAAGAAGTAGTTGTCCTGGTTATCGAGCTGCGCCTGGCGCACATCGCCCGGACGGCAGCTGTAGGGATAGTAGCTACCTGCGGCGAGCATGCAGCCGATCTTGATCTCAGGATCGATCTCGTGAGCGATCTTGGTTGCCCAAGCGCTGGCGACGAGCTCGTTGTGGGCGGCCAGGTACTCGACGGCCTCCTTGTTCTCGCCCTCCTCAAAGACCAGACCGGCACCCATAAACGGCAGGTGCAAGATCATATTGATCTCGTTGAAGGTAAGCCAATACTTCACCAGACCCTTGTAGCGGGTGAAGATCGTGGTCGCGAGGTTCTTGTAGAAGTCGATGAGCTTGCGGTTGCGCCAGCCGCCGTACTCCTTGATGAGGTGAATCGGGCAGTCGAAGTGCGTGATGGTCACAAGCGGCTCGATGCCGTGCGCCTGACACTCGCGGAATACGTCCTCGTAGAAGGCCAGACCGGCCTCGTTGGGCTCGGCCTCGTCACCGTTGGGGAAGATGCGGGTCCACGCCAGACTCATGCGGAAGGTCTTAAAGCCCATCTCGGCAAAGAGAGCGATGTCCTCTTTGTAGTGGTGATAGAAATCGATGCCGGTCTGCGCAGGATAGTAATAGCCGTCCTCGAAGTCGAGCATCTTGCGCTGGCCGGAGACCACCGCATAGCGCTCGGGGCCGTGCGGAGCTACGTCCACGTTGGCAAGGCCGCGGCCGTCCACGTCGTAGGCGCCCTCGCACTGGTTGGCAGCCGTCGCGCCACCCCACAGGAAGTCTTTACGGAAAGCCATGCATCGATCCTTTCATACGCTACTTGTCGTGGTTTCAGTATCCCCGCAAACGGGGTGCCACTCAACGATAACAGCGCGGGTCGACACTTCTTTTCGTGCGCAGGCGCCCGGCGGCCACCCCGCCTGACACTTTTTGATACCCGCCCGTCCAAGCCGCCACAAAGAGGACAGGCACCTTTGTGGTGGCTTGGGCCCGGTTTGTCTCGATCTGTAACAGTTAGACAGCCAAAACCGGGCCTGGTGTTACAGATTGAGATTGTTCGGCCTGTCCCCTGCGGTTTGTCTAAATCTGTAACAGGTAGAGACGATTTGGCCCGCCGGATGTTACAGATTGAGACAGAAGATTCTAGTCGCAGGCGATGTCGAGGTTTTACCGGTGAGGCCTACATGACCGCCTTCGCTCGGCAACTCATTTGACTGAATAGGAAAAAAAGGAAAAAATAGGAAAAAAAGGAAAGGAGACTCATGACTGAAACCATCTTCTCCCCCTCATTTGGAAATCGCCCATCCTATCTCGTCGGGCGCGAAACTGTAATTTCGACATTCATATCCGGCCTTGAGCAGGAACCGGGCAATCGCGACCGAGCCATGCTCATGCTTGGACAGCGAGGCAGCGGCAAGACAGTTCTTCTGTGGGAACTTGCCGACCGCGCACGCAAGCTCGGCTTTGTTGTCGCCACGCCTACCGTAGCCTCCGAGGATATGCTCGAGCGCATTGTCGAGAAAATCCAAGAAGCAGGCAAACCTTACGTCAACAAACGCCGCCTTCCCAAACTCGCGAGCGGCAGCCTAAGTGTTTTCGGGCTCTCGGCAGGCCTCGAGTTCACACGAGACGTGCAGGAGACCAAGAGCTTTCAGTTCAAGCTCACGCAGCTCGCGCGCAAACTGACCGAGCAGGGGCACGGCATCCTCATCCTCATCGACGAGCTCCAAGCAAATTCACCCGAGATCAGACAGCTCGTCACCGCCTATCAAGAGCTGGTCGGCGAACGACTCAACGTCGCGCTCGTCATGGCGGGCCTTCCGGGAGCCGTCTGCGCAACACTCAATGACCGTGTGCTGACATTTCTCAACCGCGCTCGAAAGGTCACGCTCGAGCCACTTTCGGTCGGAGATGTCGATACCTATTACCAGCGGGCTTTCGATGAGCTCGGCCTTGATATTCCAAGCGATCTTCGCCTCCGTGCCGCTCGCGCAACCCAAGGCTCGCCCTATATGCTGCAACTCATCGGCTATAACATCGCCAATCGCTGCAGGACAGGCGAACGTGCGACGCAAGGGTTAATCGACGGAGCCATCGAGGCGTCGAAAGTCGATTTCGAAAACGATGTGTGCGAAACGACGCTCGCCGCGCTGTCAGACCAAGACGTCGCGTTTCTCTCCGCAATGACTGATGACGAAGACGCTGTGTCTCGCATTTCTGATGTTGCGAAGCGCATGTCAGTCACACCCGACTATGCGCAAAAGTATCGCCGGCGCCTCATCGACGCCGGCGTTATCGAGCAGGCGCGCCGCGGCTACGTGCGCTTCGCCGTCCCCTATATGGCCGATTACCTGCGCAGCCAGCTCTAGGCAACCACCGCAAAGGGGACAGGCACCTTTGTGGTGGGTTGGGCCCGCTTGTCTCGATCTGTAACAGTTAGGCCGTCAAAACCGGGCTTGGCGTTACAGATCGAGATTGTTCGGGCGGCCCCCGTGGTTCGTCTTGATCTGTAACAGATAGAGACGATTTAGCGCGCCAACTGTTACAGATTGAGACGGAAGACCCTAGTCCACGGTGATGTCGAGGTTCTTGCCGACGAGACCTACGTAGCCGCCCTCGGCAGCCTTGGGACTATCTGCGTGGCAGAGAACCCACTTGTCGGCCTTCCAGTAGCAGTAGCTATCACCGGCCGCGGGCATGTCGGCCGCAGCCTCGGGGCGCGGACCGTTGGTGCCGGCGGGCAGCGCAACCATCACCTGGAAGCCACCGTCGTCGACCATGCACGGCGTGTAGTGCAACGTGGTGGCGTAGACCTCGACGAGCGTGCCGGCGGGCGCGCGGAACGCCTTGACCTGCGCGGTGTCGAGCTTGCCGTCGACAATCTGCTCACGCTTGGCGAGCAGCAGAATAAAGTCGCGAGCACCCAGGTTGAACTCGCTCGCGCGGTGATACTCCAAGCAGTTGAGCTTCGTGTTGTGGCCGTTGCACCAGCCCAGCTGGAACGGACGGCCGCCATACATGAGCAGGCCGAGCGCATCGGCGCCCTCGACCTGCTCCAGCTCAGGCGCGGAGGCCACGTACTTGCTGCCCTCGGGGATGGGCGTTGCGGAGAGCGCCTCGACGAGCGGGGCGGTCAGGCTGGACGGGACGTCATCCCACACGCGGCCATAGGGTTTGAATTCGGGGTCGGTAACAGAGTAGATATGCATGTTCGCTCCTGTTCGTTTATGTGATATTACGAACATTCTAGAACAATCACGCGCGGTTTTAAACGTCCGCCATGTCCGCTCAACAAAAAGGCACCCCCGCATAAGCGAAGGCGCCCAGTGAACTCATTTTGAGCGACGAAACCTTTACGCCTGCTGATAGTGCAGGTGTGCCTCATCGATATCGATCAGATCGCGGTCGAGATAGCGACGCGCGAGCCAATTTGCCATAGGGAGATTCTGGTCCAGGTAGTTACCGCACTCTTCGGGAGCGGCACCGGGGACATCGCCCTCGAAGCCAGCAACAAACTCGAACAACTCGCGCACGAGCGGCAAGATCTCCTCACTCGTCACCTCGCCAAACACAACCAGGTAAAAGCCCGTGCGGCAGCCCATAGGGCCAAAGTAGACAATACGGCTCGACCACTCGGCATGGTTGCGAAGGAACGTCGCGCCCAGATGCTCGATGGTGTGGCACTCGGCCGTGTTCATAACCGGTTCTTTGTTGGGCGTGGTCAAGCGCAGGTCAAAGGTGGTGACGGCGGCACCGGTCGCCGGATCGCGGTCGACGCGGCTCACATACACGCCGGGCTCAAGCAGCAGATGGTCAACGGAAAAACTCGCGATGCGCTCCATGGCAGATCCTCTCGGTAGTCAATTTGGGACAGGGCTCTTTTAGCTGGTCGCAACAATCCCACCCATGATAGCAGTCAAAAAAGCCCCGTCCCAAATGACTACTTTGGGACGGGGCGCCGCGCAGCCGATAATATCGACCGTTCAGCATCTAGTTTTCTGACCCCTCACCTATTGATGCTGCGTCGTCCGCAATGCAGAGCGTGCGAGCAGCTCAACAGCCAAAAACCCGGCAGCGACTGTAATCGCCACCAGACCAATAGATGGCCTGCACTTACAGCACCTGCAAACAAGTTGCGACGGCACCGTAGATATTGGCGTCGTTACCCAGCTGCGCCGGGACCACGTGCGGACGAGGCATATCTTTCAGAAAACCAGTGTAGTGCGCCATGACGTCATCCATCTTACGGTCGAGCGCCTCGAACAGCGCGGGATGGCAGCTGATGCCACCACCAATCGCGAAGACTGCCGGGTCGATGACGCACTGCAGATTCACAAGCACACGATCAAACAGCTCAGCATAGGCATCCAATCCGCGCTGCACGGCGGCGACTTCGGACGCGCTCCCGTGCTCCAGTAGCTCGAAGATCCGTCGGCCATCGAGGGCCTCCAGTTCAGCTTCATCCGAAATGCCAAGTTCGACTGCCACGAGATTCTGCAGGCCGTGCCATCCGCTCGAAGTCGCGAACGTATCACGATGATCAAGCGGTTCGCTTACGTTGTTGGACAGGAAGCTGAACTCGCCCGCGAAGCCGCCCGCACCTGTCAGCACCCGGCCGTCAACCACGATGCCTCCGCCGATGCCCGTACCGATTACCGCCACGCAACCCACGTCCACGCCGCGCAACGCGCCGGCAGCGTACTCGCCAAGCGCACAGCTTTTGCCGTCGTTGACAACGGTCACGGGCAGCCCCAGCCGTTCGCGCAGCGCTCGGCCAAGCGGAAACCCGTCCATGTACGGCAGCGCACCACCGCGATGGATCGTCCCGTCTGGATCGACCTCGTAACCGAAGATGCCACCTGGGGCCGAGATGCCCACGCCTACAACCTGTCCGCGATACGGCCCTACGAGTGCCGCGAGCGCGTCGACCAGCTGATCGGCCGAGACGAACGCCGTCGGAATCGAACCACGGTCACCAAACTCGTAGTTCTCATTCACAATCGCCCATTTGACGCTCGTTCCGCCGATATCAATTCCAAACAGCTGCCTCATGGCCGCTCCCCTCTCGCTCAATGCGTCTACATGCTCGCAGGCTCTTCCATAAAGGCCATGAGCCTGCGGTTGAGCAGACGACCCCAAAACGTGCAGATACCGCCCGCCAGGAGCGCGGCGGCTACGGTGCCGATACCGATGCCCACCGCAGCACCCGTACGCACAAGCCCGTAGACCAGTGAGATGCCCACACAGCTCCCGTCAAAGAAATACTTCGCCTTACCAAATTCACAGTGAAACACCTGGGAGAGCGTCTGCACCATGCCGTCGGGCGCAACGGGAACGAGCCGCGCGGAGACGATCGGCGTCACGCCGAGCGCTGTGAACGATACGGCGATGACCAGCATGACCAGGCCATCGATGAGTCCCGTTGCGGTAAATGGAAACAGCCAGATATCCAGCACGTCGATGAAAACGCTAAACAGCAGACTGACGGGTATCTGCAAGAGAATCTTGACATCCGGGTAGCGCACCAGGAGAAGCTGGGCAACCACGAATACGCAATACACGATAAACGATGCCGTACCGAGGCTCAAACCCTCGATGATATACATCAGGTACGGCACCGTACTCATGGGCGCTACACCAAGCCCCGTGCGTGCATTCATTACAACGCCGCAGCTCAGGAATAGAATCCCACATACGTAGACCATCATTCGACGCGTTGGACTCTACCGCATCACATCACTCTCTCGTTCGCATCTTCACCTATCGGCACGAATAGCGCTCCGTAACATCGCCCCAAGGCGTCACTCGTACGCAATCGTCGCCTCGACGGCATGGCGCCAGCCGGCGATCTTTTTGGCTCGCTCGTCAGCGGGCATCGACGGCTCCACGATGCCACGGGCGCCGTAGACGTCGACGACATCGCGCGTATACATGCCCAGCGCGATACCGCAGGCCCAAGCCGCGCCCAGACCGCTCATCTCGTCGTTGCTCGCAATGCGGATGGGCGAGCCGACCAAATCGCTCTCAAACTGCATCAGGTACGCGTCGCGCGTGGGGCCGCCGTCAACACGAAGCTCGGCAAGCGCCGCGCCCGAATCCTCGACCATCGCATCAATGACGTCAAAAATCTGATAGGCGATCGACTCGTCGGCAGCCTTTACGAACTCCGCGCGGCCCGTGGTGCGTGTCATACCAAAAACGCATCCCTCGGCATCACTTGCCCAGTGCGGCGCACCCAGGCCGGTAAACGCCGGCACAAAGTAAACATGGCTCGCCGGGTTGGCGGCGTAGCACAGGTCGGTGACCTCCTCGGGGTTGTTGATGAGCTCCAGGTCGTCGCGCAGCCAGGTCTTGACGGCGCCGGCGTAGCTCACGTTGCCCTCGAGTACATACTCGGTCACGCCATCCATACGCCACGCAAGCGAGCTCGAAAGCCCGTGCGAGCTGGCGACAAACTCGTTGCCGACGTTCATCATGACCGAGCTACCGGTGCCATAGGTCGCTTTGGCCATGCCGCGGCTGTGGCAACCCTGCGCAAACAGGGCCGCATGGCTGTCGCCCAGCACGCCGTGTACCGGCACGGGTGCGGGCAAAAAGCCATCCAGGTCCGTTGTGCCAAACAGACCGTCGGAATCGGTCACCTGCGGCAGGCAGGCCGGATCGATGCCAAAGGCCTCGCACACCGGCTCGCTCCAGCTGCCACGGCGCAGGTCGAAGAGCTGCGTGCGGCTGGCATTGGACCAGTCACAGCGAAACTCCGCGCCGCCCGTGAGCGTCCAGACCACCCAGGCATCGATGGTGCCCAGACACAGCTCACCCGACGCCGCGGCCTCGGCAGCCGCCGGAACGTTCGCGAGAATCCAAGCCATCTTGCCCGCCGGATAGTAGGGCGAGAGCACCAGGCCCGTTGTGTCACGCACCAGCTCCGCCACGCCTTCGCGCGCCGCAAGCTCGTCACACAGCTCGCGGGCGCGGGCACACTGCCACACCACGGCGTCGCACAGCGGCTCTCCCGTCGTGCGGTTCCAGGCAACGGTGGTCTCGCGCTGGTTGGAGATGCCAATACCAGCAATGTCGGCCGGATTGACCCCGGTCTCCTCCACCACGGCACGCGCCACGGCCAACACGTTGGCGGCGATCTCGACCGGATCATGGCTCACCCAGCCGGCATCATTGACAATCTGGCGATGCGAGCGGTCGGCACGATGAATCAGATGGCCGCCCTCGTCCACCAGCAGCGCCTTGGTGCCCTGCGTGGACTGATCGATTCCGATGATGTATTTGCTCATGTACTCTCCCATTCCTTCCGCCAAATCAAAGACAGCCTGGCGGACAAGGAGCGAGCGACCGCCAAGTGCCGCAGATTGCCGTGAAAGAGGAGCGCCGCGTACTTTGTGTACGCAAGCGACGGTTTGAACGGCAAGGTGCGGTGCTTGGCGGCCGCGCAGCGTCTGTGTCTACTAGTTGCCGAGGAACTCGGCAACGGTCTTGGCAATGCCTTCGCCGGTGAGGCCGTAGTGCGCAAAGACCTCGGGGCTCGTGCCGGTGATGACCGGCGCGTCGGGCAGGGAGAGGCACTTGACCGGACGCGGGCAATGCTCGCCCACCACCTGCGCGACCATAGAGCCCAAGCCGCCGAAGGGACTGTGCTCCTCGACAGTCACGACGGCGCGCGTGGCACCGGCGGCCTCAATCACGGCCTCGGCGTCGAGCGGCTTGACGCAATACATGTCGAGTACCGTTGCCGAGATGCCCTGCTCGGCCAGCAGGTCGGCAGCGTCCACGGCATGGCGGACCATCTCGCCGGTAGCGACGAGCGTTACATCGGTGCCGCGGCGTACCCAGGTGGCGCGATCCATCTGGAACGGGCACTCGTCCTCGGTGTACACGTCCTCGACCGGGTTGCGGCCCACGCGGATGTAGGCCGGCTTGTTGTCGGCGACCAGGGCGCGCACGAGCTCGGCGGTCTGGAAGCGGTCGCTCGGCAGATACACGCGCATGTTGGGAATCGCGCTCATGGCGGCGATATCCTGCGCGGAGTGATGGCTCATGCCCAAGGCGCCGTAGGACACGCCGCCCGAGATGCCGATGAGCTTGACGTTGGTGCTGGAGTACGAGACGTCGACCTTGCACTGCTCATACGAGCGCGTGGTCACAAAGGACGCCGGCGAGGCGGCCCAGGCCTTCTTGCCGCACGAAGCCATGCCGGCGGCGATGCTCACCAGGTCCTGCTCGGCGATGCCGACCTCGACGGACTGCTGGGGATACTGATCGAAGAACGGCGTGAGCGATGCGGAACCGCGGGAGTCGGAGCACAGGACGACGATGTCCTTATCGGTCTTCGCGGCCTCGAGCAGCGTGTCGCAGATAACCTTGCGATTGGCGATCTTGTTAGCCATTGATGGCCTCCTTATGGGCAGCGAAATCGGCGATGATCTGGGCATATTCCTCATCGTTGGGCAGATGATGATGCCAGGCGGCCTTGTCCTCCATAACGGGCGAGCCATAGCCCTTCACCGTGTTGAGGATGATGACCGTGGGCTTTCCGCTGGTCTCGGCCGCAAGCGTCAGCGCAGCGTCGATGGCCTGGACGTCGTTGCCCGGAATGGAGAGCACGTTCCAGCCGAAGGCGGCCCAGCGCTCCTCCTGCGAATCCTGCTTCATGACGTCCTCGGTGCTGCCGCTGATCTGCAGGCGGTTGCGGTCCACGAGCGCGCACAGGTTATCGAGCTGGTAGTTGCCGCCGCTCATGGCGCCTTCCCAGACCGAGCCCTCGGCAAGCTCGCCGTCGCCCATGATGGTGTAGACGCGGTAGTCGCGGCCGTCCATCTTGCCTGCAAGCGCCATGCCGACGGCCACGGGCAGGCCATGGCCCAGCGAACCGGAGTTCATCTCGATGCCCTTGAGCTTGTTGTTGGGGTGGCCGATGTAGGGGCTGCCGAACTTGGAGAAGCGGGCCTTGACGTCGTCGAGGTCCAGATAGCCCTCGTGGCACAGCACCGCGTAGTAGGCCTCCATGGCGTGGCCCTTGGAGAGCACAAAGCGGTCGCGGTTGGGATCGTCGACGGTCTCGGGCGAAATGTTAAGGTGGTTGGCGTAGAGGGTCATGAGGGCGTCGATCACCGACATGTCGCCGCCGATGTGGCCGCCGGCGCCGGCCATGATGATGTCGACGCAATCGCGGCGGAGGTCCCAGCGCAGGGACTCAAGCTCTTCGATAGTTGCCATTTCTACTCTCCTCGCAGGTAGGCTTTGACGTCTTCTTCGATGGGGTCGTACAGGTCGGGCTGGATGCCGATGTACTTGCATGCCTCGTAGAGCACCGGCACCACGTTGGCGTGGATGGCCACGCAGTGGTGGATGTAGGGGCCCTCGACGATCTTTGCCTCGAGGCGCTTGAGGTTCTCGACCTCGACCCACAGGTAGGTGCCCATACCGGCCGGGCCGTCGATGCCGCGGGCATTGCCCAGCAGCAGCGAGTACTCGCCGTTGTCGCCGTCAAAGCGGGCAAGGGTGAGGTCGCCGTGCTTGGCCTCGGCCGTCAGCGCGCCGGGGTGATCGAAGGCCAGCGGATAGGTGAGCTTGGGCTTGACGGCCGCGCAGCTGCAGGGCCAGGGGCCGCAGTGCTGCAACAGCTCGCCGTTCTCGTTGTCGGGATGGCGGACGGTCCAGTCGGCGAACATGCCGCGGTGACGGCCAAGATCGGCGGCCTCGACCATGAGCGCGGTGATGGCGCCGTGGATGTCGGTCTCGCAGACGACGGGGATACCCATCTCGTTGAGGATGGCGTTGGCGGCGCAGGGCATAATGCCCAGCTCGTCCTGCAGGGCGTTCCAGCACTGGATGGCGCCGGCGTTGCAGCCGTACTTCTCGACCAGACGCTTCATGGCGATGGCGAGTCCTGCGACCGCGGGGACCTTGTCCTCGGGGATGCAGATCTCAAAGCTGTCGGCGATGTGGGCGAGCATGGCGGCCATGGCTTGCTCGTCGGCCTGGGCGTCGCGCACGGCCTGAACAAGCTCGGTCATGGGGATGGGCGAAAGCTGGATGTTGAACTTCTCGAGCAGCTCGCCCTCGTTGCACATGGTCGACCAGAAGTCGAACGGGCGGGTGGCCATCTGCAGGATGCGGGTGTGCTTGAAGGTCTTAACGACGTTGCACACGGCCAGGAAGTCCCAGACGCCGCGCTCGAACTCGGGATCAGTCAGACGGCAGTTGGTCATGTAGGTGAAGGGGACCTGGAAGCGGCGCAGGACCTTGCCGGTGGCGAACAGGCCGCACTGGCTGTCGCGCAGGCGGGTGCCATCGGGCTCGGGGCGCTCGTCGCGCGGGCCCCACAGCAGCACGGGCAGACCGAGCTCGCGGGCAAGGCGGGCGCAGACGTACTCGGTACCAAAGTTGGCGTGGCACAGCATGATGCCGTCAACGCCCTCGGCGCGGAACTTCTTGACGATAGGCTCGATATGGCTGTCGTCGAACAGCAGGCCCTCGTCATTAATGTCGTCGATGTCCACGATGTCGACGCCGATCTCGCGCAGGCGATCAGCCGTCAAGCCGCGATACTTGATCGCGTCCGGCGCGCTAAAGATACTGCGGCGCGTGGGCACAAAACCGAGCTTGATCTTATCCATGTACGTCCTCCCCTAGTCACATGTTCAGTAAACAGACGCATGTTTCGTTTTGTTCTGTTTACTAAATGTTTTACTCTTCTGTTTAGAAGTTTAACGCGAAATACCCGTAAACGGTAGAGAAATCAGCCTAAACGGTATGTAAACAATCTGAACATACAAGGGGAACAAAAAAGAGGGCCCCGAAGGACCCTCTCTATCCGTAGCTGTATGTGAACGGGCGCATTGTCGTCTCTTCGGCGCAAGCATGCGTCGCAACAATGGCCTGTCGGCAGAGCCGGTGGCTAAGCGCCCATCTTGCGATAGACGTCCACGAACTCCTTGGCCAGGATGCCAAAGCCCTCGGCACTCATAAGCTGGTCCTCGGCATGAACGACCAAAAGGTCGATGCTCAGGTCCTCGCCGGCAGCCGTCTGCTGGACAAGGCCGCCGTGAGCCGCGTGACCCTCGGCATAATGCTGCTGGCCCTCGGCGATCTTTGCCTCGGCCTCTTCGAACTTACCGTCGCGGGCCAGGTGAATCGCATCGATATAGCAGCTACGCGCGCAGCCGACGCCTGCAATGATCTGAAAGCTCTGAAGCTGAATCTCTTCTGTCGTCATGCTTAGAGCCTCATCAGTTCCTTGGCTTGGGCTAGCGCCTTAACGCCGTCCATCATGCCGTAGGTGGTCATGGGGATCACGCCCACCGGCACCTCGGGACATGCGGCGCAGACCTCGTCCTTGGCATAGCCAACCTGCGGCCCAAGCAGGATGCAGTCGGCATTGCGGCCAATGGTCGCGGCTTCGTTGACGGCGTGGGCGGAGACCTCGCACTCCAGACCCTCGGCGTCAGCAGCCTTCTTGATGTTCTTCATGATGATGCTCGTGGACATGCCGCCGGCGCACATTAGAACGATGTTTTTCATTGCAGTTCCTTTCCTGTAACCCCTCACAGGGACTTATATGTTTCGGCGATCAACGCGATCGACCGAACCTTCGAACTTGTGGACAATGACCTACTCGGCAGAAGCCTTTGCAGCAGCTTCCTCGGCCAGTGCCTCCTTATCGGCCATCTTGACGAACGGGATAAACAGCAGTCCGACCAGCAGGATTGCGGCGAGGACGATTGCGACCAGGCCAATGCCGCCCGTAAAGAAGTTGCTGATGGGCAGCGGCACGACAAACGGCATGGAAATGGTCGGGTTAAATGCATTGCCCAGACCGAGCATCAGGCCGACGGCGGCAGCAATGCAGGCCACGGGCTTGAGCAGGATGTAGGGGATGAACATATAAGGGTTCATGGCAATGGGCGTACCGAAGATGATGGGCTCGGAGATGTTGAAGAGTGCGGGCACCAGGGCAATCTTGGAGAGGGCCTTGTAGCGCTCGGACTTGGCCGTGAGCAGCGCAAGCTCCATGCCAAGGGCGTCAACAGAACCGACAGAGAACATGATGATGAACGACAGGTACGGCAGTGGCTGGCCGGCAACGAATGCCTCGGTGTTGGCAAGAGCGCAGGCCTGGATAACCGGCATGTACACGCCCATCAGGACGCTGGGGTGGATACCAAAGAAGAACAGCAGGTTGCACAGCGTAAAGTAAATGACAACGGCCCAGGGGCTGGAGCCCAGGAACATAACGGGAGTGGCAATGGTGCTGTTGATGAGGTTAAAGACATCGCCGAAGCTCGTCATGCCCATGCCCCACTTAACCAGAGCAGCCGTGGTGAAGATGACGATGGCGCAGAACATCGGAGACAGCGAATCGGTAACGAACTGAGGGACGGAATCGGGCATGGGGATGGCGATATGCTTCATAAGGAAGTTAAGCGCCTTCGGCACGATCAACGCCACGAGCAGCGCAACGAACAGACCCGAGCTGCCCAGATAACGGGTCACGATAAACGTCGAGCCGTCCTCGGCATGGCCAAGAGGAATCAGCAGGAGCAAAACGCCAATAGCCGCAACCGTCGACGTAAGGCCTTTGTTCCCGAGCACCTTGCCGTAGGAGTACGAGACCGAGGCGCACATGTAGATGGCGCCGAGGTTCATGGTAACGACCAGTACGTCGGTAATCGTCGCCGACATGCCGGTGCTGGCAAGGAACGCCTGCAGCGGCGGGATCGGCAGCCCGTTGATAATGGAGAGCAGCGCCACGCCCAGCGTAACGGGCATGGTCGCCATCATGCCGGACATAAGGCCCTTTACGACGTTAAAGCTACTCACTTTGTGGGCAATGGGGCCCACGTGCTTCTCGAGGAAGCCCTGCATCGAATCGAGAACGCTCATTTTTGTGTTCACTGATCCTCTCTAAACGATTCATCTAGCTGTCAAACGGGAAATTGCGGCCGACTCTTTCCCGCCTATGACCAATGGAAATATGGTTACGCCTTGAGCTCGAGGACGAGGAGCCAATCCCCAACCCCGGGTTTGTCAGGCAGGGTAATGCTGTCCGTGACGGCAAGGGCGTCCTCGCCGTCACGGTATGCGCCCGTGCGAGGGTTAAACCATCGGCTTGCATAGGCAGCGCCCGTCGGCACACCCTCGATAGCAAGCTTTTGGCGCACGGTATCGCCAAAGTACGCGACGATGCGCGAAAGGTCCTGGTTGGCGGTTGCCAGCGGAGCCTTGTTGGCAAACAGGTTGCCCGCATCGGTCGTTTCGTAGGGAGCGAGCTCCCAGAAGTGATTGTCTTCGTAGAAGGAACGCATGTAGCCCATCTGGACCGCACCTTCTCCGTCTACCGCCTGGGCCCAAGTAATGCCAAAGCGGTTGAAGATCGCCATAAAGGGGTCGAGCTCCTCAGGGCTTTCCCACACGTTGTCCCAGATTCCCTGGGCTCCGTAGGTATAGCCGGCGCCGCCGGCCTGCATGCAGATATACGCCACGCGGCGCAGCATGTCTGCGGTGCACAGGCGCGTACCCATCTCCTCGAGCGTCGAGCAAAACTCGTAGAGCGCCTCGCCCTCAACGAAGGGCTTGTCGTCATGAGCTGCCAGATAGTCAAAGTAGTCGCTTGCCTTGATGAGGTAATCGCCGTGACCGGCCTGGTTGAGCGTAAAGTCCATCCAGGGTTCATCCTGGTAGTAATCGGCAAAGGGGCGCTCGTTGGTATAGTGCGCCGTCGCCAGATGACCATAGCCGTCGCGTGCCTCAATCTCCAAGGCGACCTCACGCCAGCCGTCAAGCATGGCGGCTCGACCTTCTTTGCGGTATCCGGCAACCTCGCCGGCAAGCGTCCACACCATCGGATATGCACCGTAGCGCGCCACCAGGTAGCGGGCGAGGTGCTTTTGGTGTTCCACGGCATGCTCGCCGAGAATGGCAAACGCCCACGCTTGCCCAAGTGCGTTCACTAAGCCCGCATCGGCAATATAGGCCATGCGGCGGTCGAGCTCCCGCTGGTAGAAGGCCACATTAGGCACGTCTTCCACGCCCTTGGCCATGCCACCGTCAATCCAATAGCGATCTCCTGCGCCCATGTCAGAGCGCAGGTTGGTCTGATAGACGGTAAAGCCCTGCTCGGCACGTAGGTCGACCATACCGCGAAATTGGCTCGTCATGCCGGGGTGGTTCGACGCATCCCAGCTCTCACGGTAGGCAAACTCCCAATGGGTATCGCCCAGCCAAAAGAACGGCGTACCATCTGAATAGGCAAACATGCGCGGATCGTCTGCAACGCGGATAAAACCGTGGCGATACAGATCGAGGTCGCCCGCGTACGGCACGGCCTCGACGCGGCCCGTGCAGCCATTAAGACCGGTCTGCTCGGGAGCCTCGATAACATAGCTCCAAGCGCCGAGCTCGGTCGGAGCAAACGACACGCAGTAGGTACGCCCACCATCCCAGTAGGCCTCGCGGCGAATTACCCTGCCACTCGGTCCGGTGAACTCCGCCCAAATCTCAACGTCTAAAAACGGGTTATCGAACGAACAGGCGCTCTCAAACGTCAGTACAACCGGGCGCCAAATCTCGGCAACAGCGTCCTTGTTCAACGTCATATCCATTGCAGACCCCTCTCCGGTCTTAGTCCTGCTAGTTCAGTCCTCGCTCACGAGCGGATGTCATGGCAAAGTCAACGATCGCTTGGGCATCCTCGGCACAAATAAAACCTTGTGACACCTCGATCGCCGTATCGCGCTCACACAGAGCGCGATAGTTTTCGAGCGACCCGTACAGCTCTTTGAGCATCGATGCCGAGAACGACTCCATGTGGCCAAACAGCCCGTCCTTATCGCTCGTCTTATCGACCGTGCCCTGCCCCGGCTCCACCAAGCTCGTGTTGGAGTAGCGGGCAAACGGATGCTCGAGCAGGCAGGTGCGAAGTCCGCCCTTGGTATTTCCCAGGGCATCCTTTACGTTCTCGCCGCTCGCGTCCAGCTCAATGCGTGGACAGGTTGCCGGAGCCGCACCCGTACGGACCCAGCGGAACAGGTTGCGGAATGCAGCATGGAACAGATACTGCGACGGATAGGCGTTTGCCTCGGCATGCTTACCGACATACACCGGCAGATGGTCGATACGCTTGAGATCCTCGTCGTCTTGGTAATAGTCGACGTAACTCCACTGCGTATCGTGGGAAGCACCCGTCACCTCGTACAGCCGGTACTTAAAATCGGGATCGTCGCTATCGGGCATAAGCGTGCGCCAACTCTCAAAGCGACCGTTCTCGCTTTCGGTCTGAAGGGCGATAAACGGCTCCTCGACGTGCTCCACACGCAGTAGATGGTGTGCGTATTCCCGGCAGCATTCATACTGGTTGACGGGAATGCACATCGAATGGATGCCACCGCCAGACAGGTATCCGTCAAACACGCGGCCGTCACGGCGCACCTCCTCGCGATAGGCAAAACTGTTAAGGTAGCGGAACAGATAGGCGCCGGACTGAGACCATCCTGTAAGGCAAATTGCCTGGCGAGGATAGTCGCGGATCGGGTTAAGGTCGGAGTCTCCGCGCAAGAGCCACGCAAGATCGGTCAGCATATCCCAAAACAGGCCAGTCTCGTAGGAGATGTCCATGTCGGGAAGCGCGCCGTCGCGTTCGAGCTGTTCCGGATCAAAGTCAAAGGGCCGCTCGGGAGTTGGGTTTGCCCAGCTCATGAAGGCATAACGATCGGGATTGAATTCCTTGAGCTTGGCGATGGTATTGGGCTTGCTGGTAATGCCCACATAGATATCGCCAGAGCGCACAAACTCGCCGTGACCCAGAATCCACATGCGCTCGATTTCCATAAACGATGTGGGGTTGATGATCTCCACGACCACATTGCCACTCGCTTGCGCCGGATTTTTCGGAGCACGAACAACGATCCGATTGGAATAAGGGGCGTCGGCAGTCATGACCTCCACGCCGCCGTCTTCGTCGGCGGTGCGATAAACGTTGGCGGTACCGTCAACGCGATACTCGCGCTCGACGTAATCCTTTGCGCTCAGATGACAGTAGCGCTCGGCACTCGAAAACGGATAGCTCTCATCCGTAATGGGCATTTCAAAAATACCGCTGATCATCTCGTCCCCCTTGTTGTTGCGTTTGCTGAGACAGACTCTACTGGGGACGCTACTTAACTTCTATTGATTCTTAAGTTGACTTACTAAAAAATTAGCTTAATAAACAGCCTGGTGTTAAGCTCATGGTAAGTTCACAAACGTTAGGAACCACCATGGCCGTTACTGCAAAACAAATCGCTGACCAGCTGGGAATTTCGGCAGCGGCCGTTTCCCTTGCACTTAACAATCGACGCGGCGTAAGCGAAAAAACACGGCAGCTGGTACTTAGTACCGCCGAAGCTCTAGGTTACGACTTTAGCAAGATTAAGTTCGAGCGCCAAAAGAGCGGAACCGTTGCCTTGGTTGCCTTTAACCGGCGCCGCATCTTTGCGACCCCCTTCTTCGCCGATATGCTCGCCGGAGTCGAGGGCACCCTTAGACACGCGGGATTCTCGTTTTCGCTGGTGAACTACTCGCCGTTCGAAAACACTCAGCAACAAATCGCCGACATCGCCGAAGCGCAATACGATGGCGTCATCATCCTTGCAACTGAGATGTTCGAGTCGGATTTTATGCCGTTTGCATCGCTGGACTGCCCCCTGCTGCTGTTGGACTCATGCATGAGCGTTGGGGTCGATACGGTCAAGATCGACAACGCCGCCAGCATGATGCTAGCCGTGCAGTACCTGCATTCGAAGTATGGATCTGTCCCCGGACTGTTAACGACGCCCGTTACCGTGGACAACTTCACCGAACGACGCTTCGCCTACGAGCACGCCATCGGTCGGCTATCGGGCTCGGAAAAGTGCGGCACCATCCACGAGCTCGCCGTCGCTCCAGATGAGGCATACGCCGGCATGCTCGACATTATTGATTCGGGCGAACCCCTCGCCCAAAACTACGTCGCTGTCTTTGACGATATAGCTATTGGGGCCATGAAAGCCTTTATCGAGCGTGGTTATCGCGTGCCCGATGACGTACGCATCGTCGGCTTCGACAACAACCCCGGCGGAACCTACGTGCAGCCACAACTGACCACGCTCAATGTTCCTTCGCAGTATATGGGCGCCATCGCCGCACGGCGCCTCGTCGAGATTATCGACGAGGCCGAACACCACCCGCTCAAGATCGAGCTTGGGGCATCGCTCATCAAGCGCCGTTCTGCCTAGAGCTCGCGCACGCTCTGGCGCTCGACAAAATAGGTCGACACGGCCGTTTTGCAGGTATAGCTCTTGGGATTGCGGATGTTGCCCACCAGACGGCGCACCGCGATCTCGCCCACCTCGTGCTTGGGAACGTGCACCGTGGTGAGCGGCGGGTTGGAGAAGGCGCCCACGGAAAGATCGTCGAAGCCAATCATCGAGACATCTTCGGGCACGCGAATGCCATGCTCACTCAACGCACGCATAGCACCCACGGCGAGCACGTCGTTCTCGGCAAAGAAAGCCGTCGGCAGATCGTCGTGCGAGACCGTATCGAGCCAAGCACCCATGTCGCGATAGGCGCCCTCGAGCGTGGTGCCCAGGGTGACGCGCCATGCCGAATTGGCCTCAAGGCCCGCGTCCTCAAGCGCTTGGCGATAGCCGCGCTCGCGGTCCTTAAAATTGCGGATACGAAGGTCGCCTGCCAGGTAGCCGATTTGCTTGTGACCCTTCTCGATAAGGTAATCCACGGCACGCAGCACCGAATCGGTGTTGGCAATGACCACGGCATCGAAGTACTGGCGGTCGCTCCAGCCGTCGAGCACGATCAGGTGGGCGGCGGCGTTGGCGAACAAAGCGTAGTCTTCCTCGCCCAGCTCGGTGCCCATCAGCACGATGGCGGCAGCCGGGTCGGCGATAAGGCGCTCGACCTGCGGGCGCACGGCGTTCAAGTCGCTAAAATCGAGCGAGACAAAGCTCGTGCTCATGCCGTGACGACGCGCCTGGCGCTCCACGCCCTCGATGACCGCAGGGTGAAAGGTACTTTCGTCCAAAATGGCGCCCGTCTTGCGCGCGAGAACAAACTGGATGCTCTCGAGTTGCGTCGACTGCTGGTAGCCGAGCGACTGCGCGCATTCAAGGATGACCTTGGCGGTCTCCTCGCTCACGCTGCGCTTGCGATTGAGCGCGTTCGATACGGTCGCGGGCGAAAAGCCGGTGATGCGGCTGATCTCGCGGACACTTGCTTTGGCCATTGTTCCCCCTAGCAACGGTCGTGGCGGAGCATCGCGACTCGATGACTCGGTAACTAAACGACCGCAAATTCAATCTAAACAGAATAGTAAATGTTTATTAGCTAGTTTAACCTGTTGTCAAGCGAAGCGGCACAACTATTCCCCCAACGGGCGCATTTACTCGGTAGCTAATCTGGGACAGGGCTCTTTTGAGTGCTTTTGCCACCGGATGATTTTTCTGGGGATTAAAAAATCATTTTGGTGACGCGCGGCGGAAGACCAGCCTTTTTTGGGACGAGAAAATGATTTTTTAATCCCCGTCCCAGAAAAATCATCGCCAGAGTAGTTATTCGCAAAGGCGCATAGCCTCCTGCACGGCGCCGTATAGGTTAGCGTCGTTGCCCAGCTCTGCCGCCTTGACCTGCGGTACAGGGATGCCGGCGAGAATGCCCTCATAGCCCTCAAGCGCCGCGGGCATCTGGTCGCGAAGCGCGTCGATAAGTTCGGGGTGGCACGAAATGCCGCCCGCAATCACAAACACCTCGGGGTCGAGCACCGCCTGTAGGTTTACGAGCATGGCGTCGAACGTGCGCGCATAGCGGTCAAGCGCGCGCTTCGCCGCCTCATCGCCAGCCTCAACCCACTCAAAAACGCGGCGGCCGTCCACCGTGCCATCGGCAGGTAAGTCCTTCTCGGCCACGACGAGATCGCGCAGCGCACGCCAGCCGCCTGTGCTCGAAAACATTCTGTCCCCGGACGCCGGCTGCCTCACGTCGTTGCGCAGAAAGCTAAACTCACCTGCAAAGCCATGTGCGCCGCGAAGCACGCGGCCATCGATAACGATGCCGCCGCCGATGCCGGTGCCGATAGCGAGCACGACGCCAGTGCGGCATCCGCGAAGGGCGCCCGCTGCGTACTCGCCGAGCGCGCAGCATTTTCCGTCGTTGTTGACCGCCACCGGCATGTCAAACCGCTCGCGCAGCAACTTTCCCAGCGGACAGCCGTCCATGTAGGTAAGCGCGCCGCCGCGATGGATGGTGCCGTCCGCGTCATCCTCATAGATGCCGCCGGGTGCACTCACGCCCACGGCGGACACGCGATCGCGATACGGCTCGATAAGACCGGTCAGGGCCTCGACCGCTTCGTCTGCCGTAGCAAAATCGGTCGGCAGGCTGCCGCGCTCGCGGATGGAAAAATCCTCGCCCAGCACGGCCCACTTAACTGCCGTGCCGCCCACGTCGATGCCAAAATACTCTTTCATGCTGCCTCCGCTTCTGCGCCGATACGTCAATATCGGCAGACCATCCCGTCCATGCAAACACAGAGAATTCCAGACAAGGCCAAGTATTTGGTTAACGGTCGCTTTTAGACTGTAAACGGAGTTTAATCTGTTTACAGCAGCTGGTTCTATAAATTACGCAATTATGCACTCATTTGGAACGATGCAATTTATCTTTTTTAGCCCCCAAGGTAGCTAAAAAGCCCCGTCCCAAATTAGCTACTTGAGACGGGGTGTAGGAAGCACTTAGCCCAGGACGCGGGCCATGCGCGTCTTAAACTCCGCGAGGAAACGTGGGGCGTCCACGGTGAGCGCCACGAGCGCGCTCTTGTCGGGGTCGGCCACACGGCGCTCATCGCAGATGGTGCGGCCGCGGTACTCGCCCAGCAAGTCAACGCGCAGGTTACAGCCGAGCGCACCCACGAGCGTGGGATCAATCGCCACGGCAACCGCCAGCGGATCGTGCAGCGCGCAGCCGCCCAGGTAGGGCGCGTTCATTTCGTACGAACCGATATAGTGCTCGACCATGCTCGCAAACGCGCAGCCAGCCATAGTGCCCGAGCCCGTCCAGCCGGCAACGTCGCGGCGCGTGAGCACCACGCGATGCGTCACATCCAGGCCCACCATGGTGAGCTTGCGGCCCGAGCGCAGCACGGCATCGGCCGCCTCGGGATCGCTTGCCATGTTGGCCTCGGCGCCCGCACTCACGTTTCCGGGCACGGTCAGGGCGCCGCCCATCACGACCACGCGACCGATAGACATCATCGCCGCCGCATCGCGCTCCAAGGCAAGTGCCAGGTTGGAGAGCGGACCGGTCGCCACGTAGATCAGATCGGAGCCATAGGTGCGCGCGGCATCGATCAGATAATCGACCGCCGCGTTGCCATCAGCCGACGTCGCCCCCACCGGCTCGTACGGCGACGCGGGCACGCTCGCCCCGCCAATGCCGTTCTTGCCGTGGATGAGCGTGGTGGACGCCGGCGGTGTATAGGGCTCAGTCGCCTTAATGGGACGATCGGCGCCCAGGTACACCGGAATCTCGGGGCGACCCAGCAGATCGAGCACTGCCAGGCAGTTGTGCGCCGATTGCTCGACGCGCACGTTGCCAAAGCACGTGGTGATGCCGACGAGCTCCACCTCGGGGCTCGCGATGGCATAGGCAAGCGCCATCGCATCATCCACACCCATATCCAGATCAAGGATCAGCTTCTTGGTTGCCATTGTTCTACTCCGCTTCTCCGTCTACATCCAAACCGTCTAAACCAAACTTGTGCTCGACTTCCGCACGCGTGGGAATTGATTGCTGAGCGCCCAGGCGCGACACCGTCACCGCCGAGGCGCGAGCGCCCGCCGCCATGCACTCAAAGAGCGGCAGGCCCTCCAGACGAGCTGCCGCCAACGCGCCGATAAACGTATCGCCCGCGGCCGTCGTATCGACCACCGCGCTCGAAAGCGCCGGCATGCGCAGCGGCTCACCGCCATCGCCGAGCGTAACCGAGCCGGCGCCGCCCAACGTGATGACCGCAGCCCCGGCGCCCTTGTCGAGCAGCGCATTGAGCGCGGCGACGCAACTCGCATCATCCGTAGGCAGAACGCCCGTCAGCACCTGGCACTCGGTCTCGTTGGGGCAGACCAGGTCGACCGCTGGCCACGCTCCTGCCGGCAGGTCGCAGGCGGGCGCCGGGTTAAAGATCGTATAGAACCCCAGCTCGTGAGCGCAAGAGAGTGCCGCGGCCGTTGCCGCAAGGTCACATTCGCCCTGGGCGATAAAGACGCTTCCGGCAGCCGGGGCAATCTCGCTGGCATCGCCGTCGAGCTCGTCGGCCACCAAGCGCCTCAGTGCGCGGGCAACGTCCTCGCCCGCAAGCGCATGGTTGGCGCCCGGCGACAGCACGATGCGGTTGTCGCTCTCGCAGCGAATGATAGTCGCGGTACCGGTCTCCACGTCATCGCGACGCGCCACAAACTCAACGCCCACGCCGGCATCCTGGAGCCCTGCCACGAGCGCATCGCCAAAGGTATCGCGCCCAACAGCGCCGATCATGCACGTGCGCGCACCCATGCGCGCAGCGGCAACGGCCTGATTGGCTCCCTTACCGCCGGCGTTGGTGATAAAACCGCTGCCATCGACCGTCTCGCCCGCGCGCGGCATGCGCTCGCACGCCACCGAAAGGTCCATGTTCATGCTGCCGAACACCGCAACGATGCTGTGATCCGCCATGGAAACCTCCTCGCCTTCAGGTTTTCGCCCACCGTCGACCAACGATTGTGCACTCTCGCACCCCCTATAACTTTAGTCCACTTTGATGTGGACGCGCGCTTGAGCTTGCGCCAGCAGCAAGCATTCACAGGGGCAGGCAGCTACAATGAATACGTGCTGATTATTCTCGTCATTGGATGATGTTTTATGGAACAATTCTCGCAATCGGGCTCGCGCGGTCGACGCCGCACGGGCAACGAGCCGGCGCCGCACGAACGCGTGAAGGGCGAGCGCCGTGCCAACGAGCCGCGACGCACCGCAAGCCCCCATCGCGCTTCTGCCAACAACGCGGGCCGCGCCAACACTCCCGCCGCGGAGCAGACGCCTGCTCGCCCCAAGTCCCGCTACATCCCTGCGCTCGACGGCCTGCGCACGCTTGCCGTCGTCGCGGTGGTGCTCTATCACCTCAACCTCACGTGGGCTCAGGGCGGCCTGCTTGGCGTCACGATCTTCTTTGTGCTTTCGGGCTATCTGATCACGCGCTTGCTGCTCAACGAAGTCGCTAAGACCGGCCGCATCGACCTTAAGAGCTTCTGGATTCGCCGCATCCGTCGCCTGGTCCCCGCCGTGGTAACGGTAGTGTTCGTGACCTGCGCGCTGTGCACCATCTTTAACCACGTGATGCTCACCAAGATGCGTCCCGACGTTCTGCCGTCGCTGCTGTTCTTTAACAACTGGTGGCAGATTGCCCAAAACGTCTCGTACTTCAACGCCCTGGGCGACCCCTCGCCGCTTACGCACTTTTGGTCGCTCGCCATCGAGGAACAGTTCTACCTGGTTTGGCCCCCGCTGCTGCTCGCTATGGTATCCATGCACATGAGCAAGCCCAACACGCGCCGCATGGTTCTGGGCCTGGCTGCTGTCTCCGCCATCGCCATGATGCTGCTCTATAACCCCGCCGCCGACCCCAGCCGCGTGTACTACGGCACCGACACCCGCGTGTTCTCGCTGCTGCTGGGTGCCTGGATGGCCTTTATCCCCGATCGCGACCTGGCGCCGGTGCGTCTCGCTCGTCGTTTGGGGCTCAATCGCCTGGCTGGCGCCGCCAAGCACGGCAAGAACGCCGAGGGCAAGCATGACGCTACGACCGACGGCGCAGCCGAGACCGTCCCGGCACAGCCGAGCGCCCTCGTGCGCTTTTGGTCCTCGCCCGCATCCATCGATGTGCTGGGCGTCGTGGGTCTGGTTGGCCTTGCCGCCATGGTCGCGCTCACCAACGGCTACACCGCGTTCCAGTATCGCGGCGGCACGCTGTTATGCTCCATCCTCACGCTCATGGTCATCGCGGCCTGCGTGCAACCCCAGGGAATGGTTGCCCGCGCACTGTCCGCCGAGCCGCTCGTGTGGGTTGGCAAGCGCTCGTACAGCATCTACCTGTGGCACTATCCGCTACTGTTGCTCATGAACCCGGTCGCCAACATCAACGATACGCCGTGGTGGCAGTACATTTTGCAGGTGTTGTTGGTGGTCGCCGTAGCCGAATGCTCATATCGCTTTATCGAGACGCCGTTTAGAAAGGGCGCCTTTGGGCGCACCGTATCCGAGTTCCGCGACGGCACCACCACGCCCGCCAACTGGGCACGCGCGCATATTCCCGTGTGCGCAGCCTACGCTGTCGTGTTGGTCGTTGCACTGGGCGGCCTGATCTTTGTGCCCGAGACGTCTGCGCTGAGCGGCGAGGGCGCCGAAGTTCTGAACAAGGAAGCCAAGAACACCGCGCCCACCGACCAGCAGGCGGCCGACGACACCGACAAGGACAACGACGGCTTCCCCGATGGCTCCTACGATCTGCTTATGATCGGCGACTCCGTGTCGCTGCGTGCCGTAGACACCTTTGACGGCGTGTTCCCGCACAGCCATATCGATGCCGAAAAGGGCCGCCAGTTTGATGCGGGGCGCGCGACATTTGAGGGCTATATCCAGCAGAACCTTGCCGGCAAGATCGTGGTCTTTGCCCTGGGCACCAACGGCTTGGTAACCGACGACCAGATCGACGCCATCATGGCCGATGCAGGAGATAAGCGTATTGTGGTGTTTGTGAACACGCGCAGCCCGCAGCCGTGGGTTGGCTCTACCAACCAGGCCATCGCCAACGCCGCTACGCGCTACAAGAACGTGCGCGTTATCGATTGGTACGGATACAGTGCCAACCGCAACGACCTGTTCGATGGCGATGGCACGCACCTATCGACCACTGGCGTGACTGAGTACCTCAACTTGATCCACGATGCCGTCAAGAAGGACCTGCCCGTACACCCCGAGGATCACGTCAACGATCCGCAGCCGGCAGCCGTCAAGTCTGCCACCGACGCACTCGTCAATGCGCTCGCTCTCAAGCCGCACAAGCTGGGCACCGACAAGTAACCTGCAGCGCAAACTTCCCACATCCGGAGGGGGTGTCTGCCACGGCAGACGCCCCCTCCGGCAGTTAGGGACGTTCCTTATGTGCCGGTACCTAGGGACACTCCTGGCGCAGCCAATGAAGACCTCTACGGATGAATTCCAGGCCGCTCCGTCGCTCCAGACATCGTTTCCGCGCCTCGCGCCTGCCCCAAACAATCAAAACAAGCCCTTTTCGCCGCACCCTCAAAGGTCTGTGGGCAAAAAAGGGCAAATATGAGTACTGTTACCATTTTAGTAGCAGGCAAAACCACCCAAAATGACGTCCGAGCGAACCCTACAACCCCCTAAGACAGCCAACCTGACTGGTTTAAGGCGTATTGGAGCCAATTTTAATGAACATACTATAGGTTATGTTTATTATCTTCTTGAATGTAAATGCTATTCACTTAGCAACAGTACTCATATTTGGCATTTATTGCCCACTGCCATATAACTAACACCCTATAGCAGACAAAAACAGGCCGTAGCCCATCGCTGCGGCCTGTTTGGAGTCCAAAAGAGGCGCTAAGCGCTGTAGCCCATCGCCTGCAGGACAAACATGACAACCGTGAGCACCGTAATCACGCCGATAGTCGCCCAAGTGAGCACGTTCCACACGCGGCCATTGCGGTTGGCACCCATGATGTGACGGTCGGCGGCGATAACCACCTGGAACACCAGAACCACGGGCAGTAGCACGCCATTGATGACCTGCGAGGTCATCATAATCTGGAACAGATCGACGCCGGGCATGAGCACCAACACGGCAGAAATGCCGATGATGGCCGTAATGATGCCGCGGTAAACCGGGGCCTCGTCCCAGCTGCGGTCGGCACCGCGCTCCCAGCCAAATGCCTCGCAGATAGCGCTCGACGTAACGCCCGGCAGCACGCAAGCAGCCAAGAAGCTCGCCGCGACCAGGCCCGAGGCAAACAGTACCGTGGACCACTGACCCGCAATAGGCTCCAGCGCACGGGCAGCATCGGCAGCATCGCTAATCTGAATGCCCGCCGGGAACAACACCGTACCGGTCGTGATGATAATAAAGCCGGCAATGACATCGGCGGCAAGCGAGCCGCTCACGGTGTCGATGCGCTGCAGCACGATATCGTCCTCGCCCGCGTTCTTATCGACCACGTTGTTCTGCGCCAAGAAAATCATCCACGGCGCGATGGTGGTACCGATCGTTGCAACCACGAGCGACACGTAGCTGGGGTCATTTTGAATGTTGGGCACGACCAGGTCGACCGCGACCTCACCCCAGTTGGGGCCAGCCATAAACGCGGCGACAATATAGGTCACGAACACGCAGCTCACCAGCAGCAGAATCTTCTCGATGCGCTGGAAACTACCCGACATGGTAAGCATCCACACCAGCAGCGCTACCAACGGCACCGAGATGCTCGCCGGCACGCCAAAGAGAGCAAGGCCGCTGGCGATGCCCGCGAACTCCGAAATGGTCACAGCCGTGTTGGCGATCAACAGCGCCGCCATAGCAAGTACACTCTTGCGCACGCCAAAGCGCTCGCGAATGAGCGATGCCAGGCCCTTGCCCGTGACGCAGCCGCAGCGCGCCGCGGTCTCCTGCGTCACGATGAGCAGCACAGTCATGACGGGAAGCATCCAGAGCATCTTGTAGCCATAGCTGGCGCCCGCGCTGGAATACGTTGCAATGCCGCCGGCGTCATTGCCCGAAAGCGCCGCCAACAGACCGGGACCCATAGCGCCAAAGATGGCCGCGATGGTCAACTTTTGCTTGGTGCCCGACTTTTGCTTGGTATTTTGCACGCGACCACCTAGCCCATGACCGACATGGCGAGCAGCACCGCAGCGGCGCAGTACGCCACGCACGAGATCATGACGGCAACAACGTTCATGGCGGTGCCCGACGTGTTGAGGTCATGCTCGTCACGCCAGAACAGCACCATCAGGTAAATCACGGCGCTCATGTTGCCAACTAGGCAAATGATGGCAGCGATATTAAAGCACCCGGTAAAGAGTTGCTCCTCAAACATGGGCGCATCGGGGAACGCAGCGGTGCGCACCAGCTGGGCGCACAGATAGGTCACGAGTGACAGAATCAGGCCCATGCCCGTGCTCTGGAAGAAGAACCCCAGATACGGCTTGGGCTCGTCGTCGTGACCGTCATACTCCAGGAAGTAGTTCTTGACGAACGACACCATACGCGAGGCAGCCAGCAACACGAGCGGCATGGCGCACATGGGGAACACCACCAAATGCGCGGAGCCCAGCGCCGTCCCCAGCACCGTTGCCATGATGCACGAGGCGATGCCCCACACGACGACCCAGTACTGACGATGCACGAACCAGCTGAGCACGTTCGTCGAGTCGTCCGACGCGCTATCGCCCGAGCCGACACCGGCGATCTGCAGGTCCTCCTGATGCTCCTCGGCAATAACGTCCATGGCGTCGTCGAAGGTCACAATGCCCAGGATATGACGGTTCTCGTCGCAGACAGGGATGGCAACCAGGTCGTACTTGGTCATCTCGTCCGTCACGTCTTCCTGGTCCTCGTCGGGTGACACGTAGACCAGATCGCGATAGGCGAGCTGGCCCAGCGTGGCGTCGCGGTCGGCCACGATCAGCGTGCGCAGCGAAAGCACGCCCGTCAGCATGCCGCTCGGGTCCTCGGTATAGACGTAATAGACGCTCTCAAAGTCCTCGTCGAGCTTGCGAATCGCCTCGATGGCGTCGCCGACCGTCGCCGTGGCGGGCAGCGAGACAAACTCCGAGGTCATGATGCGGCCGGCGGTGTTGTCCTCGTAGCCCAGCAGATTACGAATCGCCTTCTCCTCCTTGACGCCCATCAGGCGCAGGAGCTTCTCGGCCTTCTCATAATCGAGTTCGTCGATCAGGTCGGCAGCGTCGTCCGGGTCCATCATGGCCAGCATCGACGATGCGTCGGTATCGGACAGGCCCTCGAGCATCTCGGTCATAAGCTCGTCGTCATCGAACTCCGAGATGGCCTCGGCGGCCTGTGCCGTATCGAGCTGCGCGAACACCTGCGCGCGCAGGCGCGGGTCGAGCTGCTCGATAATGTCGGCAATGTCGGCAGGATGCAGCTCGCCGAGCGTCTTGTGCGACACCGAGAGCTGGATGTTCTTAGTCGAGCGATCGAGCAGGTCCATGTAAGACCAGGCGATAATGTCCTCGCTGAGCGGTTTGCCCAGATGCTTCATAAAGCCCTCGACGACATGCTCGAGTGTGGGGCTGATCGCGCGCAGCAGACCGCGGGCGCCGACCTCGGCACCCAGCAGGCGCAGCTGATTTTCGCCCGACATGGAAAACTTGATGTCGTTTACGCGCACGACCTTCATGCCCTGCGTGTCGACAATCTGCTTGTTAAGCACGTCGCGGGCAAGCAAGAGTTCGGTCGGCTGCAAGTACGAAAAACGGATTTCGGTGGCCGACGTCTTAAGGTGTACGCCCGTCTCGTCGATACGGTCGACCCATTTGCGCCAGCTGATCATAAACGGCGTCTTGCCGGGACCGCGGAACGCGAGCGACGTCACGTGCGGAAAAACTTCGCCGGTTGCAATGCCAAAATCGTTAACCACGCCGAGCTTTTCGCCGTCGACGTCCAAGACCGGCAATTTGAGCATCTCACTCAGATAATTCAATGGTGCTCCCCATCATTATTCCTGCGGACCGCGCGACCATGCCGGCACGCAATCCGTGGACTTTTAGATATGTATACGCATGCGCGGGCGGCACGCCGCTCGGCACTTACACCCCGTGCATGCGCAGAAAGCACCTGCATGGGGTCATCGACTGTATGGTCGAGGTTTGGATTTCACCTGTAACCTTTCTCTTGACCCTCATTAACCGCAGTAACTATAGCATCAGCATCGCCCTGCGGCATCGAATTTATGCGCTGCACATTGCAGGCATACCAAACGCTGACGCATCCGTGACATAGCCATTGGGGACGCTCTTAAACGACTACCCAATGACTACTCTGTGGTGTCGTCGTCCTCGGCAAGCTGGGGGAACACGGCGTCCTTGGGCATGGTGGCCTTCGTCAGCGAGGTGAGCTTTTTGCTCAACGACGTGTCCGTCTTGACCAGGCCGCTGAGCGTCACGATCTTGTAGCCGTCGGCAATGAGGCCGTCGATAATCTGCGGCAGCGCCTCGAGCGTCTGCTCGGCGCATTCGTCTCTATCGGTGAGCAGCACGATATTGCCCGGCGTCACCGAATCGAGCACCGTCGAGACCTGCTCGTCGGCACCGTTGAGCAGCCAGTCGCCCGAGTCAATATTCCACGAGACCACGGCGGAGACCAGGTCCATCGCATCAATCCAGTTTTGCTCGTCAAAGGCAGCGTAGGGAGCACGCAGCAGCATTGTCTTCACGCCGGTCGCCGACTTAATCGCATCGGTGCCTTTCGTGATCTGTTCGCGTACCGCCTCACGGTCCTGACCCTTGAGCGAATCGTCGCTGTAGCTGTCGGATCCGATCTCGCACCCGGCGTCGACAATCGCCTTGGCCGTGGCAGGCGAGGCCTCGGCCGCATCGCCCGAAAGGAAGAACGTCGCGGTGACGCCCTTTTCCTTGAGCACCTGCAAGATCTGTTTGGTGGCGCCGCTCGGACCCTCGTCAAACGTCAGTGCCACGTACTTTTTGTTGCCCTTGGGCGCCACGCTGGCGCACGCAACAACGCAATCGGTGGCGGGCACAACCTCGCCGCGGTCTTGCGTCTTGCCTGACTGCTCACCAACCCACACCTCGGATCGGCCCTGGACACCCCATGTCTGCACATACTCGATAGCGCCCGTGCCCTCGACCTTGAGCTTGGGCTCGATAACCGTAGCCTGAACCTCGTGCTTCTCGTAAGTGTTACGGCCATCCTTGACCGTCACCTTCTCGCCGCCCTCGAGTTCGCGGCTATCCCATTTGCCCTGCTTCACGCGCTTGCCGTCGACCTTCACCGACAGCTTTTCGCCCCCATGGCGCTTGAGCACGCTGTCATCGACGGCCAGCAGGTCGCCTGCGTCGTAGGTGTCAGTCAACTCCTGGTCGTCGATGAGATTCTGCAGCGTAGAGCCCACACGCACCGCGGTCTTCTGGCCGTTGAGCTCCACGTCCACACTGCGGTTGACGTAGCCCACGACGGCAGCGATAAACAGCACGAGCGCGCAACCCACGGCGATGAGCGCGTAGGGCAGGCGAGACGAACGACGGGGCGTACGGCTGTTGCCGATGCGCGCACTGCGGTCGCTAAAGCCGCGGCTATGGTTGAGATACATCGCGCCGGGCTTACGGTGACGCTTGCGCTGACCGCTGGGCAGCTGCCCCAGGTCGCGGCGCGCCGTCGGACGCGCACCCGAACGCCCGTTTAAGTTGGATCCGTTTTGGCGCATGTGCCCTCCCCCATAAACACAGCAAGCCGGAGCAACAGGTCTCCGGCTTGCCTCCCATCATTTGGTACGTCGCTATTTTGTAGCTTTTGACGAGCCTCCGCTCGCCTTTTGGTATTCGTCCTTAAAGGCCTTGAACATGCCGCGCGTCTTGCCGAGCTGCTTGCCCAGTGCGCGACTGCCCTTGTCCACGGCAACCGATCCCTTGTCGTCGAGCACCTTGGCGCCCTTTTTGACCTTGTCGCCCACCACGACGCTGGCCTCGGCGGCCTTGGCAGCCGCACCGCCCGAATACCCGAGCGACTTGACCTCGTCCGAAACGATCATTGCGCCGTCCGCATAACCGCGCAGCATCGTCGGCGGCACCTGCGTGTCACCGACCAAAACACTCGAAGCAGCACCGGCGGTCACATAGAATGCCTGCACGATGCCCGAGCGTGGCTTGAACTCCACATCCGAGCAATAGCCCACGACGTCGCCCGATTCCGTGCGCACGTCCATACCGACCCAGATGATGCAATCGTCCAGGTTGATGTCGAGGCGCTTAGCGGCGGCGGCATCGTACGTGTCCTTGACGTCATCGACCGCAATGGCGCCCTCGTAGACACCAATGGCGTCGAGCGCTACGAATCGATCGGGGCGCTCGATCATGCCCGCGATATCGGACTGGCGGACCATAAAGCCGACCACGCGCGTACCGCCCGGGGTAAAGACCGGAAAGTGAATCTTTCCGAGCTTTTTAGGGCTGCGCGGCGTGCCGTCCTTTTTGGTGCGCTTGTCCTCGGTAGGCTTGCGATAGATCTTGGCGCCGACAAAATCCCCGGCGCGCATTATGCCTCGGTCGAGGGCTCCGCAGCCTCGGTATCAGCCTCGACGGCGTTCTCGACCACGACGTCGGCGGCAGGCGTCACGTTGCCGCCCGAAATGGCGTCGTTGAGCTGCTCGCGCAGCTGGTCCATGCGCTCGCGGGCCAGGTCGACCTTGGCGCGCAGGTCATCGGTCTTGGCGTCGACCATCGGGCCAAAGTCATTCACCGCAGCACGGGCCTCCTCAGCGCTGTGCTCGTAGGTGTCGCGCATATTGTCCCAGGCGTCGTTGGCGATATCGGCAGCCATGGCGCGGGTCTCGGCGCCCGAACGCGGGGCCAGAGCAACGCCGGCAATAGCGCCGGCAGCGGCACCAAAAAGTGCGCCGGAGACAAAGCTGAAAGTCTTACCCATGATCATTCCTCTCCTGCGGGCACGTCGGTGCCCACCGTTTGAATGCTGTCCATTATACCCGCAGCGCATCACTTGCCGCTCCGCTCATCTGTGTACGGCAAAGGCGCAGGTACGTGATGGTGATAAACGCGTAGGCCTACTCCTGGGGCATAGCCGGCATGGCCACCGTGGCACCCGGGTCCTCGCCGGCGCCGTCCACGAGCGGCAGGCCGCCCTCATGCGCAGGTCCTGCCGGAACCGTCGCCGCACCGCCAAAGACGGCAGCGGAGGCCTCGTGGTTCTCGGCAACCGCACCCTCGGTATCAATCGCCACCTGGGGCTCGTCGTCAAAGTTGGGGACGCCCTGGGGCTCGGTGGGAACGGGCTCGGCGGTCGCATCGGAAACGGGCTCGGCGTCGACCGGCGCATCGCCCTCGTCAGCGCCCTCGTCCTCGGCAGCATCTTCGCCGTTCGCAGCGGCGACGGCCTCGTGCGGGTCCTTGCCCTCGGCCTCGGCACGCATGCCCAGCACCAGGTTACGCAGGCCTGCGACCGTGCCCTCCACGTCGGGGGCCGGTTGGTCGGCGTGCAGGTACGCCCAGTCCATCATAAAGGTCGCCGACGACAGCGCGCCAATGGCCAACGCGTCATCGGGACACGAAAGCTCGACCTCAAAGACACGCTCGTCATGCTCGCTCACGCGCGTGCGGCCGCACGAGATGCTGCCGGCAAGACCGGTCTCGTTCATGAGCTCGACCGTCACGTGCTCCAGCAGGTGGCAAAGCTCGGTCTGGCCCATGCAGTCCTGGAACTCGCGACCGGAATCGCCCAGGCACAGGTGCTTGGCAATCGCCGGCACCAGGTAATACACGCGCGCCGTGGCCTCGATATCCTCCGAGGTCATGAGCGGCATGCCGGGGTTCACCAGCACGTGCGCGCAAATCTTGTCCTCGCTGACGGTGACCTTAAGGATGTTGAACAGGCCTGCCATAACTCTCCCCTACTCTTCCTTGCCCTACTCGTCGCCATCGTGCGGATCCACAGAGCCCGCACCCGACGCCGCCGGCTTGTCTGCCGAAAGCTCGGAATCCTTCTTATCGGTTTCGGCCGGAGCGATCACGCGAATGAGCGAGATGCGCTGGCCACGCATCGACTGTACCTTGAACTTGTACCCTGCAACCTCAAACACCTCTCCGATGTCGGGTACCGAGTCGCAAAGCTCCAAAATCCAGCCGGCGATGGTCTCATAATCATCGCTTTCCTCGAGCGGCCAATCAAGCTCAATCGCGTCATCGCACGAAAAACGCCCATCGACGAGCCACTCACGGCGCGAAAGGCGCGTGAGGTACTTGTTGTCGGGGTCGAACTCGTCCTCGATCTCGCCGACGATCTCCTCGACGATATCTTCGATGGTGATGATGCCGGCTGTGCCACCGTACTCGTCCACGACGACCACGATCTGGTCGTGCGAAGTCTGCATCTCGGACAGCAGCGGCAGGATGTCCTTGGTATCGGGCACAAAGGTGGCATCGCGCAAATAGCTGGCGATGGGCTGGTCGCCCTTACCGTCGAGCGCGGGCTGGATCAGGTCCTTGATGTGTGCGATACCCGCGACGTTGTCGGGGTCCTCGTGATAGACGGGGATGCGGCTGAAGCCGGTCTGGCGCATAGTGGACAGCACATCGGCGACCGTCTCGTCGTCCTCGCACATGGTGGTGTCCACGCGCGGCACCATGACCTCGCGGGCAACGGTGTCGCCCAGGTCGAAGATCTCGTGGATCATGCGCTTTTCCTCGTCGAGCAGGTCGTCCTGCTCCGAGACCATGTACTTGATCTCTTCCTCCGAGACGTTCTGGCGGTCGTCGGCGCTCTTGATGCGCAGGATGCGGGCCAGACCATCGGAGCAGGCGCCGGTCAGCCACACGAGCGGGCGGGCGATCTTTTGGAACACGGAGAGCGGTCCCACAACCTGCTTGGATACGCCCTCGGCGTTAGCGAGGCCGATGCGCTTGGGCACGAGCTCGCCGATCACGATGGACACAAAGGCGACGGCGACGGTGATGATGACCGGCGCTAGGCCGCGCGCGATGGCGGAAAGCGGCGCGATGCCAAAGCTCATGAGCCACGTGGCAAGCGGGTCGGACAGGCTCGTCGAGGCGACGGCGGACGAGGCGAAGCCCACGAGCGTAATGGCAACCTGGATGGTGGCCAACAGCTGGTCGGAGTCGGCGGCGAGCTGGACGGCGCGCTCGGCGCGCTTATCGCCCTCCTCGGCATCGTGCTCCAACACGGCGCGCTTAGCCGTGGTGAGAGCCATCTCGGACATGGAGAAGTAGCCGTTGATGAGGGTCAAAACGAGGGTGGAAATAAGGGAGATGGTTATGTCCATCGGGAGTTTCTCGAACCTCCAAGATTCGGGACGTTAGGGTAAAACGTTGGTGGCGGATACGGCAATTGCGCCGGCACCCAAACGAGGACGCGGGCGCGCAGGCATGGTCGCTAGATTACGAAGAGGATCACCGCCATGAACTGGAAGATGCTGCCGGCGAGCACCCACAGGTGAAACACGCTGTGCAGATAGCGTACGTTTTTGGCGATATAGAACGGCACGCCCGCGGTGTAGCACACGCCGCCGACGGCGAGCAGGGCAAGTGCCACGGGGTTGAGCAGCACCACAAGTTCGGGCAGCTTAAAGACAACGAGCCAGCCCATCAGCAGGTAGACCAAGCCACTTACCCAGTGCGGTTGACGCTCGCGCATAAAGCACTCGAGAGCGATGCCGATAATGGCGATGGCCCATACGGCAAAGAACAGCGCAGGGCCGCCGTCGTTTGCGAGCGTGATAAGGCAAAACGGCGTATAGCTGCCCGCAATGAGCAGGTAGATGCAGCTGTGGTCGATGATGCGAAACACGTGCTTGGCGCGCGCGGGCTGAATCGCGTGGTAGAGCGTGGAGGCTAGGTATTCGAGGATAATGCTGACGCCGTAGACAATTGCCGCGGCCATGTGGGCCGGGCCTCCGCCGCGCAGGGCGGCGAATACGATCAGGAGCACCAGGCCCGCGATACCCAGCAGGCAGCCGACACCATGGGTGACGGAGTTCACGATCTCCTCACCCACCGTGTAGTGTGGAACGGCCGCGGTCTTGGGTCGCGGCTTAGAACTGTCGCTCGAATCGGACATGCCGGTTACATCCTCCAACGTAAAGAGTTCTCAACACTATATCAAAGCGTCTGGGTACGTGCGAAATTTGCACTATACGTGACCCTTTGTTTACCCATTCTTTGCCTGTTGACGCATCAACGGCGAACGTCCATAATGCGCTTGCATTAAATGTTGATGTATTAACATCTTATAGGAGAATACCGCATGGCTCAAAACGCACGTTCCCATCGAAAGCTCAAGATAGCCGGCATCGTTGCACTGGTGGTTGTCGTTGCGCTGCTCGGATTTGCCGGCAACTTTCTGTTTGACTTCGCGCTGAATCCCCGCGCGCCATACACCATGAAGATGATGCAGGATAGCAAGAACGACAAAGAAGGTGAGCAGCCGGATGCCGAGGATACCGAGGCGCGGGCATGGTTTAAAGAGAACCGCGAGAGCAGGAGCCTCACCGCGGACGACGGGACCGAGCTTGCCGCCTGGTATTTTGCTGCGTCGGAGAGCACGCACGACTACGCCGTCTGCCTGCATGGATATACCAACGAGCCCATCGGTATGGCCCGATACGTCAAGCGATTCCACGACCGCGGCATGAACGTACTCGCACCCGCCGCCCGCGCCCACGAGCGCTCCGGCGGCGACTATATCGGCATGGGCTGGCCCGAGCGCCTCGACATCGTCGCATGGATCGAGCGAATCGTTCAGGCTGACCCCGAGGCGCGCATCTTGGTCTTTGGCGAGTCGATGGGTGCGGCAACCGCCATGAACGTCGCGGGGGAACCTCTGCCCGCAAACGTGAAATGCATTATCGAGGACTGCGGTTATACAAGTGTTTGGGACGAGTTTTCCCTGCAGCTCAAGGACGTGTTCGGCCTGCCCAGCTTTCCCTTGCTCGATGTAGCAAACTTGGTGTGCAACGTGCGCGCGGGCTACGACTTTCATAAGGCGAGCAGTGTGGAGCAACTCAAACACGCGACAGTTCCCATGCTGTTTATCCACGGCGACCAGGACACCTTTGTACCGTACAGTATGCTCAACCAAAACTACGACGCGTGCGCCAGCAAGGTCAAGCAAAAGCTCACCATCCATGGCGCCGCCCACGCCAAGAGTGCGCAAGTTGACCCCGAGCTCTACTGGAACACGATCGGCAACTTCCTCGACAAGAATTTTTAGGCAAATAGTACGGTTTACTGGCCTATCTGACCCCCTAGCACTTCCGAAAAGCCGCCCGTGGGCACTGTGCTCACGGGCGGCTTTTGCTAACAGTTGTGCTACAAAGGCGCTTGTTTTGTCTAATAGCTAGGTGCTACTTGACCTCGATGAGCTCGTACTTGCTCGTGCCCAGGCCGATCTTCTCGGCGTGCGCGATGCACACGCGCCAGTCGGTGTCGGGATGCGTGATGCAGAAGGGATCCTTGGCCTGCTCGCCCTCCAGATGCTCGTGGTTGTGCTCCATCTTGGCCGCGCTATCGGTGAGCTCGGTGTTGGGCAGCGGCTCAGACGCCATGACGGCGTCGGCGCAGGCCTGGTCGATGGCGACCGGGTCGAAGCTCGCGAACATGCCGATGTCGTTGACGATAGGCGTATCGTTTTCGGGATGGCAGTCGCAGTTGGGACTGATGTCCATGGCAAGCGAGATGTGGAAGCTCGGGCGGCCGTCGACGACGGCCTTCGTATACTCGGCGATCTTGCAGTTGAGCACGTCGGCCGCGGCCTCATAACCGGGCTTGATGCAGTCCTGGTTGCATGCCGCAATGCAGCGTCCGCAGCCCACGCAGCGATCGTGGTCGATGGCAGCCACGTGCACCGTGCGAGTAGCGCCGCTGGCAAGCTCGCGCTCGCGGGTGCCGTCGAACGAGATAGCGTTGTGCGCGCAGATCTTTTCGCAGGCATGGCAGCCAACGCAGTGCTCGGTCGCGACGTTCGGCTTGCCGGCGGCATGCTGCTCCATCTTGCCGGCACGGCTGCCGCCTCCCATGCCCAGGTTCTTCATGGCGCCGCCAAAACCGGCCTGCTCATGGCCCTTAAAGTGGGTGAGGCTGATCACGATATCGGCATCCATGAGCGCCTGACCGATCTTGGCCTCGTGCACGTACTCGCCGCCCTCGACCGGGACGAGCGCCTCGTCGGTGCCCTTGAGGCCGTCGGCAATGATGATCTGGCAACCCGTAGCATACGGGGTAAAGCCGTTCTGGTAGGCGGTATCAATGTGCTCGAGCGCGTTTTTGCGGCTACCGACATAGAGCGTATTGCAGTCGGTGAGGAAGGGCTTGCCGCCCAGCTCCTTCACGACGTCCGCGACGGCGCGGGCGTAGTTGGGGCGCAAAAAGCTCAGGTTGCCCAGCTCGCCAAAGTGAATCTTGATGGCGACGAACTTGTTCTCAAAGTCGATCTGCTCGATACCGGCGTGACGGATGAGGCGCTTGAGCTTGTCGAGCTGGCTCTCGCGAGCATGCGTGCGCAGGTTGGTGAAGTACACCTTAGCGGGTGCTGCGGGTGCAGTTGCGGTCATAGATCTATCCCCTCGGTCTATATGGCGTTACAGACATAAGAGGATGGTACCAGTTAAAGCAGAGTTAAAGTCAAGTACGGCACCTAGTCATTGGGGACGTTCTTAAATGACTACTCCTGCACCTTGAGGGCTTCGGCCAGGCTGACGCGCTTGATGGAGCGCGTGTGCAGCAGTGCCACGACCAGGTAGGTCGCAAAGCCAATGCCGACGCATGCAGCCATAGACCAAGCGGGCACGTAGATCTCGATATTGCCGTTGTAGGCGAGCAGCATCGAGCGGAAGATGGCCGTGAGCGAGCCAATAATGACCGGCAGGCCCAGCACGAGCGACGCCGCCACGCACAGCGTGATCGAGCGGATGTACAGATGCGAGATCTCGCTATCGCGATAGCCAAAGACTTTCATGTAGCTGATCGAACGGGCGCTGTGGTCGATCACCGCCTTGGTCAGCAGGTACATAAACAGCAGGAAGATAAACACCGCGAGCCCGATCATCATTCCGATCATTTTGCTCATCATGCCGATGAACTGGTCGCCCACGGCCCGCATGTCGTCGGGCGTGGTGTCGCCGGCAAAGTAACGAGCATCGAGGTCGAGCTTCTCGTCGCTCACATAGCCGTTAAAGTAGGCGGCGTCGTTGCCGAACAGCTCGTTAAAGTCGTCGATACTCATATAGATATTCATGTCCGACTTGGAGCCCCAGGCACAGTCCTTGCCCGCGTACTCAAGGGAATAATGCTCCCCCTCGTACTTGTCGATGAGCGTGACCTTCTGGCCCTCGCTCCAGCCAAATTTGTCGAGCAGGCCGCCGCCAAAGACGACACGCCCATCGCCAACGTTGAGGTCTTTCCAATAGCGCGAATCGGGCGGGATGCCGTAGACGAAAATCGTCTCCTCGCCATTACCATCGCCGCGGTCGTATTGCAGCTGGTAAACGGCATATTTCTCGGCCTGCGCGATTGCGCCTGCACCGTTGTCGATCGTGTTGACCGGGTGGATATCATCGTTGTCGGTGTCGATCTTAGAGGCCTTGTCGATCAGGTCGATAGCCTCGCCGCGGTCGCAGCCGAGGGCATCGGCAAGATCGTCAAGGCGCGCGTAGAGCGCATCCTTCTTGTCCTGGACCTTGGCAAGCGCATCCTGCGCTGCGGCCAGGCTCTCGGCAGACGGAGATGCGGTCGCGGCATCGGCTGCCGTCTGCGCTGTATCGGCCGCGTCGTCAAGCTCGTCATCGGCATCCTGGGCGGCGGTGAGGAGTGCGCCGTCAACCGACTGCAAGCGCTCGAGTGCCGACCACTGCTCTCGCTCCTCGGCAGTGCCCTCGAGCTCCAGCGGCGCCTTGAGCGTGTACTGGTGCTCGGCGACCAGGCCTGTCTCGAGGTTGTCGGCGTAGTGCGTCATCGTGGGCAGAATCGCCAGGCCAAAGAGCATCAGCAGCGAGGCAAACGCAATACCCACGAAAAGCGTGGCGAAGTTGCCCAGGTTGCGCAGGAAGATACGCAGGCGGAAGCGGGAAACAAAGCCCATGCGCTCCGGCAGCTGCAGGCCGCGCTTGGTGCCCGATTTGCCGCTCGCTTCGTGACGAAGAAACTGCAACGACGTCTTGCCCATTTTGCGAAGCAGGCCCACCAGCGTGATGAGGACGAGCGCGGCGGCGGGAACTACGGCGCACTTCACAAAGATCTCCCAGCTCCAGTACACCTGGAAGGGCGGCAGGCTATACGAACCGTAATAGAGGCTGCGCATGGGCTCGGTAAAGAACACAACGCCGAGCGCAGTGCCCAAAAGCGCCGCGACCACGCCCACGATAGCGGGAAGCGCAAGGTAGTGCAGCACGATCTCGCGTCGACGATAGCCGCTGGCGAGCAGCGCGCCGATGATGGCGCTCTCCTCCTCGATGGTGGCGTCGGTAAGGACCACAAAGACAAACGCCATGATCACGATGATGATGTCGAGCAGCGTCATCCACATCATGGAGTCGCCGTCCACGTCATCGCGCGCATAGCCAATGCCCTGATTGGAATCGGCATCGACCAGATCGTCCACGCGCGCATCGGCATCGGTCAGCGCCTCGACCATATCCTGCTCCGCATCGATGCGATCCGCGGTGGGGAGGTCGCGATCGGTAAAGGTAAAGGAGTAGGTGTAGGCAGGCGCGCCGCCGGCATCCTCGAGCGCGGCAAAGCCGGCGTCGGTGACCTCGGCCACGCCATAGGTGATGGTGTTCACCGTAAAGTCCGAATTGTTGAGGAACAGCGCCTGGCTATCGGGCTGAGTCATGATGCCGCAGATGATGTAGGTGCGGCCCTCGAGCTCGACTTTATCGCCCACGGACAGGTTGTTATTGGTGGCAAAGACACGGTCGATGGCCACCTCGTCGTCCGCCTTGGGTTCCTTGCCCTCACAGTAGGACGCAATGTCCACCTTAGCACGGTGTGCATAGGTGCGCAGCGTGCGCTTGGTGCCATCGTCGCCGGCGGTCTTTTTGATGATGGCGTCGATGGAGAAATTCTTGTAGAGCGTGACGCCGCCGACGTCGCCGGCTGCATCCTCGGCGGCCTTGAGTTGATCGTCGGTAACCTCGAAGGAGGTGGTCACGCGGCCGTCCTCAATCGTGTACGCATCGCGCATGTCGTCGATAAGGCAGCCGATGGAATGCGCTGCGAGCAAAAAGCCCGAGGTGAGGGCGATGCTTCCGCACATAAGAAGAAAGATGCCCAGGTACTTGCCGATATTGCGGCGCAGCTCGCGCGGGAGACGTTTTGCGAGAGGCGTCATGGCGCCGCCTACCAATCGAGCTCGGCGGCCGCGACGGGCGACTCGTTGAGCTCATCCTCGACGATGCGTCCGTCGCGCAGGCGCAGCACGCGGTTGGCCATGCGGGCGATGGCGGCGTTGTGCGTGACGATGATGATGGTGCAGCCGTAGGTGCGGTTGACATCCTCCATGAGCTGCAAGATTTCCTTGGACGTCTTATAGTCGAGCGCACCGGTGGGCTCGTCGCACAGCAGCAGGCCCGGGTTTTTGACGAGCGCACGGCCGATGGCGCAGCGCTGCTGCTGGCCGCCCGAAACCTGGCGCGGGAACTTGTTGCGGTGCTCGTAGAGACCCAGCGAACGCAGCAGGTCGTCGATGTTGAGCGGCTTTTTGGACAGGTGTGCCGTGACCTCGATGTTTTCCTTGATGGTGAGATCGGGCACCAGGTTGTAGAACTGGAAGACAAAGCCCAGCTCACGGCGGCGATACTCGCCCAGGTCGGTAGGTTTGAGCACCGTGAGGTCGCAGCCGTCCACCAAAATAGAGCCAGCGTCGGCATCCTCCAGGCCGCCGATCAGGTTAAGAAACGTCGACTTGCCCGAGCCCGAGGGCCCCAGCATGACGCAGATCTCGCCTCGGTTGATGGACGTGTCGATGCCATCGAGTACCGTCAGGCGCGCATCACCGTCGCCGTAGTGCTTTTTGAGATCCTTAACCTGGACGTAGGCTTCCTGCGTTGCCATGGTATCCCCCATTGTTAGCCTAGTACTACTTTATGAACGTAATAGTAAACCTTGGCGAACTATTTTGGGGCGAGAGTGGGGATTTGTTTCAGACTAGTCATTGGGGACGTTCTTAAATGACCAGTCACAAGGGACGCTCTTTCGCCACCCGGCAGTTGGGGACGCTCCTTATCTGCCCCCGATGGCTAGTCATTTAAGTCTGTCCCCAATGAGTAGGTGTCTAGGCGTGGGATTTGTTGTGGGCGAGGGCTAGGCCTACGGCGGCGATGGCCGCGGCAAAGAGCACTGTGACGCCCAGATCGCAAGCGATGTCGCCCAGCACGGTGGACGTCAGGTCCGCGGCGAGCGCCTTGCCAATCGCGTCGTTCACCCAATACGTCGGCACAAAATGCGCCGCGGTCTGCACGGCTGGGCCCATCAGCGACAGCGGCATCCAGGCGCCGCCCAAAAACGTCATGAGCATGCCGAGCAGGTTGCCCACACCGTTGAGCAGCTCCTCACGCGCACCCAGGCTCGAAAGGGCAAAGCCAACGGCCAGAGGCGTGCACGCCAGGGCAAACGTCGCCGCCAGCGCCAGGCACACACGACCCACGCCGACCTCGGCAACCGCGCCGGCAAAGCCCACGACGCCCATCATGCTCGACACAAACCAGATGCAGACGGTGATCACAGTGGCGGCCGCAAACACGGCGAGCGAACGCCGGCGCTCGGAGATTGGGCCGGCATCCATACGACGCACGCGCTCGGGCTCGTTCATGCCCGAGAACACCAGCCCCACCGATACGATGACCGACGAGATAATCGCGTACGCGCCAAAGTTGAAATACGACTTGAGCATGGCGGCGGCAGTCGAACCAACCTTGACCTGCTCAATCTGGACCTCGGCGCGCTTGGCGGCGGCATGCTCGGCGGCCTTGGCGACGCTACCATTAGAGGCGGCGGGCTCTAGGGCCGCTGCAGCGCCCGCGAGCGAAATCCAGCGCGAGGCCTCAGCAGACGAAAGCGCCGCCGCCATGGTGCCGGCACCGTAGGTCACATCGAGCTTGGGCAGGGACTTCCCCGCATGGGCGGCTGCAACGAGGTCGTCCTCAAACCCCTCCGGGATAAAGAACACGCAGTCGGCGCTGCCCTTGGCGCTGTTGCTCTTGGAGAGCGCGTCCGCGAGGTCGTAGGTGCCGTCGCCGACGCCCGTGACCAGCTCAAAGCGCGAACCCAGGTGCTTGGTGAGCGCATGCGAAAGGTCGCTGTCGTCGCGGTCGACCACGATCACGTTGGCATCGTAGGGCTCGTACTCGGTGAGCTGCGACGAGTTCCAGCTCACCGATGCCGCGATGAATACGCCCATGAGCGAGATGAACACCGTATAGATGAGCAGGTAGAACGGGTGCGCCAGCGCCATGCGAAGCGCAGTCTTAAAGGTGCTCATAGCGGCTCCTTCCAAAGGTCAGCGTGGCGGCGGCAACGAACAGCAGCGCCATAAGGACCAGCGCGCCGGCGCGAACGACAAAGGGGCCCAGGTTCTCAAAGAAATACAGGCGGTTGAACATGTCGCAGATGAGCTTGACGGGGTTGAGCCAGCACTCGGCCGGGCAGGCGCGGGCGACGTCGTCGGCAAGCGCCATCGCCGGCTCGCCGTAGAGGCCGGCGAACAGGGCGCACGTGGTAGCAAAGCCCGTGAGGATGCCGGACTTGGACGCCTTGCCGCCCTTAACGGGAAGCGTGCCCACAAAAAGGCCCAAGCCCGTGGCGGCAAGCGCGGAAGCGGCGCCACCCACCAGACACAGCCCCTCGCGCCCGCCAAAGTCGACGCCCACGACCAGGCGCACGTAGCCGATCGCGATCGTCATCGAGGCAAAGGAGACCAGCCACGAGCCGACAAAGATGCCGGTCAGCGATGCCGTCTTGGAAAGACCGCCCACACAGCGACGTGCGCCAAGGCCCGACAGATTGGGCTGCAGGTCGACGACGCTCAAGGCGGCAAACTCCGCAGACATCATCGCGACCAGGCCAAAAAGCGCGTAATAGTAGACGACCGTGCCATCGGGCGTGGTGCGTGTCAGGCTTACGCGGCGGGTACCGCCCTCGAGCGATAGAGCGCGCGCAACCGCCTCCGGGTCGGCGAGCGCCGCCGGGTTGTCCTGGGCAATCTGGGACATGAGCTCGGCATTTTGTGTATACGAGCTTGCCACCGTCTCCAGAATACTGCGGTCGGTGAGCACCGACGTCGCACGCGAGCTGCCATAGCTCGAAAGCAACGTGAGTTTGGGCGTGCCCGCATCGTCGACCGCATAGATGCCCGCGACCTCGCCGGCCTTAAGCGCACGGTTCGCATCGGCTGCGTCGTCGAGCTCGTGGATCTCGAGCAGCTGATCGCCGCCTTCCTTGGCAAGCGACGTCGCCACGCCCTTAAAGGTCGAAGCGTCCCAAGCCTCGTCCGCCACGACGGCCACCGGCACCGGGTCGACCGTGCCGTCGGAGCTGAGGTTCGCAAACATAAACATGAACATCGTGGAAAGTACGATGGGAAAGAGAGCGCCCCAGACCCACGTGCTCGGCCGGCGCAGCAGCGTCTTGACCGTAGTGATGATGGTGTTGAACATGACTGCCCCCTAGTCGCGCAGCTCGCGGCCGGTGATCTCGAGGAACACGTCGTTGAGGGTCGGTGGCTCGCTCCACACGCGGCCGAGCGCCACATCGGCGGCGCGCAGCGTGTCGAGGATGTCGACCAAATTGTGCGGGCTCGCTTCGCAGGTGCAGACGATCTCGCCGCCGGACAGCTCAACCGAAAGCACGTGCTCGAGGGCGCGCAGCCGCTCGACCGTGGCGGTCTCTACGGCGCCAACCTCGACAGTCACGCGCTCGCCCATCTGAATCATGCGCTTGAGCTCGTCGTTGGTGCCCTGCGCCAGCACGCGCCCGCCGTCCATGATCATGATGCGGCTGCAGATTTGCTCGACTTCCTCCATGTAATGGCTGGTATACACCACTGTGGCGCCCTCGTCGCGCAAGCGGCAGATGCCCTCCAGGATGGCGTTGCGGCTCTGTGGGTCGACCGCCACCGTGGGCTCGTCAAAGAAGATGAGCTCGGGCTTGTGCGCGATACCGCAGGCGATGTTGAGGCGACGTGCCAGGCCGCCCGAGAGCTTGCCGGGGCGGAACTTGGCAAAGTCGCCCAGCCCGACAAAGTCGATCGCCTCGTTCACCAGCGCGCGGCGGTGCTTGCGGTCGTTGACGTAGAGGCTGCAGAAATAGTCGATGTTCTCGCGCACCGTGAGCTCGTCAAACACCGCCACCTGCTGCGGCACCACGCCGATGCGGCGCTTGAGGTCGTAGCGGGCGGGCGTCATGGGTTCGCCGAACAGCTCAATGGTGCCTTTGTCGTAGGCAAGCAGCTGCAAAATGCAGTTGATGGACGTGGTCTTGCCCGAGCCGTTGGGGCCCAGCAGGCCAAAGATCTCGCCGGGGGCGATGCTCAGGTTAAAGTGGTCGAGCGCAATAAGGTCGTCATAGCGCTTGACGAGGTTTTCGACGTGAACGATGTCTGTCATGAGGCGGCCCTTCCGTTGATTGCGGCCCGGTACGATTGCATCATCGCAGGAGCCGTCGGCGCGCACCAGTGAGCTTTGTCACGAGTGCGGGGTCTTTGTCGTGCGGCCTGCCGACGCCCCCGCTTTGCTGCGCGGGAGGAATGTCACGGTTGCGCAGGCGGCCCCTCCACCATGCGCGGCTTCGCGTACAATACCCGTATGAACAGGCTTTTCGACAAATCGATCGTGCTGGCGTGCTGTATTGCGGCCGCCATGGGTCTTGCTGTGGATGCCCGCATGGTCGCGGCGTTTTGCCTTGGCGTTATTGCCACCTCGCTGGCCGAGGTCGCACAGGAGGAACACGCGCGCCGCGCAAGCGAGGCCGCGAGCTACGTCTACATCATCGCGGCCGTCTTCATACCGCCGTTTGTGCCGTTTGCGCCTCTCGCTCTCTATGACATCGCGCGGCGCGTGCGCCGTGAGCACGCCTGGGTCGCGCTGGGCATTGGCTCCGTCTTTGCCCTTGCGCTCGTCGTGGACCTTCGCACCGACGCGCTCACCGCCCGAACGCTTCTGCTGACCGCCATCCTTTCGGTTGCCGCCACCTTGCTATCGCTACGTACCGCCCAGCTGGAGCGCGAGCAGCAGCGCATGCGCCATACCCGCGACGAACTGCAGGAACGAGCCCTCGCGCTCGAGGCGCGCAACCGTGATCTTGCCGATCGCCAGGACTACGAAGTCGAGCTCGCGACGCTCGCCGAACGCGCCCGCATCGCGCGCGAGATCCACGATAACGTCGGGCACCAGCTCACGCGTGCCTCACTGCAGGCCGAAGCCTTGCGCGTGGTCTACGCCGCCGAGCCCGGCGTCGCCGCCGATTTCGCCGACGTCAAACGCACGGTTGACGAGGCGCTCCAGCTTGTGCGCACCAGCGTCCACGCGCTCAACGACAACGCCGTCGACCTTTCCGTGCAGCTCGAACGCATTGTTGAAGGCGCGCGCTCGGACGGCGGCCCGCAGATTGAGCTTGAAGTTTTGGCCGAGCATGCACCCGCCAACGTCGCCAACTGCTTTGCGGCGGTGCTGCGCGAGGCGCTTTCCAACGCCATGCGCCACGCTTGCGCCCAGACCGTCACCGTACGATGCATGGAGCATCCGTCGTTTTACCAGCTCATCGTTACCGATGATGGCGCGGACGCGACCCCGGCGAGCAGCAGCAACGTCGTAGAAGGCATGGGGCTCGCCTCCATGCGCGAGCGCGTCGAGGCGCTTGGCGGAACCTTCACCGCCGGCCTGCGCGCCGGCGCCCCCGGCTGGCGCGTGTTTGCCACCGTCCCCAAACAGCAAGGAGATGAGGACCGATGAGGCTCATCGTTGTCGACGACGACCGCCTAGTGGTCGATTCGCTCAAGATTATCCTGGGCGCCCAGCCGCAGATCGAGGTGGTGGGCACCGGCGCCAATGGCGACGCCGCAGTGGCTCTCTATGCCGAACACGCACCCGATATCGCGTTGCTCGACATTCAGATGCCGGGGCGCGACGGACTTTCAGCCGCGCGCGAGATCCTTGAGCACGACCCTGCGGCGCGCGTGGTGTTTCTGACGACGTTCTCGGATGACGAGTACATTGTGTCGGCGCTCAAGCTGGGCGCCCGCGGTTACCTGATCAAGACCGATGTCGCCGCCATTCCGCCAGCGTTGGCGCAGGTCATGGCTGGCAAGCGCGTGCTCGAGGGCAAGGCGATCGGGGATGTCGACTTTGATGGGGCGGACGCCGAAGCCGGCGCGACCCGCCGGCCCGCGGCCTTTGCCGGTCTGACCGACCGCGAGTTCGAAGTCGCCGAGCTCATCGCCCGCGGCCTCGACAACAAAGAGATCGCCGCCACCGCCTACATGGGCGAAGGCACCGTGCGCAACCACATCAGCTCAATCCTGGCAAAGATGGGCCTGCGCAACCGCACGCAGATCGCTATCGCCTACCTGCGAGGGTAGTTGCCCGAAGACCGACCGTTCCGGCATAGCAAAATGGCTGCTACCGATTTAAGGCCATTTCAAAACTATGCCGGTTTACGGGGCCAAACTCAGGACCCCCATCCATACCCGCGTTTTCTGCAAAATGACGGCTCGTCTACCTGCGGTTTTATTTTCACGAATATCGGCATGGTTGGAGACTCGTAACTCAGCCCCGTAAACCGGCATAGTTTTGTTCGGGCGGCCCTGGACGAGTGCCTCCGCCAGCCTCGCGGGACCAAAATGATCCGTTTTCCTCCGTCCCCAAGGGATCAGCCGGAACCGCTCGCCACGAAATCGGCCCATCTACTACGTTTGACGCGATACCCATGACCATACCTTCGTTTTGAACAAAACCACAGGCGTTCTACCTGCGGTTTTGTTTTCGCGTTTTTTGGCATGGTTGGGGGTAAGGGGCTAAACGTAGTAGATGGGCCGGTTTCGTGGCGCGCCCCCGGCGCATAAAAGCGCCGCCACGGAGGAGGGAGATGCCTCCGTGGCGGCTGGGGGTAGGAGTAGGTCGGAATTTAGCCCTGCCGGCCGCCCGGGGCCTTTTGGCCCCGGGCGCTGCCAGCGTGCCTAGCGCTTACGGATACCCCAGACCAGGGCTCCGACGCCGGCCGTGGCGATGACAAATGCCATAAGCAGAGCGGCAGCCTGCTGGTCGCCTGTGGCGGGCAGGAAACCCTTGACCGTCTTAACGATGTTCGTCACGGTCTTGGGCGTGCCGGGATCGGGCGTCGGCACGGGCGTCTCGGGCTTCTTGTACGTGTTGTTGAACACGATACCCTCGACGCTCTTGTCGCCCTTGGTAAAGGCAACGTTCGCCTTGAGGTTGCCCTCGCCGTCGTCGACCACGTTGACGGTCGCGGTAAAGACGGACTTGTCGTAGGTCATACCGGCCTCGTCGCCCTTGACCTCGCTGATGGTGTAGACGTACGTACCGGGCTCGTCGTACTCGAACTTGTCGAAGTTGATCTTGCCGTCGGCATCGTTGGTAACCGTAGACTCGATGTCCTCGCCAACGAGCTTAAAGCTAAACTCGTCCTTCTTGAGCTCGCGTCCCTCGAGCACCTTGATGGCGCCGATGGAAACCTGTGTGGGCATGGCGTGATACTTGTTGGTAAAGCCAGCCGACTCGGTGGTTCCCTCGAGCTTGTGCGTCGCGGTCAGCGTGCCGTCGCCGTTGTCGGAGACGGTGGTCACGACGGTGTAGGTCGTGCCGTCATAGGTGACGCCCTTGTACAGGCCGAGCGCGTTGGGGCAAGCCTCGCGCAGCGTGTACGTGTGCGTACCGGGCGCCTCGTAGCGGATCGGGCTCAGCGTAACGTTACCGTTGGCGTCGTTGGTGCCACTAGCGACAGTCACGCCGTCCTCGAGCAGCTCAAACGTGAACTCGCCAGCTGCAAGGTCGCGGCCGGTCAGACGCTTAACCGTCTTGACCTGATCGGTCACGGAAGAATCGGTAGGTGCCACGCCGTACGTGTTGGTGAACGTAAAGGCCGCACCGTCGCCGCCGTCGCGCTTGACGATCAGATGTCCGGCACCGTCATCGGTCACGGTGTAGGAAACCTTGCGCGTGGCGTTGGTGTCGTTGGTCACGCCAGGGGCGCTACCGGACTCGGCCACCGTGTAGGTAAAGGTGTGCGAGCGCGGGGCAGCGGGATCTGCGGGCTCGGACTCGTCGCTGGGCTCGTCGGCGTTGGCATCAGCGTCGGCGTCGGCCTCTTCAGCCTCTGCCTCGTCGGCCTCGGCTTCGTCAGCTTCGTCTGCCTCGGCCTTATCGGTCGCATCGTCCGTCACGCCCAGAGCGCGGTTGAGGTCCTCGAGCGTAAAGTGGATCTTGCCAAAGTCCACGTTGCCAGCCGCGTCGTTGGTTGCGGTCGTGCGCTCGGGCATCGGGGCACTAGCCTCGTCGGCGGTCACGGTAAAGGTGAACTTGCCCGTAATGTCAGCCGGGGTCAGGCCCTCGGCAGCTTGGAGCTTCTTAGTGCCGGTGAGCGCGGCATCGACGGCTTCGGCGCCGTAGACGTTCTCGAACAAGGGCTCGACGCCGCCGTAGTCGACCGTTGCCGTCAGGGTACCGTCACCGTTGTCGACGACGATAACCTTAAAGCCAAAGCTCCACGTTGTAGCGGAAACGCCATTCGGCAGCCCGAATAAATCTTCGTAGGCCGTGTAGTTAATGGTCCAGGCAAGCTTACCGTCCTTATCGGTACGATAAGCAAGCCCAGCAGCCTCAAGATTAGCAAGCATCTTAGTGTCGTAGTGCAGCGTATCAAAGCTCACGTGCCCGCCGATATTGGGCTTGAGGTTTTCGTGTGCCACAAGCTCACCCTGATAGGCGATGCCGAACCAGAACTCGCCGTCGGCCATCGGGCGGCCGGTCAGAGTCTTGGTGGCAACGACCTGAGCGGCGGTGCCGCCAGGCGTGTTGGTCGTAGCGCTGTAACTGTTGTGGAACGGCACCAGGGCCTTCTCGACCTTGTTCTCGCCACTCTTGTGGACCGTCTCATGCGTGCCCTCGGGACCGCCGGAAACGGTCGTCGTAGCAGTGAGCGTGCCGGCGGTGTCGTCGGCAATGGCGATCGTCACCGTGCGCACGGCGTCGTCGTAGGTGTAACCGGGCTGGCCGTCGTTCTTCTCGGCCACGGTGTACGTAAAGGTCTTGCCGGCGTCAGCCTGCGTAAATATAACCTCATGACCAGCCAGAATGTCGATCAGTCCGACCGTTGCCTCTGCCGCTGCGGGGGACTTGAAGCTATTAGCCCCGGGCAGCAGACCGAGCGCGCGAGCCGAAGCGTCGTCAGCAGGTGTCACGGTAAAGGTGAACTGACCCTCGGTCATGGGGCGGCCGTCCAGATACTTGCTGAGCCACAGACCGCCGGCAGCGGTGTAGTTGAGCTCAGAGCGATACGTATTGGTAAAGCGTCCGTTTTCCTTCTTGGTGACGTTGGCGGTCAGGGTGCCATCGCCGTCCTCGGTCACGGTCACTTCGGTGGTCGCGACATGGGCGTCATACGTCATGCCGACCGTGCTGCCCGCGTTCTCGCGGATCTCGTACTTGTAGGTTCCGGCAGCCGTGTAGTGAATCTTGCCGAACTTGATGGCGGCGATGCCGTCCTTCGCGTCGTGATTGCTCACGGTTACGGTTGCAGGATTGGGCAGCGGGGCGCCATCGGGAGCGGTGATCGTAAAGCTGAACTCGTCCCCATCCGTCCACTCGCGACCGTCGATGGCCTTGCTCAGGCCAAAGTCGAGGTCCGCATCGGCCGGGGTCACGCTGTAGGAGTTCTCGAAGGTCGCAGACGTGGCGCCCTTCGCGTCCTTCAGGACATGCTCGGCCTTGAGGGTGCCGTCGCCGTTGTCCGTGATGGCGGTCTCGATGGTGTACTTGACGTTGCTGTAGGTGATGCCCTTGCTGGTGGTTCCGCCGTTGACCTCGCGCAGCGTGTAGGTGTGCGTTCCAGCCCTGTCGTACTTCACGGGGCTCATCGTAATCGTGCCGTCGGCGGCGTTCTTGCCGGTGGCAACGACCTTGACGTCCTTGCCCTCGCCCTCGACGAGCTCGAAGGAGAACTCGCCGTCCTTGAGGTCGCGCCCGGTCAGGAACTTGGTCGCGGTGATCTGGTCGGTGACGCTGAACTCGTCAGGATTCGGCTTGTAGCTGTTATTGAACTTTGCCTCGTCGGCGCCCTTCAGCTTGTGCTCTACGCCGAGCGTGCCGTCGCCGTTGTCCTTGACGACGGTCTCGACGGTGTAGGTCTTGCCGTCGTAGGTGATGCCGTTGCCGGCGTCGTCCGGGACCTCGCGCAGCGTGTAGGCGTGCTCGCCGGGCTCGTTGTAGGTGATCTCGCTCATCGTGATCTTGCCGTCGGCGGCATTGGTGCCGGTGGCGACGACCTTGGCGTCCTCGCCCTCGACGAGCTCGAAGGAGAACTCGCCTTCCTTGAGATCGCGCCCGGTCAGGACCTTGGTTGCCTTGATCTTGTCGGTGACGCTGGACTCAGTGGGGGTCACGTTGTAGGAGTTCTTGAACTCGGCGGGCTTGTCGCCCTGCAGCTCGTGCTCGACGTTGAGGGTGCCGTCGCCGTTGTCCTTGACGATGGTCGCAATAGTGTACTCAGCGGTGCTGTAGGTAATGCCGTTTTCGGTGGTGCCGGCCTTGGTCTCGCGCAGCGTGTAGGTATGCTCGCCAGCCTCAGTGTAGGTGACGGGGTCCATCACGATCTTGCCGTCGGCGTTGTTGGTGCCGGTGGAGACCACGCTATTGCCCTCGACGAGCTCGAAACGGAACTCGCCGGCCTTGAGGTCGCGCCCGGTCAGTGACTTGGTCGCCTTGATCAGGTCGGTGACGCTGGAGTCCTTGGAGCCAGGCCTGTAGGAGTTGGTAAACTTCGCCTCGTCGGCGCCCTTCAGCTTGTGCTCTACGCCGAGCGTGCCGTCGCCGTTGTCCTTGACGACGGTCTCGACGGTGTAGGTCTTGCCGTCGTAGGTGATGCCGTTGCCGGCGTCGCCCGGGACCTCGCGCAGCGTGTAGGCGTGCTTGCCGGGCTCGTTGTAGGTGATCTTGCTCATCGTGATCTTGCCGTCGGCGGCGTTAGTGCCGGTGGCGACGACCTTGGCGTCCTCGCCCTCGACGAGTTCGAAGGAGAACTCGCCTTCCTTGAGATCGCGCCCGGTCAGGACCTTGGTCGCCTTGATCTTGTCGGTGACGCTGGAATCCTTGGGCGTCACGTTATAGGCGTTCTCAAAGATCGCCTTCTTAGCGTTCTGCAGTTCGTGCTCGACGCTGAGGGTGCCGTCGCCGTTGTCCTTGACGATGGTCACGATGGTGTACTCAGCGGTGCTGTAGGTAATGCCGTTTTCGGTGGTGCCGGCCTTGGTCTCGCGCAGCGTGTAGCTGTGCTCGCCAGCCGCGGTGTAGGTGACGGGGTCCATCACGATCTTGCCGTCGGCATTGTTGGTGCCGGTGGCGACCACGCTATTGCCCTCGACGAGCTCGAAACGGAACTCGCCGGCCTTGAGGTCGCGGCCGGTCAGGACCTTCTTCGCGGTAATCTGGTCGGTGACGCTGGACTTATTCGGGGCAGTGTTGTACTTGTTCTCAAAGCGTGCCGTCTCGGGACCCTCGAGCGTATGGGTCACCTTAAGCGTGCCGTCGCCGTTGTCGATGACGCTCGTCTTGATGGTGTAGTTCGTCTTATCGTACGTGATCCCGTTGCTCAGCCCCGCCTCGTTGGGGAGCTTCTCGCGCAGCGTGTAAGTGTGGGTGCCGGGCTTGTCGTAAGTGATCTTGTCCATGGCAATCGTGCCGTCGGCAGCGTTAGTGCCCTTGGCGACGACCTTGTTACCCTCGACGAGCTCGAAGGAGAACTCGCCCTCCTTGAGGTCGCGCCCGGTCAGGACCTTGGTCGCGGTGATCTGGTCCTCGACAGGCTTCACGCTATAGGTGTTCTTGAACTCGGTCTCGCCCGAGGTCTTTTCAACGTCGGCCTTAAGCTCGCCCTTGGCGTTAACCGTCACAGTCACCTTGAACGTGGCAACGTTCTTGCTGTAGGTAATGCCACCGGCGTCGCCCTTGACCTCGCGGACCTCATAGGTGTACTCGCCCGGCTCGGCATAAGTAATCTTGCCAAAGTTAATGGCTGCCTTGCCCTTGTCGAGATCGGCATTGGTCACAGTTACGGTCGCGGGGTCGGGCATCGGGGCATTGTTGTCGGACGTCGCGGAGAGCTCAAACTCAAACGCATCCGTATCCGCCCACTTGCGGCCCTCGAGCACCTTGGTCAGACCAAAGTCAGTCTTGGTATCCACCGTTGTCGGCTTGGTTGCAAGGCTAAAGATAATCTTGCCGTTGTTGCCCAGGTGCGAATGCACGTGCGTGGAAGTCGCAACGGAGGAAAGGTCATTCCACCTGGGGTTAAGCACGTCGCGCGCGGTCTCGGTCAAGTTGCCGCCCACACCCTCCTTGGTGGTGTGAAGCTCGTCGATAAAGGCCAGGCGCGCGGTTCCCGCGCTAAACACTAAGTTGCCGTTCTCATCAGGAACTATGGCACCGGCAAACTTTGCGGCATCTCCGCCGATAAACTCGATGACGGCAGTGGCGGGCTTGGCCTCGCCGTTCGAGCCCCGCTCCTCAAACTCATCCTTGTAGTAATAGGTGCCAGTATCTGCCAGCGAATTCTTTGCAGGCTGCGTGCAGTCCTTATCCGCGTAAATGGGAGTCTGCTTCTGGAAGTAGTAGTAGCGGTTGGTGTCGGCCGGCTCAAAGGTCGCAACCGTATCACCCAGCGCACCACCGCTCCACTTGTTCGCGTAGAAGCTCACGGTCTTGGTGCCGTCAACGACAGTCGTATTATGCTCGATGTAGTTCTTGAGCCCTGCTACCTTCTCGGGCGTAAACAGGTTGTCAAGTGCGGCGCTCTTCACGCTCGAGGCATACTTCACCTGAATGGGCTTAACGTTGTCGACCGAAAGCTTGCCGTCTACGGTCTTAAAGTGACTCAGCGGAATCAACGACGCAGGAATGTTAACCGTTACGATATCGCCCTTCCGGGGATTGTCATCGCCAGCACGCTGCACGGTGATGAGCAGGTCTTTTGCCTTGCCGGAAAACTCGTAGGTGTCGGTATTGGTTTCCTTGTTGACCGTCTTGCTCGCCTTGGTAAACGACATGCCGTTGATGACGACTTCGGTAAATCCGTCGACCTGCATAAAGTCGCCCAGCTCGTCGGTAAACGTGATGTAGCCGGACTTGGTCTCGTCGTAGCCCTTATGGATTTCGGTCGGATAAGGCGGCTCCGATGTGATGGCCTGTGAGATGTCGTCGAAGACCTTCTTGAGCTCTTCAGCATTGGTCGCCGACTTGTAGTAGTCGGACTTTTCCGCGCGCGTGCCAAGCTCGTCGCTCGCATACGACGTGGCATCGGGATAATTACTCGACACGGCGTGCATAAACTTGTTGACGTCGCTTGTCCCCTTTTTCGAGGGATCGGCAACAGGGTCCGCTCCACTAAAGATGCCGATGGTATAAACGGTGGCCTTGCCATCCTTCATCTTCTTGGCAGCCGTCACGGCAGCATTGGCGACGTCAGAATCAAACTCGCTGTAGCTCGTTGGCTTGCCGTCGGTAAAGAACACAACGACCTTCTTGGCGCCCTCGCGTCCAAAAGTTTTAATGTTTTTCTCGGCTTGTTTCATACCATAATCGGCACGCGTAGCGCCAGCAGGCTCGATAGAATCGATCGTTCCCTTAAGACCCTTTGCGCCGCCAACCGTGCACGCTGTCAACTCTTGCATTGTCTGCGAATAGTTGTAGCTATGGCCGCCGGAGCGGTACTTGTCGTTTCCAACTATGTCGGTCTCATCACCCGCAAACTTAACAATGGCAACCTTATGCTGCCTATCGACACCCTCGATACCTTCGTTTTGTTTGGCGATGGTGTCGATAAAGCTTTTCGCAGCGCTCTTCAGCGCATCGATACGCTTGGTGGAATCTCCACCACCCATAGGATCATTCATCGAGCCGGATGCATCCAGCACTAGCACGATGTCGAGTGGCATGGTGACTGTCACGGTTGAATTAGACGTCGAGGACATCGCCGAAAGCGTGGTCACAAAATCTGACACTTCGTTTTCTCCGGTTGCCTCAACCGTTTTGTCGGTCCAGATTCGACCGACGTTTTGAGTCGTCACCTTATTGCCGCTGTGGCCGGCCGCCCATTTTTCCCAGCGTCCGCTGGTGTCGGGGTCGACGACCGTCGGCCCGCTCGCTGTCGGCCCGTCCATTCCCGTACTGGACCTGGCGTTGGCCTCGGGCAGCATGGCGAATGCTGCGGCGGGCAATACCAGCACTACGGCCAGTATCACCGCCAAGAGACCCCTCGTGTACTTACCCATCGCGTCTCCCTTCTCGCAGGCTCAGACCTTGCATCAGCCTAAAGTTACGAAATGAGACACAATTAGGGCAGGTGACACATGTTCCAGATTCGGTTTTGGGCGTGAGACAAATGTCTCACCAAAGTTGAGACACGGCGTTTTCGCAGGAAAATAGGTGCGACTCGAAGCCATCACGCAAAAATGATCCGTTTTCCTCCGTCTCCGGGGAATCAATTGGTGGTGCTCACCACGAAACCGGCCCATCTACTACGTTTGACCCGATACCCCCGACCATGCCCACGTTTTACGAAAAACCGCAGGCGCTCTACCTGCGGTTTTGTTTTTGCGTTGTTCGCCATGGCTGAGGGCAGCGGCTTAAACGTAGTAGATGGGCCCATTTCGTGGCGGACGGGTTGCGCAGACGCCCTCGCAAGGCCGAAATGATTCGTTTTCCTCCGTCCCCGAGGGATTAGAGGCTGTTACTGATACGGTGCCGTTTCAAAACTATGCCGGATTACGGGGCTGGAGTCGGGACCCTCATCCATACCCCTTATTTTTGAAAAACGGCAGGCTATCTACCTGCACTGATAATTGTTCTCGGGGGAAGCGGGCACTGCGGGGCGCGGCAACGGCGCGCGATTTCCGCGTCGCAGCGCTACCCTGATGCTGAACGCCGGGACGATGACCCACTGACCTGCTGACGCCTCTTCGGCCGTCCTCAAATCCGACCTGTCTCGCCCCGGCTTCCGCGACCCGGAGTCCTGCCATGACC
>JAXKEA010000011.1:0-44733 GCA_036551635.1 Collinsella sp.
CACCTCAATGGTCCTCCTAACGCCGGCGTGTTGGCACCACCAGCGTAGTGGCGGCGGGGAGGCACGGTGGCCATTATTCGGTGACCGGGATTGGTCAAAATAGTTTGACTATTAGCGGCTAAAATCGCCCGGCGCTAACACCGGGGCAGGGGTTAAGTTTGTCGCGAGTTCCGCACGAACAGGAGAGCACTTAATGTGCTCTCCGTCGTGAGCAGGACTGTAGAGCAGCAAACTTAACCCCTGCCCCGGCACCCGGCGGGCAAACCCTCCCTTGTACTCCATCTCACTAAAGTGTATGATTCTGGACGTTACATGACTCACTTTATCTAACTAAAGTGCCATCAAGGGGGAATACCATGAATACCGATATGTCTCGTCGTCAGTTTGTTGGTCTAGCCGGCTCGTTTGCCACAGTACTTGGCCTCGGTCTGGTAGGCTGCGGCGGTGGTGCCGGCAAGGGCTCCGCTGCTGGCTCTGCCGCAGCCAAGGACGTGAAGGGCGCTGCGGAGTCCAAGAAGCTCGTCGTGGGTTTTGACAAGTCCTATCCTCCGTATGGCTTTGTAGGCGACGATGGCGAGTACACCGGCTTTGACCTCGACCTTGCCAAGGCCGTTGCCGACAAGCAGGGCTGGGACGTTGAGTATGAGGCTATCGACTGGGATGCCAAGGACACGCTGCTCAGCTCGGGTGCCATCAACTGCATCTGGAACGGCTTTACCATGGAGGGTCGCGAGAACGACTACACGTTCTCCGAGCCTTACATGCTCAACGAGCAGGTGCTCGTGGTCAAGAAGGACGCGGGTATCAAGAGCTGGGACGATCTTGCCGGCAAGACCGTGATTACCCAGACTGATTCCGCCGCACAGGATGTGCTCGAGGGCGACCAGAAGGATCTGGCCGCGACGTTTGCCACGCTCGATACCATCGGTGAGTACAACACGGCGTTTATGCAGCTCGAGAGTGGCGCGGTCGATGCCGTTGCCTGTGACCTCTCGATCGCTCAATATCAGCTTGCCGCCAAGCCCGATGCCTATACGCAGCTTGATAAGCCGCTGTCTAGCGAGCACTACGCCGTTGGCTTTAAAAAGGGCGACACCAAGTCCGCCGATGCCGTGACCGAGTCGCTCAAGGCGCTCTACGAGGACGGCACGGTCAAGGACCTGTGCGATAAATATGCAGATTACGGCCTTTCCTTCGACAACTGGGTTTTGAAATAGCGGCTTTCCCAGGCACCCAATTTTGCCGTTCAAACCGTCGCTTGCGTACATTTAGTACGCGGCGCTCCTCTTTCACGGCAAACTCGGGCACCTGGAAAACCCGCTTAAGCATTGTGTTCACTGTTCTGTTGTCGTGAAAGAGAGCTTGGGTTGTCTATTCAGGTCATGATGCAGATGCTTGGCCAGGGATTCTTGGTCAGCTTGCAGCTGTTTGTGCTGACGCTGCTCGGGTCGATTCCGCTGGGAATCCCCGTGGCGTTCATGCGCATGAGCAAAATTGCGCCGCTTCGCTGGATCGCGCGTATCTATATTTCGGTGATGCGTGGCACGCCGCTCATGCTACAGATGTTTGCCATCTACTTTGCCCCGTACTACGTGTTCGGCATCTCGCTCACGCCCGATTCCAAATGGACGGCATGCGTCGTGGCGTTCATCATCAACTACGCCGGCTACTTTGCCGAGATCTATCGCTCGGGCTTGCAGTCCATTCCGCGCGGTCAATACGAGGCAGCCGAGGTGCTGGGCTATTCGCGCACGCAGACGTTTCTGTATATCGTGATGCCGCAGGTCGCCAAGCGCATTTTGCCGGCGATGGGCAACGAGATCATCACACTGGTCAAGGACACGTCGTTGGCGTTCGCCATCGGCGTGGGTGAGATGTTCTCGACCGCCAAGGCGCTGGTTGCCTCGCAGGTGAGCATGGTACCGTTTGCAATCGCGGCGCTGATCTACTGGGTCTTTAACTTCGTCGTCGAGATGCTGCTGGGCGCCGCAGAGAAAAAATTGGATTACTACCATGACTAGTTCGGTAATGAATATAACGAACGCGCGTAAGGCGTTTGGCGGCAATGAGGTGCTCAAGGATATCTCGCTTGAGGTGAAGCGTGGCGAGGTCGTGGCGATTATCGGACCTTCGGGTGGCGGTAAGTCCACGCTGCTGCGCTGCGCCACGCTGCTCGAGACGCTCGACGGCGGCTCGCTCTCGTTTGGCGACCTTGCCGTCGCGACGGATGCGGGTTCGGGCGCGGTGTACGCAAAGGGCGATGTACCTAAACAGGCGCGCTCGCGGTTTGGTCTGGTGTTTCAGAACTACAATCTGTTCCCGCACTATACCGTGATGAAAAACATCACCGATGCACCGATCCGCGTGCTTAAGCGCCCGCGCGAGCAGGCGGAGGCCCGCGCACACGAGCTTATTGCACAGATGGGGCTTACGGGTAACGAGAACAAGGTGCCCTGTGAGCTTTCGGGCGGTCAGCAGCAGCGCGTGAGTATTGCCCGCGCCCTGGCGCTCGACCCGGAAATCTTGTTCTTTGACGAGCCGACCTCGGCGCTCGATCCCGAGCTGACGGCCGAGGTGCTGCGCGTCATCAAGGATCTGGCCGCGCAGAATATGACGATGGTGATCGTGACGCACGCGATGCAGTTTGCCCGCGATGTTGCCGATCGCGTGGTCTTTATGGACGGCGGTCGCATTGTAGAGGAAGGCCCCGCGGGGCAGGTTATCGACCATCCGCGCGAGCAGCGTACACGCGAGTTCTTGAGCCGTATCGAGGGATAGGCTCAGCTATTTATTCAACTGTTTATTGAGGCGAAGCCGCCGCAGGCCTTACGGTCTGTGGCGGCTTTTTGTTTGCATCCGCGGGGTTCAATAATCGCCTCGCAAGCTCGCGCCCTCCTCTCGCCGCCTGTATTCATACGTGCGCCGAAAGGTGTGCATGGACAGTCGCCTGTGAGGGTAGGGTGGTGGCATAGGACATTTGGAGGGTGAGTCGGCTCGGCTGCCGACCATGCTGCTCCCGGGACGGCACCGACCGCGAACTCTCCCCGTTGGCGTCGCGCATCGTGCGCGGCCCTGCAAGGAGGTCATCATGGGTGCTCCCAAGACCGGCAATGTAAGGAACGTGGTGCTCGTAGGCCAAGGCGGGGTGGGCAAGACTTCACTCGCCGAGGCCATGCTCCACCTTTCCGGTAAGACCGCCCGCCTGGGTGGCCACGACGGCACCAAGCCCACGCTCGACTATGACCCCGAAGAGGTCAAGCGCTCATTCTCCATCTCGACGACCATCGCGCCGATCGACTGGAAGGGCGCCCGCATCAACGTGCTCGATGCCCCGTGCTATCCCGATTTTATCGGCGACGCCTTTGCTGCGATGAGCGTTTGCGAGACGGCGCTGTTTGTGGTCGACGCCGAGGCCGGCCCGCAGCCAACGACGGTCAAGCTCTGGTATGCCGCCGAGGACCTGCGCCTGGCGCGTGCGGTGTTCGTAAACCGCCTGTCGCGTCCCGAGGCCAGCTTTGCGACCACGATGGACCTGCTGCAGGAGCGCTTTGGCACGCGTCTGGGCGCCGTGACCCTCCCCTGGGGCGAGGGCGAGGACTTTAACGGCATCATCGACCTGGTGCGCATGAAGGCGCGCCATTGCAACGGCACCGAGGCCGTTGAGTCGGAGATTCCCGAGGAGTATCGTGCCCAGGCCGAGGAAGCCCATGACCATCTGTGCGAGCTGGTGGCCGAGGCTGACGACGAACTGATGATGAAGTACTTGGAAGGCGAGGAGACGCTGACGCAGGAGGAGCTCGAAGGCCTGCTGTCGAAAGCGATCGCCGAGCGCATCTTTGTGCCGGTCTTTGCGGGCGATTGCATTAAGGAGCAGGGCGTCAACTCGCTGATGGACGACATTGCCACGTACTTCCCGGCGCCGACTGACTACGGCGAGATGCCGCTCATCGACGGCGACTCGCTCAAGATTTCGAGTGACGATGACCGTCCGGTGGCATTTGTGTTTAAGACGCTGGCCGACCCGCAGCAGGGTCGCATCAGCTTTATCAAGGTGCTGACGGGCACGCTTGAGCCGGGTCTTGAGTTGATCAACGCCCGCACGCGCAAGAGCGACCGTCTGGCTCACCTGTATGTGATGTGCGGCCGCGACATGACCGAGGTTGGTCACGCCTATGCCGGCGATATCATCGTGGCGCCCAAGCTGGCGGCCGAGACGGGCGATACGCTCTCGATTACCGGCAAGGTCGAGGCTGCAGCGTTTAAGTTCCCCAACTCGCAGTACCGCATCGCCATCGAGGCCGAGAACCGTGGCGACGAAGAGAAGCTCTACACGTTTATCGAGAAAGCCTGCAAGGCCGATCCGACCATGAGCATCGACCGTGACGAGGAGACGGGCCAGACTATCATCTCCGCCGTGGGCGAGGCACAGGTTTCGGTGCTGCTCAACCGTTTGGAGGATCGCACCAAGGTCGTGGCCAAAAGCGTGCCGATCCGCATTCCGTATCGCGAAACCATCCGCCGCACGGCAAGCGCCCAGGGTCGCCACAAGAAGCAGACCGGCGGCGCCGGTCAGTACGGCGACTGCTGGCTGCGCGTGGAGCCGCTCATTGGGCCCGACGGCACGAGCGACGGCTATGAGTTTGTTGACGAGGTCGTGGGCGGCCGCATTCCGCGCTCGCTGATCCCCGCCGTGGACAAGGGCGTCCAGGAGACCATGAAGGACGGCATCATTGCCGGCTACCCGCTTACGGGCATTCGCGTCGCGGTGTACGACGGCTCGTATCACAGCGTCGACTCCAACGAGATGGCGTTTCGCGCGGCGGCTCGCATCGGCCTGCGCAAGGCATGCGCCGATGCCGACCCGGTGGTGCTGGAGCCCATCGAGGAAATCACGGTGACTATCCCCGAGAGCTACGCCGGCGCCGTGATGGGCGACATCTCGGCCTCACGTGGTCGCGTGACGGGCATGGAGACCGATGAACGCGGCGATACCGTGGTTATCGCCCAGGCGCCGCTGGCAGAGCTGACGGATTACTCGACGCGCCTGCGCTCCATCACGCGCGGCACGGGCGACTTTACCATGAAGCCCGCAGGCTATGAGCAGGTGCCTTATGACGTTCAGGCCAAGCTGGTCGAGCGCTATGAGGAGGGCCGCGCCAAGTAACGCGTGGTTTTGCCTGCAATGTAGGTGCTGACGAAAAGGCCGCTCTGGGTAACCGGGGCGGCCTTATTTGATCCGTATGCGACGGAGGAAAACGGACCATTTTTTGGGCTACGGGAGGCGCGGTCGGCACTAGTCTCCGGATGCCTGGTTGCGGCCGGTAGCGTAGTCGATCTGCACGTGCGGCTGCAGGTTGTAACAGTACACGTGGAAGCAGAGGGTCTTGCCGTGGTCCTCGACCGATTGTGCCTCAAGGCGCACGCCACGGCAGACAAGTTCCTCTTCGTTATACATGGGCGTGACACGGTAGAGCACATGGTTGCCCGTATCGCGAATATAGTTGAGAATCTGCTCTTCAAACGGTAGCATGCCCGTCTCGTTGAGATAGCGCGTGCCGGTGAGGAGATTTTTGCGGTTGGCGTTTTCGCCGCAGAGCGACCAGGCGATGAGGTGACAGCGGTTGTAGAGGCTCTGGCCTGGAATAAAGTCGTAGCGCTGCTGATGCCAACCGGCAGGATGGATACGCGAGATATCGCCGCGCTTGCCTTGACCGAGCGATTCAGGGCCCACGCAGGCGAGCGCTTTGCGGGTGCGGCCCAAGCTGTCGAGCTTGGAGAACTTTTTAAAGCAACCCTCTTCTATGGCGCGCTCGTATTCATCGAGCGTGAATGACGGTGTGCCGAGCGGGTGCGTGCTGTCGGCGCGCAGGGCCACATAGGGGTTACCCGCGTAGTCGGGAATGCTGCTGAGGTATACGCCTCGGGCGCGGTCGAGATCGGGGTTTTCGACCTCGTCGATGGGGGTGGCGGCGCTGTTCGTGGAACCGTCGTCACCGGTGTCGGTTGCGGCGTATTCAGAGCCATCGCCAGAGTCTTGGCTATTTTGAGAGTCCTCGGAGCTCGCCGTTCCCGATTCGAGCCGAGCGACCAGGTCTGCCTCGTCGTCGGTGCGGCTGGGACTCTCGTTTTGCTTTTCGGCCAGAGCCGCCGCCTGCTCATCGCTTTGCGGCGACAACAGCTTGGGCGCTCCGTCGATCGATCCCGTAAACAGCGCAAACCCCAGCACCACGGCGGTGCCGATGGAAAGTACTTGCTTGTAGGTGGACTTGCGCGACATTGAGGCTCCTGGATGGACGGCTGGGAATCTACCAGTCTAGCAGGAGCCGCCGAAGGTCGTTCTATCGAACAAATACTCAAGATTTGGGATAGACGCTACTGATTCATTTGCCTCATATGGAGCTGCGGTGGTTGTGTATGTGGGGCTATTTTGCGTTTCCCCAGATAAAACCCGCCAAAATAAACCTGTCCCTTTTTGGCAGGTTAATCGGGGGACTATTTCACCGCAACTTAGGGCACGGTTAGGGAGTGTGCACCTTAAAGAGTGGTGCCCTTGATTAGAGAGGTCGCGCTCGTCTCTCTAATTGTCTCTCTAAAGAGAAAGCCAGTTAAAGAGATAACATTGGGCTATCTAACAGTGAATTCGATACATCTCTCTAAATGTCTCTCTAAAATAAGGTGCTTATCTCTCTAAAGTTAGAGAGATATACTATACTTTAGAGAGATAAATCTATCGTTTTAGAGAGACGGAATGCCAATGCTGCTGGATGAACCTCTTGGCCTTATCGTTGAGCGCCTTCGCAGGCGGGGGACTGATGACGCATCGGTAGAAGTTAAAGCCTGCACGAATAAATTGAGCGCAGACGTATGGGAGACAGTGAGCGCTTTTGCGAACACTGCGGGTGGGCTCATTATTTTGGGCCTAAACGAAGCCGAAGGATTTGTTCCTTCGGCTAACTTTGCTATCGATAGGGTGCGCGATCAGTTTGTTTCGGGTATCGGAGACGGAGGCTCAGCGGCAGTGGTGACCCATGCGCCACGGTACGAGCTTGATCGAGGCGAGGTCGACGGGCTCCAGGTGCTTCTGGTGCGCATCTTTGAACTTGAGCTTAAAGCGAAGCCTTGCTATATCGGCGCGCGCGGCGTGCAGAACGGTAGCTACAAGCGCGTGGATGATAAAGATATCAAGATGTCACCCGCTGAGCTATATGAGCTGCAGAGTGCGTTGCTTCCGAGCGATGCAGACGGCACGGTGGTTTCGGAGGCAACAGTCGAGGATTTGGATCCAGATGTCGTGCGGTCTATTATCGCAAATCGCCGGCTGCAGACCCCCCGCGTTTTGCGCGGGGCCGATACGCTGGAAAAGCAGCTGGTCAGACTCAATATCACTACAAAGGATGGTGCGGTGAAGCTCGCAGGGCTTCTGTCGGCGGGAATTTACCCCCAGCAGTTCTATCCCAAACTCATGATTGATGTCGCCGTTCATTCCGATGTGGAAAAATCTGCACCCGGGCAACCCCGGTTTATTGACCGCCAGTTGTGCGATGGCCCGATTCCGGCTTGCATCGAAGATGCCCTTGTCGCGATTGGACGGAACTTGCGCAAAGCGGCGATAGTGCAAGGCGCTGGCAGAAGGGAGGATTGGGAAGTTCCCCAGGAGGTTTTGCGCGAGGCCTTGGCAAACGCCTGCATCCATCGAGAATATTCGCCCATGTTTGTGGGGCAGGCCGTGAGTGTCGATATCTATCCAGACAGAATAGAGATCAAAAACCCCGGTGGGCTTTGGGGCGGAAAGACGGTGGACAATCTTGCAGACGGGGAATCGCGCTGCCGAAACCCAAAGCTCATGAGCCTAATGGGGGCGACGCCGTTAGAGCATGCCGAGGGGCCCGTTGCAGAAAGCCAGGGATCTGGTATCCCGGCTATGATTCGCGAGATGGAGTCTCGTTCGCTTGGAAGGCCGAAATTTATCGTTAAGGCCGATTCGTTTACGGTGCTGCTTTCCCGGCACGGGGCGGAGCTTGCTGAAAACCGCACGTGGATTCAGAGCCATGTGGGCACCGAGCTGACGGATCGCGAGGAAACATTGCTCATGTTTATGCGGGAGCATGGGTGCGTATGCGATGTTCAAAAAATACGAGAGGCCCTGAAGTGGGATTCGGATGACATTCGCCTGATCTGCGGGAATCTTGTCGATAAACATGTCCTGTCAAAATGTGGCAAAGACACGTTTGAGATTATCGATATGAGCAGAGAATCGTCAGCTTCGACAGCGGATAGGATCCTGGAGGCTCTCAGAGCCGAAGTGGATATGACGGCGCGAGAAATAGCGGTTGCATCGGGGGTCAAAATTTCGTCCGTCCGCTACCATCTGCCAAAAATGGCGGATAAAGGACTCATCGAAGTAATGGGTTCATCGACGAGCCGCAACCGCCGCTATCGGAAGAAGTAGATGCAGCCGAGTCGCCCCTCTTGTGTCTCTCGAAGTGAGATGGGTGCTAGGGGGGCGACTGCCTCGCGATATTTCCCCAGATAAAACCTGCCAAAATAAACCTGTCCCTTATTGGCGGGTCAGTTAACGCAGTGCAGGTTGAGCATATGCGAGCGAGCGGTCTCCGGGTGCGGTAAGGTGACGTGAAACAAGCGGGCGCTGACCTTTTGGTCGCGCCCGTGAAGTTGAACGTCAGATTGCCGTGTCCGGAGCCCGCGCAGCGCCGAGCAGTTACGCCGTTTGTAAAACGGCGTAACCTAAAGGTTCATGTTGCCGTGAATGTAGGGGGTGACCTCGGGGGAGATATGGTCGCAGCCCAGCCCGCGCAGTGCGGACTCGATGGCGGCGGGCAGCGGGGTCTTGCCCTCGGCATCGACGGCGGTGCCGCCGAGCGCGGCAATCTTGGCGACATCTGCGGGTGCGGCCTCGATATGCATGCAGCCGCCGACCAAGCGCGCGCGTACCTGTGCCAGGTCAAGATCGTGCAGGTAGTCCTCGCAGGTGCGGATCAAATCGACCTTCTCGCGCGTAAGCTCCTCGCCCGTGGGGACGCGGGTGGCAAGACATGCTCCCGCCGGCAGGTTCCAAACGGGATAGCCCCATGCGCGCAGCAGCTCGCGCTCTTCGTCCTTGGTAAAGCCGACCTCCATGAGAGGGGAGCGTACGCCGAGCTCTTCTGCCGCACGCATGCCGGGGCGGTAGTCACCGCGATCGCTTGCATTGCTGCCATCGATGACGGTGGGAAAGCCGAGCGACTTGGCGTGGTTGACGATGGCGGTAAAGCCGGCGTGCTTGCAGTGGTAGCAGCGATTAGCATCGTTGCAGGCTACTTGGGGGAGCTGCAGCTGATCCACCGAAAGATTGAGCACGGGGAGCTTAAAATGCGGCCCCTCATTGGCCTGTCCATCAACGGACTGCTCAAACGAAGTCTGTTCGGGCGTGCCGATGAGCGGCGTGGTGAGATGGATGAGGAGGGTATTGGTAGGCATGATGCGGGCGCACACGGCGGCCAAAAAGCTGCTGTCAACGCCGCCGGAAAACCCGATGGCCACGCGCCCGTATGCCAAAAGCAGCTGTTCGAGCGCCGATAGCTTGTCTTGAAGCTCCTCTGCGGGTGCCGTGGTGTCTAAAATCATGAAACGTTCCTTATCGTTGAGTACTCGATCGAAAACTATAATCCTAATGCGTTACTTGCCATAAGACTTCTATCTGTGTAACGAAAGTGCAATATGGTATATACGTTATATACAAGTTGCCAAATGCGGTAGAGTTGCGGCAATGCGACAGCGAGAGTCGATGGGGGACCGATATGATCAAGGCTGTTATTTTTGACATGGATGGAACGCTGGTCGATACCGAGCGTTTGGGGATTAAGGCCTGGAAGGCAGGCGCCGCTGAGCTGGGGCTCGCGATTGATGAAGCGCTGATCCATCAGTTTATCGGCCGCACGCTGCCCGATGTTATGGACATCCTTGATGAGCATTACGGCAGCCATGAAACCACCGAGGCGATCTATCGTCGCCACAAGGAGATTCGCGACGAGATGGTCAAGACCGAACTGGAACTTAAGGCCGGTGCCGCCGAGTGCCTAGACGAGCTGCTGGCTGCGGGCTATCACGTGGGTCTAGCGACGTCGTCGCGCCTCGTTACGGCCGAGCGCAACCTTAAGATGGTCGGTCTTTTTGGCAAGTTTGAAACGGTAACGTGTGGCGAGGACGTCGTGCACGGCAAGCCCGACCCCGAGATGTATCTGCTCGCCTGCGAGCGCGCGGGCTTTGCTCCCGAGGAATGTGCCGTGGTCGAGGATTCGCGCAACGGCTGCGTCTCGGGCATCACGGCCGGATGCCATGTCTTCGCCGTCCCCGATATCGTGCCGCTGCCGCAGGACGTGGTGGATGGCTGCGAGGCCGTGCTCGATACGCTGTTCGACCTGGCGGCGGCAATCAAGACTGTGCGCTAGAAAATTGCGGCGTTGAAACGAGCGATTGCTCACGTTTGCGCTTAAGCAAAAGGGGTCCGGCAATGGTCGGGCCCCTTTTGCTTAAGCGGCGACTTAGCATACTCGCGGGCGTGCTATAGATACGCACCGAGGTTGATGGCCGTGGCGTCGGTCTGGCTGCTTGCCTGGGTGCTGGCGCGTTCCAGTAGGAACGGACGTACCAGTTCTTGGCGGTTGATATCCTCGGCGGCGACTGCGGTGACGGTACGCGCTGCGGAGCCGACACGGATATGCTTGATCTTTGCCGGGGCCTTGTTCTCGATTTGCTCCATCAGCAGTTGGACACCCTTGCGGCCAATCTCGTAGCCCGGGGGCGCTACCGTAGTGAGCGGGACCGATCCGCTCCAAGCGAGCGGGTTGCCATCGCAGCCTGCTACGCGTACTTGCCCGGGGACAGAGATGCCCTTGTCGACCAGTGCCGAAACGACGCCCGAGGCCAACACATCGGTCAGGCCGACGACAAAATCGGGACGTTCGTCCGCGGGGCGCTCGGCGATTTGGGCACCGATGCCGTAGCCGTCGGCAGCGGTATTCCATTCGCCGGCGTCGATGACTTCGATCTTGATATCGGGGTGCAGGGCGAGCGCCTTATGAATGCCAAGGACGCGCAGGGTGAGTTGCATAAATGCTGCTCGGCCGACGACGACAATATGGTGCGCGCCGCGGGCGATGGCAAGTTCGGCAATGATGCGACCCTGGGCCTCATTGTCGGCCGCTACGTAGTAGCCGGGCTCGGAGCAATGGATGTCCAGATGGACGATCGGCACGGGCATCTTGGTCATGGCGGGGTGCCAGTCGGGGGATGCCATGGGCTGAACCATGACGCCGGACATCTGGGTGCCCATAAAGTAGCGCAGGTAATGATCCTCGAGAATATCGTCGTTATCGGCGTTGGCGATGAGCAAGTCGTAGCCGTGCTTGCGGGCCTCGTTGTGGGCGCCGCTGGCGATTTGGAGCGAAAAGCCGTGATCGAGACGGGGGAGCACCAGGCCAAAGGACTTGGTGGCGCCGCCCGCGAGCTGACGGGCGCTTTGGTTGGGCAGGTAGCCAAGGCGATTGATGGTCTCGTTGATGAGCTTGAGGGTCTCGGGGCGCAGCTTTTCGGGGTGGTTGAGCGCGTTGGAAACCGTGCCCAACGAAACCCCGGCCTCGCGCGCGACGTCGCTGATTTTTACCTTTGCCATAGCGGCCCCTTTGATGCGTTTCAAGTACAAGCCAGATTGTAGCATCCCAAACCTACCAAAAAGGGACAGGTTTATTTTGGCAGGTTTATCTGGGGAAACGCCGTTGCCAGCGCGACCACCACGAAGGGGGCAGGTACCTTTGTGGTGGTTTGGACCGGCTGGACGTGTGTGCATCGAGTGGTATCTAAGTTGAGATACCACCTCTGGTATATCAGCTTGCGTTTGCGTGAGTACAATACTCGAACGTTATGCGTCTCAGCGCCCCCTGTGCGTGGACGTTTTGCAGTCAAGCGGACGAAGGGATTTATCCTATGTGCGGAATTGTCGGCTACACCGGCTCTGATATTGCAAAGAACATCCTGGTCACGGGCCTCAAGCGTATGGAGTATCGCGGCTATGACTCCTCGGGCGTCGCGCTCGAGGTGGGCGAGGGCGCCGCGGCGCACCTCGATGTCATCCGCCGCGTGGGTAAGGTCGCGGGCTTGGAGAGCGAGCTTTCCAATATCGACAGCGACGCTACCTGCGGTATCGGCCACACCCGTTGGGCCACCCACGGCAAGCCCTCCGTCGTTAACGCTCACCCCCACACCAGCTGCGACGGTCGTATCGCCATCGTCCACAACGGCATCATCGAGAACTTCGCCGAGCTGCGCGAAGAGTTGGAGGGTCGCGGCCACCACTTTAAGAGCGAGACCGATACCGAGGTCTTCGCGCATCTGATCGAAGAGGCCTATGCCGAGACGCACGACCTGATGGCCTCCGTGCGCGAGGCTTGCACCCACGTGGTCGGTGCCTATGGTCTGGCCGCCGTGTGCGCTGACGAGCCCGGCGTGATCGCCGTGGCCCGCAAGGATTCCCCGATCGTAGTCGGTGTGGGCGAAACCGGCTCCTATGTTGCTTCCGATGTCATCGCGCTCATCGACGCCACCCGCGATGTCGTGGTGCTCGAGGACGGTCAGTTTGCCAAGCTCACGCCCGCAGGCGTCGAGTACACCGACGAGGCCGGCAACGTTATCGAGCCCAAGGTCACCCACATCGACTGGGACCTGGACATGGCAGAAAAGGGCGGTTATCCCGACTTTATGCTCAAGGAGATTCACGAGCAGCCGCGCGTTGTGCGCGACACGCTGGTTGGTCGTATGACGCCGGCCGGCGAGCTCGACATCGACGAGCTGGGCCTTTCGCTCGAGGAACTCAACGACATCGACCGCGTCTACGTGATCGCTTGCGGCACCAGCTATCACGCTGGCCTCATTGCCAAGAATCTCATTGAGGGCTGGGCTCGCATCCCCACCGAGGTGGAGGCGGCCAGCGAGTTCCGCTATCGCAACCCCATCATCACGCCGACGACGCTCGTCGTGGCCGTGTCCCAGTCGGGCGAGACGGCCGATACCCTTGCCGCCATTCGCGACGCGCGCATCAAGGGTGCCAAGGTCTTCGGCATCACCAACGTGGTGGGCAGCCCCGTGGCGCGTGAGAGCGACGGCGTCATCTACACCAAGGCCAACAAGGAGATCGCGGTCGCCTCGACCAAGAGCTTCATCGGCCAGGTCGTGAGCCTTACGCTTTTGGCCCTGCTGCTGGCGCAGGTCAAGTACCGCTTGACCACCAAGCAGGCGCGCATGCTGTTCCGCGAGCTTTCCGATACGGCCGAGCAGATCCAGTGGATTTTGGATACCCAAACCGAGGCCGTTCATGAGGCCGCCCTGCTGTGCAAGGACGCGCAGTCGGCGCTGTTCGTGGGCCGTGGCATGGGTGCCGCTATTTCCTACGAGGGCGCGCTTAAGCTCAAAGAGGTCAGCTACCTGCACGCCGAGGCCTACGCCGCCGGCGAGATGAAGCACGGCCCCATTGCCTTGATCGACCCGGGCTTCCCTGTCATCGCCGTGGCCACCAAGAGTGCCACCTACGACAAGACCGTGTCGAACCTCATGGAGTGCAAGGCGCGCGGCGCCAAGGTCATCGTCGTTGCTACCGAGGGCGACGAGGAAATCAACAAGATTGCCGACTGCATCATTCGCGTGCCGGCCGTCCGCGACGTGTTCAGCCCCATCACGGCGAGCGTCCCGCTGCAGCTGCTCGCCCGCGAGGTTGCCATCCTGCGCGGCTGCGACGTCGACCAGCCCCGCAACCTGGCAAAGAGCGTTACCGTGGAGTAGTTGGTTCCGCCATTCTGGCGACCAAGGCCCGGCTCCGTTGCAGCGGAGCCGGGCCTTGTTTCATTTGCCCAGATAAAACCTGCCAAAATGAACCTGTCCCTATTTGGCAGGTTAGCGGAGCTTGCTGGTCTCGAAGTACTCGGGGAACTGGTCCAGAACCTCGGTCTGGTTGCGGAACATCATATGCAGGTGCTTGCTGACCAAAAAGCTCGCTTCGATGGGGTCGCGACCGGCGATAGCGCGGCGAATCTGCTTGTGCTCGTTCACGATGTCCTGATTGTCGAGAACCTGCGTGGCGGCGCGCAGCCAGCGGAAGCGCTCCAGGTCGGCATTGGTCTCTTCGAGCCACGACCACACGGTGCTGCGACATGCGATGCTAAAAATCATGTGATGCATGAGGTTGTCGCTCAAAAAGAAGCCGATGCGATCCTCTTCGGCCATGGCCTTTTCCTGCAGCACGATGGCGCGGTCGAGCTGCTCGATGCCGGCCGACGTGGCGCGCGCACAGCACTCCACAATCACCTGCTTTTCCAGATGCTCGCGGATGTAACAGGCACTCTCGGCAAGGGTGAGGTTGATGGGCGAGACGTAGGTACCGCTCTGGGGCACGGTGCGCACCAGGCCTTCCTGCGCCAAACGAACCAAAGCCTCGCGCACAGGGGTGCGCCCCATATCTAGGTCGTCGCAAAGTTGCTTGACGCCCAGCTTTTCGCCCGGCTTGTAGTCCAGGTAGACGATTTTGCGTCGAATGGTGTGGTAGGACTGGTCCTGTAGGCTCGTTTCCTGCTCGCCGACGTGCATCGATTCTTCCATAGCGCCTCGCAACTGTTCTATCAAACTCATATGTCAGTTGTTAATTATGCCGCGAATCAGCTCTCCGCGGTGGGCAATTCGGCTGTTGCCTGAGAACTATTGCGGCATCTTAGTCTGTGTTTGCGCAAGGCTGTGCTCAATGTTGCCGTATCATAAGCCGTCGCAAACGTGAAATAGAAAGAAGGAATCCCATATGCAACTGGCAAATATCGTTCGCGAGCGCTGGAAAGGCGTCTTGTTCTGCCTGATCATTGCCATTCCCGCGACGTTGCTCGGCAAACAAATTGAGGTGGTCGGCGGTCCGGTATTTGCCATCCTCTTTGGCATGGTCCTGGCGCTCGTCTTTCCCAGGAAGCGTCGCGAACAGCTCGCCGCCGGCGTCACCTATACGTCCAAAAAAGTCTTGCAGTACGCGGTTATCCTGCTTGGCTTTGGCATGAACCTCTCCCAGATTCTGTCCAAGGGCGCCCAGTCGCTGCCGATTATCGTGGCGACGATCTCGACCTCGCTTGTCATCGCCTTTGTGCTCTGCCGCGTCATGAACGTACCGGGTAAGATCGCGACGCTTGTGGGTGTGGGTTCGTCGATTTGCGGCGGTTCGGCCATCGCTGCGACCGCGCCCGTCATCGATGCCGACGATCGCGAGATTGCCCAGGCCATTTCGGTCATCTTCCTGTTTAACGTTATCGCGGCGCTCGTGTTTCCGACGCTCGGCGGCATGCTCGGGCTGACCAACGAGGGCTTTGGCCTGTTTGCCGGCACCGCCATCAACGACACCTCGTCGGTAACGGCTGCGGCGAGCGCCTGGGACAGCATGCATCCCGGCGCCAATGTGCTCGAGAGCGCCACAGTGGTCAAGCTCACCAGGACGCTGGCCATTATTCCCATCACGCTGGTCCTCGCATGCTGGCAGATGCATCTGGCACGCAAGGCCGGCGGTGACGCCAAAAGCACGTTCTCGCTTAAACGTGCGTTTCCCATGTTTGTGCTGTTCTTTGTGCTGGCGAGCGTGATCACCACGGTGCTTCAGCTTCCCGCGTCCATCACGGCGCCCATCAAGGAGCTGTCGAAGTTCTTTATTGTGATGGCCATGGCGGCTATTGGTTTTAATACCGATATCGTCGAGCTGGTCAAAAAGGGCGGCAAGCCCATCGCGTTGGGCTTTTGCTGCTGGATTGGCATTGCGTGCATGAGTTTGGGAATGCAGCACGTGCTGGGAATCTGGTAGAGAAGTAGCTTATTCGCGTGCTGGCTGCCGGTGAGCGCAAGCCTTCGGTGGAGCGATAGGAGCTCTTGCGGGTATGGCTTGTCCGCAGGTTTATAAGTCCCGAAGAGCTCTTATCGCCCCGCCAGGATGGCGATGCGGGGCAACACCTATACTCGCAGGACGGCGCTTTCTGCCCTATAGTGTTTGGTGAGCAATATCGTTCAATTTTGAAACACTCGGTCGTGCGACCGTCGGCGGTTGCACGTCGCCGCGGACAGGGGCAAATCATGGATAGCAATGCTAAGCTGAACATCTTGACCGATGCCCTAGCTGCTGCCGGGGCCTCGGCATTGGCAATCGATGCGCGTGGGGACGTCGCGATCTCGACCATGAATGACGCGGCGCTTGAGCGGGATGTGGCGGCTTTTGTCGCTGAGCGTCTCGACCGTATAGGAGACGGCGCGCGTCTGGTTATGGGGCGTGAGGGTACGCGCCTGAGCCTGACCGTTCGCCCCACCGACAAAGAGGGCGGGAGGCTTTGGGTCGTTGTGGTCCGCGAGGTGCGCGGTGCCGCGGCGCATGCGGGCATCGAGTGGCTCAACGCCGACGAAGTTGAGGTCCGCTATGAATCGAGCGCGTACGGCATCGTTGAGGGGGCGGCCTCGGTGGCTGTACCGGTTACCGAGAGCTATGCGCGCGGCGTGCCCCTTATGCTCGAGGGCGAGCTGGGAGCGGGTCAGGTCGAGATTGCCAAGCGCCTCTATCTGGATGGCCCTTTTGTCGATCAGCCCTTTGTTTCCGTCGCGCTCGATGAACTCACCGATCGCGGTTGGCGCCATGTGCTCAAAAGCTCCGAATCGCCGCTGTTCCAAACGGGGCTGACCCTTTGCATTGAGGGCTGGAATGCGGTTGGCCCCCAGCGCCTCCGCGAGCTGGTCTCCACGATGACCGACACCGCGTTGGCGACGCGCTGCCATGTGGTGCTGACGGCGAATGACATGCCGGGCGGCGGCGAAAGTGATCAAGCCGCCTTTGTGACCGAGCGCTTCGCCTGTGCGGTGAGCGTCGCGCCGGCAATCGCCGAGCAGGGAGCCGCGTCGACGAAGGTCGCGCGCTATTTGGAATATCTCGCTGATGCATTTGGGACGGCAGCGCCCACGCTGTCTGCCGCGGCGACGAAGACGCTCGATGCTTACCGCTGGCCGCGCAACTATCTGCAGCTCCGCGAGGTCTCGGAACGACTGTATATATTGGTGGGGACGGGCACGGTGGACCGCGCTGTGGCGGAGGAAGTGTTCGCCCAAGAGGACGTGATTAAGACCGCAACCTTTGGCGCCCCGACGCTTGAAAGTGACCTGTATATCCTGCGACCGCTGGCCGATACCGAGCGAGATATCGCGCATCTGGTTGTAGACCATCTCCACGGCAACCGAACCCGTGCGGCGGAGGTGCTGGGCATAAGCCGTACAACGCTGTGGCGCTTGCTGAAGGACGATGACCGTTGAGCGAGGCGCCCGTGACCGCACGCGACGCGTGTGCTACAGTCCAAAGCGTTATTGTTTCGATTTGGTTACGGCGTGCGAGGGCATATGGCTGAGACTTCAAAACCGAGCCGCAGAAGGCGGAGTGCCGCGCCGGTCAACCGACGCACAACATCGGTGACGTGGGGCAAACACGCCTCGGGGTTTGATGGCTCGTTCAAGCGCACTAAATACGGCTATCCTTCGGCAAGCGCCCGCTTGGCAATGCAGGCAGAGTCCTCGCTGTGGGGCCGCAAACGCGTGGTGGGCTCAAAGCTCAAGCACGACGGAACGCTCGGCTACATCAGCCGCGGGGCGGCTCGCCGCAGCGGGCTCAATCCCGCCGGCTGGCATCGCTACGTGCCGATCGTGGCCGCCGTTGCAGTGATCGTCATCGCGCTCGCTGCGCTCGGATATGCCGGCGGTGGCGCCAACTTGGACGCAATGTTTAAATCGCCCGAGCTCGCGCATGTAGGTACAGAAGTTGTCGAGGGCGCTCAGGCCCAGACGAGCGTCGCGCCCCAGCGCGGTATCGTTGCGGCGGCCTCCACCATCGCCGATGTGCAAAAGGACGAAGACAAGCAAGGCGACGACGTCGAAACGGCCCAGACGAACGAAACGACGACAACGGCGACGTCAATATAAGTTGCGAGTGGGGTAGCTAAAATAGCCCCGTCCCAAATTAGCCACCCCGCTGACGCTCCTGGGTTACCTTACGTAGATGATGTTGTCGCGGCGGGGTTTGGGCTCGGGTAGCGTGTCCTCGGCGTAGCCAAGAATGCAGTTACCGACACCGCGCAGACTGCCGTCGGCGGGCAGGCCCCAGCTGGCCAGCAGCTCCAGGCCCTCGGGCGAGTCAAAGACCTCATGCGCGCGGTGAATCCAGCACGAATCGACACCCAGTGCATAGGCAGCGTTGAGCAAGTTGCCCATAGCGAGCGAGCCGTCTTCCAGATGTGTGGGCACGCTGCGGTCAACCAGCACCACCACAACGGTCTTGGCGCCATAGAAGGGGTCGCTGTTGCTGCCCATGACTTGCGCGTTGAGCTGCGAGAGACGCTCGACGGTCGCGGGGTCGGTGACGGCGACAAACGTCACCGGCTGGCGGCCCATGCCGCTCGGTGCATATTGGCCGGCTTCGATAATACGTGCAAGCTTTTCGGCCTCGACGGGACGATCGCTGTAGTTGCGGCAGCTGCGGCGGTGAATGAGTGCTTCGATAGTCTCCATGGTGTCTCCTTGCGGTGGCGTTGCAGATGCCCCGTTCATACCCGTCGGGCTCAAACGATAGACGGTCAATTGCCCGGCCAAAAGGATAGATTCCAATTGGGAAAGTAGGTTTGCATAAAAGTACCTTCAGAATGTGACAAACAAATGGGATGGTTAAACGTTTTATCCCGTCTACCCTGCGGTTTTTTACCACTTGCCTAAATGACGAACGCATAACCTCTGATAAGGGTTTTACTAAAAGAGTACCAACGTTTATCAATGCGCCGTGGTGGCGCCGGGCCAGGAGGTAACATCATGTTCCAGGCTGGAGATGTCGTCGAGACCGATTTCGAAGGATTTCTGAAGCTGCTGCGTTCCAAGACGCGCGCTTTCGTGTCGATCAACGATCACGAGTACTACATCACGCACACCGATGGCTATTGGCGTGTTCAGGATTGCGAGGCCCTCAACGACAAGGGCCACTTTACTGACTGTTCTGAGTTGGTCAACACGGTCTGCGAGGTCGTCGAGCTGCCGTGGATTGCCGGCAAGAGCCTGCATGACAGCTTCTCGGGCGCTACGGTCTATGAGGCCGTCGCCGCTTAACAGGCAATAAAACCCGATTTTCACGTGACCGCTGGCGCCGCCCCCGCGCCGGCGGTCTTTTTCTGCCGATAGGCCATAAAAATGCACGCATTTGCGGAGAGCCTGTTGACGATAGTCAAAACTCGGACTAATCTAGAGACACATAATTGGTCAAAAATCGGACAATTGAATGGTGGGATAGATGAATAGTGCGGTTACGCTGGTCGACTTCGATCGGTTGCTCAATGGACTCGACCATATCTATTCGGAGTTCTCGCGCGCCTGCGGCCTTTCGGACTGCGCCTACTGGATGCTCGTCGACACGAGTGCAGCGGGCGGAAGCGTTGCCGTGAGTCGGCTGACGAGTGAATGGTTCTACAGCAAACAGACCATCAATTCGGCGATTAAAACGCTTAGGGCGCGAGGGCTTGCGACGTTGGAGTTTGCCGAGGGCAGTCGTAAAAACAAGGTTGTACGACTGACCGAAGAAGGCGTGCGGTTTGCCAAGCGCTACGCGTTGCCGGCGCAAAAAGCCGAGCAACAGGCATTCGAGGCGCTCGAGCCGTGGGAACAGTGCGAGATCATGCGCTTGGTCGGTAAGTTCTCCCATGTTCTTAACGAAGAGTGCGAGGCATTTAAACGGCAAGTGGCCGCCGAGAACGAGACTGACGATAAGGGCGAGGGGGACGCATGCGACTCTTAATGAGGTTTATGAGGCCGTACCGCGGTCTGATTGCGGTGACGCTGTTTGCGGTGCTGATAGATAACGTCGGTACGCTGTTGGTTCCCACGATGCTGGCGAACATGGTCAACACCGGTATTACCACGGGTGATGTCGACTATATATTACGCAACGGCCTGTACATGCTTATCGCGACCGGCATGGCCAGCGGCGGCACGGTGCTGGGCTGCTATCTTTCGGCGCGCCTGGCCGCCAACGTGGCCTGCGATATCCGCAATGCCGTGTACGACAAGTCGCTCGAGCTGTCCGCCAGCGACTTTGAGCGCTTTGGCACGGGTTCGATGATCACGCGCTCGCTCAACGACATCAACGTGATTCAGCAAGCTGTCCTTCAGACGATTCAGCTGGTGCTGCCGGTGCCGTTCTTGGCCGTGGCAGGCATCATTTTTGCTTGGTTCATCGATCCCGCCATGGGTACGCTGCTGGGCGTGGTGGTTGCGATCGTGCTGGTGGCGGCGGTCTTTACCGTTGCCAACGCCGCGCCGATCTTTATGCGCCTGCAGAGCTTTATCGACCGCATGAACGTGGTGCTGCGCGAGAACATCGTGGGCGTGCGCGTCATCCGCGCATTTAACAAGGAGCGCCACGAGGAGCAGCGCCTGGACGAGGTGTTTAGCGATTACGCGGCCAATGCCATCAAGGTCAACCACCTGTTTGTGGGTCTCGACAGCTCCAGCTTCTTTTTGATGAATATCGCCGAGGTGGCGGTGCTGTGGGTGGGCGGCAACCGCGTGGGCGTCCACGCCATGCAAATCGGTAGCATCTCGGCCGTGCTGGAGTACGCGATCCTGATCCTGTTCTTTGTGATGACGGCGCAGATGGTGATTCTGACGCTCCCACGCGCCGCCGCATGCCTGAACCGTGCGCAGCAGGTGTTGGAGATTGAGCCGAGCATCGTGGACGGCAAGCGCACGCTGGACACGTGCGCGGCGGAGTCTGTTGACGGTGCCGACGCGGTGGCCGTGTTCGACCACATGTCGTTCCGTTTTGACGATGCCGACGAGGATACCCTGTGCGACCTGAGCTTTGCCTGTCGCCGTAGCCAGACCACGGCGATTGTAGGCTCGACGGGTTCGGGCAAGTCGACGGTGGCCAAGCTCTTGCTTCGCTTCCACGATGCCACGAAGGGCGCCATTCGCCTGAATGGCATCGATCTGCGCGACCTTTCGCAAGACGACATCCGCGGGCGTATCGCCTATGTGCCGCAGAAGGCATGGCTGTTCTCGGGTACGGTGGCGAGCAACCTGCGCTTTGGCAACGAAGACGCGACTGAGGCTGACATGCTCCATGCGCTGGAGGTTGCCCAGAGCACCTTTGTGCTCGACCAGCCCCAGGGGCTCGATACGCCGGTGGCCCAGGGCGGCACGAACTTCTCGGGTGGTCAGCGCCAGCGCCTGGCGATTGCCCGCGCACTCATGAAGCATGCCGATCTATATATCTTCGACGACAGTTTTTCGGCCCTGGACTTTAAGACCGATGCGGCACTGCGCCATGCGCTGCAGGACGAGACGTGCGATGCCGCGGTGCTCATCATCGCCCAGCGCATCTCGACTATTTTGCATGCCGATCAGATCGTGGTGCTCAAAGACGGCGAGATCGTGGGCCTAGGCACGCACGACGAGCTCATGGAAACCTGCGAGGTGTACCGCGCAATCGCGGAATCGCAGATGAAGGGAGGTGAGTAGCATGACCGAGGAGCTCAAGAAGCAGGGCATCGTCGATGGCGCTGCGGTTGTAGAGACAGTCGAGGAGACGGGCGTCGCGCCCGACCTGGACGAAGCCGCCAAGGCGGCGGAGCGCGAGGCTCGCCGCCAAGCGCTCTACGAGGAAAACGAACGTGCCGAGGACGAGCGCGCCCGCGCCGAGGCAGAGCGTATGCGCGACGTGGACGACGAAGACGAGGACGAGACGCCTCGGGATACCTGGGCGACGGTGCGCCGCCTGTGGAGTGAGGCTGCCGGCGACCATTGGCGCTTCTATATCGTGTTCGCGAGCATTGTGTTCTATGTCATCTTTAACACCGCCGCGCCGGCATATAGCGCCCGCGTGATCGATGAGCTGTGGGGCCACATTCAGGTGGCGTTTGCCAACGACACCACTTTCAGCATCACCTGGGAGAACTGCGGCAAGACCATTTTCGTCTACTTTATGATCTGGACTGCCGCTGCCTCGTTCTATGCGCTCCAGAGCTTTTTGATGTCGAGCGTCGCTGAGCGTCTCAATCTGCGCCTGCGCAACCGCATCGCGCAAAAGCTCAACCGTCTGCCGCTCGCCTATTTTGACGCGCATCGTCCCGGCGAGGTCGTCAGCCGCGCGACCAACGACCTGGACAAGATGTCCGAGAGCATGCAGCGCGGATTGCTGCAGCTGCTCGTGTCGATCGGCACGGTTGTTGGTGCTGTGAGCGTGATGTTCGTGTTCAGCGTGCAGCTTACGCTCGTCTTTCTGTTCTTTACGGCACTGTCGCTGCTGGTGACGAAGGTCGTCTCGCGCCGCACACACGATGTGACGGGCGAGCGCCAGGAGTGGGTGTCCAAGATTACGAGTGCGGTCGAGGAAGGCTATTCGGGCCGTCTGGTGATCCGCGCGTTTAACCGCGAACGCCAAAGTTCTGCCGAGGTGCACCAGGCCTCGGGCGAGCTGGCACGCGTGAGTGCCAAGGCCGACTTTATGATCAATGCCGTCGGCCCTGCGGTGCGCTTTATCGGCCGTTTGGCGCAGATCGTGATCGCGCTGGTGGGCTGCAGCATGCTGGTTGCCGGTCACATGACCGTCGGCGTGTTCCAGGCGTTCTTCCAGTTTATCTACGAGGCGTCCGAACCCATGACGCAGCTGTCGTTTACCTTCAACTCGCTGCAGAGCGCGTTGGCGAGTGCGGAGCGCGTGTTCGACCTGCTCGATGAGCCCGAGATGGAGGCCGATCCGCTGCCGGACGAGGCCGCCAAGCTGCCGGGTCGCGTTGAGGGTCGCGTCTCCTTTGAGCACGTGCGCTTTGGTTATTCGCCCGACAAGCCGCTTATGCACGACGTGTCGTTTACCGCCGAGCCGGGCCAGAAGATTGCCGTGGTGGGAACCACGGGCGCGGGCAAGACGACGCTCATCAACCTGCTCATGCGCTTCTACGAGATTGACGGCGGGCGTATTACGCTCGACGGCGTGGATACGAGCCGCATGGACCGCGGCGAGCTACGGCAGCAGTTTGGCATGGTGCTGCAGGACGCCTGGCTGTTCGATGGCACGATTGCCGAAAACATCGCCTACGGCTGTCCCGAGGCGACGCGTGAGGAGATCGTGGCGGCTGCGCGCGCCGCGCAGGTCGACTTCTTTGTGCGCACCATGCCGCAGGGCTATGACACGCGCGTGGCCAACGATGCCGAAAGCATCAGCCAGGGCCAGCGTCAGCTGCTGACCATCGCACGCGTGCTGCTCAATAACCCGGCGATTCTCATCCTGGACGAGGCGACCTCAAGCGTGGATACGCGTACCGAGCTTGCCATCGGTCGTGCCATGGACGCGCTCATGCGCGGGCGCACGAGCTTTGTGATCGCGCACCGCCTGTCGACGATCGTGGACGCCGACCTGATCTTGGTCATGGATCACGGCAACATTATCGAGCAGGGCACGCATAAGGAGCTGCTGGCTGCCGAGGGTGCCTACGCCGACCTCTATCTGAGCCAGTTCGCATAATGTGACAAAGGGACAGTCTCTTTGCCACATCACAAATAAGGCGCGCCGGGGATGAATTCCCTGGCGCGCCTTTGCGTTGATGCCGATGTCGTTTTGTGCCGCTTGCGTTCCTAGCGTTCGTCCACGAGCTTGGCGACGAGGGCCTTGAGCTCGGCCACCTCTCGCTCGAGTTCCTTGACGCGGCGGGCATTCTCGGTGATGCCCTGGCGGTTGAGGGCGGACTGCTCGGCGGCGTCATCGGGCATGTACTCGCGATGCTGCTTGGCGTCGAAACTCTCCTCGAACACACGGCAGCCGTTGCGCTTGATGATGCGTCCCGGCACGCCCACGACGGTGCAGTTGTCGGGGACGTCCTTAACGACGACCGAGTTGCCGCCGATCTTGACGTTGTTGCCGATGCGGATGTTGCCGAGCACCTTGGCGCCCGTGCCCACCGTGACATTGTTGCCCAGGGTGGGGTGACGCTTGCCGGTCTCGTTGCCGGTGCCGCCGAGCGTGACGCCCTGGTAGAGCACACAGTTGTCGCCCACAATGGTGGTCTCGCCGATGACGACGCCCATGGCGTGGTCGATAAAGAAGTGCTTGCCAATCTGCGCGGCAGGGTGAATCTCGACGCCGGTGATGTGGCGGGTGATTTGCGAGAGCACGCGGGCGAGCGAGCGATGACCGTGCTCCCACAGCCAGTGCTCGGGCACGTGGTTCCACTTGGCGTGCAGGCCAGGATAGGAAAGAAAGATGACCAGACCGTTTTGCGCGGCGGGGTCCTGCGCCTGGACGGTCTTGATGTCCTCGCGAATGGTATTGATAAAGCTCACCGGCCGCCCTCCCTTAGCGCCATGGCAATGCGATTCAATAAAGTATAGCGATTCGCTAGGGATTAAAAAGGACAATCTTGGCGGCTTTGCGCTACAAGTGTCAGTTATGCAAACTTGCTGGTAATGGAGTCATGCTTTTGTGGGGTTGCGCACGAGGGGGCACCGCAACCGTATACTGGTCAACTTGGACGTATCCGCGCCCACAACTGAGAGGTTTTACTTCATGGGTTTCATCAATTTTATTGCCGAGCTGCTTAAGGACCCGCGCACCGCGATCGCCAGCTGGATCGCCGCCGGCCCGCTTATGGCCTACGGCTGCGTGTTCCTGATCATCTTTATCGAGACGGGCGTGGTGTTCTTCCCGTTCCTTCCCGGTGATTCGCTGCTGTTCGCCTCGGGTTTCTTTGCCCACAACGGCGGCTTTAACATCGTGGCGCTTCTGGCCACCGCATGGGCCGCTGCCATTTTGGGCGATCAGTGCAACTTTATGATCGGTCACTTCTTTGGCCGCAAGATCATCGCTTCGGGCAAGGTCAAGGCCATGACGCCCGAGCGCATCAAAAAGTCCGAGGACTTCTTGGACAAGTGGGGTCACCTGGCCATCTTCCTGGGTCGCTTCTTCCCGTTTATCCGCACCTTTGTGCCCTTTATCGCTGGCATGGGCGGCATGCACTGGCGCAACTTTGTCGTCTTTAACGTGCTGGGCGGCATTACCTGGTCGACGGTCTTTACGCTGCTGGGCTACTTCTTTGGCGGCATTCCCTTTGTGCAAGAGCACTTTGAGCTGCTGATTATCGGCATCGTTGCCGTGTCGATCATCCCGACCGTGGTCGGTCTGGTTAAGGCCAAGCTGGGTAAATAGAACGCCTAGCTCGAGCCAGCGCGCAGACCGTACAGTTGAGGCCCGTCACCGCTTACGGTGGCGGGCCTTTTTGCTTCGGTCAAATGAAAATACTTTACTTAGTTAAAGAAAAGCGTTTTATCAGACGCGTGCGGGGAGTACAATCTCGTGCATGCGAATCGACGTGCCATCGGCTTTGATGCTGCTCGCGTGTCCCGTCCGGCTCTACGCTCCGGGCGTGCGACGTTGCGACGCGGTCGGCCTCGGTCCTTGCGTGCGGGTTCGCGAGTATGCAACTGTGTATGTAAGGAGCGACATATGACTGTCGAGAAGAAGGATATCGATTGGGGTAGCCTCGGCTTTGGCTACATGAAGACCGATTACAGCTACGAGGCTCATTGGAAGGATGGCGAGTGGGACGAGGGCGGCCTGACCACCGACCACACCCTGCATGTCTCCGAGTGCGGCGGTATCTTCCATTACTGCCAGGAGGTCTTTGAGGGCCTGAAGGCCTACACCGCCGAGGACGGCAGCATCGTCTGCTTCCGTCCCGACATGAACGCTGAGCGTATGTATAACTCTGCCCAGCGCCTCGAGATGCCCCCGTTTCCCAAGGACAAGTTCGTTGAGGCCGTCAAGCAGGTCGTTTCTGCCAACGCCGCCTGGGTTCCGCCCTTCGGTTCCGGCGCGACCCTGTACGTGCGTCCGTTTATGATCGGCTCCGGTGACGTGATCGGCGTGGCTCCCGCTCCTGAGTACACGTTCCGCATTCTCGTGACCCCGGTCGGTCCGTACTTTAAGGGCGGCCTCAAGCCCGTCAAGCTGCGCGTTTCCGAGTATGACCGTGCTGCACCGCACGGCACCGGCAACATCAAGGCCGGCCTGAACTACGCCATGTCCCTTAAGCCCACGATGGAGGCCCATCGCGAGGGCTATGCCGAGAACCTGTATCTCGACTCCGAGTCCCGCACCTATGTCGAGGAGACCGGTGGCGCCAACGTCCTGTTCGTGAAAGAGGATGGCACGCTCGTCGTTCCGCAGTCGCACACCGACTCCATCCTGCCCTCTATCACCCGTCGTTCGCTCGTTCAGGTTGCTCAGGACCTGGGCATGACCGTTGACCAGCGCCCCGTCGAGTGGGCCGAGGTCAAGGCCGGCACCTTTGTGGAGTGCGGCCTGTGCGGCACCGCTGCCGTCATCTCTCCGGTTGGCGAAATCGACAACAAGGTTTACGGCGCCGACGAGACCGTGACCTTCCCGGCTGGATACACCGAGATCGGCCCTGTGATGAAGAAGCTTCGCGAGACCCTGACTGGTATCCAGTCTGGTGCTGTCGAGGACAAGCACAACTGGGTTTACACCGTCGCGTAATTTGTCTTACCTATCCGGGCAGAGAACAAGTTCCCTCCCGGCGCGTCCTCGGACATGCAAGAAGCCCTCGCTGCGCACTTCGTGCGGCGAGGGCTTCTTGCGTCCTGCGGAGTGCGCCGGGAGGGAACTTGTTCTCTGCCCTGCGGGTTCGGCGATGTCACAACGGGCAATGATTAATCTGAATAAAGATGGTGCGCGGCCTTTTAGGCTGCGCTTTTGCTTTGCTTCGCGCCATGTGGGGGCGGTGGCGACGTGCATTTTTGCGAGTATTCTGCAGTCGAAGGTCCCTGCATACCGATCTCGGGCAAAAAATCGGGAGTTCTCGATGTTTTCTACGAATGATGGGCGGGGTTATGGGCTGGCAGCGTTTGATTTGCAGGGATATTCGCGGTCTTTGGCATTTATCGTGGCGCCCGAAGCTCTTGGTTATGTTGAATACTCCTAAAAATGCACGACGCTTAGAGGGGGACCTTCGCGAAAAAGGAAACCGCCCCGTCGAAGTATGCATTCGACGGGGCGGTTTATGCATTTGGCCGATTAAGGATGCGCTGTCAAACTACTAGAACTTGACGGTCGGGGCCTGGCGGGCTGCTTCGGCGGCCTCGAAGCCCTGGCGCTCCTTAAACTGGAAGATGCCGGCAAAGATGACAGCCGGGAACGTCTGAATGGCGTTGTTGTAGCTGAGCACGCAATCGTTGTAGCTCTGGCGTGCATAGCTAATCTTGTTCTCGGTATCCTCGAGCGATGCCTGCAGCTTCGTAAAGTTGGTGTTTGCCTTAAGATCGGGATAGGCCTCGGCTACGGCGAAGAGCTGACGCAGCGCACCGGTCAGCACGTTGTCGGCTTCCATCTTGGCTTCGGGCGTGGTGGCCTTGACGGCGGTGTTACGCGCGCTGATCACGGCGGAGAGCGTCTCCTGCTCGTGCTTGGCGTAGCCCTTGACGGTCTCGACCAGGTTGGGGATCAGGTCGTTGCGACGCTGCAGCTGCGTATCGATGTTCTGCCAGGCGTTATCGATGCGGTTACGCTTGGTGACCATGTTGTTGTAGATGCCGGCGATGGCGCAGGCAATCACAATGACAACAACGATGCCGATGATGACGGGAAGCATGATGTCTCCGTTTCGAATGGCCGCGGCGGCATGCGCCAGCTGCCGTTGGTATAACGCTACTAGTATACCCGCAACGTTTTGTCGTGCCGAACTTTCCGGTAAGCGTTGTGTTTTCGGCGGGGTTGGCACCGGGGCAAAGCGCGCGAGGTACAGGTGTAAGATATGCGACAGATTGACGAGTGTTGTCTTTGCCCTGAGGATGGCGATACCAGTGGACCTTCGCATCAAGAAAACCTACCGCGCCCTGTTCGATGCCTTTACCGAGCTTCTCGAGGAGCATCGTTTTGAGGACCTGACGGTTGCCATGCTGTGCGACCGCGCCATGATTCGCCGCACGACGTTCTACAAGCACTTTCGCGACAAGAACGATTACTTTGCCTTTTATATCGATGAGCTCATGTCGGGCTTGCCGCAAAAACAGCCCGATGAGGCCGGCGCGGTATCTGCCGAGGACGTGCGCGCGCTTCGGCACGCGATTTTGGACGATGCCATGGATTTGATTCTGGCGCACGAGCGGCTCATGGATAACATTTTGGCAAGCAGCATGTCGGGCATGTTGACCAACGTTATTTGCGACCGCATTGCCCGCTCCATCCGCGAGCGTGTGATGAACGTGCTTGCCGAGGATGCCCTGGCCCCCGTGTCACTCGAGACGACGTCTGAGTTTGTCGCCGGCGGTATTATTCGACTTTTCACGATATGGTGGGAATCGGGCCACGATCTTGAGCGTCGACCTGAGATAGCCGATGTGGTCGATGCACTGTTTGAGCGGACCATGACACCGGTGCATCACTAGGAGTGGCGGAGAGAGGGGGATTCGAACCCCCGGAACGCTCTCGCGCTCAACGGTTTTCAAGACCGCCGCATTCAACCGCTCTGCCATCTCTCCGTGAGTCGTAATGATAGCATCGTTTTGGATTTGCAACAGGGAAGGCGAACGATGACGATCACCGAAATCGATGAGAAGTTCATGCGTGAGGCGCTGGCCGAGGCGCGCGCCGCCGCTGCGGTGGGCGAGGTGCCCATCGGAGCCGTAGTGGTGCGCGACGGCGAGATTGTCGCGCGGGCGCATAATCGCCGCGAGCTCGACCAGGATCCTTCGGCGCATGCCGAGTTTTCGGCCCTGTGCGCCGCCGCTCAGTCGCTTGGACGCTGGCGTCTTTCCGATTGTACGGTCTACGTGACGCTCGAGCCCTGCTGCATGTGCGCGGGGCTTATGGTTAACGCGCGCGTGGGGCGCTGCGTGTACGGCGCGGCTGATGCTAAAGCGGGCGCTCTGGGGTCGCTATACGACCTCAATGCCGATTCGCGCCTGAATCATCGGTTTAATGTGACCGCCGGCGTGCTGGCAGACGAGTGCCGCGCGGTGCTGAGCGGTTATTTTAGTGGGCTGCGTGGCACCGATGGTGCTGGCTGCGGTTGTGGGGCCGATCTTGAGGCGCATACCGCCCACGCCGAGGCGCTTGCGGGTGTCGAAGATACTGCCGTTGGGGCGGTCGATTTTGGTGCCGCGTGCCGCCGGCCCCGCCGTGTGCAGCTGGCGATCGACTCCTTTAAGGGCAGCGTTTCGAGCGCGCAGGCGGAGGAGGCCGTTGCCGAAGGTGTGCGCCGCGTGTGGCCCGATGCCCAGGTAAGCGCGCTGCCGCTGGCGGATGGCGGCGAGGGAACGCTCGATGCCGTTGCCGCGTGCGGCGGTGAGGTCGTGGCATGTGAAGTCGCAGGCCCTCTGGGCGACTGTGTGTCTGCCCGGATGCTGGTGGACGGCGAGTACGAGTCGGCTGTAATCGAGATGGCCGAGGCGGCGGGTATTGGGTATTCGCCTTGCACAGAGCCGGCGGCGTTGGCCGCTACGACCTATGGCGTGGGCGAGCTCATGCTTCGAGCGGTTCGTGCTGGGGCAAAGACTATCTATATTGGTCTGGGCGGCAGTGCCACCAACGACGGTGGCGCCGGCATGCTGCAGGCGCTGGGCGCGCGTGTGGTCGATGATCAGGGCTGCGATGTCGCCCCTGGTCTCGCGGGGCTTGAGCAGGTGGCGAGTATCGATTTGGCACCGGCGCTTCGGGCGCTGAATAGCGCGCGTATCGTCGTGCTCTCTGATGTCGAGAACCCGCTCGTGGGGCGTCGTGGGGCACTTGCAGTGTTTGGCGGGCAAAAGGGCCTGCCGACAGACGATGTCGAAGCGCTGGGCAGGTACGACAGTTGGATGGTCGGCTACGGCCGCCTGCTCGATGCGGCGATTACCGGGGTGCGGGCTCAGGGGTTGTTGCGCGTGCCCGAGGGCGTGCGGACATTTGGCTCGGTGCTCGGCGTGCCTGGCGCGGGCGCGGCAGGTGGCTTGGGCGCCGCGCTGCTGGCGCTCGGTGCTGAGTTGCGTTCGGGCGTGGAGACGGTGCTCGATCTGATTGGGTTTGACGAGCGCGTGCGCGATGTCGACCTGGTCATTACAGGCGAGGGCAACATGGACGAGCAATCCGCTGCCGGCAAGGCGCCGGTGGGCGTGGCCCGCCGTGCCAATCGCTATGGCAAGCCGGTAGTCGCCGTCGTGGGCGGTCGTGCGGATAATTTGGATGCGGTGTATGGTCAGGGCATCGACTTGGTCCTGCCGGTCTGCCGCAGGCCCATGCCTCTTGACCAAGCGCTCGACCCCCAGGAAGCCACAACCAACCTCATCTGCGCCGGTGAAGCAGCCGCCCAAGCCTACGACCTCGCCCGCCTCTAAAACCCATCCCCTCGATAAGTTGCGGTGAAATACGGAGTGTTTTTGCCTTTAAGGCGCCAATTCAGTCCGTATTCCACCGCAACTTCGTGAATTGCTATCCGAGGCTGGTCGACATGGGTCTCGAGTCGGACCGTTTGCCACGAAATGCGGCCATCTACTACGTTTGACCGAGCTACCTCGACCATCCCGGATTTTGTGAAATTAAAACTGCAGGTAAACGGCTTGCCGATTTTCGAAAAGGCCGGCTATGGTTGACCCCTGCGGTCTAAACATAGTAGATAGGCCCTTTTCGTGGCGCAGTGTCAGACCAGTCTTTTTGGGACGGGGCTATTTTGACTACATGCCGATCTGATTGCCCAAGTAGTCAAAAAAGCCCCGTCCCAAATTAGCTACCTTGTGGGGCTGTGGGGATAAAGATTGCCGACGGTTTTATCCCGCCGAACCCCTTTGATGGCGCGAATGGTTCGATTTGACGACCGAGTGGCAACCTGACGCGGAATAGTGGGTCGTTTAAATTGCTACAATTTTAAGTATATTGCGATGTCCCGCCTTGCGTTTCTGCGCGGGGGGGGGCGTATATTTGCATCGATGGGGACGACACACATATATAGCGAGCCGCTTCTTGCCGTCCTCATGGATTGGGGAGGCCTTCATGAATCGCGCGTGTGCGAGAGCTCGAGAAATGCTAAAGCCTTTTGGCAAGAAAACCAATACCGCCAAGCGTGTCCTGAGGGTTTTGGCCGTCCCGCTGGCGGCGTGTGCACTCTTGTTTGGTGCGACGAGTGCGTTGGCCGACCAGGCGGTTCCCTTTAGCAACCACACCGTGAAGACGGTGAATCCCACCGGCACTACGGTCAATTTGTTCGACTATTGGGTCGTGAACGGCGACAACGATAAGTCCGTCAACATAAACAACAATAATGGCAATAACAACACTGGCATCAACAAAGATCACCAGCTCAAGTTCAATGGCGGTGCCGGATCGGGCATTAATAAATGGACGGGCAGAAGCAATATCAACGGTTTTGGACGTCTTTCATTTGTGAAGACCATGCTGGTGGATGGCTATCCGGCAATCAACAATGGCACCCACACCTCCCAAGGCCAGGGTGTTAACTACACCGATGAGTCGCTGGCCTATCTCTTTAACAACGACAGTCAGGCCAACGGCAAGCAGAATGGCAAGGCCGTCTACAACAACGTGAAGGGCCTTTTCCAGCTCAAGGATGGCTATTACGTTTACGACTCGTATGGTTCTAAAGGTAACTATGCCGTATATAATTCCACGACCAACTCCTTTAACGTCTACGATAAGGCGGGCGTATATAAGGGCGGCGTATCAGATGCAAATCTGGGCCAGTTCTTTCCCTTTGACTCGGCCGGCAAGGTTTTTGATGAGAAGGGCAACAGCCTCTCCCCTAAGCAGATCATTGATGGAAGCACGAACCTCAACCATCACTTTGGAATGTCCGTGACCACGGAGTTTGTCCAGCCTGCGAGCGGCAAGACCACCGGTGACAAGGACATGGTCTTTGAGTTCTCGGGCGACGACGACGTCTGGGTGTACATCGATGGCGTGCTCGTGGGCGATCTGGGTGGCATCCACGAGAAGGCGACGCTCAAGATCAACTTCGCCACCGGTGGCGTGCATGTCGGTCATGTTGACAATGCAAATGATCCCGAAGAGACAATTCAAGACACCACCATTAAGGCGATTTTCCAAGCTGCCGGCGCAGATACCACCAACTTCTCCGGCAACACTTTCCGCGACAGCACCAAGCATACGCTGAGTTTCTTCTATCTGGAGCGCGGCGCTGGTGCATCGAACATGTCGCTTAAGTTCAACCTCACCACCCTGCCGTCGTCCGAGGTCGCGAAGGTCGACCAAAACGGCGAGGCAGTCAATGGCGCAACCTTCGAGCTGTACCGGTCCGATGGACCAGTTAGGGACTGGAATAAGGGTGAGCTCGTCGCTCAGGGCACGACGAAAGACGGGGGTCAGCTGATACTTCAAAAGCCGAACGGCTCCGTCCTCTCGTTTGACGAAGAGCACAACACCAATCATTGCGACTACTTTGTACTCAAAGAGGTTGGCCTGCCCGCGGGATATCGCTCGAGTCTGACCTCATCGACCACTGCAACGCCAGGTGAGCTGCACCTGCAGTACAAGGCCGCGGCAGGTGGCACGGGTGGCGTGGTGGTTGCGCCGCAAACAACGGTCACAACAGCCAACAACGAACAATGGACGGGCAGCCGCATGTGGCTGAACGGTGGCTATCTGGCTGCCAAGGAGACCATTTCCCTAGATAAAGATACGCAAGACAATAAGGGCAACGCCATTAGCTTGGGTACGACCTTCGCCGTCGTGCTCAAGCTCACCGGTGCGAGCGAGGACCACACAAGCGAAGACGCGTGGACGGCGGTCACGGGCAACCCGCTCAATGGCTATAAGCTGTGCTCCAAACACGGCATTGAGGGCGCGGTCGAGGCTGCCAAATCGGCAGATACGAGCGTCTTTGGCGTCAACACCAAGGGCGACTATGAGGTAACGGTCAGGTCGCTGCCCGGCGATATCGAGAAGTACGCCGCCATGATGACGGACAAGTCCCAGTCCGAATATACCGTGGCGGTGTATCACACCACGGCATCGTCTCTGGCGGAGGCAACCATCGACAACACCTCTATGGTCCAATATCAAACGATAAACAGGCAGTTCTCTACGGTGATCCACCTCACCAACGTTCAGAACCGCCTGTTTGTGCAGAAGGTTGACGACCTGGGCAAGCCCGTGAACGACGCGACGTTTGAGCTGTACAAGGCCGAGGATGTTACCGGCGATAGTCCCAGCACGTATGCCATTAAATCGGGTGCCGAGCCGTATGACACCGTGCAGGCAAACGGCATGACCTATCCGTATGGCATTGAGGGTGCTGCATGCTTCCCGCTCGATTCGACATGGCATAAGCCCCTTATCAAGGGTACGTACTATCTGCGCGAATCGTTGAGCCCGGATGGCTATGAGATTAATTCCGCCATTACCAAGGTCATCGTGGACGATTCGGGCGTGTACGTGGATGTCGGTAAGGTGAACGACGGCGTGCGTAGCATGAGCGGCCCGGGTTCGCTGATTGCTTCCCTGGCGCAGTTTGGCTCTCCCGACTCGATTGACAACACGCTTACGCACATCAAGGGCAAGCTGCAGAGTGCGACCGTTGACGCCAGCGGAAGCCTGACGTGGGGCCAGGAGTGCACCGCCGAGGGTGTAACGCCTTCTCTGGCGAACGACCTGATGCACATGCGCTATGACAAGACGGCACAGGGCACCAAGACCGTCTTGCGCTATGTCGAGGACGGTGGCAAGCGCAACGGTCAGCTGGCGACGATCTTTGCCGATACGGGTATCAACCGCATGGCCCTCTATCAAGAGAATGACTCAGCATATATAGACGATGCCTCCAAAACTCGTACTAACTTGGGCACGCTCCAGCTCAACCATCTCTTTACCACGGCAACGGCCGTGCAGTATACCGATCGTCGCGTGGCACGCCTGCAGGTGACCAAGACGGTGACGGCAGATACTGGTCTTACTGCACCCACTAAGGATGCGAATGACAAGGACAAGGATCTGACGTTTACGTTTAAGTTCACCCTGCCGGAGTCCCAGAAGGGCTACGAGGCGCGCGTATTCGATGCGAATGGCATGTCCGTGGGCAACTCCTTTACGCTCAAGAACGGCGACACCCATTCCATCAAGGCCGGCGAGACCATCCGCGTATACGACCTTAAGCAGGGCGACAAGTATAGCGTGAGCGAGCTCACCACCAAGGGCGAGGACTCCAGCGGCAACGTGCTGGCGAGCATCGTTAACACTGTTACCGGCTCTGCCGACGAGTCGGTGCTTCCGGCCGGCTTTAGCCTCGTGAAACGTAAGGTCGGTGGCGAGGAGCAGTCGGGAACTGGCAACACCATCGAGGGCAAGATTGTCGCGCTTGCGGGCGGGAAGATCCCTGCGAGCAATAAACTCGAGTTCATCAACAACTACAGCGCCAGCTCGGTAACGCTTAAGGCCAAAGACGGTCTGAGCGCCAAGAAGGTGCTCGAAGGTCGCGATTGGGCCGATGGCGATTCCTTTACCGCGCAGCTTACGGCCGACGACGGCGTTCCCATGCCCGGCGGTGCCAAGAGCAAGGTGGCTACGGTCGAGCTCACCAACGACCAGCCGGCGACGTTTGGCGACATCACCTATACCAAGCCGGGTACCTACACCTATACCATCTCGGAGGTTATCCCCGGCTCCGATGCCGGTGCGGACGGCATAAGCTATTCTGCTGCCGTCTATACCGCGACGGTCGTGGTGGAGGATAACCATGCCGGTGCTCTGGCCGTTGCGAGCGTGAAGGTGGTGCAGGAGTGTAACGACGCGGGCGTCGACACCAAGACGGATGTTGCCGGTAAGGTCGCAACCTTCACCAACCACTACGATACACACGAAGCGAAGATCATCATCCATGCTCAAAAGATCCTGACCGACAACGCCGGGAGTTTCCCGCTTTCCCAGAACGCCTTTAGCTTTAAGCTCGAGCGTGTGGGCGGCTATGCGGACGACAATGCAGCGTTCGATCCCGATAAGGTCGACACGAGCATCAAGGCCCCCATGCCCGAGGACGCCGAGGGTAACACCGCGACCGTGGGCAACAACGCTGATGATGGCGCGGTGACGTGGCCGGCGATCTCCTATACCGCCAAGGCGGATGCGGGACGCGCCTACGTGTACAAGTTTACTGAGGAGAATCCCGGCAGCGTTACGGGCATGACCTACGATGGATCGGTCTATTACGCCGTGGTGCGCAACGACAAGAAGGGTGCCGGCATCCAGACCTCGGTCGAGTACTACAAGGCCGCAGAAAACAACTCGGTAAAGCAGCTGGACGAGAATGTCACGCCCTCCTTTACCAATATATATAGTGTGGAGCCCACGAGCGTGACCCTGCAGGGCCAAAAGACCGTGAGCGGTCGCGACTGGAACCAGGGCGAGAGCTACACCTTTAACCTTGCCGCCGCTACGGACGATGCCGGCGTGACTGGCCTGAACAAGACCACTGCGCAGGCGGTGGCAGACGGGGCTGTCGCTATTAACGCCAGCCAGGCAGTCGCCAGCGCGCCCGAGTCGGGACGCGTGGCCTCGTTTGCCTTTGGCACCGAAGCCGCCCCGACCGTGACGTTCAACCGCGCGGGCACCTTCAGCTTCAATATCACCGAGAATGCCGCGCAGGATGGACAGCCGGGCATGTCCATGGACAAGCACACCGCACGCGCGACCGTCGTGGTGACCGATCTGGACGAGTCGGGCAACCACACGGGCAAGCTGCGCGTGTCGAGCGTGACCTACGCCAACACCGGCGCCTCCGATGCGGACAAGGCCGTAACCGACAAGGCCGCCTTTACCAACGCATACCATGCGTCGGGCACCTTTGATGGCGTGACGGTCAGCAAGACCCTTGAGGGTCGCGCTTCTGCCGCGGGCCAGTTTACCTTTGCCGTGACGGGCCTTTGGTACAACGGCGTTCAGACATCGGTCGACGGCGCCGAGGCTAGCCTATCCAATACGGCTGCGGGGGCCGGCGTGTCCGGTGCCGTGGTGGGCGCAAGCGGGCAAGAGAAGCTTTTTGCCCGTGAGCTCACGGAACAGGACCTGGGGCGTACGTTTGCCTATCGCATCCACGAGAACCAGCCTGCGGCTGCCGGCTACACCTATGACACCGGCTACACGGGCGATGCCATCGTGCTCGTCAAGGTTCTTGCACGCGAGAACGACCCCGCTAAGCTCTATACCGTGACGACCGTGCTCAAGGGTGCGGGTGTGACGGAGTTGCTGGGCGATGGCACCGATGCGAGCGCGTTGACGGACGAAAAGATCGTCGAGCTCAAGCAAAAACCGAATACCTACGTGCAGCAGTACGATGCAAGTGAGGCCGGTGCCACAACGCCTGCCGTCTCGTTTGTGAACCGTTACACGGCAAGTCTCGACTATGGCGCCGCTGGCGGTTTGCAGATCGAGAAGACGTTGACGTATCCCAAGGACGCGACCATTTTTAGCTCGCCTAAGAGCACGTTCCGTTATATCGTCAAGCCTGCCGACGAGATATCTGCCAGCAAGGTTGGCATTTCCACGGACGGCAAGGTCTTTGAGACCGCAAATGTCGAGGCCGACGCCCCCAAGACCGTGAGTTTGATACCTGCGGGTGGGTTGACCTTCACTCAGGATGATGCCGGCAAGACGTTCACCTATACGGTGAGTGAGATTGACGACAAGGCGACGGGCTATACGTACGACAAGATGGTCCATACGGTTAAGGCTGTCGTGGCGGATAACGGCGACGGTACGCTTAGAGTCACGACAGCGGTAAGCAAGCAGGTCGATGGCAAGGACGAGCTCGAGGGCCAGTGGATCTATCCGTCGGGTGCGACGTCCACCGGTGTCGCGACGGTCAAATTCAAGAACACCTATACGGTCACCGAGGCGGCAACCTACACCCCGTCCGTGACGAAGGTGGTTGCCGGTGCCGATGCTCCGGGCAAGTTCACCTTTGCTATGACCGCGGCTGACGATGCTACCAAGACTGCCATCGATGGCAAGCTCATCACCGGATCTTCGATGAGCGTGGACAACGGCTATGCTGAGGAGAAGCAAACGACGGCGGCCCTCAAGGACGGGGAGCACGAAAAGATTGACTTTTCGAAGCTCACCTTCAACAAGCCGGGCACGTATATGTTTGCTATTAACGAGCTGGCCCCGAATGGCGGCCTCGGCGAGTGGACGTATGACGCGCACACCTATAACCTGACCATCACTGTAACCGATGAGGGCGGCAAGCTTGTGGCCCGCGCCGATGGCGCGACCGGCTCGGAAGGCTTCATCTTCACCAATAGTTACCAAACTTCAACGAGCTACGAGCTCCAGGGCGGTCTGGAGATCGTCAAGACGCTCAATGGGCACGACCTGCATGCCGGCATGTTTGGCTTTACGGTAACGGGCGAAGACAACGCCTCGACCGTTAAGCTCAACAAGCTGCTGCGCGCAGATGAGGGCAAGCTCACCGTGACAAATGATGAGCCGCAGGCCGATGGCACGTCCCATACCGACATTTTGGGCGGCCTGACCTTCGCGACGGAAGATGCAGACAAGACGTTCACCTACAAGGTTGTCGAGAATGGCGGCGGCAAGCACGGCTATCAGTACGACTCCACCTATTGGAAGGTGGAGATTACGGTTAAGAAGCGCGATAACGGTTCGCTCTATACCGTGACCACGGCCAAGCACTATGACGCCAAGAACGTCGAGCTTTCCGCTGATGCGAAGTTTAGCTCCGAGAGCGGTACCGCCAAGGCCCAGGTGTCCTTCACCAACAGCTACATCGCGACCGGAACCTTTGAGGGTCTTACTGCCGAGAAGGTAATGGACTCCGGCGACAAGATCAAGGCTGACCAGTATACGTTTTACCTGTATGCCGAAAAGGCCGATGGATCGCTCAAAAAGATGGATGAGGGTACGAGCCAAGAAGGTGAGAACGGCAAAGCCACGGTCGACTTTGGTAAGGTTTACTTTAAGCTCGGCGATGCCACCAGCGGAACTGATGAGCAGACGATTGACCTTGCCGACGCCGTCAGCGATGGCGTTGCCACCAAGCGACACAATGCCGACCACACTACCACCTATAGCTTTAACCTAGTGGCAAAGGAGTGCTTGGCCAACCTGCCCGATGGTGTGCGTCCCGTGGATACGTCCGCGACGTGCCGCGTGCTGCTCGAGGTGACCGACAACAACGACGGCACGCTGACGTCCAAGGTGACCTATCGCGATGGTACCGAGAACGGCAAGATCGTTTTCCACAACACGCACGATAAGGCCAAGACGATCGGCACGGTCGCGGAGCCTAATGTGGACATCGACGGGCAGCTGCTCTCTGTGGGCGACTCCTACGTCTACACCATCAACTGGGCCAATACTGCGGTCGATGCCGACGGTAACCTGGTTCCGGCCAACGTGACCGTAACCGACGAGCTGCCCACTGGCGTCGTGTTCGAGGCCTTTGAGGGCAAGTATGCCGATAAGGGCGCCGCGAGCGGCCAGTCGCTTTCCTGGAACCTGGGCGAACAGCCTGCGGGCGGCTATGGCTTGGTGCGCGTGCGCGTAAAGATTACCGAGGACGCCGTGAAGGACGCCCAGGGTGCGGTCGGCGCCGTCAACAATGCTGCCACCATTAAGGTTGACAACAAGAGCTATACCGGCACCACGACCAACTACGTGCCCAAGAAGTCCGAGAGCGATGCCCAGGATTCGAATGAGTCGGGTGTGGCGCTGGGTGATGAGCTCACCTACACCATCGGCTACAAGAACACCGAGGGCGCGTCTGCCACGGTGACGATCACCGATGCCGTTCCCGCGGGAACCGAGTTCGTGGAGTTCGCCGGCGACCATAAGGATGCCGGCTCCAAGGACAATGACGGCAACCTCACTTGGACATTGAAGGACGTTCCCGCCGGCAAGGAGGGCGCGGTTCAGTTTAAGGTCCGCGTGACCGAGGACGCGTTTAAGAGCGGTGGCGCTTCGGGCGACATCTCCAACCAGGCGTCGGTGGCGGTCGGCAACAATCCTGCCGTCAAGACCAACACCACCACCGATCAGGTTTCTGACGGGCGCCTGACGTTGAGCAAGACGGTCACGGCCGCCGAAGGCATCACCGCGCCCAACAAGGCATTTACCTTTAAGGTGCTGCTCTACCAGGCCGATGGCACAACGCCTCTGGCCGGCACCTTTGCGTACGCCGGTCGCCCCAGCGGCACCAATGGCACTTATGTAAGCGGACAGATCAAGAGCGGTGACACCATCGCGCTTAAGGACGGCGGCTCCGTCACGGTTACCTTGCCCACGGGTGCTCACTACGAGGTGCAGGAGCTCGATTCCAAGGGTGAGCTCATGACGAGCGAGGACGGCTTTGCGGTTGTCGATAAGGCGAACCCCCAGAAGGGTACCGTCGGACAGGCGACGCAGGTGGGCTTCACCAACGTCTACAGCGTGGAGTCCACAAAGGTGGAAAACGCTTTTAAGGTGCAAAAGAAGATCTCCGGTCGCAACTGGATGACATCGGATGCCTTTACCATGACGCTGACTGCCCAGGGTGAGGCACCCATGCCCAAGGGTGCCAAGGACGGCGTGTCGACGATTGAGCTGCACAAGGATGCCCAGGTTGGCAACTTCGGTACCATCGAGTACACCAAGCCCGGTACCTATACCTATGTGATCGCCGAGCAGCCGGGTGACGAGACGTCGCTCACGTTCTCGAAGGCCACCTATCGTGCCACCGTCACGGTGACCGACAACGGCGCCGGTAAGCTGCTTGCCAAGACCAAGATTGCACAGCTGACCGACGATGCGGGCGACGCTGCTGAGCGCACGGTCGAGGCGGCGATCTTTACCAACACCGCCAAGACCGGCAGCCTCACCGTCAAGAAGACGGTCGTCGGTGGCGACAGTCAGCGCGAGTTCGGCTTCACGGTCGCGCTGGCCGACGGGGACGGCGAGCCCGTCTCCGGCACCTTCGGCAAGGGCGAGCACGCCGTGACGTTCACGGACGGCAAGGCGACCTTCACGCTCAAGGACGGCGGGGAGAAGACCGTCGCCGGCCTGCCCGTGGGCGCGCACTACACCGTGACCGAGGACGCCGCCGAGGGCTACACGACCACGGTCAACGGGGCCGACGGCTCCAAGGCCGAAGGCGCCGTGACCGAGGACGGCGCGACCGTCGCGTTCACCAACACGTACGGAACGGCCGCCGAGGGCAGGGACGTCTCCACCGCGGGGCTCTTCACCAAGACGCTCGAGGGCCGCGACTGGGCCGAGGGCGACAGCTTCCAGTTCACGCTTACGGGCGAGGGCGGCGCCCCCATGCCCGAGGGCTCTGCCGACGGCTCCAAGACCGTCAGCGTGACGGCCGTCGCCGGCACCAAGGCGGGCGATAGGGTCGCCTTCGACTTCGGCCCCATCCGCTACACGCTTGATGACATCAAGGACGCCGGGTTCGCCGAGGTCGGCGGCAAGCGCGTGCGCGCCAAGACCTTCACCTACGCGGTGCGCGAGGTCAGGCCCGATGACGGCTCCGCCATCGCCGGTGTGGACTACGACGGCCACGCCGCCACGATGACGGTGACCGTGACCGACGACGGCTCCGGCAACCTCACGGCCACGACGCCCGCGATCGCGCAGGTGAGCGGCGGCGACTTCGTCAACACCTACACGACCGAGCTCGACTACTCGGCCCGCGCGGGCGTGCGCCTGTCCAAGACGCTCTCCGGCCGCGCCATGGAGGCGGGACAGTTCGCCTTCACCGTGACCGCCGACGCCGAGACGGCCGCCAAGCTCGGCCTCAAGACCGACAAGGATGCCTACGCCGTGGCCGCTGCCGATGACGGAGAGGCCGACCTGGTCGACCTCGTCGGCGGTGCTGCGGGCAGCGACGTGAGGTTCACCGGCGCCGACGCGGGCAAGACCTACAGCTTCACCGTCACCGAGACCAAGCTCGGCGGCGACGGCTACACCAACGACACCGCGCCGCGCACGGTGACCATCGCGCCCGCCTACGACGCCGCGACGGGCAAGCTCACGGTCACGACCACGGTCGTCAAGGACGGCGTTGAGGTCGCCCGCAGCGAGGTCTCGACGGCCGATGACGCCACGGCGCTGCCCGCGCCCGTGACGGTCGCGTTCCAGAACTCCTACGAGGCCGCCGGCACGCTCGGCGGCGAGGGCAGCGCGTCCATCGAGGCCACCAAGACGCTGACGGGCCGCGCGGCGGCGGCGGGCGAGTTCTCGTTCTCCGTCCGCGATGCCCAGGGCAACGTGGTCGCGACCGCGTCCAACCGGGCCTCCGGCGACGGTGAGGCCGCGGAGCTCGCGTTCTCGCCCATCGCCTACACCACCGACTCGCTCGAGCAGATGGTGGCGGACGACACCGCCACCAAGACGGCCGACGGCTCCTGGACCATCCCCTATACCGTTTCCGAGGACACGGCGGCGCTGCCCGCCGGCGTGACGGCGACCGCCTCGAGCTTCGATATCACCGTCAAGGTGACCGATAACGGCAAGGGCGGGCTGGATGTTGCCGTGACCTATCCCAAGGGCTGCGACGGCAAGCTGTCGTTCGTGAACGGCTACGGCACCAACGAGGCGACGGTCGACCTCGCGGGCACCAAGACGCTGGCGCTCGGCCAGGCCGGACTCGGCCTGACGCAGGCCGACATCGAGGGCAAGTACACCTTCAAGATTGAGCCGCTGGACGGCGCGCCCGCGCCGGTCGACGCCTCCGGCAAGACGGTGACCGAGGCAGTCAACGACGCCGCCGGCAACGTCGAGCTGGGCCACATCACGTTCAAGCAGCCGAGTGACCTCGACGATGCCGCGATCGACGGCGACGGCATGCGCTCCAAGACGTTCGCCTACCGGGTGAGTGAGTCCGGCTCGGTCGGCGGCGTGGCCAACGACGCGGCAGCGACCAGGACCTTCACGGTCAAGGTGGTCGAGGACACCAACGCGGGCACGCTCGTCGCGGAGGTCCTGCCTGCCGAGGGCACGCCCGAGGGCAAGGGCGCGTTCGAGTTCACCAACACCTACGGCGTGGACCCGACGCCGAGCTCTGTCACCGACCAGATCAAGGTGAACAAGAAGCTCAAGGGCCGCGACCTGGCCGAGGGCGAGTTCGAGTTCCAGCTGATCGAGATCAACGCCGACGGCAGCGAGAGTATTGCGGCGACGGGCAAGAACGCCGCAGACGGCACTGTGGAGCTCAGCCCCGTCACCTATATCGCGCCCGGCACGCATAGCTACGAGCTGCGCGAGGTCGCCGGCGCGGCGGGCGGCGTGACGTACGACAGGGCGGTGCACCGCGTGCGCACGACGGTCACCGATGCCGGCAACGGCAAGCTCACCGTCAAGCACGACCTTGTGGATGCCGAGGGCAATCCCACGGGCGATGGCTCGGTGACGTTCACCAACGGCTACGAGGCTGCGCCCGTCACCCTCAAGCTGGGCGCCGCCAAGGTGCTCAAGGGCGCCGAGCTCAAGGCGGGGCAGTTTAGCTTTGAGCTCAAGAGCCGGGACGGCAAGGTCATGTCGACCGCCAAGAATGCCGCCGACGGCAGCGTCACGTTCGACGCGCTGACCTTCAAGCAGGCCGGTACCTACACCTTCACGGTGAGCGAGGTCGACGATGGCCAGGCACACGTGACCTACGACAAGGCCGTGCACAAGATTGTCGTCACGGTGAGCGACGAGGCGGCCGACGGCACCAAGACGGGCTACCTGTCGGCGAGGGTCTCCTACGAGGGCGACGCCAACGTGCCGTCGGTCTTCACCAACAGCTACGCCGAGGAACCCGGGACCCCCGGCACCCCGGAGAACCCCGGCACGCCGGGCGGCGGTTCGGGCGGCGGTTCCGATAGCGGCTCCGGCGACAGCCCCGGCGGCGGCTCCAAGGGCGGCATGCCCGACACCGGCGACCGCAGCCTGCCGGCGACGGCACTCGGCGCCATGGCCGGCATCGGCGCGCTGGCCGTCGCGGGCGGTGCGGCCCTGTACCGCAGGCGCCGCTAGCGATATGCACGAGTGGGGCGGATCCATCCGATGGGTTCGCCCCACTTGCCCTGTTGGGCGGGAGCGGGTAAGATATACCGAGCGCCTAGCGCGTTCGATGGGTTCGGATGACGACATGTTCCGAATCTGGTCAGGTCCGGAAGGAAGCAGCCATAAGGAGCCTCTGTCGGGCATCCGAATCCATCGAGCGCACGGGCGCTTTTTGGTGCCGCGATTTGGCCCGGCCGGCGGCGAGATATTTGGTGTCTCGCTGGTCCTCGGCTGCGCCTGCGGGATCGCTCGACTACCAAATATCTCGCCGCCGGCCGGGCCCCGTCGTCCAAAAATCACCCGTAAAGGCGCGTTTATCTGAATAATTTAATCCCGTGCTTTGTGCTGCTTGCTGGCGTTGCCGGGAGCGCGGTGGCCACGTGGTTCATGAGACGGCGGTGCTGTCTCCTTTTTTGCAAGTAAAGAGGTCCGTTTGCGAACGAGCTTCGACTACTGAAGAGGCGATGTTCGCACTAACGACATAGCGTAATTACGGCATTGTTGGTTTACGCACAAATTGAAGAAATCTAAAAGATGCGTCGATTTCACTTCGCCCGCAGCGTTACGGTGCGAGAACGTCCAATGGAACAACTTGGACGCCGCGGTCGGTAACATAGGCTTGTGAACCAAATCCAATAATCGCTACTTTAGAAACCGGCGGGGTGTTTCCGGCAGCAACCATCCGCTCTTCGACGGCAACAAGATTGTCAGATGCCTCTTCGATTTGAGCGGAACTGAGCTTGACCTCAACGGGAATCCACATCCCACCTGGAGCCGCTATGACAGCGTCGACCTCAAGATCGCGGGAATCGTGATAGTGATAAAGGCCCATTCCGTTTGCCCTCGCATAGACCCATAGATCATGGAGCGCCAACGATTCGAAAAGCAGCCCAAGTGTCTTGAAGTCTGACAACAACGTCTCCACAGTCGCCCCGAGCGCAGCCGCTGCAAGCGACGGGTCGGCAAGATGATGCTTACGCGCCTCCCTCAGATGCACCGGAGATCTCATCGCGGGATTCCATGCGGGGATATCGCAGACGAAACTCAATCTGCTAAGAAGGGATATGTATGATGCCGCTGTTTGTCTCGATACGTCGCCACCCAAATCGGCCACAAGCGTCTTGAGCGTCGCAAGAGTGGATTCGTTGCGCGCCAACGACGCGATGACGGCTTTCACTTTCTCAGGATCTCGTCGAGAGCCATCGACGCGGGGGATGTCTTCCTCAGCGACTATCTCGATATATCGTTTTGCCGTCGCGGACGCAATTCGCGCGTCACGCCCAATCGACGCCGGCCATCCACCGCAAACGATGCGCTCGGCGATCTCGGCAGAACCCATCGATCCGAAGGCGCCCCTGAACTTTTCGCCAGAAATGATGCCCGACAGCTTAACCGCACCGCTAGATTTCCCAAGTTCGAAAAGCGTCATGGTGTCCATGCGCAATTTAGCGAACCTTCCAGCGCCACTGTGCATCGGCCGCTCATTGTCTCGCGGTGTCGCCGACCCCGTAAATATGAACTGGCCAGGCTCGCCGCCGCGGTTGTCGCACTCAAACCGTGCCGCGTCCCAAAGTTTCGGAACCTCCTGCCATTCGTCGATCAGC
>JAXKEA010000012.1:0-14181 GCA_036551635.1 Collinsella sp.
CACCTCAATGGTCCTCCTAACGCCGGCGTGTTGGCACCACCAGCGTAGTGGCGGCGGGGAGGCACGGTGGCCATTATTCGGTGACCGGGATTGGTCAAAATAGTTTGACTATTAGCGGCTAAAATCGCCCGGCGCTAACACAAAGGGGCCAGGCACCTTTGTGGTGGATTTTGCTTTGCAGTAAAAACCATCACAACATTCGATGAAAATCGCGATTTTGCCGAAAAACATCGAATGTTGTGATGGTTTGCGCCCCGGGTTCGGCCACCACAAAGGGGCCAGGCTCCTTTGTGGTGGTTTTTGCTTTGACGGGCCGCGCCTGCGCCTTGGTATACCATGTACGCCGTTCACGAATACACCCCACATCGCCGCACAACCCAGAAAGGCCCCCATGGACACCACCTTCAGCCACATCAAAGCCGTGTTCTGCGATATCGACGGCACACTGCTCACGAGCCAGCACACGGTGTCACCGCGCACCGTGGCGGCGATCCGCGCCCTGCGCGAGCGCGGCGTGCTCTTTGGCTTGTGCACCGGGCGCGACGCCCACGCGACCGAGGCCATGTACGAGCTCTGGGGCATCGAAGGCCTGGTGGACGTACTCGTGGGCTGCGGTGGCGCCGAGGTCATCGACCGCGCGCACGACATCAACGAGCTGAGCTATCCGCTGCCGGGCGAGACCATCGCGCGCATCTGCAAGCACATGGCGGACCTTCCGGCAACGCCCGTCTGCCCCCGAGACGGCGTGTTCTACGTGCCCGAGAGCAACGCGTGCGTTGAGCATCTGTCGCGCGTCGACGGCGTGCCCTATCAGGTGGTCGATTTTGCCGAGTTCTTGCGCGAGCCGCAGCCCAAGGTGATGTTTACCATGGCGCCCGAGGTAATGCCGCAGGTCATCGAGCGAGCATCGACGTTTGTCGACGACACCGTCAAGGCGGCGGCCCTGCAAACCACGCAACGGCTCTACGAGTTCATGGATCCGCGCGTGTCCAAGACGCGCGGCCTTGTGCGTGTGGCGGAGCTCAACGACATGGAGCTCCAGGACATCTGCGTGTTTGGCGATGCGGACAACGACACCTGCATGGTGGCCGACGCCGGCGTGGGTGTGGCCATGGCAAATGGCAGCGAAGCCACCCGCTCCGCCGCCGATTTTGTAACCGCGAGCAACGACAAAGACGGCATCGCGATCTTTATCGAGGAGCATCTACTGTAGCGCCGGGGGAGAGCCACCACAAAGGGAGCAGGCGCTTTGCGGTGGCTTCAGGCGATTTGGGCGAATTGATGCCTAAAATCTGCGCGAAAATTCAAATAACGTTGTCTGAACATCATACTTCTAACCACCGATGGGTTAAAGATATTCTCATCAATTTGGTAGGTTATTCCTTCCGGTTAATGACCCACCGCTCACGGTCGATTTTCGACTGTGAGCGGGATGTTTGCTCTTGAGCAAAATGTTGTGCAAATAAATAAAATGCTATTAAAAAAATGATAACCAGCTTAATTACCAGTAGAAATAGATATTTTATAGCGAATAAACAAAGGTAAATCCGAGCAAATGTCAAGAGAATTGAGAATTCGCTACAAAACTATCGGTATTTTTGCTTAGATGTTCAAACAATCGTTACGATATGTACAATAAGCGTGTGCAATTACAGATTGCGCAGATACGTTTGATAGGGAAAGAGCAAGATCGCGGTCTCTTGGGGAGGAGACATCGATGAAAGCGAATTCAGAAAAAACTAAGCAGAGTAAAAAAGCGACGCGCCGTGTACTGGCAGGCGTTTTGTGCGGAGCCTCCGTGTTGAGCCTGGTACTGTCGCTCGTCATGCCTCCAATCTCGCAGGCCATTGCCAACGACACCCAGACAGTTTCTACCGAGGAAGCTGTAACGGGGAGTTCCTCAAGTGAGTCCGCTGCTGTAGATAACACCAGCGAGGATGCCGAAAACCAGAATAGCGCCGCCACCTCTGCGAACGCGGCTACTACTGTGAACAAGGGCATCTACAAGCCCACGTCTATCGGTATCGGTACGAATATCGATATCTCCACCCCCGATCCCGGCGTGGCCACCTACGTCGGCCGCGACATGTACATCGGTGGTAAGCCGAACAAAACTAGCACTCTTGATGCGAATAACGCCCCCACCGGCTCATATGCCGCTGAGGCGGAGGGCCTTACCGTGGTCCACGGCAAACTGGCCATGAATCCTATCAAGGAGAGTTGGGGCGGCCAGGGCTTCCGTTTCGGCACCGTTGGTTTTGGATCGCAGTTTCGTCCCAGGGAGGGAAGCACGGTGCTTGCGGTCGCCGGCATAAACAGCTTGATTGAGAACATGAATACCGGTCAGGGAACGACCTCAGATGCTGCGACGGTTGGTGCTTGGACCAAGGGTGCTTGGGTCGGCAAGGCGACAAAGACTGACTCCCACCCTGGCTATGACTATACCGCGCAGATCGCCGGTCCCATTACCTATTCCTATTGGGATTCGAATGCTAACAACGGGCGCCAGTCTGTCGTGAAAAAGCAAGGTAATTGGTTCGAGGGCTCGGATGCTCTGAAGAGCGACCTGTTCAATCAAAATGTTGATTTGACTAATGTTAACGGTAACGATTATTCGAGCTACAACGGTGCAGATGGATACCTCTCGAAGCTATCGAAACAGCTCGCCTCGTTTGCAAATACCGGCACAGTTACGGATGGTTCCGCAATTAGCGACAACAGCTACGCAATCAACAAGTACGATAACAAGGGAACAAGCTATACACTCACTTTCGATGGTAGTGAGAAGTCTGTTTCCGGTGCGCTTGATACCAGAATCCCGAACTATAAGATTTGCAACACCGAGCGACTTATCACCTTTACCGGCGATGGAACTTCTATGCAACAGGTCTTCACCATTGCCGGTTCCGAGCTCTCCAACTTGAAGGATGGCGTCTACTACCGCGGCGTCGACTTTAAGTTCACCAATGTCCCCGAAGGCGCATCCATTGTCGTGAACGTTACAGGTGCTGGTCCTGTCGAGTTCCACAATGGCTGGCGCTTCTGGTGGGGCGATACAGAAATATCTCGCGGTTATGAGAGTAACGCCGATAAAGACCTTCGCGCGAAATACTCGCTGGCCTCCCAGTCCATCATGTGGAATTTTGTCGATACCACGAGCCTCACCATCCGTGGTGGCATTGCGGGCGAGGGTAGAAGCGACTGGGGCAATGGCGGCGGGGACGGCAAGTGGACCGACGATGACCCCGCCGCTGCTATGCTCGGATCGATTCTCGTTCCCAACGGAAGCTTCGACGACCATGTGACCACCAACGGTCGTGTGTACGTGGGCGAAGATTTCATGATGAACAACCCTAAGATCGCGTACAACTTCACAAATCTCGAGGGTAACTCGGCTTCCGTCATCGATATGGATCAGGAGCGTCACAACTTCCCGTGGTCTGGGTCGTATACACCGGACGGCTCTGCCATTGCGTGGAGCAAGGTCGACGCTGCGGACGGCATGACGCCGCTTTCTGGTTCCTCGTGGACGATATACGGCACTGTCGATGATGCCAAGAATGAAACGTATCCCATCGTTACGGTAACGGATGGCGGTGCCAATGATTACTCTTCGGATGATGGCGAGCTTCAGTTCAACTATTTGAATCAGAAGGCCAAAATTGGCGATCCCAACGATAAAGACTACTTCACGTACTACATTCGCGAGGTCAAGGCGCCGGCTGGTTATCAGAAGTCGGACACCATCTACTACGCAACCATGAACAACACCGGCGAGCAGGTGAACTATGTTCAGGGTCATGTGGACACGGTGAACGGAAATGAGCTCGTTTCATTCGATGATTCCAACACCACGGGCGCCATCTCCAACACCAAGATCACCGGTACGGTGTCTTGGACCAAGGTTGAGGAGAGCGACACGGGACACACTCCTTTGGCTGGTTCCGAGTGGGCGCTTACCAAGGTAAAGGATGCCGATGGTGCCGAAATTCCGGACGCTGCATCCCTGACTGTGATTGATAACGATACGAATGCGGAAGCTGTCAGCAACAAGTGGGCAGATTCTGATCCCGCCGATGGCAAGTTCAAGCTCGAGGGTCTGCTGCCGGGCACGTACACGCTCACGGAGACCCAGGCGCCGTTTGGCTACGAGCTGAACCAGACAACCTACGAGTTCACGGTGTCCAAGGCGGACGGTTCCATTGCGTGGACCGAGGGAAAGAAACCGAGCATTGTTGAGGGCACTACGTACATCTCCGATTCTCTCACCACCACGTCCGTGGAAATCCCGGTGACTAAGTCCGTCCGTAATACGGACTGGCCGAAGGATTCCAGCGGGAAATACGTTGCGTTCGACTTCAACATCGAGGCTACGGGGGATTACGCAACCAACGTGCCCATTCCTAACCCGGCAGACCTCTCCATTGCACCCGCAGCAGGGGAGACCGACGCCGCCAAGCCCAACAACATCACGGCGACCTTTGGCGCCATGACGTTCAACAAGTCGCACCTGTCCGATACCCCCGGTACGGCGGGTGACTACGCCAGGACCTACACCTACACGGTGAAGGAGTCGCGCCTACCACGTGCCATCGATAAGCTCCGCTACTCCAAGGCCGAGTACCAGGTTGCCGTCACGGTGAAGGCCGTCATGAATGAGACCACTGGCAAGTACACCGGTCTTACCACCTCTACCACCGTTACGCAGATGAAGGACGACATGGGCAACACCCTTGGCGAGAACGGGCAGGGCGTCGTGGTTGAACCCTCCGCCGCCGCGCCCGACGCCATTCCCGCCTCCACCTTCACCAACACCTACTCCACCTCTTTGCCCCTTTCTGGTATGTCGGGCGTCACTCTGACGTACCTTGCCGGCGCGGCGGTGCTTTGCGCTGCTGCAGCCTGGATGCACATTCGTCGCAAGGCGAATGCGAAGGGAGGTGAGCGTCGTGAATAAGAAAGTTTGCTCCTTCCCGATCTTGTTTGCGCTGCTTGCCCTCGTGGTCGGCACCTGCGCGGTTGTGTTCCCCGCTTCCGCGCAGGCCGCGCCGACCTCGACCGGTTCCATCACGGTGAGCGGCACCGTGGCGAGCAGCTACGACGCCTACCAGATCTTTAGCGCCAACGTCGTCGACGGCGACAGCGACGCCAAGATCGCCACCGACCTCACCTGGGCAAGCGACGCCGCGCGCGACGCCGCACTGCCTGTGCTGCACAGCGCCGGCATGCCCAATTCCCAGACCACCGCGCAGGAAGCTGCCGAGTGGCTCAACACCGATTCCCACCTTACGAGCGCGCTGAGCGCACAGCTCGCTCGTTCCCTCCAGAGCTCTGGCGCCGTGTTCGTGGCCCTTAACGCGGGTACGGCGGCCGAGCTGCACTGCGGCTACTGGCTCATCGTCGCCGACGACGACGCCATCGCCCAAGGCGAGGTCGGCACCGCGCCGATCATGGCCCTGGTGGGCGGCAGCGCCGTCACCGTCAAGCCCAAGGCGGCGACGCCCAAGGTTGCCAAGCACGTGCTGGAGGACAGCACCGCCGCATGGCAGAAGGCCGCCGACGCCACGGTCGCCGACGACCTGTACTGGCGCCTCTCTGCCACGGTCCCGGCGGGGCTCACGGCCTACGACACCTATACGGTGCGGTTCGTCGACACCATGAGCGCGGGGCTCGACCCCTCCAAGGTGGCCGCGAGCATGCGCGTGTACGTGGCGGCGGGCGCGGACGGCGGCTTCGACGCCGTCTCGGCCGGCAAGGACGGCCGCGCCGGCACCGAGCCCGCGAAGGGCTGGACCGACATCACGGCCCAGTGCGCCACCAAGGTAGCGGCCGACGGCAAGACCTTCACCGTGCGCACCGGCGACCTCATCGCCGCGCTCGGCGGGGCTGACGCCTTCACCGCGGGCGCCCGCGTGGTCGCCGTGTACAATGCGCCGCTCAACAGCGCATGCAGCCACGGCATCGCGAAGGGTAACCCCAACGAGGTCTACCTGCGCTACCCGCGCTCTCCCTTTGCCGACCAGTCCGGCGACGCCGGCTTCACTCGCACGCCGAGCGATGACGCGTGCGCCTACACCTGGGATCTCGCGCTCACCAAGCGCGGCAGCGACGGTGACAAGCCGCTTGCCGGGGCGGTCCTGAGCATCGCCGACGACCGCGGTCGCACGCTGGCGGCCGACGGCACGTGGGATGCGGAAGGCAAGGCCACCGTCACCACGGGCGAGGACGGCCGCGTGACCGTCTCGGGCGTGGACTCGGGCAAGCTGGAGGTCCGCGAGCTCAAGGCGCCCAAGGGCTACACCGCCTTCGAGGGCACGCGCTCCGTGACGGTCAAGGCCGAGGGCCTGGACGTCGACCAGGTGGCCGCCGCCAAGCCCAAACTCACCATCACGGCCGAGTCGCCCCTGCGCGCCGACAGCGCGGACGGGTCGACGGGCAGCCTGGAGGCGTCGCTCATCAACACGCCCACCGGCACACCCCCTAGCATTACCACCGGAGGCTTTATGCCCTCGACTGGCGATATGGCAATGTACGCCGCGGCCGCCGCAGCGGTCGCCGGAGCCGCGCTCATCGTGGTCGCGCTCCTGGTCAAGCGGGGAGGTGGCAGCCATAAAGAGTAGCTGGCAGCCCCACAGAGAGCGGGGCGAGACGTAGCGAAGTAAATGCTAAGACACAGACAGACAGATTTAGATCAAATGGAATTCGAGCAGAAAGCAGAGGAAAAGAAGATGAGTATGAGCAAGAACATTGCACGCCTGGCAGTAACAGCAGGCCTCACAGCAGCGCTGAGCTTCGGCGGAGTTATGGCCCCGGTGACCATGGCGTTTGCTGATGGCACGCCGAAGGTGGCCGAGAGCGGCAGCGTGACGATTAAGGAGGATACCTACAAGGATACGACCTTTAAGGGAATCAAAATTTTCTCGGCGAAGGTCACGCAAGACTGGAAGGATGATGGTACCTGGGACTCCACTGCGGAGAAGACGCTTTCCGATATCGAATGGGCAAGTGATCCCGTAATGAGCGCAGTGACTACGGCATTTAATAACGATGATCCCAAGCCTGTTGACTTGCCGACTGGCAAAGATGCTAAATCTGCTCAGGCGTGGGCCCAGTTCATCAAAAAGCACGGGTCCGATGCTGATGGGGGTAAAAACGTCAAGGCCGGAAGCGTGCTCGACAAGATCGCTGCTGCCGTTGAGAAGGCGAACATTCCTGAAAGCAATAACGGCTGGCTAAATGCTGACAACACCGGTTCTTTTAGTAACTTGGCTACTGGTTACTGGCTCTTCGTGACTAAGAGTGTCGGCGAGAATGCTACTGTTGAAAAGGGTAACACGGATACCTTCAGTTCGCCCATTTTCGCCGTTGTTGGCGGTTCCGCTGAGAACTTAACTCCCAAGAAGCAGGTCCCCACTGTGACCAAGGCCGTCAGGGACGACAGGGATGGCAGCACCTTCGGTACCGATGTGTTCAAAAATCCCAACATGGCTGCAGACTCCCGAATGGACCAGTTTATCGACTATCAGCTCGTTGGCACCGTTGCGGGGAACATCAACACTTACAGCACCTACAGGTACACCTTCACGGATAATCTTCCCAAATCCATGACGCCTCGTCTTGGGGCTGACGGCAAGACGCCAGTTGTTACGGTCAAAATTGGCAATACCGAGGTCAAGACCGGCTACACTGCCAAGTACGATAACGACACGCTGACTGTCGACTTCCTTAATCTCAAGAATTGCATGGCTGAGGGTGAAACTCCTATCTCGCTGGATGGCAACTCTAAGGTGACCGTTGAGTACCAGGCCAAGCTCGACTCTAGCAAGGTTTGCAATGCTGACGGTTCGCTCAATTCAGAATTCAGCAGTTTGCTCGGTACCGCACAGACGAATACGGTTAAGCTTACCTACTCCAACAACCCGCACGGTGAAGGTGAAGGCACTACGGTTGACCATCCTGCTTATGACTACACCTATGGTATCGATGTTACCAAGGTCGGTAGCGACAAGGATGGAGACGGTAACCTCAAGACGCTCAAAGATGTTGAGTTCACCTTGCAGGAGGTTGTTAACGGCAACGCTGAGAAGCAATTCATCGACGCCCGGGGTGTAAAGCACAGCGACGCCAAGGAAGCCACGCTCAAGACGACGAACGAAGGCAAGATCAACGTTGTCGGTCTCGACGAGGGCACCTACATCCTCAAAGAGGTTAAGCCTGCTCCTGGTTACAATAACTCCGCCAAGGACGGTGTCACCTTTACTATCAAACGTGACAGTAACGATCAGCTCTATCAGGCTGGTCAAAGTGTTACTCCGAGTACGGAGTCTGTAATCAGTGCAGCATCTGGCGTTGTGAAGGATGGCACGGCCGCCGCAGCTACCGGTAAGCTCAGCTTCACCATTATCGACCAGAAGGGCTCCAACCTCCCGCTCACCGGTCTCAACGGCGTGACCTTCACTTGGATCGCTGGTGGCGCGGTGCTGTGCATCGGCGTGGCGCACCTCATCCGCAGCCGTAAGCAGGCCGAGGAGTCCGAGCAGGAGTAACGCTCGTTCACCCATCCCCTTGGCAGGTGGGATGTGATGGCCATGAGACTTGCGGACACTTTTCTCGTCCATCCACGTTCTTGCTTTGCCATTCTCTTTCCGGGGCAGACTCCGCGCTGGAGTCTGCCCCGTTTTTTTGGATAACGCAGCCAGCCTCCATCGCTTGTATGATCGAGTGTATGATTAGCGAACAGATGTTTGCAAATATTGCGTTTACCAGCTGTAAGTGCGAGTGCTCGCAGTAAAATACCCTTGCGACGCATCCCGTGCGCGGGCGGCCGACGACTCGATCGGAGGTCCCCAAATGCTGAAATTCCTTAACGCGCTCGCCGCCCTCGCGGCGGTGGGCACGTTCGTCATCGCGTTTCTTGACTCGTATGAGGTTCGGCTTAAGGTCCGTAGGCGCACGCGCGGTGCGGACGGTAGAAGGCATTTGCGCCGCAACAAGCGCAAATAAGAATGCCCGGGGGTCGGATCCCGGGCATTTAACAAAACCAGAAAACTAGGCCGCCCGCGCTCCCAAACATTTACGCGGGGTGCGTCGTTTTCTACTGACATTGTATCCCGAATCGCCCCGCCGATCCGGGACATTTTGAAAACTCAAATGCTGGCTTATCCTCGACTGGACGGTGCAGTCTAGCTGCGTTGCCAGCCGCGGAAGCTCGCTAATCGGCTATTATTTGTTTAGACAACTTGAGTTGTAGAGGAGTGACCGGCGATGGTGCAGGGCACCAAACATATGAAGAGCAATAACGCTGCGGACAACGGCGGCTCAAGCCCTCAGCCCAAACCTCAGCCCAAGCCCAAGGCCAAGCGCCGTCGCAAGCGGCTGCCGCGCTGGGCCGACCGGCTCATCACCATCGTCATCATCCTTATCGGTGTGGGCCTTATGACCTGGCCGTGGATCTTGGACCGGCTCGAGGCATCGGGCGTGTTCAACCAGATCAGCACGGTGTCCAGCACCGTGGACGCGCTATCTGCCGAGGAGCGCGAGCGCATCCTGCTCCAGGCGCGCTCCTTTAACGAGCAGCTGGCGGGCGAGGCCACCGAGCTTCCCGCCGACCAGATCGAGCCCTACGCCCAGCAGCTCATCTTTGACCGCGATCCCATGATGAGCTGGGTCGAGATCCCCTCCATCGACGTGAGCATGCCCATCTACCACGGCACGAGCGAGGAAGTCCTTATGGCGGGCGTCGGCCACCTGGAGGGCACGAGCCTGCCGGTGGGCGGCACCTCGACGCATTGCGTACTCACCGCGCACTCGGGCATGCGCAACCTGAGTATGTTCGACGACATCCATTCGCTGGAGCCCGGCGACCTGGTGCTGCTGCACACCATGAACAAGACGCTCGCCTACAAGATGGTTGACTCCGAGGTGGTGCTGCCCGAGGAGATGGAGTCGCTGACCATCGAGCCCGGCGCCGACAAGGTGACACTCGTTACCTGCACGCCCTACGGCGTGAACGACCATCGCCTGCTGGTGCATTGCGTGCGCACCAAGTACAACAAGAAGGATGTCGACAAGCAAAAGTCGCTGGCCGGCCGCCACTGGGGCAAGCGCGAGTTTGCCGTGCTCATCGTGGTCGTAGCCATTGTGCTGTTGCTGCTGGACATCGTGATCCACGCGGTCCGCAAACGCCGCAAGGCCAAGGCCTCGGCATAAGACATTCTCCAGAACCACCACAAAGGGGACAGGCACCTTTGTGGTGGCCGGGGGCTTCCAAACCATCACAACATTCGATGAAAATCTCGATTTTGGCGAAAAGCGTCGAATGTTGTGATGCTTTTCGCTGCGGGCGAGACGGTTTTCGTTGCGGGCGGGACGGTTTTCGCTATGGACGGCGCGGTTTTCGCTATGGACGGTGCGGTTTCGCTGCAGAACCGCCAGTCCGCCGCCTGCCAACCCGCCGTCCTCGTTACGTTTTCGCTGCATTTAGGTAAAGCACCTGCTCCAAGTGGCGTTGGCTTGTATACTAGAACGGTTTATCTGTTATGCGGAAGGGAGCGCCTATGGCACTCAGCGAGAAAGACGTGCGCGGCATCGCCGAGTACGCAAAGATCGCACTGACCGATGACGAGCTCACCCAGATGACGTCCTACATGAACGACGCCGTCCAGATGCTCGAGCCCGTCTTGCAATATGACTTGCCCGACGTGGAGCCCACGTTCCATCCCATCGGAAGCCTGTCCAACGTGATGGGCGATGACCTGCGCGAGCCCGAGCGCGACCTGCCGCTCGACGTCGCGCTGGAAAACGCCGGCAGCGCGCGCGACCGCTACTTCCGCGTGCCGTCCATTTTGGGAGAGGGGGAGAGCGAGTAATGGCGCTAAGCTTCGATTCCCTTACCGCCGCCCAGATCGCCGCGGGCGTTGCCGCCGGCGACTTTACCGCTACCGAGGTGGCCCAGGCCTCCCTTGCCGCCATCGAGGCGCGCGAGGGCGGGGTCCAGGCATTCCTGCAGGTGGCGCCCGAGCTTGCGCTCGAGGCCGCTGCGCGCGTGGATGCCGACCGTGCCGCAGGCAAGCCGCTGCCCCCGCTTGCGGGCGTGCCACTGGCCATTAAGGACAACATGAACCTCGTGGGCACGCGCACCACCTGCGCTTCCCGCATGCTCGAGGACTACCAGAGCGTCTACACCGCCACCTGCGTCCAGCGCATGCTCGATGCCGGCTGCCTGCCCATGGGCAAGGCCAATATGGACGAGTTTGCCTTTGGCAGCTCCACCGAGAGCTCGGCCTTCCACCGCACCAACAACCCCTGGGATACCGAGCGCGTGCCCGGCGGCTCCTCGGGCGGCTCCGCTGCCGCCGTCGCCGCGGGCGAGGTCGCGCTCTCGCTGGGCTCGGACACCGGCGGCTCCATTCGCCAGCCGGCGTCGCTGTGCGGCGTGGTGGGCTTTAAGCCCACGTATGGTGCCGTGAGCCGTTACGGCGTGGTTGCCTTTGGCTCGTCGCTCGACCAGGTGGGTCCCTTTGGCCGCACGGTTGAGGATGTCGCGCTGGCCATGAACGCGCTTACCGGCGCGGGCCACGATCCGTACGACTGCACCAGCCAGGATTGCGCCGTCGACTTTACCGAGCACCTCAACGACAGCATCGAGGGCAAGCGCGTGGGCATCATCCCCGCGTTTATGGAGGCCGAGGGCCTGACGCCCGAGGTGAAGGCCGCTGTTCAGCGCGCTGCCCAGGAGCTGCAGAACCAGGGTGCCGAGCTCGTGGAGGTCGACCTGCCGCACCTGGACGCCGCCATCGCCGCCTACTACGTCATCGGCCCGGCCGAGGCGTTCTCCAACCTGGCACGTTTCGATGGCATTCGCTACGGCTATCAGGAGGAGGGCTGCGCCAACCTGTCCGACCAGAGCTCGCTTTCGCGTGCCCACGGCTTTGGCGCCGAGGCCAAGCGCCGTCAGATGCTCGGCGCCTACCTGCTGAGCTCGGGCGTGTACGACAAGTACTACTACGCCGCGCAAAAGGCCCGCACGCTCATCACGCAGGACTACGACGCCGCGTATGCCAAGGTAGACACCATCCTCATGCCCGCCTCGCCGCGCACGGCCTTTAAGTTTGGCGAGATCAGCGACCCCACGCAGATGTACCTCTCCGACCTGTATACCATCTCGCTCAACATTTGCGGCAACGGTGGCATCTCGGTGCCGCTGGGCTTGGGCGAGGATACTCATCTGCCCGTTTCTGCCCAGCTGGTTGGTCCGGCCTTTAAGGACCGTCAGCTGCTCACGTTTGCCCGCGCCCTGGAGCGCGGCTTTGCCGATGCCGCCACGGGAGCGCCCGCGCTTTCCGTCGCGCCCGATTTTGCCGGGAAGGGAGGCGAGCTGTAATGAAGGAGCTTTCCGAGGTCCTGCAGGATTGGGAGGCCGTGATCGGCCTGGAGATCCATACCGAGCTCACCGCGCTCGATACCAAGATGTTCTGCAACTGCAAGCTCAGCCACGATGACGAGCCCAACGCCAACGTGTGCCCGGTGTGCCTGGGCCTGCCCGGCGCCCTGCCGGTGCCCAACAAGCGCGCCATCGAGAGCATCGTCAAAGCCGGCCTCGCCACCAACTGCGAGATCCAGCGCCACTCGATGTTCTACCGCAAGCACTACTTCTATCCCGATATGGCCAAGAACTTCCAGACCACGCAGGGTCCGGTCGCCTTTGCCATGTACGGTCACCTGGACCTGGACGTGACTGGTCGCGGTGCCGCCGAGCGCCCCGACTGCGCGTTTGGTGAGGCCGAGGCCCAGAGCCTGGCGAGCGCCTCGGCCAATGCCGAGGGCCTGTCCACGTCCATGACGTCGACCATGCGCGAGGGCAACCAGCGCGCCGGCCACCTGGCCAGCTACGATGCATCCAACCTGCAGATGCCCGAGCGTCGCGAGGACGGCTCCTACACGGTGCCCATCCGCATCCTGCGCATCCACATGGAGGAGGACGCCGCCAAGATGGTGCACGTGGGCGGTGCCGAAGGCCGCATTACCGCCGCGGCCGAGTCGCTCGTCGACTACAACCGCTGCGGCACGCCTTTGATTGAGCTCGTCACCGAGCCCGATCTGCGTACGCCCGAGGAGGCTCGCCTGTTTATGGAGAAGCTCCGTCGCATTTTTGTGACGCTGGGCATTTCGGACTGCTCCATGGAGAAGGGTTCCATGCGCTGTGACGGCAACGTGTCGCTGCGTCGCCGCGGCGAGACCAAGCTGGGCACCAAGACCGAGCTCAAGAACCTCAACTCGTTCAAGAGCCTGCACGATGGCCTTGCCTACGAGATTTGCCGTCAGGCCGAGGTGCTCGAGGAGGGCGGCATCATCTATCAGGAGACCCGCCACTGGGAGCCCAGTCGTAAGCGCACCGTTGTTATGCGTGTGAAGGAGACGGCCGACGACTACCGTCTGTTCCCCGACCCCGATCTGGCGCCCTTCGATCTGGACGACGAGTTCATCGACCGTTGCCGTGGCGAGATCCCCGAGCTGCCCGATGCCAAGTGCGCCCGTTTTGAGGCCGACTTTGGCATTAAGGCGGCCGACGCCGAGCAGATCGCCGGCGACCCGGAGTTTGCCGACTTCTTTGAGGCCGCCGCTGCCGGTATGGCCGGCAAGGAGGCCCAGACGGTCGCAAACCTGCTGGTCAACGAGATGATCGCCTACCTTAAGGGCGCAGGCGTGTCGCTCGCCGAGTCCGGCATCGCGCCGGCTCAGGTAGCAGCGCTGGCTAAGCTGCTGGCGACCGATGCCATCAGCTCCAACCAGGCGCACGAGGTCTTTGAGGCCATGGCCCAGACCGGGGACGACCCCAACAAGATCGTCGACGAGCGTGGTATGCGTCAGGTGAGCGATGCCGGCGCGCTACAGCTGATCGTGGACGAGGTGCTGGCAAACTGTACCGAGCAGGCGCAGCAGTATCGTGACGGCAACCAGAAGGTCATCGGCTTTTTGGTGGGCCAGTGCATGAAGGCGAGCCGCGGCAAGGGCAACCCGAAGCTCTTCAACGAGTTGCTGAGAACGTCGCTCTCGTAAGCGGGAACCCGGGAGCCCCGGCAGGGCGGGTGCTTGCTCAAAATGAGTTCCGCACGCAAAGAAGGCCACTTAATGTGGCCTTCGTCTTGCGCAGGACTGTTTGATATTTTGAGGAAGCACCCG
>JAXKEA010000013.1:0-3448 GCA_036551635.1 Collinsella sp.
AGCACGAACAGCGAGGACCCGTCCATGCAGTTGGCGCTGCTGTGCAACAAGCCCGCGTCCTGGCCCAACAGCCGGGTACGTGACGCGTTGCCGGACCCGTTGCGGGAATGGCTTGTGTTTTAGCAAGTTGGCGTCCGCTTTGTGAGCGGTGTTTTTCCGCAGTGTAGGCAGCGGGTTTTCCGCAGGGTGTGCGGTATCGGCCGCTGCCTGTCTGCGTTGTGTTGGTTATTTGGTCATGAGGGCGTGTTCGCTTCGGTAGGAGCGGCCCTCGAATCTGATGAGCCGTCCGTGGTGGACGGTGCGGTCGATGAGGGCGGCGGCCATGTTCTTGTCGCCGAGCACGCGTCCCCATCCGCTGAATTCGATGTTGGTGGTGTAGATGATGCTCCTTGTCTCGTAGGAATCGGAAATGATCTGGAAGAGGAGCCTGCTGCCCTCCTCGTCTATGGGCAGGTAGCCGAACTCGTCGATGATGAGAAGTCGGGCCTTGCCGATGCTCGCGAGTTCCCGGTCGAGCCGGTTCTCCTGCTGGGCGCGGCGCAGACGCATGAGCAGTCCGGTCGCGGTGAAGAAGCGCACCGGGACGCCCCGCTCGCAGGCGAGCCGTCCGATCGCGATGGCCAGGTGGCTCTTGCCGGTGCCGACGGGCCCGTAGAGCACGAGGTCCTCGCATCCGGCGACGAAGTCGAGGTTCTCGAGCTGCGCGCGCCCCCAGTCGGCGGGCATCTTCAGGTTGGTCCAGTCATAGCCGTCGAGGGTCTTGTCGGCGGGGAAGCCGGCCTGTTTGAGCAGGCGCAGGCGTTTGGATCGCTCGCGCGAGTCGAGTTCGGCCGTGAACCATCGTTCGATGAAGTCGAGCTGGTTGGGCGTGGCCTCGGCGAGCGTGCCGGCGAGCACGCTGCGTGTCAGGGTCAGGCTGCGGCTCATCTTCAGGATGCGTTCGCTTTTCTCGGTCGTGGACGCGCGCCTGCGTCGGGTCTCCGGGATCACCGGATCGGGTCTGACGCTCACCGTTCTTCCCCTCCGTCGTCCGTGCCGGTGATGAACCGGTCGTAGCCGCTCAGGTCGGGCTCCTCGATCCCGCCGGGGTATTCCCACTCGCCGTCGCGCATGCGCAACGCGATCGGGGTGAGCGAGTCCGCGTGCAGGCCCATGTCCCTGTTCGAGCGCAGGATCTCGCCGCACGCCTGCATCGCGGGATCGAACCCGGCCGCCCGGCACGCGTCCCCGATCGCTTTGAGGCTCTCCCTCAACGTCTTTTCGTCCATGGAATCAAGCCACGCGCGTATATCGTCGGGCACGTCCGGGCGGATCGAGCTTTCCCGCCACGCGCGGGGTTTGACCGCGAGCCGGGGAAGCACGAGCGCGGGATCCTCCACATTGCGCGACCGTCCGTACTGTCTGGGATACTCCGCGAAGAGCTCGCCGGTGGCGGGCGATGCGAGCGTGACCGTGTCCCACCGGATCGCGGCCAATACCCTGGAACGCGCCGAATCGGGGCCGGCGAGGTACCGGTTCGAGTCGATGTCGACCAGCCCGTACTTGTCGGCCGTCCGGCTTTCCCAGCGAACCGGGTCGAACGCCGTGGACGGCAACGGCATCAACGCGGCCCTCTCCTCGTCGAACACCTCGGCCACGGGCACGCCCGGCAACCTCGGGCAATACGAAGAGGCCGCCAGCCCGTCGCACCGTTCAAGCATGAAACGACTGAGCTGCCCGTAGGATTCCGCGTGCATGGGCGGCACCATGAGATTACGTCGCAAAAACCCGACCGCGTTCTCCACGCTGCCCTTCTCGTTGCCCGAATACGGGTTGCAGAACCGGACCTCGAGCCGGTAATGCGCCACGAACGCGGAGAACACCCCGGTCAACGCGACCTCGCCCTTCGCGTTGCGCCGGCCGGCACCGGTCGCGTTGTCCATCACGATCACGGGAGGAACACCCCCGATATGCTCGAACACGAGCATCAGGCCATGGCACAGACACTCCGCGTTCTCGCCCGGCAACGCCACGCACAACCGCATGTTCGAATACGGCAACGAGACCACCAGGCAATGCACGTCCGCCATCTCGCCAGCGATCCGGGCCCGGGCCACGCCGAAATCGACCTGCATGCTGCCCGCCGCCCACTCGAGCCGCACGTACCCCTCGCGATCCGGCACGCCGCGGTTCGCCTCGCGCCACCGGTGCACGTAACGCATCGTGGTCGAATACTCGCCGTCGTAGTCCGTCTCCGCCAGCAGACGGTCGTGCACGCGCCTGATCGTGTGCCGCTGCTTCCTGGGCAGCAGACGATCGGCCTCCAGCCACCCGTCCACCAGATGCGCGTACGGGTCGATCTTCGACCCGTACCTGCGATCCGCCTTCGGCTTGGGCGAGCAATCCTCCATATCCGCGTACTTCGCGACCGTCCCGCGATCCACATGCAGACGACGCGCTATCTGCGCGCGCGACATTCCCTGCCGGTCGAGTCTCCTGATATCTTGCACAATGGGCATCGGTATCGCCATGTTCCTTTCCTTCCCGAGCGCCGGCCGGCGGCAACCGGCCGAATCAAAACCGATTGGCAACTCGGGAATATACAGGCGGCGGCACCGATGCCTCTCACATCACCGGGAAACGATGACGACACCGGGGAAAACCATCAGCCCACACTGCGGAAAAACACTGCCGAACCTGTCGAACAAACATTGAAGCAAAACAACATGCCGCGAGTGGACCGCCCCCGGTGTGGGGCCGTGGTCACGATGGTGCCGTGGGCCGAGCCGGGCAGCCGGTTCACGCGCGACTCCGAGTCGGAGTGCACATGGCTGATGAGCGTCGCGAACCGGAAGACGGTCAGCGGCTTCCTGCACGTCGCGTGGAGGACGGCCGGAGACATCGTCCGCCGGGTCGCGGACCGCCTCAGGGCCGCGATGCCCTCGCCGTTCGACGGCCTGGCGGCGATCGGCGTGGATACCGCAAGGGCCACACGTATCCGACCGTGGTCCGACGCACGGACCCCAAGGGCCAGCTCTACCGTTCATGGCGGCTCGAGGAACCGCTGCGCCTGCTCGGGCTCTCCCTCGACCGGGCCGGGGGAGAGCTGAACCGCTGGGTGTTCCAAGCCTCGCATAGCCGCATCCCCGAGATCGTCGAGCTTTCCAAAAAAAAAATCAGGAGACGCCGCCCCGACATCCCACGCACCATCGAACCGGGCTGCTCCAACGCCAGGCTCGAGGCGTTCAGCAACAGGATCAAGGTCACCATCCGCATGGCCTACGGCTTCCACCGCGTCACCAACCTCATCGCCCTGACCATGCTCCGATGCAGCGGACTCGACATCCGGCTACCACAACCCACAATCTAACCCACAAAAACAGCAGAAGTCTCAAAGATCGGTATTCTTGCAGGGCTTTTTGGGTTATCCCGCGGGCATGGGTAGACTGGCATGCGGTAGGAGAAATAC
>JAXKEA010000014.1:0-156433 GCA_036551635.1 Collinsella sp.
GAACAGGAGTCGCTCGAGCTCGTCGGGCGGCAGGTTGAGGAGCTCGTCGCCGGGACGGTGCAGGCAGACCTTCCTGAGCTTGCCGATCTCGGAAGGCACGTGCAGACCTTTCGTCATGGCCTCCTACCTTTCTTTCGGGCCTTACTGGCCGAATGTATCAGCGCCCCTCCGTATGGGACGCTGCTTGCTGACAGCTCTAGTTATATCCAAAAACCACCTGCAATTCCACCTCGCCCCCGAACGGTCAGCAAAGTGCGATGAACGGTATATCGCATATGATTCCCCCATGATGCACTTCGGTTCTCTAAAGCAGGTTTTCAAAGGTAAATGTTCTTTTTTCTAAGGAATTAAGCTAGATTGCACAAATATTTTCATGTTTAGGAATTGCATAGCTAAAACGGTTTTCTGCATATATATGTCGTTTGTCCATGATTCAATTTGGATTCGATTATATTCAGCTCGCAATCATTCTTATTCATACATCCTCACCAGTTGAGTATGGATATAGATTGTTTCTAAACGAGTTGGGCAGTTAGTTGCATGCCTTGGCAACGTAAGAAGTAGGTAAAGATACCGTTCGCGCGATGCGTCCGTACCACAGGTCGACTAAATTGAGACAATAGTGATTAGTGTTAGGCTACCGTCCCTTGTGGGGACTGAACGGACAGATGCATATGCCGAGCAAAATCGAAAAGAAGCAAGCCGCCGCAAAGCTGCGCAAACCGCCGCGCGACTTCTCGTACACGCAAAACCGAGAGCTCAGCTGGCTACGCTTTGACAACCGCGTGCTCGACGAAGCCTTCGACGAAACCGTTCCGTTATTCGAGCGACTAAAGTTCATCTCGATCTTCGAGTCCAACCTCGACGAGTTCCTTATGGTGCGCGTGGGCGGCCTGTCCGATCTGGCGGAGCTCAAAAACCAACCTGTCGACAACAAGAGCAATATGACCGCCTCCGAACAGGTCGATGCTGTCATGGCCGAAATGCCCGGGCTCCTTACCCGTTGGGAGTCCATCTTTAAGAGCATCGAGGACAAGCTCGACACCTTGGGCGTTCACCGCGCCCACATCGATTCGCTTACGCCCGAGGAGCGCACCTTTGTAACCCGCTACTTCCAGGCCTACGTGTCGCCGGTCATCTCGCCGCTGGTCATCGATCCTCGCCACCCCTTCCCCAACCTGCGCAATGGCGCACTCTATCTGGCCTGTGGTCTGGACGGCGCCACCGACGAGGAGAGCCTGCTGGGCCTTATCGAGATTCCCGCCTCGATGAACCGCGTGGTCGAGATCCCCTCGCCCACCGGCACCTACTCCTACATCTTGCTCGAGGACGTCATCCTCGCCTGCCTGGACAGCTGCTTTGGCTCCTACAAGCCGCTGGATCGTGCGCTGATCCGCGTCACCCGCAACGCCGACATCGATCCGGACGGCGAGGGCGTCGAAGAGGAAGAGGACTACCGCCAGCACATGAAGCGCATTCTCAAGAAGCGCCTGCGTCTGCAGCCGGTTGTGCTCGCGGTCTCGGGGTCGCTCGAGAAGGCGACGCTCAAGACCATCCGCAAGGCGCTCGAGCTTTCGCGCCGCTCGGTCTTTACCTGCGATATCCCGCTCGACCTGGGCTACGTCTTTGGCATTGAGGGCAAGATTCCCGAGCACCTGCGCAACGAGCTCCTCTTTACGCCGTTTAAGCCGCAGCCCAACCCCACCATCGATATGACCCGCTCCATCCGCGAACAGGTGCTGCAGGGCGACAAGCTGCTCTTTTATCCCTACGAGGCCATGAACCCCTTCCTGGATCTGGTGCACGAGGCCGCCTACGACCCCGAGTGCATCTCGCTGCGCATCACACTCTACCGCGTGGCCAAGCAGAGCCGCCTGTGCGAGTCGCTGATCGATGCTGCCGAGAACGGCAAAGAGGTCACGGTGCTCATGGAACTTCGTGCCCGCTTTGACGAGCAGAACAACATCGAGTGGGCCGAGCGTCTGGAAGAGGCGGGCTGCACCGTCATCTATGGTTCCGAGGGCTTTAAATGCCACTCAAAGATCTGCCAGCTCACCTATCGCGAGGGCATGGCGCTCACCCGCCTCACGCTTTTGGGCACCGGCAACTTTAACGAGAAGACGGCCAAACTCTACAGCGACTTTATGCTCATGACAGCCCATCCCGGCATCGGTGAAGACGCCAACCTGTTCTTCCGCAATCTGTCGCTGGGCAACCTGCGCGGCGACTACCGCTTCCTGGGTGTGGCGCCCGTCGGACTGAAACCGCTCATCATGCGCGGGCTTGACCGCGAGATTCAGCGCGCCCTTGCCGGCGAGCCCGCCCGCGTGTTCTTTAAGCTCAACTCGCTGACCGACCGCGAGGTCATCGACAAGATCGCCGAGGCATCGTGTGCCGGCGTGCGCGTAGACATGATCATCCGCGGCATCTCGTGCCTCAAGCCCGGTATTCCGGGCAAGACCGAGAACGTGCATGTCCGCTCCATCGTCGGACGCTTTTTGGAGCACGCGCGCGTCTATGCTTTCGGCGTGGACTCGGACATGATTTACCTGAGCTCGGCAGACATGATGACGCGCAACACCGAGCACCGCGTGGAGATCGCCTTCCCCGTGCTCGACCCCACCTGCCGCGCCCTAGTGCACGAGTATATGGGCATGCAGCTGCGGGACAACGTGAAGGCCCGCAGCCTCACGAGCGACGGCACCTGGGTCCCCGTGGAGCGTGCAGAGGGTGAGAAACCCTTCAACTCGCAGGAAGCTCTACTGGAGCGTGCCTATCGCAACGCCGAGGCCGCCGCGCAGCAGCGCGCACAGGAGAAGGAACGTGTGGCCGAGGAGGCCATTCAGGCCGAGGTTGAACACGGGGCAGCTGCCAAACCGGAAGCGGTTGCAGCTCCCCCGGTGAATGAGCCCGAGGCTGCCGCAGAGACCGCCGTGGAGAAAGCGCCCGAGCCCGCTACCGCGACTCCGGAGCCCGCCGCCGAGGCAAAGCCCACCCCTGCTCCTAAGCCGCAGCCGACCACACCCGAGGTTCAGAAGGTCCAGGCGACTGTCATTGAGCCCGAGCCTGCACCTGCACCTCAGCCCGAGCCGCAGGTCACCAAGCCCGTATCCGAGACGAGCACCCGTCGCGATAAGCCCGCCGGCAAGACCAAGGCCATCGAGCGCCATCGCCCCGGTCGCGTGCGCATAGGCCTGGGCCTGATCGGCCTGGGTCTTAAGACGCTCATTACCGGCAAGACGAAATAGTCGTTTGTAGAAGCAGTTTGTAGAAGCGCCCCGCATTTGAGGAAAGCCTCGGATGCGGGGCGCTTTTCCCTGCTACCATGGTGCGAACAACAACGCGAATGACAGGCAGGAATATGAAGCTCACTATAGAATCGATGACCTACGGCGCCGACGGGCTGGCGCACGCCGACAACGGCAAGGCCGTCTTTGTGCAGGGCGCCGTGGCAGGCGACATCGTCGAGGCCGAGGTCGTACAGGACGGCAAGTCGTTCATGCGCGCCCGCACCACCGAGATTCTGGAGCCAAGCCCCGATCGCATTCAGCCTCCCTGCCCCTTCGTGGGCATCTGCGGCGGCTGCTCGTGGGGCAATCTCTCACGCACGGCACAGCTCGCCGCCAAGGAGCAAAACCTGCGCTCCACGCTCGAGCGCATCGGCAAGTTCGCTCCTGAGCAGGTCGATGAGTTGGTACAGCCCATCTGCCACACCAAGGACGACTGGGGCTACCGCAATAAAATCGAGCTCGAACCGACCGTCGTCAACGGTCGCGTGCGCCTTGGCATGCACGGTGTCGACCCCAGCAAAATCGTGACCGTCGATATGTGTCCGCTGTTCGATAAGCGCTTCCCGAAGGCACTCAAATCGGTCGTCGGCGCACTTAACTATCTAAGCGGCAGCCATGACTTGGGGCTCGAACGCGTGGGCATTCGCGCATCGCGCCGCACCAAGGCACTCGAGGTCGCACTCTGGACGCCGACAGGCTCTTTTCCGCGCTCGCAGGTCTCCCGCGTGCTGGCGGACGCCGCTCATCCCACGAGCATCGTGCGCGTGATGAGCAAGGGCGAAAAGAAGGCCCGCCGTGTCTCTAAGGTGGAGATGCTCGCCGGTGAGGGCTCGTGGACCGAGAACATCGCTGACGGCCAGATGCGCCTGTCCGCCCCATCGTTTTTCCAAGTCAACACCAAGGGCGCCGAGATTTTGATCGAGCTCGTTATGGAGGCGCTCGATCCGCAGGAAGACGAGCTTGCCGTGGACCTGTACTGCGGTGCCGGCACCTTTACCCTGCCGCTCGCCCGCCGCTGCGACTTTGTCGCTGCCGTCGAGGCCTACGGCCCCGCCGTGCGCGATCTACGCCGTAACCTGGAAATCAACAAGCTTGATAACGTCGACGTCATTGGCGGAGACGCGGTGCGCGAGTTCCCCGACCAGGACGCCGATGTCCTAGTAGTCGACCCGCCGCGTGCAGGCCTAGCGCCTGAGGCCATCGACCTCATCGCCAGCACAAGCGCTCGCGATGTCGCCTATGTGAGCTGCGACCCGGCCACCCTGGCGCGCGATCTCAAACGCTTTGTCGAAGAAGGCACCTTCTCCCCCGTAAAGATCACGCCAGTCGATCTGTTCCCACAAACCTTCCACTGCGAGACCGTCGTCCACCTTAGGCGCAACTAGCTGATGATTTTTCTGGGACGGGGATTAAATGATCAATTTGTACCGAATGATTATTTAATCCCCGTCCCTTTTAAACATTGGGAAATCGAGCGTGGCAAGCGGGGGTCTTCGGGGTATAAGACGGCTAATTGTATGCCGCCCTATGAAAGGAACCCTTATGCCCAGCGTTGCCGTTCTTGCCGCCGATGGCTTTGAAACGATTGAATGCCTGACCATGGTCGATGTCATGCGTCGCGGCGGCGTGCGCGCCACGCTCGTCTCGATTATGCCCACGCGCGAGGTCGTAAGCTCGCTGCAGATCCCCGTGACCTGCGATGCGCTCTTTGATGAGATCAACTTTGACGAGTACGACTGCGTCGTGCTGCCCGGCGGCCTGCCCGGTGCCACCAACCTGCGCGCCGATCAGCGCGTCTGCGACGTGGTCTGCGAGTTCGCCGCGACCAAGCACGTCGCCGCCATCTGCGCCGCCCCGTTTATCCTGGGCGAGCTCGACCTGCTCGAGGGGCGCCACGCCACGTGCTTCCCTGGCTTTGAGAAAAGCTTCCCCGAGGGCGCCTATACCGGCGAGAAGGTTACGCAAGACGGCAACATCATCACCGCCAGCGGCATGGCCCAGTCGCTCCCCTTTGCGCTTGAGCTGCTGCGCACGATCGCCGGCGACAAGGCTGTCGAGAAGGTCGCCGAGGGCATCCAACTATGATTTTGGCTTCGCAATCACCGCGCCGCATAGAGCTGATGCGCGAGGCAGGCTACAACATTCGCGTGATTCCCGCGGATATCGACGAAACGCCCTTTGATGGCGAGGCCCCGCTCACGCTTGTCGAGCGCTTGGCACGCGCCAAGGCGGCTGCCGTTGCTGCCGAGTATGCCGAGCCCAATGAGCTGACGGTCGCGGCCGACACCATCGTCACCTTCGACGGCAAGATTTTGGGCAAGCCGGCAACCGAGGGCGAGGCGCGCACCATGCTCCGTGAGCTTTCGGGCCGCACGCACCAGGTCGCAACCGGCGTCTGCATCGTTAAGGCAGGCGATACGGCCGCCCCGCATGCCGCCGAGAGCCTGTCGTTTGTCGATATGACCGACGTGACATTCTACGAGCTCACCGACGAGCAGATCGAGCACTACGTTGCCTCGGGTGAGCCCATGGATAAGGCAGGCGCCTACGGCATCCAGGGCACAGGCGGCTGCATGCTCGTGCACGATATTTCGGGCGACTTCTATAACGTGGTGGGCCTACCCATCGCCCGCGTCGCGCGCGCGATTCAAAAACTCTCGTAATTGCATCTGGCGCTGGGTATCCCCCAGCGCCTACAATTTTGGCGTACCGTACGGATCCCGACCGGGCACAAGGCGCGGCGGAAAACCGATAGGAGTTAAACATGGATACACTGCTCGAGGCCATTGACGTCTGCGATGTCGATGGCTTTTGCTATGGCAACTATACGGACGAGGAGGCCGGCACCGGTTGCACCGTAATCGTGGCACCCGAGGGCGCCACCGGCGGCGTTGACGTTCGCGGCGGTGCTCCCGCTTCGCGCGAGACCGACCTGCTGCGACCCGAGAACACCGTCGACAAGGTCCACGCCGTCTGCCTTTCGGGCGGATCGGCCTTTGGCCTCGAGGCTGCAAGCGGCGTCGCTCGCGAGCTTGAGAGCCGCGGCATCGGCCTTCCCGTCGGCCCCACGCAGGTGCCTATCGTGTGCTCGAGCTGTATCTTCGACCTCGCCTTTGGTAACCCCACCGTTCGCCCCGACATTGAGGCCGGCATCGCCGCCGTGCGCGAAGCACTCGACAACACCCCCACCAAGCTCGAACAGGGCAACGTAGGCGCCGGCACGGGCGCTACCGTGGGTAAGCTCATGGGCCCCGCTACCTGCATGAAGGCCGGCCTTGGCGCTGCCGCCGTGGCGCTCGGCCCCATCAAGGTGGGCGCCGTGGTCTCGGTCAACGCCTGCGGCAACGTTGTCGACCCCTTCACCGGCGAGTGGGTCGCCGGTATGCGCGCCGCAGCCGATAGCGACCAAATCGTCGACATGGAACTCGCAGCCTTTGCCGCCGCCGGATCCATGCAGATGCCGCTCGACCGCACCAACACCACCATCAGCTGCATCGTCACCAACGTGGAACTCACTAAGGCACAAGCCACCAAGGTCTCCCAGATGGCCGCAGACGCCTACGCACACGCCATCCGTCCCACGCACACCACCAACGACGGCGACACCATCTACACCCTCGCCAGCGGCAAACTGGGCGCCCAGGCAAGCGCCGCCGTTCCCCTAGACCTGCTGGGCATGCTCGCCGTAAGGGCCCTGGAAACCGCCATCGTAAACGGAGCCAAAACCGCAAAAACCTCCCACGGCATCCCCGGCGCCGCGAAGTAGCCTAACCTGACGGTTGCCCGGTGGGGCTTGGTTATGTTTGCTGCTCTACAGTCCTGGCTCGCACGAAGAGCACATTAAGTGCTCTTCGGCTCGTGCGGAACTCGCGACAAACATAACCAAGCCCCACCGGGCAACCTACCAACCAGATTCTTTTCAGCCCAGGCCCCTGTGTACCGCGCGTCGAAGATCTTCAAATTCAAATAACCTGACAATCGATTCTTGTAGCAGAGGCCCCTTGGCCTTTAGTTTGATACAAGTTCCGCACGAGTCGGAAAGCACTTAATGTGCTTTCCGTGCGAGCAGGACTGTTCGCAGTAGCAAACTAAAGGCCAAGGGGCCCAGTCAACCTATCAGCAGCGATTACTCGGCAGCTAGTTGAATTTGAAGATCTTTGAGGCAAGACGGTATAGGCCAAGCGTGGTTTTGTCTCCGGCCCGTCCGCGCAGATTGGTGAAGAACCCGACCACGCCGTAGCGGGCACGACGATACATGCGCTCGTCGTAGGCCTTCAAATCATTCCACAGCGTCTTTAGGCGCTCGTCGGCGCAATCTTCCTCGGAAAGCTTGGTGAGCACCGAGCAGATCGCCATCATCATGGTGAAGTAGCCCATCATGTACGAACGTAGGCGTGACGACTCGACATCGCTGTACAGGTGGTACGACTCCATCATGATACGCGTAACACGGAACTGCTGGTCCAGACGCTTGACCATCGTGGCCTCGTTGACACTCTGGCCCTCGCGACCGATAAAGTAGCGGTAGAGGTCGATGTCGGTGTAGTACATGGTCTTGCAACGCGGCAGCGGCACGTAGGCGTAGATGTTGTCCACATAGAACGTGTGCGGCGGCATGGGAAGGTTGGACTCGCGCAGCACATCCGTGCGATAGCACAGGCTGTGCATGAGTAGGTTCTGGTCCAGGCGGAAATGACCGATCTGATCCCAAGAAAAGATCTTTTTGCGCGGCAGGGCAAATTTGTAGCCAATAGCGGTATGCGTGCCCTCGTAAACCTTCTCGTACACGTAGTTCGAGATAAACAGGTCAACGCGCTGGTCGCGCTCCTCAAAGCCACGCAGAATCGACAGCATGGTCGAAAGGGCAGCACCGTCAAGCCAGTCGTCCGAATCAACAACCTTGTAGTAGGTGCCCTGCGCCTCGCGCAGACCCGAAAGGACGGCAATACCGTGACCGCCGTTCTCCTGGTGCACCGCGCGGATGATTCCAGGGTAACGGGCCTCCCACTCGTCGGCCTTGGCGGCCGTCTCGTCCTTGGAGCCGTCGTCCACCACGATAATCTCGATATCGGTGGCGTAATTGCTCCCCTCCAAGATAGAGGTGATGCAATGGTCCATGTCCTTGGCGGCGTTATACGAGGGAATACCGAATGTTATGACTTTATGCATGGCAGGCGATAATCTCATCCGAAAGATCGAGGGCGGAATTGGTCACAGCGTCCATATCGTAGTAACGATACTCGGCCAGACGACCCACCGGGTGGAAGTTCGTCAGGTTCTGGACGCGCTCAAGATAGCGCTCATAGAGCTCACGGTTCTCGGGCTCAAGAATGGCGTAGTACGGCGTCTCGCCCGAGTCGGGCGTATAGGCCTTGGAGTACTCCTTCATGATGGTGGTCTTGCCGGGCAGGACCTGACCGGTCATGTTCTTGAACTCGGTGATGCGCGTGTAGTCCTCGCTCGTGGTGTAGTTGACGGTGCCCACGGGCTGGAACTGGTCCATATCGAGCGTCTCGAACTTCATATCGAGCGTGCGGTACGGCAGGGCGCCCAGGTCGAGATTGAACAGCTCGTCGAGCGGACCGGTGTAGACGATCTCGCCGCCATAGACCTTACCGTCGATCTTGACGGTGGTCTCGTCGATCTCGAAGAGGTCGCGGGCGTCCACGTCGCAGAACACATCAATCAGATCGTGGTCGAGCATATGCTCAAACAGCGCGGTATAGCCGTCCTGCGGCATGCCCTGGAAGGGAGCCTGCGGGAAGTAGCGGTCATCATCGCCCACAAAGACGGGAACACGGCCGGTGATCGAGGGATCAATCTGGTCGGGCGTCTGGCCCCACTGCTTCATGGTGTAATGCAAAAAGACGTTCTCGTAGACGTAATCAGCGACCTCGGCCAAGTCGGGGTCGTTCTTCTTACGCAGCTCCATAATGGGCACCTTGACATCCTTGCCAAAGGTCTCCACGAGCTTCTGATACAGCTCCTCGCCGCGCTCGTCACCAAAGGCGAGCTTGAGACTCGCGTGGTTGAAGGGCACGGGCATAAGGGTGCCGTTGATGTTGGCGAGCACCTTGTGCTGATAATCCGTCCACTTGGTAAAGCGCGACAGGAAATTGTGCACGCGCTCGTTAAAGGTGTGATAGATATGCGGACCGTACTCGTGGATCAGGATTCCGGCCTCGTCAGTGCAGTCATAGGCATTGCCCGCAATGTGGCTACGGCGCTCCAAAACGGCAACACGATAGCCGATGGTCTCGGCAAGACGGCGGGCGCAAACGGCACCGGCATATCCAGCACCGACGACAATCATGTCGTACGCGCCGGCGTTAAAGCCTTCAGGCAGGCCTGAGGTAATCTGCATCGATACTCCTTGTCAAAAGCCACGGGCTCGTTAGCTGGGCTTTTCTCGAACATTCTTCGAGACATATTTATCAGAGCGATTATAGCGCTAATGCGTCCTATAATGAGCTTGCCACACAAGGAAAGCTCAAGCACCGCGGCGTACAAATTTGAAAGGTAAACCCGCTAGCAGCGGGTTTATTCGTGAACAGCCGGGCGCCTGGAGCTTAGTGAAACGCTTGTAAGGAGTAACATGAGCGATTTCCTTAACCGTATGAAGTCTGCCGCCAAGGCCGACCTTAAGACGATCGTCCTGCCCGAGGGCGAGGATCCGCGCACCATCGTCGCGGCCACCAAGATCATCGAGGAGGGCCTGGCAAAGATCGTCATCCTGGGCAACCCCGACGAGATCAACGTTCCCGGCGCCACCGTCATCGATCCGCGCAATGCCGAGAAGCACGAGGAGTACGCGCAGAAGTTTGCCGAGCTCCGCGCCAAGAAGGGCGTCACCATCGAGCAGGCTCGCGCCCAGGTGATGGACGCCACCTACTTTGGCACCATGATGGTCAAGATGGGTGACGCCGACGGCCTGGTCTCCGGCGCCTGCCACTCCACCGCCGACACCCTGCGCCCCGCGCTGCAGATCCTTAAGACCGCCCCGGGTACCAAGCTGGTCTCGGCCTTCTTCGTGATGTGCACCGACACCCCGCAGTTCGGCACCGACGGTACGCTGATCTTCGCCGACTGCGGCCTCAACATCAACCCGTCCTCCGACGAGCTCTCCGAGATCGCCATCGCCTCCGCTCACTCCTGGTCCACCTTTATGGGCAGCGTCGAGCCGCACGTGGCCATGCTCTCCTACTCCACCATGGGCTCCGCCGGCGGCGAGGTCGCCAAGAAGGTCCAGGAGGCCGTTAAGTTCTGCAAGGAGAAGGCTCCCGAGCTCGCCATCGATGGCGACCTGCAGCTCGACGCCGCCATCGTTCCCACCGTCGCCCAGCTCAAGGCCCCCGGCTCCTCCGTTGCCGGCAAGGCCAACGTGCTTGTGTTCCCCGATCTCGAGGCCGGCAACATCGGCTACAAGCTGGTCCAGCGCTTCGCCGGCGCCGACGCTTACGGCCCCATCCTGCAGGGCATCGCCAAGCCGGTCAACGACCTTTCGCGCGGCTGCTCTGCCGACGACATCGTGGGTGTCGTGGCCATCACCGCCGTCCAGGCTCAGATGGCTGAGTAGCGGACGTATCCCTTCGGGCCCCTACAGGGTAAAGCTCTGAAAACGTCCTCGGACATGTCGGAAGCCCCCGCTGCGCACTACGTGCGGCGGGGGCTTCCTCCGTCCTGCGGAATGTTTTCAAAGCTTTACCCTGTAGGGCCCCTGCCGCCACTTAGCAATCAGGGCATCTGGAGTGGACGGCGGCTTGGCTACGAGCTAGAGCTGAGGATCTGAATGGATGGGTGTCGCTGCTGAGAGTGCAGGCGTTACTGGTGATGATCACTTTGGGACTGGAATTTCCGCCTGCTAGTAGAAAGGCCTCCGGAGCTGTTGCTCTGGAGGCCTTTCTCTCAATTGCAGACGAATGCGCTAGTTGTTACCGGTCAGACGCTCGACGTCGTGGGCGATCATGTATTCCTCGTCGGTGGGGATGACCATGACCGTGACGGCGGAACCGGCGGCGCTGATGACCTGCGGGCCGTTGCCCACGGCTTCGCGGTTCTTGTTGTTGTCGATGCGCACGCCCAGCCACTCAAAGCAGTCGCAGAAGGCCTTGCGGATCGACCAGTCGTTCTCGCCGATGCCGGCGGTAAAGGTGATGGTATCCACGCCCGCCATGGAGGCGATCATGGAACCGGCCTGCTGCATGGCCTTGTAGGCGAACATGTCGAAGGCGAGCAGGCAACGCTCGTCGCCCTCGGAAGCGCGCGTGCGAATGTCGCGGGCGTCGTTGGAGATGCCCGAGATGGCAAGCAGACCGGACTGCTTGTTCATCATGTCGTCGACTTCCTGATAGCTGTAGCCACCCTCGCGCTGCAGGTAGCACACGGTGGCCGGGTCGATGGAACCGCAACGGGTACCCATCATCAGGCCGTCGAGCGGCGTGAGACCCATCGTGGTGTCGCGGCATATGCCGTCCTCGATAGCGGCGAGCGAGGCGCCGTTGCCCAGGTGGCACGAAAGCAGACGGTGGCAGCGCGTGCCCAGAATCTCCTTGGCCATCATCCACTCGTAACGGTGGCTCGTGCCGTGGGCGCCGTACTTGCGCACATGGTACTTGTCGCACACGTCCTTAGGCAGGGCGTAGGTGTAGGCGACCTCGGGCATGGTCATGTGGAACGACGTATCGAAGACGGCCACGTTGGGCAGCTCCGGATACTTCTCGCGGCAATACTCAATCGCTGCGGCCTCACCGTAGTTGTGCAGCGGGGCGAGCGGCGCCACCTCAAGGATCTTAGCCATGACCTCATCGTCGACGACCGCAGAATCATCGAAGTACCAGCCGCCCTGAACGATGCGGTGGCCGATGCCGTCGATCGTAAAGTCGGTCTTCTCGAGCTCCTCGAGCACGCGCGCAATGGCCGAGCGGTGGTCGGGGAAAGGAATCTCCTCGGTCTGCTTGGCGCCGCCGTTCTCGGAATGGCCAAAGATGCCCATCTCCGAGCCGATACGCTCGCAGTTACCCTTGGCGAAGACCTCGCGGGTATCGGTGTCCAAAAGCTGATATTTAAGGCTCGAGCTGCCGGCGTTGACAACAAGTACGTTCATGAGACTCCTTCGTGATTACAGTACGGTCGGCAATCCCATAAGGCGGCCGTATCCTTAATAAGAAGTTATCAGAATTCAATAAATATCTATTAAACTCTTCGCCCAAAGCGCATAAAAGGGGGCTGAACGGCACAAGGCCATCCAGTCCCCTCCCCTTGCATCAATTACTTGCCGTTGACGATGCGCTCGACGTCGGAAGCGATCATGAACTCCTCGTCCGTAGGGATGACGAAGATCTTGACCTTGGAATCCTTAGCGGACAGGCACCAGGCACCATCGCCACGCAGAGCGTTGCGGGCGTGGTCCATCTTGACGCCCATAAAGGCCAGACGGTCGGCCACACCGGCGCGAACTGCCGGAGCGTGCTCGCCGATGCCGGCGGTAAAGACGAGCGTGTCCATGCCGCACATGGAAGTTGCCATCTCGGCTGCCTTGGCGGCAATCTTGTAGACGAACATATCGAAGGCGAGCTGAGCCTCGGGATCGCCGGCGGCGGCGAGCTCCTCGACGTTACGGCAGTCGTTGGTCTTGCCGCCGGTCACAGCCATAAGGCCAGACTTCTTGTTCATCATCTCGTCAACCTCGTCGAAGGTGTAGCCGCCCTCGCGCTGCAGGTAGCACACGGTAGCCGGGTCGATGGAGCCGCAACGGGTGCCCATCATGACACCGTCGAGCGGGGTGAGGCCCATGGTGGTGTCCATGCACTTGCCGTCCTCGATGGCGCACAGGGAAGCGCCGGAGCCGATATGGCACACGACGACCTTGCGGGCCCCGCCGTTGGTCATCTCGGCGACCTTCTTGGAGATGTAGCGGTAGCTGGTGCCGTGGGCGCCGTACTTACGGATGTGCAGCTTGTCGCAAACATCCTTGGGCAGAGCGTAAGTCTTGGCGACCTCGGGCATGTTGAAGTGGAAAGCGGTGTCATAGACCGTGACGTTGGGCAGGTCGGGATACTGCTCCAGGCAGTACTCGATAACGTTGGCCTCGGGGTTATTGTGCAGCGGGGCGAGCGGGGCGACCTCGCGGATCTTGGCGAGGACATCCTCGTCGACGAGGGAGGAATCACCGAAGTACCAACCGCCCTGAACGATACGGTGGCCGATACCCTCGATCTTGACGCCGTTGGCCTCAAGGTCCTTCAGGACGACCTCGATGGCGACCTTGTGGTCGGGGAACTCGATGTTCTCGGTCACCTTCTTGGAGCCGTTGGCAGCGTGGGTGAAGGTGCCGCCGGTAAAGCAGACGCGCTCGCAGGAGCCCTTTGCGGACACCTTGTGGGACTTGGTATCGATGACCTGATACTTAAGGGTCGAAGATCCTGCGTTGACGACCAGAACGTTCATGTGTCTCCCTACTAACAGGCGGTGTGGCGCCGCCAGGTTACATACGCTTCAATAATAAACCCAAACGCCCTCGAGCTCGGGTTTATTGCGTTGATATATAAGTTATCGATGCATGCATGCTCATGGTCTTCGACTTGTAAGGCGAAATAGCGCGGGGACATACGCCAGAGAAGAAATCCCAAGCGCAACAAGCAGCACAACCCGAATACCCACAACGCTACTCAACACAGCATTGAGCAGATAGAAAAGAACGGCGCCCACCGCCACCATCTGGCTTTGAACCGAAATCAACGAACAGAGCATCGATGAATCGGCAGCATTTTGAAAAACTGAGTATTTGATCGGAGCAAATAACGAGTAGGCAACCGTCTGCAGCACATAGAAAACGGGCAACAGGTCAACCGGAATAAAAGGGGTTAAAAACAAAGCAGCTAGAATGAGACGGATGATGCCGCAAATACGCGCAAAAAGCCTCTTGTCGACATGAGCAATTACGCTGGGCACGATAAACCCTATGGAGGCGGAGACAAGGAGCTGGACCGCAATGGTCATGCCCGAAGCGACGGCACCCATTCCACGGGCTGCGAGCAGCAGTGAGAAAAAATCTTCCAGAGCGACAAAAGCAAATGCCTGAGAACAGTCCATGACGAACGCCGAGCGAAGCGTGCCATTGCCCGCAATGGCAGTCCAAATCATCCTCGGGCTAATTTGGCTCATAGAAGCCGCAGCGCTACCTTTCCCTTTCGTTTCGGGAATGCAGGCAACGACAAGTAACGTCAATACCATCGCAAAGATATCGGCCGAAAGACCAATGAAATATGCACCTTCTGACGAGATGAAGCCGCCCACACACGCGGAAAGAGCATAAGATGCGTAAAAGACGAATCGCTCAACCACATTAAGCCTAACGAGCTGATCTTGGGAGACGGAATCGATATAGATTGCCTCAATAGAACCGCTCACGCATGCGACGGCAAAACCCTTGAGGGCAAACGCACCTATCAAAAGCAGAGGAGATCGTATGAGGAGCAGGGCAGCGTAGTATCCGAGCATTCCCGCGATACCCACCAGGCCACTTATCTTTCGCCCAAATCTATCGGCGATATAGCCGGTAGGAATCTCGAGAGCAAATTTGCTTACCTGGTACGCAATCATCATGCCAGAAATCGCGACCATCGAGAATCCGACGAACTCAAGGTAAACCGTCAGAAAATACAAGATGGTGCTGAAGTTCGATAGGAAAACAAACGCCATATACAGCCAAACCGTACGGTTTTTCATACTCCTCCTCCAAAGGCCGATAATCCAAGCCGAGGTCTCAAAAAGCATGAAGGCAAAACCGTCAGCCATACGTTACAAATCGTCAATATTCATTTGACGGCACGAAGCCAAGCAACCTCAAGAAGCGAGATGGCGCAACAGGTGAAGAAATACCGTCTGATGCCGATCCGTCCAGGCGTTTTGCCGGTAGCAAAAATAGATAGGCAAGGTTACGTCGCGCGAGCCCTCAATGGAGCATTCGCTCACGTTGGATCCATCTGATGCAAGAGAGGAGCCAGAAAAGCTCAATATCAATCCCCCGCCTTGAAGAAACTCAATCTGTCTCTCGCTTCCATATTCGACATCACGAAAGCGGAAATTAACGAGTTGGGCCTCAGGGCACTGGTTGATTGCATTGAGACAGGGCGACAAGTTGATGGGGACAGCAAGCCTACCGCTCAATAGTTCACGAATGGTTATGGTGCCCCTGACACGATGGCCAACCGGACACGAAAGAACCTTGAGCTCCTTTTCACCCAGGTATTTCGAACAAAGGGCGCTGCCCCGTGGCTTCTCGAATGAAATAGCCGCATCCGATATCCCGAGCAAAAGAGACTCAAAACACGTAGCCGTTGGCTGATGCCACGCGTCGAGGTGAATCTGGGGGTGCGAACTCTCAAACGAGTCGTACCAGTTTTCGTCAAAAAGACGCCCCCGCCCATGAAGGCAGGGGGCGTAAAGACGAAAATGACCGTCGGGCGAAACACCCTGCCCCATCGACCGAGCGTAATTTTTGAGATCATCGACTTGCGCGAGGATTACGCGCGCGTCCCGCAAACTCTCGCCCTGCAGGAGACAAAACGGCCTCGCCCGTCGACCGGTCGAGCAAAACGACCTGATACTCAGATTCCAGCTTCTTGATCGCCGACGAAACAGCCTGCGGACTCACATGAACGGCGCGAGCCGCCTTGCGCACGCCGCCATAATTCGCTACCGCTTGAAGATATTCGAGTTGAGACAACTGCACAGGTTTCTCCAAAGGCAATCAAGACGACGGGCCATACGATCTCAGATAAGGTTCTCGCCCAAGTTCTTGCCGCCGAGGACGTGCATGTGGAAGTGCATGACGGTCTGGCCGGCGTTAACGCCCTTGTTGGAGATGACGCGGAAACCGTCCTCCAGGCCCTTGGCCTTAGCAACCTCCTGGATGGCATGGGCCATGGCGCCCATGGTCTCGGCAGGCACGTTATCAGCGATGTCGCTGTAGTGCTTCTTGGGGATCACGAGCGTATGAACCGGTGCCTGGGGATTGAGGTCATCGAACGCGATGACCTGGTCGTCCTCGTAGACAACAGTCGAGGGGATCTCGTGGTTGGCGATTTTACAGAAGATGCAATCACACATGGCTGGTTCCTTTCTAACGACAACGCAACAGAAGGTGGCGTTGTTCAGTGAAACACCAAGACAGTTTAGCCCACTTCAAAGATCCGAATTGAGCGAAATCCATTCCTCGGCAATCGCAATGGCCAGAGGGCTTTATCCATCCATATGCTCGCGCCTATTTAAAGTGTTTGACCTCGGGAACGATCAACACCGGAAGGACGGATAGACCGTAAAGCAGAGTAATAAGCATCATTTGTTTGTCGTAATCTGAACCGGAAATAGCCGCAATCCCAATAGGAAGCATATAAGAGCCCAAAAGGCTAACTTCGGCCATAATGCCGCCAGCGCTGCCAGTATAACGAGTGCCGATTTCAACAAATGAAACTGGCAGAGCTTGAACAACTGGACCCATCATGCTCGTAACGATGCCGCACACTGCAAGCAATACCCCCATGGACTTCAAGCCCGAGGCAAACCACGCAACTGCAATTGAAATAGAGCCAAGAAGCCCGACAATCACAAGATACGGTCGCGCAAGGCGGCATTTACCGTAAAGCATCGGAGCAATCAAGCAGCCGATAATCCCAGCAGCGGTTGTCAGCGCCGCCATTTCGCCGGCCGTCGAAGCATCGGTGCCTCGCACAAGCTCAAGAGCCTGAGGTAGCACACCGGAAAAGGCGGTCGTGGCTGCAAGTGAGAAAGCGGCGCAAATCGCGCAAAGCCAAACGTTACGCGAACGAAAAGCAGTCAGAAGGGCTTGGTCGTGCTCAACGCCATCAGGAATAAGTGAGTCATGCTGTGCGTTCTTACCAAATAAACCCCAGAAGATAGTCAGAACGACCAACAACGCTTCTGCAACTGTATAGCCCATTAGCACGGAAGACATAAACGCCGATGACGCTTGCGCCGCCGCAATGCCAAAGCAAGTCGCCGCATAGTAAATGCCCATCGCAACATCCGTCTTATCTGCAAACCAAAGTCCAAGCGTCTTTGCATTATTGGCAGTCAATGCCGCCATCCCCACGCCGATGCAAAACATCGAGACAAGTTGAGCAGGATAGTTCGATAGGGTGAAAATTCTGATAGCGCCGCCGACTAAAGAAACACAGAACCCGCCAAGTATCACTACTTTGGGCCCAAGCCTATCTCCAAGTGATCCGAACGGGAGACTAAAGAAAACCGCCGCAAGCATTGGCGCCAGAAAGAGAGATGAGAATCCGACAGGGTCGATATTCATCTGAGGCATGATGACCGTAGCATAGGCAGCGACCTGATACTGCATGAAGTTGCCCAAAAAAACAGAGACCACACGTCAACAGCAATATTAACCAGCGGTAACCACTCGAAGCCCGCTTTTGCTCAACTTTGTGCGCAACTTCGCACGCTTCACCATCCATTGCACCAACCTCACATTAAAAATGGTCGCGACCCCCATTTCAACTGGAGGTCGCGACCAGGCAAAACACCGATTAATTATAATTCAGAAGTCTCAGGCATCTCGGCTTTTGCCGCCGCACCAGTCTCGGGCAACATCGCAATAGGCAAAACGCTCGCAAGGAAAAGAATCGATTCGATCGTAAAGTTCAACGTCCAATTGTCACCAGAAATAGACGAAACAATAACGGGAACAAAATAGGAGCAGAGAAGGCCGACAGTACCGATTATTCCACCAGCGCTACCGGCATATTTCGCGCCAATCTCAGGAAGATCAGGAGTCATTGCCTGAATAATGGGGCCAGAAAGAGCGGTCATAAAACCATTGAGGACGAGAGCAACCCACATGACAGTGCCAAGCGGCAAAAACCAGTTTGCAACCATTACAACGGCGGCAATCACCGTGGTTACAATGAGAAACGGTTTATTCTTACCGAGCTTGAGGACGGCAGCCGGTCCCGCAAAACAAGCAAAGAAGCTACCAACTGTAATAATTGCTGCCATAGATCCAGCGGTGGCAGTATCAACGCCGCGAACGAGCTCAAGCGCAGACGGCAGAATTGCGCAATATGCCGTGGTTGAAGCGAGGGTAAGACCATAAGCCAAGGCAATGCACCAAACGCCGCGCGACTTAGCGGCAATCTTAATGTACTTCATAACCGGCTCGGGCTCGGGCATGGGCTCGCCCTCCGGGACGTTCCTCATAAAGAAGATCCACAGCGCAGCAGTTACAGCTTCGGCAATAGCAGCGACCAGATAAGACACGTCAAGCGTAGGAAAATAAGTGCTGAATGCCTGGGCTATCACGATGGACACACATGAAGCAGCATAGAAAACTCCCACGGCAAGGGAGGTCTGCTGTTTAAACCAGGAACCCAGCACCTTTGCCAGATTGGCATTGAGCGCCGCAATGCCAAAGCCGATCATAAACATCGAAACGATCTGCACGGTAAAGTCATTAATCATGAAATAACGCAGAAAGCCGCCTACAGCAGAAAGCACCATGCCAATTGACACGACAAGCTTAACGCCGTAGCGATCAGCAAGAGATCCTGCAGGAATCGACAAAAACACAGCGGTGAGCATCGGCATCAACATGAGATTGGTAAGCCCACCGGCATCGATGCCGAGAGTCGTCATCACGACGACACCCCATGCTGAAACCTGATATTGCATGAAGTTTGCCATGAAGCAAATGAGGCAAACTACGAATAAGATCATCCACCGATAACCCGATAGCTTTTCTTCTTGAGCCATTTCTTTCTCCTTACGCAGGGATAGTTCAAGCTGAATTCAATGGGGCTAATTAGCCCACTCCATTGCGGCTTCTTTCACTAATCGTTGAGTAGTACCTCGTACATAGGACGGAACACCGAATCTTCTTTGGCATGCAGCGAATGCACCGGCTTCCACTCGTTTTCGTCAATTACCATATGAATGTGGTTCTCAGCGGTATAGGGGCCCCATGGTGCCTTGCCCTCAACAAACGGTTTGCCCGTCTTCGCAAAGCTGAACCACGCATCGTTCATTTCATCCGCGAGATGCGCTGGAGGATTGTCACCCGTAAACATCAGACCACTCGCGGTATCAAGATTCTTGAAAACGAACGGCACCTCGATTGCGTGGCAAGAACCCATTCCCTCGACACGAGATTTATAACGGAACAAATAGTTGTACACGGGCTTAAACGCCGACTGCTCTTCAGCCATAAGGTCGGTGCCGACAAAGAAACCGGTTGAGTTCATAAAATTGGTGTAATTCTCGGCAAAATCGCGCTCAGGCCATGCCTTTCGATATGCTTGCTCCCAGTAATCGATATCAATCTGATCATCAAAATGAATCGGGAATTGGCCGTGCCAGAATCCGGGAAGGTCATCGAAATAGAAATGGAAATAAGTAAACTCGTCCTCGGTACATCCAATCATGATATCGATATCCTTGGCTGCGCCCTCCGCCCAGGCCTTCATCGGCTTCTTGGGAAGAAAAGACCCGTCGCAAACCGGCGAGAAAATTAGCGACACTTCGTAGGTATGACGATCGCACCACACCTGCATGCCCTCAATGAGCTCGTCTGCCGACTTCGCCAAGAGCTCTTGGGCGGTTTTGCATCCCATGATTTCGGCGAACTCCCGAGCAAAGTACTCGCCGCGCTCGCGGGTCTTATAAAGCTGGATAGGGCCGGACTCCAAAATCGCACGTTGGAAATACTTATTTGCCTCTGGCAATATGGAAAGAAGAGCCTGGCTGGAAGAGCCTGCCGACTCACCGAAAAGCGTGACACAATTGGGGTCACCGCCGAAGGCCGAAATATTCTCATGCACCCACTCGAGCGCACGGATTTGATCAAGAATGGCAAGATAGCCGGCGTCTTTGTAGTCCTCTCCGCCCGGCAGGCAATCGAGCAGCAGCGACCCAAACAAGTTCAGACGGTAGTTAATCGAAACAATAACGACATCCTTCGCTGCCGCAAAATTGGAGCCGTTATATAGCGGGTCGGCAGATCCACCTGAGAAGTAGGCACCACCATGGATATATACCATGACAGGAAGGTTCTTGCGTGCGTGTCCCCTGACCCACACGTTAAGGCTCAGGCAATCCTCCCCTTGCTCATGAAGCGAAGCGAGTTCAACTTCATCGATAAATTGCCTGGCAGAATGCCCGAATTCCACGCATTCAATTTCCTCATCGGAATCATCAAGGCGCTCAGGGGCACGCCAACGAAGATCACCTACCGGCTGCTTTGCATAGGGAATGCCCAAAAAAGCTTCAACCCCGTTTTCGAGCGTCTTGCCCGAAACTATACCCGTCCTAGTCTTGACCTTCATTGCTTGTCCTTCCTCACAATTAAGATGCTAGATCGACATGATTTAAGCTAGCTGGCTTGAAACCATCTTAGAATTTGGAGAAAGTCAAAGGTCAACGACGTGTTTCGATGGAATACCAGCTGGATACCAAGCGCTTAAGACCGTTCACCTCGTCAAAACGACCGCTTGCCCGACAATGACGGAGTAACAAGCATTAGAATAGCTCCAAGGTTTTGAGTGGCCCTAGGGCAGTCGGAAGGTGTGACATGGAACGCGAGTTTTCCCTTAATATCAAGCAGACGGCCGGCCTCTACGGCGTAAGCGCAGACACTCTTCGCTATTACGAGGCAATTGGTTTAGTTGCCCCAAAGCGCGGGGCGAATGCCTACCGTGAATACAGGAAGGACGATTTCGGCAGACTCAACATCATCATGTCAATGCTCAATATGAACTACACGCTTAGCGAAATCAGATCTTTCCTAGATAGCCATTCACTCGAAACGAGCTTTGAACTGTTCAGCAACGAACTTGATAGCATCGACGCAGCCATAGCAAAACTATCGCAACGGCGCCGAAAGATCGAGCATTGCATGCAGAACATATCCATGTCGTTAAGAGCACGCGAGGAAAAACAGTCGAGGGTGGTTCATAAGGGACCCCGAGGATATGTCATCGTAAGCGAGGATGAGCTAAGCGGCGACATAATTCCCTACGCCACCATTAAGCGCATGAAAGAACTCGGGATGGAAATCGATTCGATACACACGGTTCCATGCTTCATCCTTGACCCATCGCGCAGAAGCGCCGACGGTTGCCTGGTAGCAGAGAAGACGCTGCTTTCACTCGGATCAATCGACGATAAAGGGTGCGAGATTTTCCCAGAAGGCGACTATCTTTGCAGGACAACCACCGGACCTGCAGAAATAACGCCGACAATATGGAGGGAAATGAATGAATTCATGGACCAGAATCATCTCATTGCCGCAGGGCCTCTTCTAGAATTCTGGTATGTAAGCGAATACATATCTGACAATCAAGATGAATATTTACACACGCTAGAAATAATGGTTGAACCCGGTGAAATCGACCAGCGATAGCGCCTCAACTCACCTAACACGCCAAAAGGCAAGCAACATTCACCTCCAATGGCCAAGCCACCAGGGTAGTCTTTTTGCGACGGGGCTTTTTTGACTACTTTTTCGCAAACGCAAGTGCTCGGCGAGGCAGCCGACAAGAGGTAGTCAAAAAAGCCCCGTCCCAAAAAGACTACCCCAAAGTGGACTGCGAGATGGTTAGAACGAGAGGTTGTCGTCGGTGTTGGCGGCTTCGCCGTCGGCGAGCACGTCGTTGCCGTCGACGTCCTTGAGGAGCACCGAGACCTTCTGCTCGGCATCGGCCAGGCGGGTACGCAGGCTCTTGAGGAGCTCGACGCCGCGGGTGTAGCTCTCGAGCGACTCCTCGAGCTCCATATCGCCCGACTCCAGGCTGCGGATAATGAGCTCCAGCTCCTGTGAGGCCTGCTTATACGTAAGCTGCTCGACCGGGGTCTTCTCTGCCATATCTGTTTCCTTTCCTAAAGGTCTATCACAATGAAACGCGGTCTACTCAACCGTATCGACGGTTGCTGCCACGTTACCATCCGCCATACGCACGCGGATGGCGTCACCGGGCTTAAAAGTCTTAGCGCTCGTAGCCACGCCGCCATCGCTGTATGCGATGGAGTAGCCGCGGGCAAGCACTTTGAGCGGTGACAGGGCATCGAGCGAGGCCGCTGCGCGACCCAAGTCGGACGCGGGTTTGCTCAACATCGTGCGTCCCTGTTGCTCCAGACGGGAACTCGCGAGCGTGAGCGCATGGCGCTTGCCATCGAGCCCCGAGGTGCTTGCGACCAAGCGCTCGGGCAGGCGCTCATAGTTCGAACGGAACACCCCGACCGAGCGCGCAATGGCGCCCGACAGGCGGTCAGCGGTCAGGGCAAGCTCCGACTCGCGACGCTCGACCATAAACGTTGGATCGTTCAGGCACGGGCGGCACGCGGCCGCATCGAGCGCATCGCCCAAGCGCGCCGTATAGGTATCCCAGGCACGCCGACCACGCTGATCGAGCATCTCCAGATCGACCTGATCCGACCCGATCATCGAAGCCATCGCAGCACCTAGGCGCTGACGGCGCGTCTCGAGCACATCCGCCAGCTCTGTCATAGCCGGTGCCACGGATTCTGCCGCCGCCGTGGGCGTGGAAGCGCGACGGTCGCTCACCATGTCGCAGATCGAGGTATCGGGCTCATGGCCAATGCCCGTCACCACAGGCACGGGGCAAGCCGCTACCGCACGGGCAAGGTCCTCGTCGTTGAAGGTCATGAGGTCCTCGAAGGAACCGCCGCCGCGCACGAGCAAAATGCAATCGGGCGCGGGCGTGATGGCAGCGGCGCGGCGCAGACCCTCAATAAGCTCCGTCGGCGCGCCCTCGCCTTGGACCTTGGCACCCACGCAAACGAGCTCGACAAGTGGGTTGCGACGGCGCAGCGTACGCTTGACGTCGTCGATCACGGCGCCCGAAAGCGAGGTGACGACCGCCACGCGTGAGCAAAACACCGGAATGCGACGTTTGCGCGCCTCGTCCATCAGGCCCTCGCGACGCAGCTTTTCGGCCAGTTGTGCCACCTGCTGACGCAGCAGGCCCTCCCCCGCCAGCGAGAACGAACGGGCGACAAAGCTCATACGGCCCGTGGGCTTATAGAGATTGAAGCTGCCCTTAAAGCTCACCTGCATACCGTCGCGCAAGTCGAAGGTGCGCTTAAGATAGGCACCCTTCCAGATGATGCAATCGACGGCAGCCGAGTCGTCCTTGATCTGGAAGTAGCAGTGGCCGCTTCGGGCATTGGGGCCACGAAAGCCCGTGACCTCGCCCAGGACGCTCAGCTGCGGAATGGCATCGAGCGCGCCAGCGGCGATCTCCACCGCCTGGCTCACGCTGAGCTCCTTGCGCTCCTGCTCGTCCGAGCCGTCAAACTCGGCGGAAACGCTGTTGCCGGCTAGATTCCAGCCTGCCACGCAGCCTCCTTTCGTCATCGTGCACACGGGCTCCAGCCCTGTGCAAATTCAAGTCCCACACATAGTACAGCGCCGCGGGGACACAAATCCCCGCGGCGCCTGTCAGTCCAAGCTCTTATCGGTTGGAGTTTCTGTTGTAACGAGCCATAAGGTAGAGCAGCTGAATAATCGAGGTGAGCGCCGCCGCCACGTAGGTAAGAGCGGCCGCCGTCAGCACCTTCTTGGCACCGTTGACCTGCTTGGAGCTCATGCCCGACTGCTCAATGTAGGCCACAGCGCGGCGGCTGGCATCGATCTCGACCGGCAGCGTAACCAGCTGGAACAGCACGCTAAACGAAAAGAAGATCAGCGCGAGGGTCGTGAGTCCCGCGATGTTCATGAACAGGCCCATAAGCAGCACGATCGTCCAGGTGTTCTGGGTAAAGTTGACAACCGGCACGAGGGCGCTGCGCACCTTCATCATGGCATAGCCGCTTTGGCGCTGGGCGGCATGGCCCGCCTCGTGGCAGGCGACGGCAACGCTTGCCACCGAGCCGCCCGAGCGGTTGGCGTCCGACAGATACAGGTTGTTGTCCTGCGGGTTGTAATGGTCGGTGAGCTCGCCGGCAACGCCCTTGATACCCACGGCGTTGCAACCGTTGGCGTCGAGCATGCGGCGAGCAACCGCAGCGCCCGTGTCGCCGTCCGAGCGTACCTTGGACCACGTCTTGTACGTCGAGTTGATATAGCTCTGCGCGGCAAGACCAAGCACCGTACAGACAAGAACAACCAGCAGGTACAGCGGGTCGATACCAAAGCCGTATCCATAGTAATAGGGCATGCGAATTCCTCCGAATCGAGTTACACGTTGGAGGCATTCTACCCACCGGAGCGGGACAAACGACCTCACCCCGATGTTGGTGGGACAAATTCATCAGTAGTGCATGTCCCAGGTGTGACAGTCGCATCGAGTTCGTTGCCGCAAGCGACCCTGGGACTTGCACTACTGATGAATTTGTCCCACCACTCGGCTGTTAGGCTTCCTTACAGCAATTCAATTTTGCCGTCTTTGACCGTCAACCCCATATTGCCCGAAAGCAAATCGTCCAGGCGCGAGCCCACGAGCTCAAAGCGCCAGCCTTCGCGCAGGGGGCTCTGCTCGGGATGCTCAATGTAGTCAGCCAGATCATCGCGCGAGGCAATGACTGAGGTTGCCACGCCCGAGCGCTCGGCAACCAGGCGAATGAGCGCATACATCAGGTCCGTCACGCTCTCCAGCTCCGGCGAGATCTGACGGTGTCCGCGCACCATGAGCGGCAGACGATCGTGCGGGCAGCTCGCGCCGCGCTTGATGGCCATGAGCGCGCCGTCCACGTCGCGCTCTCCCAGCTGATCGGTACCGCGGATACTGCGGAACTCCTCAACGCGCACGGGATTGCGCTTGACGAGCGCCAGCAGCGTATCGTCGGACATGACCCACTTGCGCGGGATGTTGCGGCGCTCGGCGCGGTCCTCGCGCCAGGCGGCGAGCTCGCGCGCGATGCCCAGCTGATGGCGGCTGCAGGAGTTGATGCGCTTGACCTTGCGGAATGCCTCGTGACGGTCGGCGCGATAGTGCGACTCGTCGGCCAGCGGGCGTAGCTCGTCGAGCACCCAGTCCACGCGGCCCAGCTCGCGCAGGCGGCTCGTCATCTCGGTATAGGCGACAATCAGGTACTTGACGTCATCGATCGCATACTCAATCTGTTTATCGGTCAGCGGACGGCGCGACCAATCGGTCAGCGACTCGGTCTTGGGCAGCGAGACGCCGCAAAACGTCTGCACGAGCGCGCCGTACGAAATCTGCTGGCGCTCGCCCAAAAAGGCGGCGGCGACCTGCGTGTCAAAAATCGGACGCGGCAACACTCCTACGGTATGGAGCATGACCTCCATATCCTGCGAGCAGGCATGAAATACCTTGACCACGCCCTCGTCGGCCATAAGCTCGGCGAGCGGCGACAGGTCGTCGATCACCAGCGGATCGACCGCGACGCTCTCGGCAGGGGTGGCAATCTGGACCAGGCACAGACGAGGATGGAACGTGCGCTCGCGCAAAAACTCGGTATCGACGGCAATCGCGTCGAACTCGCTGGCGCGCTGGCAAAAGTCGAGTAGAGCCTGATGTGTGGAAATGTACATATCAACCCATCGAATAAGGTTAGGCCCGAAAAACACGGGTAGGATATCGGCATTGTCTTACAACTATACTCGGTTAGTCACAGAACGGGAACGTAAGTATGCGCTGCCTTATCATCCACAACCCGGCATCGGGCCCCAGCTCAGATGAAATCTTCGCATTCACGCACGCCCTGGCGCAGGGCGGCGACGAGGTCGTGATGCGCTTTATCGGCGATGGCATGGAGCCCGAGGACGCCGTGGCGGACGTGCGCGAGTTCGATCGCGTGGTAGTCTCGGGTGGCGACGGCACCGTCTCCAACGTGCTCGACCAGATGCGCGGATGCGGCGTCCCCACACTCGTCTTCCCCTCTGGCACGGCATGCCTGTTCTTCAACAACATAGGCAATGCCCCCGAGGCGGCGGCACTCGCCAAGGCCTGCCGCGCCGGCCGCACGGTCAAGGTCGACATGGGTGAGCTCTTTTGGCTCGACGAGGACGGCAACGAAAAGCGCCATGGTTTTATCATCATCGCCGGCTCGGGCTTCGACGCCGAGATCATGATGAAGGCAGCCCCCACCAAAAACGACATTGGTGAGATCGCCTACTTCCTGTCGGCGCTTGCTACGCCCAATCCCACAGTGGCGCACTTTACGATTGAGCATGACGGCATTGTCGAGGAGCTAGACGGCATCTGCTGCATGGCAGGCAACACCTCGGTCATCCAAAACGACATCAACCTGTTCCCAGACTGCCGCATGAACGACGGCATGGTCGACATCGCGGTCATCGAGCCCGTAAAAACCGTGCAGTTGCTGCCCACCGTGATCACCGCTGCGCTCGACCCCGCCGGCAAGGTGCTCGGTCGCCCGCAGTTCAAGATCATCCAGACCAAGGAAGCTAAGATTACCTGTACACCGTCGCTGGGCATGCAGTTCGATGGCGAGATTATCTCCAGCAACTCCGGCGTCTTTGGCGCCCGCGCGCTTCCGCAATGTCTCGACCTCATCGTCGACGAATTCTCCCCGCTCGGAAAATAGGAGGAACCCATGAACGACAATCCCCTGCTCGGTTTTATCGTCATCGTCCTGGCCATGCTCGTCGGCTATGCGATTAACGTGATCCACCGCCGGAAGAAGTAATTCCACATTGGTATGATATTCATCCGATTATCATCTCCCCCGCTGTTTATGCATTTGCCAAACAGCGGGGGATTTTTCATTTCGGTATTTCCAGACGCTTTATCCAGATACAGTAATTGCAGGGCGTCTTTATTTGGCTAAAGCTACAGACTGAGTATAATTAACCGCTCATCGTATATTTCATTACGCTTATCGAGTAAGTATTTTTCATAGATGAATATTGTTTCCGATTCGTTACGCTAAGGGAGTGTCTTTATTGGCTGAAGCCCTCTGGCGACAGAGGGCTTTCGCACGCTGGGAGGGATTATGAGGAAAACTCACCCCGTCAACGCGCTCAAAAAGCTGGGCATAGGCCTCGCCTTTGGAGCTGCAACCATCATGTCCATGCCGACCTCTGCGCTCGCCTGCACGCAGATGTACATGGGCAAAGATCTAACGGCCGACGGCAACACGTACTATGGCCGTGCCGAGGACTTTGATACGCGTTACCTCAAACACTTCGGCATCGAGCCCTCACATGGCCCCGGCTATATCTACGGCTCAGACGAGTCCAACTTCACATACACCTCGACCAAGACCACGTATCGTTATAGCTACGTGCGCGATCATCCTTCGCAGTGGCACGGACGCTGGGATGCCTACTCCGAGGCCGGCATCAACGAAATGGGCGTATCCTGCTCTGCCACGCTAAGCACCAGTATGAATGCAGATGCCGAAGCCGTGGACCCTCTGACGAAGGGCTTGGGTGAGTATAGCTACGCGAGCGTCATCTTGGGCGAAAGTGCCACGGCCCGCGAGGGCGTCAAGCTGATCGGCAGCCTGATCGATAAGCAGGGCGTCTACTCCAACGACCAGATCATCATCGCCGACAACAACGAGACCTGGCTGTTCGCCGCGCTTTCCGGCCATCAGTGGATCGCCATGAAGCTCGCCGGCAACGTGGCCTCACTCAATCCCAATATTGGCAGTCTTAACTACGATGTCGCCCTCAATGACACCGAGAATTGCCTCCATTCTGAGAAGATCCAGTCCATGCCCGAAGAAAATGGTTTCGCCGAGTACACCGACGGCAAGTTCGATGTCGCCAAAACCTATGGCGAAAGCCTCGCCGATTCCGGCGTTCACCAGTGGTCCCGCTATGTCCAGGGCCGCAACTATTTTGGTAGCCCGCTGACCAAAGGCACAGATTACGACATTATCACAGTTAAGAGCGATGATTATCCTGACCAAAAGGGAGCCATGGTCAGCGAAATCCAGCCCCTGTTCTTCAAACCTGGCAAGTCTGGTTGGAGCACTTTCGAGTTGATTCGCGCCTTCGGCAACCGCGGCGAGAACGTCCCCGGCCTCAACGCGAACACTGATGGTGTTTATTGCATTGGCAGTGAGCGTAACACCGAGATCAACCTCTTCCAGATTCGCAACGGCCTCGATCCCCAGGTTGCAACCATCCAGTGGGAGATGCTCTCGCGCGCCGAGTTCTCCGTTGCCATACCGCTGTACTCCGCTCTGATGACTGAGGTTAGCCCGTACTTCAGCGATCAGACTGTCTCCTTCGATCACTGCGACGAAGCGGACATCGTAAACAACGAGGAGCCCGAGAATTCCATCAACTACGTCCTCATGGACATTAGCTCCCTTTGCTTCGAGAACCGCGCCACCCTCGCCACCGGCGTCCGCACCTACCTCGATGCCCTGCAAAACGAGCTCATCGAGCAGAACAAGGAAGTTGACGCCGCCATGCTGGCCGAGACGACCACCGAGGGCCGCACCGCCCTGGCCAACAAGGCCGGCAAGGCTGCTACCGAGAACACCTACAAGAAGTGCAAGGCCCTGCTCCAGGAGATGCGCGCCTATCAGAAGGCCGGAGACTTTGACCAGCCCTTCACCCCAAGCGACCTGAACACCGAGACCAAAGGCCTCAAGGAGTCCATCACCTACGCCCAGGACGCTCTTGCCACCGATCCGGTCACCCCGGATCAGCCTGGTACCCCCGAGCAGCCTGGCACTCCCGAGCAGCCCGGTACCCCGGATCAGCCCAGCAAGCCTGAGCAGCCCGCTAAGCCCGAGCAGCCCGCCACCAAGCCCGAGAAGCCTGGTAAGTCGGATACCACGACCACGGTAACCACCAACAAGACGAACACCAAGGGCGGCCTGCCCACCACTGGCGATCGTTTTGATGGCCGCATGGTGGCCGCATTCGCCATCGCTGGCGTTGCCGTCATCTCCGCAGGCGGTTATATCCTCTATCGCCGCAACAAGGAGTAATCCCTCACTGGTGCGGGCGGGATGGCACGGTTCGTCCCGCCCGCCTTTTTGACCGGCGGGAAACACCGCTGAAATCTTTTCAAAAAAGATTTCCCCGCAAACACTTTGCTGTGCTATAGTGCAGCGCAACAGCAATCAGGTGCTACTGCGCCACGGCATCACGAAAGGAGCCACCGATATGAAGAACACGATGAAGTCCCTCAACAACTGGTGGTGGCGTGATGCGAATACGATCGGTCGACAGTGAGTCCCTCACGCCTGTTTTTGCGCTCAAGGTGATTGGAAGGCCTCCGGTTTCGACCGGGGGCCTTTTTCTATCTCGAGCCCGATCGCATTCGCATCACGCGCCTCCGCTTTACTCTTGTACTCCCCTTCCGAAAGGATTTTCACCATGTCTCAGAACACCACCGCCACCCAGCCCCGCACCGTCCAGACCGCCGATCGCGGCAAACTCGACGTCCGCGCCCTCGTCCTGCTCGCCATCCTGCTTGCCGCCGGCTTCATCCTCAACTTCACCGTCGGTAAGGCCATCTCGGGCATCTCGGGCGGCATGATCAGCCCCGAGTTCATCATCTCGGCCTTCTGCCTCACCATCCTGGTCGTGCGCCCCAACATCGGTCAGGCACTCGTCATCGGCCTTATCTCGGCCGCCGTGATCCAGATCACCACCACCTCGCCGTTCATCGATTTTGCCGCCGAGGGCATCGCCGCCATGCTCATGGCCGCCATCGTCAACGCCGCCGGCAAGAAGGGCCAGGTTAAGCCCGCTGTCGCTATTGTCGCCACCTTCGTGACCACCTTTGTCTCGGGCGTTATCTTCATGGTCATCAAGATGGCTATGCTCGGCGTGGTGGGCGAGCTCGCTGCCGCCATGCTGCCTGTCGTCGCCATGACCGCCGTCTTTAACGCCATTCTGGTCGGTGCCCTCTACTTGCCCATCCAGAAGGCCCTTAAGCTCAACTAACCCGCTCGGCTTTACGAGCCACCCCATCTTGGCGTTCATTCGTCGCTCGCGTGCCCAAGTACCCTTCGCTCCTCTTTCGCGCCAACCTGGGGCCCCTCGTAAAGCCGTCTCCGTGCTTCACCACCAAAGACCGTCCCAAACAACGAGCTTTTTTGGGGACGGTCTTAAACAACTGGTCATTTAAGAACGTCCCCAATAGCTATGAAAGGTATCCATGAAAACGATCATCAACGTCGACGATGTCTCGTTCTCCTATGGCACGCAGACCGAGCAGGCGCTTAAGCACATCTCGCTCGACGTGAACAAGGGAGATTTCATCGGCATCATCGGGCCCTCGGGCGCCGGCAAGTCCACGCTTGCCGCTTGCTTGTCGGGTGCCGTGCCCCACCACTACACCGGCACGTTCTTTGGGGCCGTCATGGTTGACGGCCACGACACCTGCGAAGCCTCGCTCACCGACGTGTCGCAAATCGTCGGCAGTGTGCTGCAGGATATCGACACGCAGATGGTCGCTTCGGTCGTCGAGGACGAGATGCTCTTTGGCCTCGAGAACTTTGGCGTTCCCCACGACCAGATCGAGCAGCGCGTGAGCGAAACGCTCGAGACCGTCGGCATCAGCGACCTGCGCGACCGCGAGATCGCCACCCTCTCGGGCGGACAGAAGCAAAAGGTAGCCATCGCCGCCATCCTCGCCATGCGTCCGCGCGTCTTGGTTCTCGACGAGCCCACCGCGGCACTCGACCCCGCCAGCTCCACATTGGTCTTCGAGACGCTGCGTGAGGCAAACCGCGTACTTGGAATCACCATCGTCGTCGTTGAGCAAAAGGTCGCTCTGCTCTCGGAGTACTGCAACCGCGTGTTCGTGCTCAACCATGGCGAAATTGCGCTGCAGGGCGAGCCACACGAGGTCTTCGCGCATACCGACGAGCTCCGTGCCATCGGCGTCGACTGCCCTCGCGTCACGCGTATCTTCAATAGCCTCGAGGCCGATGGCCTGGTAAGCGGTACCCCCTGCTTGGATGTCGATGAGGCTGAGCGCCTGATTTCGGGCATCGTCGACCCCGCACACGCGGCTATCGAAGCCCAGGCGCCCGCCGGTTCCCCGCATGCACCGTCGTTGCGCCCTCATGCCAAGGACGCCGAACCCGTACTCACCTTCGACCATGTTGAGTTTGCCTATCCCAATGGCGGCGCCGCCGTACACGACCTTAGCCTGACGCTCTATCCCGGCGAGCTCGTGGGCATCGTCGGCCAAAACGGCGCCGGCAAGACCACGCTCACCAAACTGCTCACAGGCCTGCTTAAGCCCGCCTCGGGCAGCGTGCGCGTCACGGGACTGGATACCGCAGCCGTTCCCACGAGCCGCATCGCTCGCGAGGTCGCGACCCTCTTCCAAAACCCCGACCGCCAGATCTGCAAGGACACCGTGCTCGACGAGGTCGCCTTTGGCCTGGAGCTTGCCGGCATCGACCGTGCCGAGGCGCTGCGTCGTGCTCAACTCGTCATCGACCGCTTTGGCCTGCCGGCCGACGAGGCGCCCTTCTCGCTCTCGCGCGGTCAGCGCCAGATGGTGGCACTCGCCTCCGTCGTGGTCGTAGAGCCCAAAATCGTGGTGCTCGACGAGCCCACGAGCGGCCTTGATTACCGCGAGTGCATGACCGTCATGGAAACAGTGCGCACCATGGCCGAGCGCGGCTGCGCCGTAATCATGGTCTGCCACGATATGGAAGTCGTCTCGGATTTTGCCGAGCGCATTGTGGTAATGGCCGACGGTCGCATCCTCGACCGCGGTCGCACGCACGAGCTATTCTCGAACATCGATCTCATGCGGCGTGCCTACGTGGAGCCTCCCCAGGTTATTGAACTCTCGCACCGTCTGGCATCTTCCGTCTCGCCCGCTTTTGCGCAGGTGAGCGAGGTCACCGATGTCGTTCGAATTACCAAGGAGATGGTCCACCGTGGTTAACGTCATCGACTACATGCCGGGCGATACGCTGCTGCATAGCCTGAATCCCGTCGTCAAACTGGGCCTCGCCGCCGCCATCATCGTCGGCATCTTCTTGTCCGACACCTACGTGGCGCTGCTGGGCTTTTTGGCACTCACCCTTGCGCTGGGCGCCTATGCCGGCATCGTCGACCGTCTGTTCTCGCTGCTCAAGTTGCTGATTCCGCTCGCGCTTATCATGCTGGTGCTCCAGCTGGCCTTTATGCGCGATGGCAACGTGGTGTGGGGTTTTATCACCGACACGGGCCTCGTCACAGGATCGAAGGCCTGTCTGCGCCTGCTGGGTGTGGCGTTACCGCTCATCCTCATGCTCATGGTGACCAAGCTCAATGACCTTGCCAACGCCTGCGTCGAGGTGCTGCACGTGCCGTATCGCTATGCCTTCACCTTTACCACGGCGCTGCGCTTTGTGCCGGTGTTTGGTCAGGAGATGAACGCCATCATGGAGGCGCAAACCGCACGCGGCGTCGAGTACGACACCAAGAACCCCATCAAGAAGCTTAAGCTCATGCTGCCACTGTGTGTGCCACTGCTCATCTCGAGCGTGGGCAAGACCGATGCCACAGCCTTGGCGGCAGAACAGCGCGGCTTCTATCTGCGTACGCGCGCCAGCTCGTACAAGCGCTACCCCATCAAGGGCCTGGACATCGCCGTACTCATCGTCAGCATCGCCCTCATCGCCATCGGCTTCCTGTTCTAGTTCACCACCGACAGCAACCGCCCAACGCAAAAGGCCTCGGCTCGCACCAAACGAGCCGAGGCCTTTACTGTTTCACCAGATAAAACCTACCAAAATTAACCTGTCCCTTTTTGACAGGTCGGAAGCTAGAGGCGGTAGGGGGCGCCGCTGCGGATGATGGATTCGCGTACCAGGACATCCATGGCGTCGAGGGTGATCTCGGGCATCTCTCGGTACTTCTGCAGCACCGATAGCTCGGTGCAGGCCAGAATGACGCGGTCGCAGCCGCTACGGGCAAACTCCCACATCACACGGTCGAACTTATCCATATCAGGCTCACGCCCGGCCTTCACATCATCGTAGATAAGCGACATCACATCGTTCTGACGTTTCTCGCTGGGATAGACAACCTCAACACCCGCAGCCTTACATTCGCGGCCGTAGACGCCCGCGCCCACGGTGCCATCGGTTCCCATAATGCCAATCTTGTGCACCGGCTCGGCCGGCATACTCAGGTTGGGATCGAACTCGCACTCCCCCATCACCGCACCGGCCAGAGCATAGCGCACCGACTCACGCGGCATGTGGATAATCGGCACCTTCGTAAACGACTGGATCTGGTCGTAGAAGTAGTGCGACGTGTTGCAGGGAATGGCAATGTGCGCACAGCCCAGCGACTCGAGTGCCTGGGCACACTCTTTCATGGTCGCCAGCAGCTTGGCATGCTCGCCGGTCTTAATGGCCAGCGTGCGGTCGGGCATGGTCGACTTGGAGAGCACCACCATGTCGATATGTTCTTGATCGCAGGCAGCAGCCGTATGACGCACCACCTGGTCGTAGTAATACGACGTGGCTTCGGCGCCCATGCCGCCGATAACTCCCAGCTTTTCCATCGCCGCCTCCTTGGTGACGCTTGCGCAATTGCGCGTATCATACCCGCGCCCGCCCGATGCAAACCGGACGGGCGCCGCGCTCATCTACTTGTAATACGTCTTGAACAGCTTAAAGTGGCGCAGCTTGGTGTGCCACATGCGCAGCCAGCGGTTAAAGACAAAGTCGCCCTTCATAAACGAAGGGTCGGCGCCCTTGCCCTCCTTGTCCAGACGATGCACCTTAGCGCGCAGCTCGGGATCCTTGACGTACTTGTCGACGACGCCCATGGGGACGACCATCCACAGGGCCTCGTCCTGAGCCGTCACAAACTCCGGCTCAAATGGACGGTTGAACACATACTCGTCCACCACATACTTGGCAACGTTAAAGCCACTGTTAGTGACGTAGTAGTTGCTGCGACCTTGGCGCGTGTTGAAATCGAAGAACTTAAACGAGCCGTCGCGCTCGTCGTACTTAACGTCAAAGTTGGAATAGCCCACAAAGTGAAGGTCCTCGAGCAACTTGCGCACGCCGCCCATGAGCTCGTCATTGGGCTCGGTGATGATACAGGCGTGGTTGCCGACACCGTGAGGCTGATGCTCCTCGAGCAGCACGTGACCCAGGCACATCATGCGCACCTTGCCGTTGCGGTCGGAATAACTGGTGAGCACGCGCATGTACTCGTCATTGCCGGGCACGCGATCCTGCAAGATCAGGTCGTCGGTGTAGCCGCTGGCATACGAGTCGCGAATGACCTGTTCCAGCTCGGCACGGTCGGCAATCTCATAGGCCTTTTTCTGGCCCTCGAACTCGTGCTGCCACCACATGATGCCGTCAGAAGGCTTCAGAATCATCGGGTAGGGAAAATCGATCTGGTCGAGCACTTCGGCAGGCGCCTCGCCTTGGGCGTTCAGCATCGCCATGGTGAAGGTAAAGGTATGCGGATAGGGCACGCCATGCTTCTCGCACAGCTCGTAGAAGATCTCCTTCTTCTGACACTGCTCAAGCATGCTATAGGGAGCGTAAGGCGCGACGATGTTATCCGCCAACTCATGGGCATCCTTGGCCTGAGCCACGAGGGCAACATAGTTATCGCCACAGCCCACAAGGACAATCGTCTTATCGGCATGCGCTTGGGCAATGCCGTTGACGGTCCTGAGCATCACGGGCATGGTATCGATATCCACGTTGGGCGTGTAGTCGATAATCTGGCTGCGGTACGCGGGACCCGTCTGGTACTTGCCAAAGACCAGGCTCTTGACCTGGTACTCCTCGTAGAAGGCGCGCGCCACCGAATAGGCGTTGATGTCGCCACCGAGCAGCACGGGAATGAACTCGCGCTCTGTAAACTGCAATGCCATGGAAACTTCCTATCATGAACTGCCCACACAACGGGCGGTCTTTGCGCAACTGATTTATTCTAGCGTGCCAAGCCGCCGGCGCCCAAAGCTCCACCGTATCTATGGCAATCGACGCAATCGTCCAGCACGAAGACGGCGCTCACCGTTGTATGACAATGGGCAATGAACCTACCATTGTTGTAGGATTCAACATGTTGCCCGCCCCGTCGAAAGGTGCACCGTGCCCCAGGCTCATCCGATCAACAACCCCATCATTGACGCCGCCAAGCGCGAACTTGCGGATCGTGCCCAGACGGCAGTTCCCCTACGCACCGCAAACGATGCTTACAACGGGCCTGCCCGTATCGTCTCAATCAACACGTCGGAGCACAAAGGCACTCGCAAGTCGCCCGTCGCCGATGGACGCGACACCGTCATCGAGCAATTTGGCCTCGCTACCGATGCGCACGCCGGACATTGGCACCGCCAGGTCTCTTTTTTAGCCGCGGAGTCCATCCAGACGGCGCAGGCACGCGGGCTCGACGTACACGAGGGTGACTTTGGAGAGAACTTCACCACGCAAGGCATCAATCTACTCTCGCTCCCCCTGGGAACGCAGCTCAAGATTGGCAACGATGTCCTGGTCGAAATCAGTCAGATCGGTAAGGTCTGCCACACCCGCTGTGCCATCTACTATCTCGCCGGCGACTGCATCTTTCCCCACGAGGGCGTTTTTGGCGTGGTGCTAAAGGGCGGAGAGGTCCATACCGGCGACGAAATCCAGGTGGTCAAGCTCGGCGACGGCACTTGCTCGTTCACCCCCGCCGAGGCGCTCGAAGAGATTGAGCAGGCTCGCCAGGAGGGCACGCTGTAGTTGTAAAACCCCACGTTGAGATAGCTTTTACAGCCCAAAGCTCCTCTTAAACAGGCCCCCGTAACGTTAAAGTTGAACTCTATGGTTTCTCAACAATTCATCATAACTGCAGGTCAAAGCCAAAGCCTCAAGTTCAACTTGACCCTTTGGAACCTTTAAGGTTCAAGTTGAGGTCGAAAGCAGTAGTAAAATACCGTTCGAACCATAACCTACGATTGATTGCAGAGGGACTGGATGCAGCATTCGAATCATCGCACCGCAGCGCGCATTGCGTCGAAGCCGGCTCGTATCATCACGAGCGCCGCGCTCGCCGTTGCGCTGACGGCCTCGCCGATGCTCTCCCCCGTTGCGGCGTATGCCGCCTCGCAGGCAACGCAGGACCAGCTTTCCGCAGCCCAGCAGAAGATCGAAGCCGCCACGAGCGCCTACAACGACGCCCGCACCAAACTCGATGACCTGCAAAAGCAGATTGACTCCAATGAGGCAAGCATCGAGGAAATCGAGGCTAAGCTTCCCGAGCAGCAGGCCAAGGCAAGCTCCGCCATGCGCGATCTGTACAAGTATCAGAAGGGCACCAACCCCATCGTGAGCTTCCTGGTCAACGCGCAGAGCCTGGGTGAGTTCATCACGACCTGCAAATACACCAACCAGATCACGAGCTCGAGCGTCGACGAGATCGAACAGCTCAATAACATGCAAACCGAACTCGAGCAGAACAAGGCTGAGCTCCAGCAGGCCAAGTCTCAGCTTGAGGCAGAGCAGAAAAACGCCGAGGATGCGTTGGCTCAGGCCCAGCAGCTCCGCAGCGAGGCACAGGCAAAAGCCGAGCAGGAAAATGCCGCCGAGCTTGCCAAGCTTGAGGCCGATAAGGCCGCTGCCGCCGAGAAGCTCTCGGGCGAGGGCGTAAGCGGCAGCAATTCCAGCAGCCAGGCCACCAACACCAACACCACCATCGACACCACGGTGAACAACGCCAATACCGGTAGCTCCGATTACGATTCGTTCATTAATGAGTGGACGAGCCGCATCGACAATTATCTCGCCGGCTCCCCCATGGCAGGCCAGGGCTATAACTTTGCCGTCGCCGCTTGGAATACCGGTGTCGACCCCCGTTGGTCCCCCGCCATCGCCTGCATCGAGAGCACCAAGGGTGCTTATTGCGCCAATTCTTACAACGCCTGGGGCTGGAGTGCCCGTGGCGGCGGTTGGCGCAGCTTTGGCAGCTGGAGCGAGGGCATCTCCGCTCACGTTGCCTATCTGGGCGCCAACTACGGCTCCACCCTTACCCCGGCAGCGGCCAAAAAGTACTGCCCGCCCACGTGGCAGGACTGGTACAACAAAGTCGCCGCTCAGATGAACCGCATCTAAACGCAACTGCAAAGGGCCCCAATGGGGCCCTTTTCTTTTAGGTAGCGGAGGTATCGACGACGCCGGTCGCATTGGCAACCGCGACTATGACGATCATGCATAGGAGCAGTACACCCAATGCCTTGAGCCAGAGTTTCGCGAGTTTCTTGCCGCGATAGCTGTCGAACAGCGCGAATCGCCGACGAAGACGGCGCTTATCGAGCAGCGCAAAATGCATAAGCACCATAAGGCCATCGACAAAGAAAAAATACTCGATTATGAGAAGCCACGTCGGGTAGCTTTGGTTTGCTCCCGTGGGGTGAAAGACGGCAAAGTGACTTCCGGCAAAGAACACAAGCAGCGAGAAGCAGACGAGCGCATTCCAAATGCGCCCCAGAGACTCCGGAACGCGAGAGAGCAGACCGCATGCAGCGGAGGCGGCAGGCCTAGGAAGCCCTGCGGGGTTCTGGAGCCCTTGGAGCGTCAACACCGTCTCCGAGGCCGGAGTACGGACAGGCGCAGGCGCAGGAGGCCGCACGGGACGGCTCAGATCGTATGCCGAGCGCGTCGCCCGTCCCAACGCTTCCGCACTCGCAAAACGCTTGGCCGGGTCGAGCGCCATCGACATGCAGACGGCATCGGCAAGTGGAGTGGGAATGCCACGCGCCTCGCATTGCTCGCGCATGTCGAGCCCTGGTTTAGGGTCGACTCCCGTCAAGCAGAAGAACAACAGGGCGCCAAGTGCGTAGACGTCGCTGCGCACACTCGTCTGCCCAAACCCATACTGCTCGGGCGGCGCATAGGGTCGCGTGCCAAACTTGACGGTGTCGGCATCGGCGCCATCGCGCCATACGCGCGCGATCCCCAAGTCGATAATCACCAGCGACGAAAACGTCAGGCCCTCATCGAGCGTACAGTTCGCACCCGTCACGATGATATTCGACGGTTTGAGGTCGCGATGGATCACCGGCGCCGACGTCTCCCCCGCCATTGCAAAACCGGCGTGGAGCTCGCCCACGGCATCGCATAGGGCAGGATACAATTCACGCGCATAATCGGGGGTGGCTCCCAGACGGTCCACCAGCACCCCGAGCGTCTCCCCTTCGATGTATTCCATAACCACGTTGAGCTCGTCGCCCACACGACGATAATCGACGATTCTGGGCAGGTGCTCAAAACGCCTGCCTGCCCGCTGGGCGGCAAACAGACGCTCGTATGCCCCGCCGATTTGAGCCGAAGCATCGATGCGTTTACGGACAAAGGGGCCGAGCGAACCACCGCCGGTTCCTTCAAAGTACACGAGCTCGGTTGTTTCAACGGACGAGCGCTTAAGTACACGCTCCACGTGATAGCTGTCGTCGCGATCGAGCGACGCCAGATGTTCGGCAAGCGCTGCGGTCAGCTCGTCATCGGAATATGTTGTGGTCTGAGTATCCATAGCCTCCATCATAGCGCAGGGCGCAGACACCCCATGGCATCCGCGCCCCGTTCGTTTGCATCGTTGTTCGGCAGCTCCGCCGGCTCAGATATCAGCCGCTAACTCACCGTCTCCTCGCCAAAGCGATACAGCTCCTCGTTGACCTTTTGGAGGCTGCACCCGCGATCGATGCAAAAGATGATAATCGCATCACGGCGATCCTTGCAGTTGAGGACGCTTACCCCGGCAGCCGTCAGTGCACGGTTGGCCTCTTTGAGCGTCAGCGCCATCGCAAAGGCAATCTGCAGCACCTTATTGCGACTCGGGTGACGCGCACCGGTAAAAATCTGATAGCCAAAGGTCTCATTGAGATCGGCCATACGAACCACGCGCGAGCGCTCCAAGCCCTTTTCCTGCAGCAGCTGCTTCAGGTAGTCCGAAAGCGACGGGGCGGCAAAGTCGTGCTCCCTGATATAGCCATCGATGTTCGGCGCATCGAGAAGCTCATTGAGCAGCTCCTCGGTCAGCTTTTTATCGGGCATACGACTTCACCCCCCCCCAGTGCATGCAACATGCTAGAAACCGCTTACGTCCGAACGCTCCCAGCTAGCAACCTGGTCGGGAGACACCGTACCCAGCGCCTCGAACTTCCAGGAGCCGCCCGCCTTCAGATGATTGGTGTTTGCAAGAGCCGTTCCAACCTGGTTGCCATCGGCATCATACAGAACATACTCAATCTGAATGTAGCTCTTTTCCTTGTCCGTGTTATTGGTCAGCGTGCCCGTGATCTTATAGGCAAACTGATTGGAGGTGTCTTCAGCCTCGTCAGCAATGATATACGGTTCTTGCGGTTCTTTTTGCTCCTCAGCCTGCTGTGTCGCCTCGGCAGGTTTTGCCGAATCGCTCGCAGACGAATCGGTTGAATTGCCACCCATAGAACCCACGGCACCGACGATAACCAGCACCACGATGACGCCTAGGACAATCTTGCCGATCGGCTTCTTTCCCTCTTTTGCCATTATTCATCCTTCCTACGATCCGGCTACCGTGCCGGCACACAGCACATCGTAGGAAGGATTGAACTTGAATTCATTAGCTGAGAGCTAAGGTTGCCATATAGAAGAGCGTGAAGCGCATGTCCATCGCCGATGACACCTCGAGGCTTGCCAACATCGATTTGAACTACTGGTTCTACGGCTGCAGTGCCTTGTCTCGATTTCCGACATGGCGAACCTGCGCGGCGTGGTCCATGCGGACGACGACGCTCTCGAGCATGCCCTACACGCTCGATGCTCGCACGAGCTCGACAAGAATCCTGGTAGATGCGGGCTGAGAGCCGCCCAAGGGCCACATAGGCTCGACCACATTCAACAACCACAAGGCCATCATGGGCGGCAACGACACGGTCTGCGACTCAAAGCAGACGAGTACGCGATACGCCGCGACGACGGCGAGGGGCAGGCGGGCTAGCTGACGGCTGGATGAGGCTTGGAACTGCACCAAATAGCACCCCTGACGGCTGCGCAGGCGTCTTTCCTGCGCTGCGGCCAGAAATGAGTGCGCCACCCCAACGGTACAGGCTAGGCGTTGGGGCGTAATGGTGCGTAGTAAGAACCGGCCTACTCCTCATTGAGATATTGCCTTCGGTCGGCCATGTGCTTTCCGGCGAGGGAACTTCCATGACGCAGCCCGTCCGAAATCGTCTCTCGGAAATAGTCGTCTTTCTCATCGCAGAGATTCTCGAGCTCCACCACTCGCGATGCCAAACGGTCTGAGACCTCGCGCTCTATTACGAGATCGTCTGACAGCTGAGCGTTTTCTTCCGTCAGCCGAGCATTCTTTTCCAGCAGCTGATCTTTCTCATGCGAGTTGTTGGCAACGTAGGCGACAGCCCCAATGGCAGCGACCGTCCCGGCGACAATCCCCTTCTTATGTTCTTTGACGAATTGGACGGCTTTCGCTGCGCCCTCCTTAACGATATAAGGAATGGCTTCCACCTTTTCTCGGGTGGCATGCATGAGAGGCTTCTTTTCCGCATCGTTAAGCTCAAGGTCAGTTTCCGTCAGCGTTGTCTTCACACCCTCTTCCTGCCGCTCGTCCTTGAGCTCGAACTCTTCCATTTCAGCCTCCATTCCTTCCTCTTTAGCGTATTTTACCCCGTGCTTTAGGCCGATTACTCAGTTGCCAGCTGATTTGTGACCGCAGCGGATAATGCACTCGCAAGTTGACCTATATCCTGCCAGGAGGTCCAATGGAGTCTATTGCGATGACGCTCATCGGCGTCACCGTGACACCGATCGGAGTTGTCGAGTTCAACTCGCGCAGCCGCGCGGTTATGGAGCTCAAGATCGACGAGCTCGCATCGAGCGAGCCTACAAACTCGAGCAGGAAATGGCCGTGGTCAGGCGCGACGTTGACGCGCTTTTGCGATGTGCTGGCATGGGGGCTGGCGATTGCGGCCTGCATCCCCATGTTGCTGGCGGCGGTGCTCTCACGCCAAACGCCCGCACATTCGGATTGCCACACAACGAATGAAACTTGTTGATGTGGGACGCGGTTCATTCAGGGTCCGCCCCTCGCTTCATCCTCAAGAAGCTCGTCGAAGCCTACCCCACCGTGACGGGTTCCCCGGTAAAGGTGCTTACAAGCAACAGGATAAAGAAGGCTAAATAGCTGATGCTCAATAGGTAGGCGAAGACTAAAAAGATGGTCCATCCAACATTGGTCTTACCGTCGGCGCGGCGTTGCTCGCGAGAACGGTACAGCCAGACCGTCACGCCAATGGCCACAATCAGCAACACGAGTGCCGCTGCTGCCACCCCGGCAAGCGCAAACATCACGCCAATGCTCACAGCGATGACCGGAAGCAGTAACAAGCCACACCCGCATCCACCCGGACTATATACGGCAGACTGTCGGCGTCGCCTCATCGCCACCCCCCCATCATCTTTGAGCACTACAGTGCGATGGCCTGCTGAACAGGAACGATCTTATCGAGTTCCGGTTCAATCCGCCTTTTCTCTGCCTCAAGGTCAAACGCCACCTGAGCGCGCAGCCAATAACCATCCGTCAGGCCAAAATAACGGCAAAGACGAAGGTCGGTGTCGGCCGTCACGCGACGTTTTCCCAAGACAATCTGCCCGATACGCTGAGCCGGAATCCCGGTCTCTTTCGCAAGGCGATATTGAGAAATGCCCATGGGAACAAGAAACTCCTCTTTGAGAAGCTCACCAGGAGTCACCGGCGACAACAAATCGGCCGAAGTCTCATCACTTGTGATAATCGACGATTTCGACATTCCAAGCCATCTCCTGTCTCCACTCAAAGCAGACCCGATAGCGCTCGTTAACACGGATGCTATATTGACCGGCACGATCGCCCTTCAAAGCTTCCAGGCGGTTGCCCGGTGGAACGCGAAGATCATCAAGCGAAGCACAAACCTGCAGTTGGCGAATCTTCCTCAACGCAACACGCTCAAAGGGCACGAACCTCCTGACCCGCACACCCATGGCAAAGCGTTCGGTATCCTCATCTTTATACGATGCAATCATAGTATCGCCTTACGTTAGTAACGTCAAACGTTTCTATAGACTTACATCTCTATTATATCGTACGTTTGTTCGTGTTTTCTAGAACAAATAGTCCTTCAAGCCTTAGTCAAGCAAAAGCAATCGTTTGTAGACATCGAGGCCTTTGAGTAGGATTTCCTCGTCGAAGAGCATGCTATCGGTATGCAGAGCGCTTGTGGCATAGGCTGGGCAGCCATCAGCGTCGATTTGGTTTTCTTGTCCCTCTGGCACGCCCGTGCCCAGCAAGAAGAACACGCCCGGCAGATGGCGCTGATAGAACGCGAAATCCTCGGCGATTAGCAGCGGCTCGTCCACAAGTTGCGGCTCGGACAAGGCAGGCGCAATGTGGGCGAACAGCTCGGGGTCGTTATCGACTGGCGGATAGCCCTCGGCAAAATCGAGGTCATATGTGCAGCCCGTTGCGGCGCAGGCATCGTCCAGCACGCGGCGCACGCCCTCGCGCGCGCGGTCGAACATGTCGTCCGTAAACACACGTAGGCTGCCGGCAACATGGGCCTCCCCCGCCACCGCATTGCAGACGGTGCCGGCCTGCAGCAGGCCGAACTTACCAATGCAGGGCTCGTCGGTGCCCAACTCGTCCATGAGCTCGCGCTCGGAAACCAAGAACTTGGCAGCCGCCAGCGCCGCATCATGCGACTCCTCGACCGGAACGCCATAGGTCTTAGCGATATGGATGCTCGTGCCATGGATATGAATGTGTGTCTCACTCGAACGCGCCAGCAACGGACCGGAGCAGCTCGCCAACGTGCCGGCGGGCAGATCGGGCCACACGTGGAAGCCGAAGATGCGATCCGCCCCGTAGCGCTCGAACACGCCGCTCTCGCACACCGTCTTGGCACCACCAGTCGTCTCCTCGGCCGGTTGGAACACAAAGAGCACATTGCGCCTAATGGCGCCCGGCTGCTCGCGAATTGTACGGTCGACATACGTCGCGGCGGCAAGTGCCATGGCCATGTGTCCATCGTGGCCGCAAGCATGCATCTTGCCGGGATGGGTCGAAGCGAACGCTGCCCCCGTTGTCTCGGCAATGGGCAGCGCATCCATATCGGCGCGAATCGCCGTGGCATGCGGGGCACCAACGCCAGCGTCGAAGAAAGCGCAGACGCAGCTGGGGCACGGATGGGTCACCTCGCAAGCGAGCGGCGCCAACACGCCCTCGATATAGGCGATAGTCTGCGGAAGATCGAAATCGAGCTCCGGAACGCGATGGAGATCGCGGCGATAGCAACGGAGTTCTTGGAGCTCGGTCATAGAGGATCCCTTCGTGAGGCACATCTGTTGCAACTTATTGTGATACAGGATTGTGGCGCACATGTTTCCAGCATATCCCTGCATTTTTTAAACGTTATATACGAATACTCTTGTTTGGTAAAGTGCAACGTGATAGGGTCTTTACCACTTGATAGAGGCGCGGGCACGAAGAACCGCGGGCGAGCCAGCAGGCTTTGACCCCGTGGGGAGGCGAAACCCGCCGAACTGGGTTTTTCGGGCACGAACAACCTGGTGGGCCTGTGGGAAACACCCACAGGACTGTCTGCAGCAATGCGGGAGCGCTATCCGGACATTGGGTCCACGCTATGCGGATTCGATGCGCAGATGGCGCCGTCTGGATAGCGAGGTTTACGGGACATGGCATTGACCCCCAACGAGGCATATGCGGCCAAGCAGCCGTTTGTGGACAAGGAGACACTCGAGCATATCGTCGAGCAGTTCCCCACGCCGTTTCATCTATACGACGAGGCGGGCATCCGCCGCAACATGCAAGAAGTGCGCGACGCCTTTGCATGGAACCCGGGCTTTAAGGAATACTTTGCCGTCAAGGCCAACCCCAACCCGGCGCTCATCTCCATTCTCAACGAATACGGCTGCGGCTGCGATTGCTCGAGCTATACCGAGCTCATGATCGCCCGCTCACTGGGTATCACGGGACACGACATCATGTTCTCATCCAACGACACACCGGCTGCCGACTTTGAGCTCGCCGACAAGCTGGGTGCCATCGTCAACTTTGACGACATCAGCCACATCGGGTTCTTTGAGCGCGTTGCGGGGCCCATCCCCAAGACGGTCAGCTGCCGCTTTAATCCAGGCGGCCTGTTCCAGCTCTCCAACGGCATCATGGACAACCCGGGCGACTCCAAATATGGCATGACCACCGAGCAACTCTTCGAGGCCTTCCGCATGCTCAAGGCCAAGGGCGCCGAGGACTTTGGCATCCACGCATTCCTTGCCAGCAACACCGTCACCAACGACTACTACCCCAAGCTCGCGCGCATCCTCTTTGAGCTTGCCGTACGCCTGGAGCGCGAGACCGGCGCACACGTCGCCTTCATCAATCTGTCCGGCGGCGTCGGCATCCCCTACCTGCCCGAGCAGCAGGCCAACGACATTCGCACCATCGGCGAGGGAGTACACGCGGCATACGACGAGATCCTGGTTCCCGCCGGCATGGGCGATGTGGCCATCTGCACCGAGATGGGCCGCTTTATGTTGGGCCCCTACGGCTGCCTGGTCACCAAGGCCATCCACGAGAAGCAGATCTACAAGGACTATATCGGTGTCGATGCAAGCGCCGTCGATTTGATTCGCCCTGCCATGTATGGCGCCTACCACCACATTACGGTGATGGGTCAGCCGGGCGGCGCCGACAAGGCCACAGCGCCCGTCACGAACACCTATGACATCACGGGCAACCTATGCGAGAACAACGACAAGTTCGCTATCGATCGCAAGCTGCCGCATATCGACATGGGTGACCTGCTTGTAATCCACGATACCGGTGCGCATGGCTACTCCATGGGCTACAACTACAACGGACGTCTGCGCTCCGCCGAGGTCCTGCTGCGCCCCGATGGCGCGGCCGACCTCATCCGCCGCGCCGAGCGCCCGGGCGATTACTTTGCCACGCTCGACGTGCTGCCGTGCGGCCGCGAGCTGCTGGCCAAGTCGCGCGCCGAAAGTGCCCGCCGTCGCGCCCAAGACGAGCGCCTGGCAGTCGCAGCTCAATGGAACAAACGCATCCAGATCGCGGAGGCGAAGGAGAAGAACATGGATATCCGCAACCTCGAGGGCTCGATCGTCGCCCTCGTCACGCCGTTTAAAAAGGACGGCAGCGTCGACTTTGACGCGCTCGAGCGCCTTATCGATTTCCACTTGCAAAATGGCACCGATGCCATCCTCACCCTGGGCACCACCGGTGAGAGTGCCACGATGACCGATGACGAGGACAACTCCGTCGTCGCCGCGGTGGTCAAGCATGTTGCAGGACGCGTCCCCGTCATCGCCGGCTCAGGCTCCAACTCCACGCAGACCATGCTCACCAAGTCGCTTACTTACCAGGGCTTGGGAGCCGACGGCCTGCTGCTCATTACCCCCTACTACAACAAGTCCAACGAAGAGGGTATCTATCAGCACTTTAAGACCGTCGCCGATGCCGTTGACATCCCCTGCATCCTGTACAACATCCCCGGCCGCTGCGGCTGCGGTATCAGCGAGCGCAACGTAGAGCGCCTAGCCGCGCACCCCAACATCATGGGCATCAAGGAGGCCTCGGGCAACGTCGCCTACGCGGCCAAGATCGCCCACCTGCTGTCCGACGATTTCCGCATGTACTCGGGCGAGGATGCACTCACAGTGCCGCTCATGAGCCTGGGCGCTTCGGGCACCATCAGCGTGTGGGCCGACGTGCAGCCGCAGCTTGTACACGACATGTGCCGCGCTTATCTGGACGGCGACGTAGCGCGCGCCCGCGATATCCAGATTGCCGGCCAGCCGCTCATCAACGCCCTCTTTAGCGAGGTCAACCCCATCCCCGTCAAGGAAGCGCTCGCCCAGATGGGCATGATCGAGGCAAACTACCGTATGCCGCTGTGCCCCATGGCAGACGACACGCGAGCCGCACTTACCGATGCTCTGAAGGGAGCTGGTCTACTTGATTAAGACCGTCATTATGGGAACGGGCCGCATGGGCTCGCTCATCCGCACTACCGCCGAAGGCATTGTCGACGCCGCCGGGCAGCCCGTTTTTGATATCGTGGCCCAGATTGGCTTCGATTTGAGCGAGCTCGAGAACGCACCGGCTGCCGACGTCATCATCGACTTCTCGAACGTCGCGACCTTCGACGCCGTCGTCGCCTATGTCGAGCGCACGGGTGCCGCACTCGTTTCCGGCACCACGGGCTATTCACCTGAGCAGATGGACCGCCTGTGTGAGCTGGGCCAGAACACCCGCGTTATGCACTCGGGCAATTACTCCATCGGCATCGCAGCCCTGCGTCATCTAGTGGCCCAGGCCACACGCGAGCTGCCCGGCTTTGACTGCGAGATCGTCGAGACGCACCACAACCAAAAGGTCGACGCCCCGAGCGGCACCGCCAAGCTACTGCTCGACGCCGTCGTCGAAGCTGAACCCGAGGCAGGCTACCACCCCGTCTATGGCCGCGAGGGCATGTGCGGAGCACGCGATCCCAAGGAAATCGGTATGCACTCGCTGCGCGGCGGCACCGTCGCCGGCGTACACGAGGTTAGTTTCTTTGGCCAGGACGAGGAGGTCACGCTCACCCACCGCGCCACGAGCCGTCAGATCTTTGTCAACGGCGCCTTGGCAGCCGCGCAGAAGCTCGTCACCCGCGAACCCGGCTTCTATACGTTCGACAAGGTCATGTTTGCCTAACCGGGTATCAACCGAATCCACCCAAAGGAGAGATAGCAAATGAGCAACGCAGCCGAGATGGATGCACAGGAGATTATCAACTACATCGCCACCGCGCCCAAAAAGACGCCCGTCAAGCTGTACGTGCGCGAGAAGCCGGGCATGAAGGTTGCCTGGGGCAACGCACATGTCTACGGCGGTCGTCGTGGCAAGACCGTCTTTGGCGACTGGGATGAGCTTAAGGCCATCCTGGACGCCAACGCCGACTCCATCGATTACTACGACGTTGAAAACGATTGCCGCAACTCCGCCGTGCCCATGCTCGACCTTAAGGGCATCAACGCCCGCATCGAGCCGGGCGCGATCATCCGCGACCGCGTCGAGATTGGCGACCGTGCCGTCATCATGATGGGCGCCATCATCAACATCGGCTCCGTTATCGGCGAGGGTTCCATGATCGATATGGGCGCCGTGCTGGGCGGTCGCGCCACCGTGGGTAAGAACTGCCACATCGGCGCCGGCACCGTGCTGGCAGGCGTCGTGGAGCCCGCCAGCGCCACGCCCGTCATCGTCGAGGACGATGTCATGATCGGCGCCAACGCCGTGGTCTTGGAGGGCGTGCGCGTGGGCAAGGGCGCTGTCGTGGCTGCCGGTGCCGTGTGCGTCGAGGACGTCCCCGCCGGCGCCGTCGTGGCCGGCATTCCCGCCCGCGTCATCAAGATGCGCGACGAGAAGACCGACAGCAAGACCGGCCTGGAAGAGGGCCTGCGCCAGCTGTAGAAGTTACGCGGTTTTACCAAACCGCGTAACGGCTCGACGCTGCAAACGCCCCTAAGCGGCAATCTGACGTTCAATCGTCGGGCATGACCAGAAGGTCGATGCCCTCCTCTTTCACGTCACCTTGCTCGCTCTGGGTCGTTTTCGCTGACGTATGCTCGACCTGCAACGTAATTCAGCCCCAAGTAAAAAGGCCGAAGCCCTCATCCGGGGCTTCGGCCTTTATTTTTGCAGCGTCCAAGCGCAGTTTATCGATTCTCAATTGACCCGATATTCTTGAGTTCGATGGAGATGAGGCCGTTGGGCTCATTGACGAACTCAATGTACTCGGAATTCGAACCCATCTCGGCCGGGAAGCTGATCTCGATACCCGTGTCGGTACGGATCTTATGATTGCGCACCGCCGCGCGTTCGACTTGCTTGCGCTCCACGGGAACGCGCTCAGGCACCTTCTCCTCGGTCAGTGCCGCGCGCACGCTCTCCTTGATAACCGGTTCGTCCTCAAAGACCTCGTCGACGATATCCCAAGGGGGCAGTTCCTCGTCATCCTCAACTTTCTCGGCAACAGCAGCCTTAACCTTGGCGAGTGCTACAGCCGTGTTGGCACCGTGCTCCTCGGCGACTTCCTCGACCACACGCGTCACGGTGTCGATGACCTCCTTACCCGATACGCCCGTGTCGCACTGCAGCAGGCCATCGGGGATAAGCATACGATCCTCGCCGGCAATCTTGCGCTTCTTGTCCACGTAGCCGATCTCCATGGTGCTCGCGCGCACGATGGCATAGCTTGGCACCTTTTGCGAGGGGTTTGGCAGAATAGCGTAGTGGCGCGCGATGTCGTTGCGTACCTCCCCCTCCTCGCGGCCCACCTCGTGCATAAAAGCCTGCTTGGAGCCCAGCAGCATCACGGCAAACCAGCGGGCATCCTCATCGTCGTCAAAATCAGCCACGAGCACATCGGTAGACTCGGCTTTCTCGGCTTTGGTGAGCTCGGAGGAGATAAACTCCGCAATCTGCTGAGACAGATCCACGAACTCACGCTCACCAAAGAAATAGCCCTTGAGCTCGCCGCCGAATGCGGAGTTCTCGGCAAACGTGGCACGCTTGTTATCAGCCGAGGTACGAGCGCGCCGCAGGTGCGTGGTTACGAAATTACGCACGGTGCGGCTCTCGATATCGAGCTCGCGCTGGCTCATAACGTTGACGGCAGAGTCAAAGTCCAGGATATGCAGAATCGCGTGATTGATTTTCATATACGGCATTCCGTTCTAGATCGATTTCGGCACGAACCAGTATAGCGGTCGATCCCGCCCCAGGCGCATCGAAGATTGGTGCATCGGGGATAGGTTGCTTTGCACCAATGGTTAGCGCAGGAGCTCGGACTGCCAAGCCTCGAGCTGTTCTGCCAAGCTCTTGCCGGCAGCGGGCATGTCGATCTGGGGACGTTTGGGCAGAAGCGCACACTTAAGAATCGCAACGATAGTCTGCGAGACAAAGCGTCGCGTATCCTTGTCAAAGCCTTGCGCAGCCTGGAGCATCACGGGCAGGCTCTCGCGCAGATTCCCAGCGATATCCGCAAACCGCTCAGCACCCGTAGCCTCAAGCACGGAGAACAACGCATCTACAAAACGCTCGCGCTCGCTAGGCGACACCGCAAGCAGCATCTCGCGAATGGAGCCATCAACGTATCGAGCACCGGCGGACAGGCGCTCACAGTACACGAAGTCGCGACCATCAACCACCCAGCTAAAGGGATTATGCTGAAGCAGGCTGAACTCGGTGCTCTCAACGATGGCATAGTCCTCCTGTGTCTCGAACATCATGCCAAAGATTGACGACCGAGGTAGCGTCTTGTCGATTCGACCGGATAGGTCGGCGAAGGCGTTGCCACTCAGAAACTCCTCGACGAAGCCCGGACCATCATGGGAATACGCCCGTTCGATTCGCTCACGGGCGACATCGGGGCACATCGCCGCACCGTACACCGCAAGGTTTCCACCCTTGGAATGACCTCCGCACAAAAGCGGCCCGTCAATCGCATCCGCCGCCTCGTCTACATAACGCGCCGCGGATTCCTGGGCCGGCACAGGACACCGGAACGCCATGTTAAAGTCCTCTTTCCAGCCCACAATCGTGCTGTCGGTCCCCCGGAAGGCAAGATAGCTAAACCCCGCCGGAAATCGGAACGTCATGGCCGCAAACTGCTCCGTTGTCTCGGCATCACTCACGCTACGATAGCCGCAAACACGAACGCCACGGTAGCGAGGGCTTGCTGCCACAGCCTCCAACAGGGCACGGCTCCCCTCCGGATCCCACAGGTCGCCAATCATGTCTTGGTAGCACTCGGCGCGTAGCAGCTCGCGTACGTCTAGGCCCTGCCAGTTCGTCAGCTCCGCCATATCACCCGGCAAACGCAAATAGGACAACCACGCAAAGACCAGGCTATCCACCGCGCAGAACGGCCGTTCCTCAAACGGATCAAACGCCGTCTGGGCATAGGTCAAAAAATTAGGCGAATCCGACATGGCCCTCCCATCAACTATGGTGCATTGGGGTGGTGCAAAGTAACCTGACCCCCTCGCACCAAAAAGGCGCCCGGACCGTGTGGCCCGGACGCCTTCATTGTAGCCTGTTGCCCAAAAGAGCTTGATTTAGCAGGAGAAGTCGACGCTGTCGATGATGTCCTTGAGGGCCTTGGCGGAGGCGGTGAGCTCATGCTGCTCGTCATCGTCCAGCGGGACGGGGACGCGGCAGACAACGCCGTCGCGGCCAACGACGGTCGGCATGGAGATGGCAAGATCGGACAGGCCATACTCGCCCACCATGAGCGAGGAGACGGGCAGAACGGTCTGCTCATCGCGCATGACGGCGGTGCAGATACGCTTGACGGCCATGGCGACGCCATAGTAGGTGGCGTGCTTCTTCTCAATGATGGTGTAGGCGGAGTTCTTGACGTCCTCGGCGATACGCTTCTCGGCGGCTTCGTGCTCCAGGTGGCCGTGAAGCTCGCAGAAGGTGTTCAGCGGAACGCCGGCAACCTGAGCGCTGGACCAAGCGACAAACTCGGAGTCGCCGTGCTCACCCATGACATAGGCCTGGACATCGCGCGGGTCAACCTCGACGTGGGCACCAAGCATCTGCTGCAGACGGCCAGTGTCGAGCACGGTGCCAGAGCCGATGACATGGCCCTCGGGCAGGCCGGACATCTTGATGGCAGCATAGGTCAGAACATCAACCGGGTTGGAGACGATTAGCAGAATGCCGTCGAAGCCGGACTTCTTAATCTCGGGGATAATGGACTTAAAGATGTTGACGTTCTTGTTGACCAGGTCCAGGCGGGTCTCACCGGGCTTCTGGGCAGCGCCAGCGGTGACGACGATCATGGCGGCGTCGGCGACATCGGAATAATCGCCGGCGTAGATCTTCATCGGCTCGGCAAACGTCATGCCGTGCGCGATATCCAGGGCCTCACCCTCGGCGCGGTTCTTGTCCACGTCGATGAGGACCATCTCGGAGAACAGACCGCTCTGCATCAGTGCGAACGCCGAAGACGAACCGACGAAACCGCAGCCGACAATAGCGACCTTCTTCTCGTTAACCATTAGAAACTCCCATCTCTCTCCACAAACAAGCCGCCCGGGAACGACCCGAGCGGCTTGTCGTAATCCCAATACATCCAATCGGGACTTTGATTATGCTCCTATTCGCAGCCAAAAATCGACCGTTTACCGAAATTGTTTGCAGAATTCGTAAAATAACTGCACGAAATCGGTTTCGAGCTATTGACGAGCCGAAATAGCTTTCTAATACAGGCCCGCCTCGTGAATGGCCTCGACAGCCAAAGCGATCTGGTCGGGCGGCAAGACCAGCGCCATGCGCACGTGCCCCTCGCCCGAAGGACCAAAGCTCGCACCCGGCGTCACCACAACGCCGGCCTTCTCCATAAGCTCCTCGCAAAACGCCATGGAATCGGTGCGACCACCGGGAAGCTTGGCCCACACAAACATAGAGCCATGCGCGTTGGGACGCTCCCAGCCCAGGCCCTCAAGACCGTCGCACAGGGCATCGCGACGTTCCTGGTACTTCAGGCGCTGCGCCTCGACCTCATCGCGCGGACCGTTCAGGCAGGCGATAGCAGCCTTCTGGATCGGGAAAAACATACCGAAGTCGATCTGGCCGCGCAGCTTGGCAAAGGCCGAGACCACATCCTCGCGACCGACCAAAAAGCCGATGCGGGCACCGGTGACGTTAAACGACTTAGAGAGCGAGAAGAACTCCACGCCCACCTCGAGCGCGCCAGGGTACTGCAGGAAGCTGCCACCCGGCTCGCCGTCGAACACGATATCGGAGTAGGCATTGTCATGAACGATCAACAGATCATGCTCGCGGGCAAAGGCGATAATCTCCTCGTAGACCTCGGGCGTACCCACCGAGCCGACCGGGTTGGCGGGCAACGACACGATCATATACTTGGCACGATCGGCAACCTCGGGATCGATGCCCGCCACATAGGGCAGGTAATTATGCTCGGCAACCAGCGGATAGTATTCGAGCTTGGCATCGGCGATCTTGGCACCCGCCTCAAAGACCGGGTAGCACGGATCGGGAACCAGAATGGTGTCACCCGGATCGAGCAGGGCCAGGCCCAAATGGCCCACGCCCTCCTGCGTGCCGTTGCACGACTGCACCATGGACGGCGTAATGCCGGAGACACCAAAGCGACGCTCGTAGTAATCGCACACGGACTGCTTGAGTTCGGGCAGGTCGCGCAGGGCATACTTCCACATCTCGGGATCTTGGGCTGCCTGCGTGAGCGCCTCGACCACGTGGTCGTACGGCTTAAAGTCGGGCGTGCCCACGCTCATGTTGTAAATGGTCTTGCCCTGAGCCTTCAGCGCGAGAAGCTTGTTGTTGAGCGAGGCGAAGACCTCCGCGCCAAAGCGGTCGAGACGCTGCGATGCCTGCATGGTGCCACCTTTCGATATAAAAAACGCGGCGCTCCGACAAGAGCGCCGCGCGATACGGGCCATCAGATTGCAAAAGTGTAACGCTTGCAACCCCCGTATTGGTTCAATTTAGCCAACCTTAGTCAACTGGATTGAGCGCGTCGATCTGGGCGAGCCACAGGCGCGAGCTGGCGTCACTCGGCATGCGCCAATCGCCGCGCGGACTGAGCGTCACCGAGCCCACCTTGGGGCCATCGGGCAGGCAGCTGCGCTTAAACTGCTGGGCAAAGAAGCGACGGTAGAACGTACGTAGCCACGTGTGGACGGTCTTGGCGTCGTAGACACCCTCGAAGCTCTTGAGCGCCATGTGGTAGATCTTGCCCGGCTCAAAGCCAAAACGCAGCAGGTAGTAGAGGAAGTAGTCGTGCAGCTCGTACGGGCCCACCAAATCCTCGGTCTTCTGCGCAATCTCGCCGTCGCCCGTGGGCGGCAGAAGCTCGGGGGACACCGGCGTATCGAGGATGTCGAGCAAGACCTCGGCAATACGCCCGCCAAAGACATCGGCGGCATAGCGCACCAGATGGCGCACAAGCGTCTTGGGCACGCTCGCATTGACGGCATACATGCTCATGTGGTCGCCGTTATAGGTGGCCCAGCCGAGCGCCAGCTCCGACAGGTCGCCGGTGCCGATAACAAAGCCGCCGGCCTGGTTTGCCAAGTCCATCAGAATCTGTGTACGCTCGCGGGCCTGGCTGTTCTCGTAGGTCACGTCCTGCACGGCCGGATCATGCTCAATGTCCTTGAAGTGCTGCTCCACAGCCGCGTGGATCGAAACCTCACGGAAGCTCACACCCAAGTCACGAGCGAGCGACTCGGCATTGGACTTAGTGCGGTGCGTCGTGCCAAAACCTGGCATGGAGACCGCCGTGATACCCGTGCGCGGCAGCCCCAGCGCATCGAAGGCACGCACGGTCACAAGCAGTGCCAGCGTGGAGTCCAAGCCGCCCGAAAGGCCGATGACGGCCGCCTTGGTGCCCGTATGGGCAAGGCGGGTCTTGAGGCCGGCGGTCTGCAGGTCGAGGATGGTCTCGCAACGCTCGGCCAGGTCGCCATGGTCAGCCGGCACAAAGGGCGCGCGGGGGAAGACACGGTCGATGTCGCAGGCGTTGCGCAGGACAGACTCTTTGGCCAGCACGCCCTCAAACGAAAACTCAACGGTCGTGGCCTCCGGCGCATCGTCGGCGCGCGTCCACGTCGTCGAGCGACGGCGCTCGGCAACCAGGCGGTCAAGATCGACATCGGCCACCGCCATATCGCAGGTAAGCAGTTTAGTGGCGGCGAGCTTGGATCCGTTTTCGTAGATAAGGTTCTCGCCCGCAAAGACCATGTCGGTCGTGGACTCGCCCTCGCTCGCGTCTGCATAGGCATAGGCACAGTACAGGCGCGCGCTCTGATTGGAGATTAGGCTGCGGCGGTAATCTGCCTTACCGATAATCTCGTCCGAAGCCGACGGATTGAGGATCACCGTCGCACCGGCAAGCGCCATCTCGGTCGAAGGGGGCGCCGGCACCCACAGGTCCTCGCAGACCTCAACGCCCAGCACCATATCCTCGGCACCTTCATCACAGCAGCGGTAGACAAGCCCCGAACCCAGCGGAACCGGACCCTGACCGGCAAACTCGACCCACACGGGATCCGCAGGCGATGGAGCAAACCAGCGACGCTCATAGAACTCGCCATAGTTGGGCAGATACTTCTTGGCCGTAAGACCCAAAAGCTCGCCCGCGCAGCACACGGCAGCGCAGTTGTAGATGTTTTCTGCCACCGCAACGGGCAAGCCAACGGTAAAGACAATCGGCAGCTCACGAGTCTCATCGAGGATATGCACCAGAGCAGCCTCGCAGGCATGCAGCAGCGTGCGGTTATGGAACAGATCGGCCGCGGTATAGCCGCACAAGTTGAGCTCGGGCAGCACCAGAGCACGGACGCCGCGCTCGACAGCCGCGCGAACAGCCGCTAACGCAACCTCGGCATTGCCCTCGACATCGGCAACGCGAATCTGCGGCGACGCCGCCGCCACACGCAAAAAGCCATCGTTCTTATTAGCCGAAACGCAGCATTGCCTTGTTGATCTGGACACTGGAGGCCCCTTCTACCCTGAGATTCAGTCTAACGGACGTTCACATATCTCTAACTAGCCAAAGCAACCTCCCAGTTTACTGAGAGGCCAACCTGTGCTAAGAGCATGTAGTTCAAAAATATCTTTAATTAAAAAAGGAGAAATCGATAATCGACTTCTCCTTTAAGCGAGGCGAGTAAATTCCGAAACTAATGGCAGAATTTATCCATGTAGTCCTCAAAGTCGAACACTTCTACCACGACGCCCTCTTCCTGAAACTCTTTCAGCTGCTCCAAGAGATCTTTGTTAATAACGTCCATGCAGAAACCTCCTCTATCTAATCAATTGTAGTATATCTGCTTTCATGCAATTATCAACCAACTTGTTTAATTGCTCCTCGCTTGCCGATAGTCCCTCTTTTTTCAAAATGTCGCGCACCTCGTTCTTAGTAATCGGCTTTTCAAACAACGAAAGCAAAGCGAACGAAAAATCATTAACCGCACACATTCTATGGGTGGCACAACTCAGCAGTACTCTTAACCCCTCTTTTGAGCGTCCGACTTCTTTCACAAACGAACTTTTAACCAATTGAAAACCATTATCGTGCATTACATAATCGGCATCGATATTTGTATTCAGCAATCCATAATGCAACAGTTCTTCTATCGCCCTTGTCAGCTCGAGATCGCCCTGATCAAGGATAAGAGAAATGCTACAATCGGCCTCCAATAAACGGGCCAACTTAAGGTATACCAACTGGGAAACAGCATAGACATGATGGTATTCAGAATTATAGAAGTAGGCAAATGGCTCAACGAGCACGACAGAGGTCTTGGAATCCAGCCAGATTCGATCAGCTGGATTTAGACTAGTCAGCCGTCGCTTTACTTTGGTCAAATGTCCCTTATACCTGACAGCGTGAATAGAATCTAGGATCCAGGTCACCTCTGAAATATGAAGCCGCTGGGGCAAGTCAATTGTGTCGCTACCGTTTATGACTTCTTGCATATAAAAATCAATATGATGCTCATCAGATAAGGATTTTGCTTCATTTAAAGTTAAACCAGTGCCTGAAACATAATCCACTTCGAGGCGCAAATCCTCATATTGGGACTTCGGCATTACAGAGACACCATACTTATCGGGATGATTCCAAACATCCGACCCCATAACGAGACCAAAATTCGTAAATCCTCTCGTGGAATATGGAACACCACATACCTGTTTTGAATAATTCAAAACATTCTCTGTATAAGCTAAGGTGTTCAGAGCCTCTTCTTTAGTTTCGGTCGGAAAGCCAATCATAAAGAATAGATGAACAGGAATACCCGCATTGAGACAATCATGGATATTGCGATCAATCCAATCAACTCTCGTGTTCTTCTTCATTAGATCAAGAACTCTTTGGTTGTATGACTCGAGGCCAAACTGAATCTGCCTACATCCACTTTGGTATATCTTGTTGAAAACGTCTGTACTTAGGGTTGGAGAGAACCTCGTTTCTCCATGCCAGAAAAACGTTTTTCCCGATGCGTTTATTTCATCCGCGAGTTGCTCCATTCTTTTGCCTTCGAATGTTTCATCCACAAAAGAGAAAACTCTCGTGCCGTATTTTTCATTTAACCGACACATTATTTCAAATACTCTCGATATAGGCATCTTTCGGTAACAACCACCGGTAGCACCGGGAATGGTGCAGAAGGCGCAATGATTAAAACATTGCCTAGAGGAATAAACCGGCAATATTAACTCAGGCATGAAGTATTTAGAAAGGGCGAAGCCATCGAAATCGGGAACTGTATCGTTGATAAATGTTTGCTCAATCCGATGGTTTTTATATATCTTTCCACCTTTAGCATGGCAAAGGTTTGGAACACAGTCGAGATTGTCATCACCAGAGTCAAGAGCCTCAAGAAGACGTGCAAGCGGCTCTTCGCCGTCATACATCATTATCGAATCAATGTATTCAAAAAAGGGATGCCATTCTTTCATGCAGTCATCTGCTAAACGAGTAATGTAATTGCCGCCCAATGAGACGTGTTTAACAGATGGACATTCTTCTTTAATCAGTTTCGCTAACGTAACTGCAGAAATCAATTGGAAACAGCCGCTCACCGAAATCCCAATAAACTCGATTTTTTCCCTCTGAATACGCTTAAGAAAGGCAATTTCATAGAAGGAAATAAACGGATTATGCAAGGTATCCGCAAGCGATTTCATTATTTCTGGTGTCGAATAATAATCATAGGGCAGATCTATGGAGTTGAACGTGTATTTAACTCCATATGAGACGTGATTTATGATATAGAGTGCATTTCTAAAAATGTTTTCAGCATATTGTCTTTCTTTTAGATTAAAGTATCTCTTCGATCTGAAAATATCTTTTGCCTCGTCAACATTAAGTGCTGACTTTTGTATCAACTCGATTGTTAATTGAACATTCGAACTAAACGAATCCTTTGATTCCCGATACCTTTTACAGCACTCTTCGACATGTCTATAAGATAGGAGGTCATCGTAAAATTCCACGTTTAAGTCAACGATGTCAACTTTATATTGTTCAACCTCTTGAAGATATGACTTCAAAACAGGCAAGGCAAGATACGGCCCCACTGGACTCCATCCTGGGGGAAATACTAAAAGCGTTTTAGGCATATCAACGTCATATCTTTCGCAAATAATTCAATTGAAACACAACTACCATCATAATTGAAAATACACCAAGTCCTGTAACGAGAATTGAGAACATCGCGATGCTCGTGAACAGCGAAACAAGGAGTGTTGAAATAACAACAGCAACCGATTGCAAAGACTCCCTAATTGAAAACAGGCTTATCGATTCAGATTCGTCTCTCGCCAAATCCTGCAGCGATGTTATGAGAAGCACATCTTGAATGGCGTTTCCGGCACCGACGATAAAAAGGAAAATAAACGATATCCCAGACGCATAGCGATAGCCAAACGCCAGATACGCACCGAGCGCAAGATACGTCACAAAACAATATGATTTAACGCAATCGGAACCACTAATTAAACGACCATATATTGTATTTCCGAACAACAGTCCGATTGTAAGACTACTCTGAAGGAATCCGTATTGTATCGATGACGAGTCAAATTGCAATTGCGCAATAGCTGGCAAAAGAGAATTCAGAGAGCCGAATGCCACACCACTAGAAATATCGATTAATAGGAAACCAATTGCCAAGTGCTTCGCGCTAAGATCACTAAATGCAGTCCTGTTTTTTTCATTTTTGCTTATCCCCTCTTTATCATTAACCTCGATAACCGACGGAACATCTCGCAGCAACCAGAACGACGCGGCAAAAGAAAGCGCGTCTAATGCAAGAACAGCCTCCGCCCCAAATTGAGCGACAACAAAACCGCCGGCAACTGGCCCCAGAACCATCATCAAATTCTGCAGAAACCCAAACGAATTATTAATTACGTCGCGATTGATACTATTCGTATTGGCTCTTAACAACGAGTAAAAGCAGGGCATTTCAACCGTTCGGCAAAGCGATACCGCGCACGTAATAGCAAACATACTCCATTTACTATCAACAAAAATATAGCAAACGAATAATCCCGCGCGAATTAAGTCTGCCAATCTCATGGCCTGCAGTGTCCCGATACCCATCTTCTGAGGCAGCTGCGCGAGCGCAACTGAAAACAGAGAGGGGGCAAATCTGCAGCAGACCATCAAAGCAGTTGCAGAAACATCGTGAGTTACCTCGTAAATCAGCATTGGCAAAGCAATATTCGCACACCAATTGCCTATTTCGCTTATCCCTCTAGCAATATATAGGACCCGAACCGGACGGCTAGCTCTCAATACCGTGAACATCACGATTAACCTCGTATTTCAGGCCTCGCTCATCCCTTAATAGGAATCCATAATCAACCAAGTACCGCCTCAACACGGCATAATCAGGATAGAGCTGTGACAGCACACGATTAACCTGAAGCTCCGTATAACTTGTATTTAATTCAAAGAAAGAGACGGCCCATAGCAGCATGATTCTTTTATAGCTTTCCTTTTTTGGAATTGAAACCAGCTCGCCATTCTTGAGAAATCGTTTTTTAAAGTCTATTAGCTCATCCATTCACATCCTCCATTTCATACGCATCTAATACTAAAAATGCATACGCTTTAGGTCATCGCATTCGGCTTCTATATTCGAACTAAACTCGAACTAATCTAAATGATTTGCTCAAACACTCTTCGAAAGCTCGTTTTTCACTCTGAGTAAAACGCCCTTCCCAGTCAGTCCACGAACAGGAAGGCAACTCACAGCGAGCGGAGTCGAAGCCCTCTGCCGTCGGTCGTTCAAAATGCACGACAACCTTTTCGATATCCCCATCTGTAATCAGGTCAGAATGAACGACCTCGGTACCGTCTTCGAATGTCATATACGGGTACATCACGTAAACCACCTCGCAATCGTAAATCCAGTTTAGCATCAAGCTATTGCACCAAAGACAGCAAGCCCCCTTGATGAGTTGATGGTATCTGTTAAATGTCACGTACGATTCACATCTGGTGGGTACCCTGATGGCTACATGAAACGAAGCAGATTTACACCGGGAGGACCCCGTATGACAACCAAGTACACCGACGCGCCGCGCACGCGCGTCATGACACCGGCCGCGCTCAACAACGGCGTGCACGAAAACCATTCCATCGGACAGACCATGGCCATCGCGCCCAAAAAGGGCCTGTTTGACGACATTTCCATTCCCCAGATCATCGCCGGCGCCGCAGCTGCCGCCACGAGCGTCGCACTTGCCTCCAAGATTGGTATCGCTGGTTCAGTAATTGGCGCCGCCGTGAGCTCGGTCATCACCGTTGTGTCATCGCAGGTCTACCGCCACTTTATCTCTGCCAGCGCCGAAGCCATCAAAGGTACGCACGCCGCCGTCGACTACCCCGCCGGCGCCTACGAGCCCGTTGAGTTTAATGCCGAGGAGCACCTGGGCGGCGCCGCGACTACGCAGGAGATGCGCCAGATTGCGGGGCGCGCGACCACGGCGCGCGTTGCTCCCGACAGCCTGCGCGCCAAGGCGGCGGCAGAGCGCAGTCAGACGCAAAAGAAGGTCATCGTCTTCTCGATCGCCATCGCCATCGTCGCGGTCATCGCCTGCGCCGGCGCCATCCTTATCACCACCGCCGGTGAGGGTCTGGGCGAGCGCCCCGAGCCAATCCTTTCGTCGCGCACGACGGAAAGCGATGCAAATGGCAACACCCAGTCGCAAGACCAGCAGGCACAGACGGACGGCACGCAAGACAGTTCCACCTCTACCGATTCGTCCTCGAATACCCAAAACCAATCGCAGGGCGCCGATTCTTCTGTGAACAACAGCGGCGCGCAATCCGGCACGACCGACTCAAGCCAAACGACTGACGGTTCGCAGCCGAACACGGGAGGCCAGACGAGCGACACCACGTCGGGAACGGGCACAGCAGACAGCAACAACAGCAATTCGAGTGGCACCACATCGGGCACGGCATCTGACAGTTCAAGCCAAGGCACGACATCGGACAACTAGGCGCTGCATCCCCAGATAGGCAACCTGTACAACGGGCGCGAATCGATAGCGGTTCGCGCCCGTTTGCCTTGGGCGACGAGATGGCAAGCCCCGCGCGATGGTAAGATGCTTTGGTGTGTAAAGAGGAGATTTGCCATGAGCAAGACAATAGTTACGCCCACGCTTTCGCTGGGCAACCACATCTATCTGTATCGCCTGCTGCGCGATGCGATTGGATGCGGCAAGCAAACGTTTATGACGCAGGTCGAGGAGGCACTCGCCGCTGGTGACATGGCCGCTTATGACCTGGGCTTTGAGTCCACGCGCGAGCTGCTCGAGGAGCTCGACGACTGCATTAAGCTGACCGTCTTTAAGGGCGGTCGCCTGTATGCCACGGTCATCGCCAACGAGGCCTGGGATGCCGCCCTTGCCAAGGGCGAGGACAAGCCCAAGGCTGCCAAGGGAGCCAAGCAGTCCTACAAAAAGAAAAAACGCGGCGAGAAGGACCTCAAGGCCGTGCGCCCCAAGCACGTTAAGCGTCCCGAGCCTGAAGCCATGGTTGAAGCCGTGCCAGAATCCGAGCCCGAGCCCGAGATCGAAGTCGCTATTGAGGTAACGGCAGAAGCCGAAACCGAAATCACCGCTACGACCGATCCCGAAGTCATATCCGAGCAGGAAGCCACTGCGGAGCTCAACGAGGCTCCCAAGTCGACAGCAGAAGAAGCCGCTAGCCAACCTGAGGCGTCTGCGCTCCAAAACAGCGATGTCTTTGGCGACGAGGCCGAGGACGATCAGCCCGCCGATCAAGACGCTACCGAGTCGGCGCCGAAGCCCGAGACGCCGCAGCCCGCCATCTCGCTCACGGTCGTCTATGACCCCGAGAACGCCAACGCCGGCATCACCACTATGGCATCCACGCCCATCGAAGCAAAGTCGAGCGTCGAGAATGAGAGCGCGATGCAGGTTGAGTTTGAAACTGCAGCTGTAGACGCGCCCGTCACCGTGAAGCCCGCAGATTCCGCAGTTAAGCCGGAACCGGTGCCTGAGCCCGCACCCGTCATCGAATCCGTGCCCACCTCTACTTGCGACCAAGTTCCCGCACCGGCACCGGCTTCGGTACCCGCAGCGGCCCCAACCCCCGCACCCGCAGCGCCCGCCATCCCTGAGGACTTCCCCGTCGATTTCGCAACCGAGGTCTTCTGCCCCGGCCCGCTTCTGCACCAGTTGTCGACCTATCTCCCCTACGGCGCCGACACGCTCGGCATTGTCGGCGAGTACTACTGGATCGCCCGCGAGCGCGGTACCATCGAGGCCGCGCGAAACCGCGCAAACTTCCCCCTGTGCTACACGCAGGCCGGCGAGCGCCGCGAGGTTACCGTGCGCATCCGCCGCAACACCACCGGCGGTCTCGGAGCCGCCTGGGCCATCGACAAGGTCGAAGCCCCGGTCGAGTAAAAAACGGCCTCGGATAGCCAATTTGACCATCCGAGGCCGTTTGAATTCAGGCCTTTTAGTTGTCATCGGTGCATATAGACACCAGAGAAGCAAGCTCATCCTCAAGTTGCGGAGCAAAGTATCTAAAAGAAACCTGCGCTCCAGTCGGTATCGACTCAATCATATTCGCAGCATTATCTGAAACTCGGTACGATGCAGTTTCACCTGTCTTCAAATCCTCTATTGAGCAGACAGCGTCTTCAGCATCAATCGACCTAAGCACGCCTTTTCCTTGTAACATCACATCGGCATGCCCGCCAGCTATTTCTAATGAACCTGAGTCTGTCGCAGTCACTTCTCCGGAACCTCCGCGCGATATCTCTTCCTTTGTTGAACAGCCCACCAATGAAGCCATCAGCACCAAAGACAGAGCTAGTCGAATCGCCCTACTTCGAAAAAGTCGTTCCATAAGTCCACGCATAATAGCTCTGATCATACTTCAGGAAGGATAAAGATGAATTCCAGCCGTCCGCTATGCCAATCATCTGCCTTGTCTCTCCAGTTTTCTTACCAGTAAGTGTGGCGTAAGCCTCCGCTGTTACAGAATGGGCTGATCCGTTGTACAAACTCGCATGTAAAACATTCGGTCTATTAGAGTTAATCTCATTTTGAATGCTCGCGATAGCCGGAGAGGAGACAGTGCGGGCGATAAGAGTACTTCCTCTGCTTGCGCAGTAATTTGTAAACCCCGTTGCACAGGTTGATATCGGCGTTCCACCCAAAACAACGCCGGGAACAGTCTGTTCTTCATCGGAAAGAGCATGGGTATTGGTGTAATTCCATATCTGCATATATTGCGAAGGGTCGCTATATAAATTGGCAATGCCATACAGTTCCGCAACGTTCGAAAAAGCTGTCACCATACAAGCATAGTGGGCGGTAAGCCTCTTAATCTCGCTTTCATCATATGACATAAACTGAGAAATGGAACGAAATCCAGATACTGTGTAATCCTGCATTTGAGTTGCGTAAATTACAACATCGTTCCAGCTTGAAGGTTTATTTGATAAAACGACAGGCCGTCCTTCTATGGAAACAGCCGGGATTGTTCTTCCGCAATTTGTTGTTATTGAACCGTCCAAAGATTGCACGCCGAATTCGAATGGATTGATCATTACGACTGGGTTATTGAACGAATAAGACTCGACACCAAGATCTCCTCCCCGATCCATAGGGCTGACTAAGCCGTCTCCAAAACGATATCCCGTAAGTATTTCATCATCTGAAGCATCTAAAACCAAATAGCCCGCGGCTCTATTGGATGTCACAACCGGAACAATGTAACCAAGCGGGGACCCATCAACATCTACAAAAGGAATAGGGTCAGAAGGCGTATACGAATAGCCGAGGAGTCCCTTTATATATTTATCGGCAAGCTCTTGCGCAATTTCAGAAGTAAATTGTATCTGCTCACCATCAATATTGCCCGTCGAAGCAAAAACCTCTTTCGGACGTGCGGCTAAGGCGACAATTGAAGACGCGACAAGTTGCAGAAAACGACGACGCGAAAGCATATGTTCTTCTTTCTAGAGAAGCGACTTATAAGGTACTCCTATTCTATAATCTTTTTTGTAACGTTACAGCACTGGTTATATTTCAATTCGATTTGCTTATGTCCTTGCAACCCAATGCGTCTTTACGTTTTAAACGGAATTAGAAAATCACTCATAGCAAAAACGGGCTTTAATCCCAAAGAGATGACTTTGATTATGAATCAAACCAGCAGCCAGGGCATAGCTGCAGTGCAATCGCTACAAGAAAGGCCGCCCTTGGTGGCGGCCCTTCTACTTGCTACTAGTCGCGCGTCAGCTTGCGGTGAATACGATGCGGCTGGGCTGCATCCTCGCCCAGGCGCTCGATGCGGTTGGCCTGATAGGCCTCAAAGTTGCCCTCGAACCAATACCAGTTGCCCGGATTCTCGTCGGTGCCCTCCCACGCCAGAATGTGCGTGGCGACGCGGTCCAGAAACATACGATCGTGGCTAATGACCACCGAGCAGCCCGGGGACTCGAGCAGCGCCGCTTCGAGCGAGGAAAGCGTCTCGACGTCGAGGTCGTTCGTGGGCTCGTCGAGGAGCAGCAGGTTGCCGCCCTGCTTGAGCGTAAGCGCCAAGTTCAGACGGTTGCGCTCGCCGCCGGAGAGCACGCCAGCGCGCTTCTGCTGGTCCTGGCCCTTAAAGCCAAAGCTCGCCACGTACGCGCGGCTCGGAACCTCGGTCTCGCCGACCATCATGTGGTCCAGGCCGTCCGAGACGACCTCCCATAGGTTCTTATCGGGGTCGATGCCGGAACGGTTCTGGTCGACGTAAGAAATCTTGACGGTCTCGCCCACCTCGAGCTCGCCCGAAGTCAGCGGCTCCAGACCCACAATCGTCTTGAACAGCGTGGTCTTACCGACACCGTTGGGGCCGATGACGCCCACGATGCCGTTGCGCGGCAGGGTGAACGAAAGGTCATCGATGAGCACGCGGCCATCGAACTCCTTGTGCAGGTGATGAGCCTCGAGCACCTTGTTGCCCAAACGCGGGCCCACAGGAATGCGGATGTCGGTCCAGTCGAGCTTCTGGCTTGCGCGAGCCTCGGCCTCCATCTCATCGTAGCGAGCCAGACGGGCCTTGTTCTTTGCCTGGCGAGCCTTGGGCGAGCTGCGTACCCACTCGAGCTCGGCCTCCATGCGCTTGGCGAGCTTGGCGTCGCGGTTACCCTGCGCCTCGATACGCGCGGCCTTGGTCTCCAGATACGTGGAGTAGTTGCCCTTGTAGGGATAGAGGTGACCGCGGTCGACCTCGCAGATCCACTCGGCAACGTTATCCAGGAAGTAGCGATCGTGTGTGACGGCAAGCACCGCGCCCTGGTAGTTGTGCAGGAAGTGCTCGAGCCACAGGATCGACTCGGCGTCCAGGTGGTTCGTAGGCTCGTCGAGCAGCAGCAGGTCGGGAGCCTCGAGCAGCAGCTTGCACAGGGCCACGCGGCGGCGCTCGCCGCCAGAGAGCACGTTGACCGGCATGTCGGAATCGGGCAGCTGCAGGGCGTCCATGGCCTGGCCGAGCTTGGAATCGATATCCCAGCCGTCGGCGGCGTCAATCTCGTCCTGGAGCTTGCCCATCTCGGCCATGAGGGCGTCCATGTCGCAATCCGGGTCGCACATCTCCTCGCCGATCTTATTGAAGCGATCGACCTTGGCGATCATGTCGCCAAATGCCATGCGCACGTTCTCGATGACGGTCTTGTCGTCGTCGAGCGGCGGCTCCTGCTGCAGGATGCCCACGGTGTAGCCGGGGGTGAGCCTGGCATCACCGTTGGAGACCTCCTCGATGCCGGCCATGATCTTGAGCAGGGTCGACTTGCCCATGCCGTTGGGGCCCACAACGCCGATCTTGGCACCGGGGTAGAAGCTCAGGGTCACGTCGTCAAGGATTACCTTGTCGCCATGGGCCTTACGAGCCTGATACATCTGGTAGATGAACTCTGCCATTTGCCTGTTTTATCCTTTCTACCTGCTGTTTCTCTATTCTTGATTCGCTTTAGTGGAAACGAAATGAGGAAACCAGCTCTGAAACTTAACGAAAAAAGGGGCATGGTTGCCCATACCCCCTAATACTACCTGGGAAAAGTCCCCCGGAACATACTATGAACTGCGTACGCTAGTTTTCCGCAACCTTAACGAGCGGCTCGCTGCGATTTGCGCCACAGCAGATACGAGTAGACGTAGACGGCTCCGACCGAACCAAACGCCAGAACCGCAATCACTGCGGCGACGACTTCACTCGAAAGCACGCTGCCCGCCACGCCCATCACAATCAGGCCAACACCCAGCACCATAAAGCAGGCACCGCCAAAGCGCTGCGTACGGCGCCAGTTCTCGGGATCGGCAAGTGCCCAGGGCGTCTTGATACCGAGCGTATAGTTCTGCTTCACACGCGGCAAGTAGTTGCCTACGCCGATGAACAGCAAACCGACAACACCGGAAATCAGCACGTTAACCGAACCGACCGCCGGCACCACGCCCCAGACCGTAAGCTCTCCCAGCCAGCTTATGGCGCACATGAACAAGGTGAAGGCGATTACGAAGCCCTGATAGAACTTGCCCGAGGTTCGATATGCCTCACCTTTGGGGTCGATGCGCGGCACCACGCAGAACATTGCGAGAAGCGCCAGAGGCAGCACGCCGAGCGCGGAGGCCATCCAGCTAGGACCCCAACCGTCGACAGCGCCGTTCGCGCCCCAGTGCGTGGGAATCTGCGCAGGCAAGCTCGGCATCACCATGAGGTGCGCTACGACATTGGCGACGCACAGAGCGACCAGCGCAATCCACACACGCCGCGATACCCCCGTGGCGTGAATACCCTTGTTTTCGTTATTCATCCTTATCACCTTCCGTGTTTGTAAAGCCCATAAACCAACCGATCAAGTCCTGCATGACGGTGGTGTTTAAGCTGTATACGATGTTTTGGCCATGGCGCTCGTCGGTCACCAACCCGGCGTTTTTGAGCGTCGCCAAGTGATGGCTCAGCGACGGCTTGCTAATGTCAAAATGCTCGGCAAGCTCCCCGGCCGTACAATTGCCCTCGCGCAGTAGTTCCAAAATGCGCCGCCGCGTAGGATCGGCCAGCGCCTTAAAACCCTCTCCCGGCATAAGACCTCCTCTCATCATCTCTCATGACGCGCACACTATACTCGATATTTAGATGTTTGTCTAACTATCTAATACAGTAACATCTATAGAACATTCGTTCGTGTTTAGTTACAATGGAAGTTGAAGCAGATGGGCCAGCTCCCTCTACCCGAGAAGGAGATGGACTATGAGTATTGACGATGTCCTGACGTTGTTGTTGCTTGTAATCGCGGCTGTGGAGCTCGGCATCCACATTGGAGGTCGAATGAAATAGCCGCCCCCGCGTAATGCGAAGACGGCCTCTTCTCACGCTACAAACGTGTTTGGGAGTTGGTCAACCCGCGGCAACGGGTGCCATCTGCTTCAATCTTATGCGAATCCCGATCCCATTTCAACAAGCTCCAAGGGCTCAAATGGAATCGCAATAATACCTATAATGGCGATAGCTAAAACACGACCGACTCCCCATCGGAGGATATCTATGACCGAAACCGCAGCCCCCATCGAGACACGCGACACCAAGCTCGAGATCATCATGGGCCGCGAGGCACTCGACAAGCTCGCCGATGCTACAGTGCTGGTGCTCGGCTGCGGAGGCGTGGGCTCCAACTGCTGCGAGGCACTCGCCCGCGGCGGCATCGGTCATTTCGTCATTCTGGATAAGGACGTCATCGCGCCCAGCAATATCAACCGTCAGGCCATCGCCTTTCACAGCACCATCGGAAAGCGCAAAGTCGACGTCATGGAGGCTATGATTCACGACATCAACCCTACCGCTACCGTCATCAAACGCACCGAATACCTGCTGAGCGACAACATCGATGATTTCTTCGCGAGCGTTTTGGAGCAGACGGGGGGCAAGATCGACTACGTCGTCGACGCCATCGACACCATCTCGGCCAAGCTCACCATTGCCAAATATGCTCAGGAACACGACATTCGTTTGGTTAGCTCCATGGGCGGGGCCAACAAGCTCCATCCCGAGTGCCTCCGCTTTGCCGACATTTTCGATACGGTACGTGACCCCATGAGCCGCATCATGCGCAAAGAATGTAAGAAGCGCGGAATCAAGAGCCTGCATGTACTGTTTAGCTGCGAGGAATCGGTTAAGACACAGCCCCGCGACCCTTCCAACATCCACGAGCGTACCGAGCTCGGAACCGCCAGCTTTATGCCGCCTATCATGGGTCAGATGATCGCCGGCGAGGTTATCCGCCAGATCAGTGGGCGCGGCACCGAGCGCGTGCGCGCCGATGGCCAGCGCCTGGACTAGCAGGATGCCCTACGATGGAACCGCGATTCTTTGACGCGCATTGTCACCTTGATTTGATGCTCAGCCCCGATGCTGCAGCCAGTGAGTCGGCGGCATTGGGTCTGGGGCTCTTTGACTGCGGCGTCAATCCACGCGACTTTTCGGCCGCTAACGAGCGCGCCCGTCGCCAACCAGGCATCATCGCCGGCATTGGGCTCCACCCTTGGTGGCTCGCCGACGGCCGGTGCGGAGCCGCCGAGGTCAACCTACTTTGCGAGCTCGCTAGCCGAGAGCGCTTTATCGGCGAGATCGGACTCGATTTTTCATCACGCTTTGCGGGCACCGAGGGAGTCCAGACGCAGGCATTTGAGCGGCTTTGCCAAGCTCTATCGCAGCACCCACTCGCTGGGCGCGTCCTGTCCATTCACGCCGTTCGCGCAGCGGGGGCAACCTTGGACATTTTGGAGTCGAGCGGCCTTCTAAAGAACGATCCCAACTCCCCCACCATCATCTTCCACTGGTTTAGCGGTACCTCGGATGAGCTCGTCCGTGCGCGCCACGCAGGCAGCTTCTTTTCCATCAATGAACGCATGCTTGCGACCAAACGCGGGCGTGAATACGCACGACAGATTCCACTCAACCGCTTGTTGCTCGAAACCGATGCGCCAGCCGAGCAAAATAAGGAAACCATTGCACGACAACTCGTCGATTCGCTCGCAAGAACCTCCGAGGTCGTTGCCGCAATCAAAAAATGCGATTCGCGGAGCATCGAGTCGGCTGTTTTGGGAAATACCCATTCCATTTTCGACCTTCGCTGACCCCGGTGGGCAAAAAATGCCAAATATGAGTACTGTTGCAAAGCTAGTCACATTATTTTGCAACAAAACAGTGCCTTGTTAATGTACATTCGTTCATTATCAAGGCTTATTTGCATGGGCAAAGCCATACTTAGCAGGTTTTAATCGACCGCAGACACTCAACTAGGCTCTCGAAAGCTTGATTTCGCTGTTACTAAATTAGTGACAGTACTCATATTTGGCATTTTTTGCCCACGAGGTCCCGGGGAGGCGACAATTCGACTCCCCGGGACTGCTCACCTATTCGGAAATCGGTGCCCCATGGCCCCAGGAGCCTTCCATACCGCATACGGTCGAAGCAAACCCCGCCGCAAAGTCAAGTGCGCGCTCGATGGCCTCGGCACCATCCTTGCCACGCTTGGCGGAATCGAGATAGCACATCAGAAACGAAGTCAGGAACGAGTCACCCGCACCCATGGTGTCCTTCATGTCTGTCACGGGCTTGGCATGCTGTCGATAGTAACGCTCGCCGTCATAGGCAATGCAGCCCTCAGCGCCAGCCGTTGCGGACACAAAACATGGGCCCAAGCCCTTCACCCAGGCAAGACGCTCGCGAATCTCATCCTCGCTCGCAGCGTCTGCCGCGCTAAAGAACGCGAAGTCAACGTAGGGAGCAATCTGCTCGTAGTACTCGTCGGTCGAATCATCCGAGAAGTCAAACGAAACGGTAATACCCGCTGCCTTCAGCTTGGGCAGCTCGCGCTCGGTAAAGCAGTAGTTGCCCGAATGGACCACATCAAACTGTTTCATATACGCCAGATCAAAACGATCGAGCACATAGCGTGCATCACCACGGATGCCGCCCTCGTTAGACCCCAGAAATACACGGTCACCATCAACCACAGTAACGCGAGCCGCACCGTTCTCGCCGATGAGCTGCTTGCATTTGGCTAGCTCAACGCCCTCATCCTCAAGACTCGCAATCACATGCTCGGCAGCAGCGTCATTACCAAAGATGCCCATATACGCGGAGCGCGCGGCACCGCACTTCTTGGCATACACGGCAAAGTTCACCGCATTGCCACCCGGATACATTGTGTTGATATGCTCGTAGCGGTCGACGACGTTGTCGCCAAACCCAAGAGCGTTAACGTTGAATGTCATAGCGCCGTCCCTTTCTCGTCCTAACGAGATCGCCGTAATGGCCGCCGTGCCGCCCTGGCCCTAAGCAAGCTTCAGCAAATCGGGCAGCTGGTCGATAATCTTGTCCGCGGCATCTTGGCTAAATCCAAAGCGCTCCTCGCGCTTGGCAATGACTGTCAGGCCGGCTCGCTTGCCGGCAGTGATGCCAGGCACCGAATCCTCAACGCAGCAGCAGCGATTCGCGGGCAGCCCCAGGAGATCCAGCGCATGCAGGTAGATGTCGGGCTCGGGCTTGCTCTCCTTAAACTGCTCGCCGCTCACCACATACTCAAAGGCATCCGACAGCCCGCACGCATTGAGCACTTCCTCGATGCTAACCATGGGAGACGAGCTGGCAAGCGCCACGCGAACGCCACGGCGCGGCAGCTCTCGAATCGTATCCACGGCGCCTGGGTTAATCAAAGCCTGATAGTCGCGCGGACGCTTATGCGCCCACTCGTCCCAACGGGTCAACGCTTCCTCGCCAGTGAAATGCCCCTTACCGGCGCGCTCAAACCAATCGACCAGCAAATGCAGGAAGAACTGGTGCGAGGTACCAACCTGCCCGTTCAACTCCTCTTGGGTCAGGTTCAGCCCAAGCTCTTTGGCAAACGCAGCGGTCTCCCCCAGGTAATAATACTCGGTATCGACGATGACACCGTCCATGTCAAAGATAACGGCGTCGAACGGAAATGCGGACACGGCACCCTCCCTAACAAAAAGGCGCCCGCAAGCGGACGCCCGAACCATGCACTATCGGCGATTCTAACCCAGCAGCCTATCGAGTGCCACCGCGATGCCGTCTTCGTTGTTATCAGCGGTCACCATCTGGGCCACGGCCTTGACCTCATCGACGGCGTTGCCCATGGCGACACCGGTGCCGGCCCACTCGATCATGGACTTATCGTTCTGACCGTCGCCAAACGAAACGACCTCACTGGCATCGATACCCAGCTTGGGCAGAGCGCCCTGCAGCGCGCGGGCCTTATCGATACCGGGCGCCGTAAACTCAAAGTACCAATCGGCCGTGAACATGCCCGAAAGCGTCTCGGTAAAGGGCGCGTACATCTCCTCGTGATGCGCCTGCAGATAGGCCGGATCGCCCGCGGTGAGCAGTTTGTCTACGGGGTAAGCATCCGCGACTTCATGAAGGCTCTCGACCTCGCGAATCTTAAGATCGCACGCGTCGCGCTCATACTTGACGATGTTCTTCTGCGAACCGTCCGGCAACGTGATCATGCAACGATACGAGTCCACGACATGCAGGTCGCGACCGAGCGAGATCATGGGAATCACGTCAAAGTTGCGCAGGTGGTCGAGCAGACGGTGCAGCTCGTCGACCGGCATAGCCTGGTCAAACAGCACCTCGTCGGTCTGAGCATCGACCACGTGCGCACCATTAAAAGCCACCAGCAGGCCATCGTGGTTCTGAAGATCGAGCTCCTGCGCCAGAGCATGAAGCCCCCATGCGGGACGGCCCGAAGCCAAAATGAGCTTGATGCCCGACTCCTGCGCCGCGAGCAGCTTCTCGCGCGTACGCGGGCTGATCACCTTCTGATCGTTGGTAAGCGTACCGTCGATATCCATTGCGATGGCTTTAATTGCCATATGTGCCTCCTTGCATCGTTTTTATCGCGCACTATCTTATCCGAGCCGGGGCACGTTCGCATAGCGTGGCGCGTGACGGTTGCAAAACCACCCCATTTGAAACAAAGGCAAAAAAGTACTTGCAAAGACGCGTTCCGACATATAAGTTGATAAAAGGCCGCCGTTGCGGTTTTAAGTAGATCGAGCATATGAAGTTTGAGTTTTAGCGTGTAAGAGAAGGAAGATCGGCAAAGTACAACCCCAAACGCAATGACAACTTAATGAGGTAACTGCCACATGTGAGGCACCCAGGGCATTGCTGTCTCGATTTTGAGCACGATGCCTTCCGCCTTGCATGGGCCGTTCCATCCCGCCCCTGCAGCAACTGCCTCACGGGCTCATTGAAAACCGCATAGCACCCCAACGTCAGCACATCACCCACGGCAAGCACATCACTCACGACAACCAACACATCAACAAACAGCACGAACATCAACCGATTGGAGAAGCTATGACAAACCACCACGCTGAAGACGGCGATAAGAAAAGCATTCTGGATGCCCGCATTGAGCGAGCATATGCAAACGAATATGACGCTGCCTTTGCCGCCGCGACCATCAAGAACTACGCGTCGCTACCGCTCGCGACGATCTTGGCCGACCACCCTCAACTGCTGAAGCGCTGCACAAAGATCATGGGCGACCCCGACATTCGCAAGCTGACAGACCCCTATGCCCCAAAACGCGACAACGATTCGTACGTTCTTACCGTAGGCTGCCTAGCCCATATGCTTACGGCGTTCGACACGAAACTCAAGCTCGAATGGGAACCCGACGAGCGTCATGAACTCGAAAGCAAGCGGAACACCCTGCGCACCGCACTGTTCCTTCCGTTGGACGGCCTCAAGCGCTGCAACGTCGAGCTCAATACACAGGCGCGGCAAAAGCCCGGGACCACGGGGCAGAAAACTCCAAGACCCCATGCGGCCATCGTCGACCGCAACCGATATAACCGCATGACCGCGCACTTTTCCGCCGAGGGAGCAGCCATAAGGACGCTGATCGACCTGCTGTGCCTCCTGAGCATCAACGAGCTATTTGAGGGCTATCTCGCCCTTGTTCCCGCGACGGCACCCAAGTCGGTAGCAAAGATCATCGCGACCTGCAGACGCCAGTTTGAGCGCCATCGCAATGGCAGCGAGATGAACGCCAGCATCGCGCAGTACTACGCGGCTCATTACAAAAATGACGGATGTGCCCCTATCGAGCATCAGCTGCGGCTCGCCTACACCACGCCCGTCGCAACGCTCCATCGCTTTGGAGCCCTTGGCGCTTGCGAGCCGCACGAACAGGCAGCCTGCCCCACAACCGAGCTCGATCTCAGGCTCGGACGAACCCTGTAGCCCGCCAGCCCCTCCGCGGGCAACAATCCTATTCCACAACACAACCAACAGAAAGGAGTCCTCATGGACACCAATCATTCCCCCATCATCAGCCCCCTCACCATGCGTGAATCCGCCCGAGGTATCACGCTCACCAGCATTTACGATGAGATGCTCGCCCGTCGCGAGCTCTCCGTCATGGGAAACATCGAAACCCCGATGGCCCACGACCTATGCCAGCAGATTCGTCTGCTCGATGCCACCGACCCCAGCCGCCCCATCACCATATTTGTCGCCAGCGCCGGCGGAAGCGTGCGATCGGGTCTTGCGATCTATGACGCCATGCGCCTCGCATCGTGCCCCATCCGCACCGTCTGCCTGGAATTCGCCGCGTCCATGGGCGCCGTGATCTTTATGGGCGGCGACGATCGCCGTATGGCGCCCCATGCAGAGCTCATGATTCACGACCCACTGATCCCCCAGGGGGCAGGCGGCTCGGCACTTGCGCTGCAGGAAACCAGCCGGCGTCTCATGCAGACCCGCAAGACCCTCACGCAAATCCTCTCGGACCGCAGCGGCCTCACGCCCAAGCGCATCCAGTCCCTCACCGCAAAAGACACCTACCTTTCGGCCGAGCGCGCCGTCGAGCTCGGCTTTGCCCACGAAATCCTCTCGACCACCAAGGAGGTCGCCCATGTCTAACCTCGCCAGCCGCCTCGCCGCATCTGAGTCCGCATTGTCCACCATCCTCGCCAAGGATCGAACGCTTTCCTGCGACACCCGCCAAACGGGACTCAACAACAATGCACTTGTAATCGGCCCCTCGGGAGCCGGCAAGACCCGAAACGTCCTCAAGCCCAACCTACTGCAAATGAACGCAAGCTACATCGTGCTCGACACCAAAGGCACGCTCTGTCGCGAAGTGGGACCCGTGCTGGCAGCCCACGGTTACCGCGTGCAATGTCTCAACTTCGCCGACCTCAACACCGTCCCGGCCCTTGCGCCCGGCATCGAGCGCTGCGGCTACAATCCCCTGAGGCACATTCGCCGCAAGGCGGACGGCAGGCCCAACCAGCAGGACATCCTCTCGGTGGCAAAGGCCATCTGCCCCATCGAGGACAACAACCAGCCTTTTTGGGATCATGCGGCGGCAAACCTGCTGTCGTGTCTTATCGCCTACGTCACCGAACAGCTACCCGCCGACGAGCAGACGATCAGCTCGGTCATCAAGCTGATCGAGCACCTGCAGGACGGTGCCACGAGTCGATTGTTTGACGACCTGATCACGACCGACCCCCAAAGCTATGCCCTCTCGCTATGGCGGCGCTACGCCATTACGCAAAATGCCGAGCGCATGCACGCGAGCATCGTCGGCATCCTTGCCGAAAAGGTCATGTGTCTGGGATTCGACGGCGCGGCACAGCTCTATCGTGAGTGCCATCAGGTAGACTTCGCTTCCATGGGACACGCCCCCTGCGCCCTGTTTGTAACCGTGAGCGATATTGACCGCAATCTCGATCCGCTGACCGGCCTCTTTATTTCGCAGGCGTTTATGGGCCTCATTCGTGAGGCCGATAGGCAGCCCGACGGCAGCCTGCCCGTGCCCGTGCGCTTTATGCTCGATGACTTCGCAAATCTGCAGATCCCCCAGATCGACAACGTGCTCTCGATTATCCGAAGCCGCAACATCTGGGCAACACTGCTGCTGCAGTCGACCAACCAGCTCGATGCGCTCTATGGCGAGGCACGCGCACGCTCCATCATGGGCAACTGCGACACGCATCTGGTGCTGGCGTTCCAGGATCCCGAGAGTGCCCGGGTGTTTTCCGACCGCGCCGACGCGCTGCCCAGCACGCTCATGGCGACGCCGATCGATCGCTCGTGGCTCTTTGTACGCGGTCGCACTCCCGAACAGGTCGAGCGCTTTAGGCTCGAAGACCATCCGCTCTACGGGGAGCTGCCCGAGGCGCAGCGAGGCCATGCGGAGGCCGAGATCTAGGCGCAGGGTTCTCGCAGCGCGCGGCGCCCCGGCGATGTTCCACAAAGGCCGTGCGCCCCGGGACCACGGCAAAGCAAAGGGGCCCGCATCCGATAGGATACGGGCCCCTTTCGTCATAAGCCAAGTCAGCCGAAAAACTACTTGCGGTGAGCGCGGTAGAACTCGATGAGCGCCTGGGTCGAAGCGTCCTGCTCGGCCTTGGCGGCGTCGTCGTGGAAGGCCGGGGTAATCTGCTTGGCAAGCTGCTTGCCCAGCTCGACGCCCCACTGATCGTAGGAGTCGATACCCCAGACCGTGCCCTCGACAAACGTAATGTGCTCGTACAGGGCGATGAGCTCGCCGAGCGCGAACGGGGTCAACGTGTCGCCGAAGATCGAGGTCGTCGGACGGTTGCCCTCAAAGCAGCGGGCCGGGACGATCTGCTCGGGCGTGCCCTCGGCGCGCACCTCGTCGGCCGTCTTGCCAAAGGCAAGCGCCTTGGTCTGGGCAAGGAAGTTGCCCAGGAACAGCTCGTGCACGTCCTGACCGCTATCGGTCGCAGGGTTGGCGGTATTGGCAAAGGCGATGAAGTCGGCCGGAACCACCACGGTGCCCTGATGCAGCAGCTGGTAGAAGGCATGCTGGCCGTTGGTGCCGGGCTCGCCCCAGAAGATCTCACCGGTATCGGAGGTCACGGCGCTGCCATCCCAGCGGACATGCTTGCCGTTGGACTCCATGGTGAGCTGCTGCAGGTAGGCCGGGAAACGATGCAGGTACTGGCAGTACGGCAGCACGGCGTGGCTCTTGGAACCGAAGAAGTTGACGTACCAGACGTTGAACAGGCCCATCAGCGCGACGGCATTGTTCTCGAGCGGCGTGTTGCAGAAGTACTCGTCGATAGCGTGGAAGCCCTCGAGGAACTGCTGGAAGCGCTCGGGACCGAGCACAACGATCAGCGACAGACCCACGGCGGAGTCGACGGAGTAGCGGCCGCCGACCCAGTTCCAGAAGCCGAAGGCGTTGGCGGGGTCGATACCGAAGGCCTCGACCTTATCGAGCGCGGTGGAGACGGCGACGAAGTGCTTGGTCACGGCCTCGGCGTTCTGCTCGTCGGAGCCGTCGATGGCGCCCTGAGCCTTGAGCTGCTCGAGCATCCAAGTCTTGACCTCGCGGGCGTTGGTGAGGGTCTCGAGCGTGGTGAAGGTCTTGGAGACGATGATCACAAGCGTGGTCTCGGGGTCCAGACCCTTGAGCTTCTCGGCCTGATCGTTGGGGTCGATGTTGGAGATGTAGCGGCAGTCGATACCGGCGTCGGCGTAGGGACGCAGGGCCTCGTATGCCATGACCGGGCCCAGGTCGGAGCCACCGATGCCGATGGACACCAGGTGCTCGATCTTCTTACCGGTAACGCCCTTCCACTCGCCAGAGCGCACGCGCTCAGCGAAAGCGTACATGCGGTCGAGGACCTCGTGCACGTCGGCGACGACGTCCTGGCCATCAACGATGAGCTGGCCCTTCTCGCTTGCCGGACGGCGAAGTGCGGTGTGCAGGACGGCGCGGTCCTCGGTGGTGTTGATGTGCTCGCCGGAGAACATGGCGTCGCGGCGCTCCTCGAGCTTCACCTCGCGGGCAAGATCGCACAGCAGCTTGACGGTCTCATCGGTCACCAGGTTCTTGGATAGATCGAAGTGAAGGTCGCCGGCCTCAAAGCTCAGCTTGTTCACGCGGTCGGCGTCGGCGGCGAACCAGGCCTTGAGGTCGATGCCCTCGGCCTCGAGCTTCTCCTGGTGGGCCTCGAGCGCCTTCCAAGCGGCGGTCGACGTAGCGTCGATAGGTGCGGCAACAGTTGCCATATAGTCCTCCTCAGCATACGGGCGCACCTCCATGCGCCCGGATAATCAGATAACCCTATTCTAACGCAGGTCAAGACCGTAATCAGCGAGCGTTGCCAATCCGCCCCCAAACGGCGACCGACCAAAAAGGGACAGGTTTATTTTGGCAGGTCAAACGCTTTACCTACCAAAATAAACCCGTCCCTTCCTGGCAGTCTATTATGCCGCAGCACACACGCTGCCGAGCAGTTCACGCAAGGGAGAACCGATGCCCTCCAGCAGCTCGGGCGCGATAATGGCAAAAACGGGAACCTCGCCGGCGCCTACGGCATCGGGCACCTTGCCCTCCGAGACAATGCATCCATAAGGCACAAAACCGTCCTCGCCGGCATCGAGCGCCGCCATGCGACGAGCGAGTTCGCGCGCAAAGCCCGCCGTATCGGCATCGCCGATCGCCAAGACAAAGTCCACGCCCTCATCGGTCGCCAGGGCTACGGCCTCATCGACCAAATCGTCTCCCCCGTCGCCCCCGACCGAGCCGCAACGAAAGAGCACGCGTTCGAGCAGGGCGCGATCGAGCGATCCTAGCGCCGCCGAAACGAGCTCATCACGCGTGTGCTTGTCGCCTCCCAGCACGACCAGCGCCTTGGTGCCGCCGTAGTGGGCGACCAATCGTCCGCACCAGCGAACCACATCCCCATCCGCAACCAAGCGCGTCGGCATACCAAACCCATAGTTGACCATCATTCCCACAACCCTTCCGTGCATATAGGTGGTATCGATCGTTAGGCTCATGCTACGAAGCGAGCTTTTCCGAGCTGTTTCGCGCTCTTTAGGGCTGCGTTAAAAAACCTGCCGAAAAGGGACAGGTTTGTTTTGGCAGGTCAAGCGTTTTACCGACCAAAATAAACCTGTCCTTTTTGGCATGTCCCTTTTTGGCAGGTTTTGACGGTGTCCGGTCGAGCGGGTATTATCGAACAGGTATTCGATAGGAACATGTGTTTGATAGGAGGAGCCCGTGACGCACGAGCAGCACACCTATATCTGCATCGACCTTAAGACGTTTTATGCCAGCGTCGAGTGCGTCGACCGTGGGCTCGATCCGCTCACCACCAACCTGGTCGTTGCCGACGAATCGCGCGGACGCACGACCATCTGCCTCGCTATCACGCAGGCTATGAAGGACCTCGGAATACATAACCGCTGCCGACTGTTCGAGATCACCGATGGTATCGACTACATCAAGGCCGTTCCGCGCATGCAGCACTACATGGAGGTGTCGGCGCAAATCTACGGCATCTACCTGGAATACGTCAGCCCACAAGACGTTCACGTCTACTCAATCGACGAGTGCTTTATCGACGTGACGCCCTATCTGGACCTCTACCATACCGATGCCGAAGGGTTCGCTTGCATGCTGCGCGACGAGGTCCTGGAGCGCACCGGCATCACGGCAACGGTCGGCATCGGCCCCAACCTATTCCAGGCCAAAGTGGCACTCGATATCACCGCCAAGCACGCGCCCAGCCGCATCGGCGTACTCGACGACGAGACCTTCCGCAAGGAGATCTGGACTCACCGTCCCATTACCGATATCTGGGGCATCGGCCCCGGCGTGGCGGCGCGGCTCGAAAAGTATGGTGTCTACGACCTGATGGGAGTCGCTGCGCTCGACGAAAACTTGCTCTACGACGAGCTCGGCGTCAATGCCGAGTATCTTATCGATCACGCCTTTGGGCGTGAGCCGACAACCATCGCCGATATCCAGGCCTATCGCCCGCAGGCAACCTCGACCACCACGGGACAGGTGCTCTCGAAGGGCTATGCCTACGAGCAGGCCTATACCGTCTTGCGTGAGATGGTCGACGCCGCTGTACTGGACTTGGTCGATAAGCATGTGGTGTGCGATAGCATTTCACTCTTCGTAGGCTACGCGAGCGAGCGGGCAGACATCCGCCGACTCGATGCCAGCGGCACGGCGCAGTATATAGACGGCTGCGGGCACCTACGCTCGAGCACCTCGGGCATCGAGCCCGCAATGACCGAAGGCCCCGAAGTCGCGCCCCGTGCCCCCAAACCCGTTCAGCGCGACGACGAACGCCGACGTTTGGTGCGAGAGGCGCGGGCGATTGACGGCATCTTTGTGGGAGAGCACGGCGGCAAGCCGCGTGGTGGCTATGCAGCGCTCTTTGCGCACTCCAACGCCTCACGCAAGCTGCCCGAGCGCACTAATTCGTTTAAGAAGATCATGGGATATTTCGATGAACTCTGGGCGCAAACGGTCGACCCCAAGCGACCGGTCAAACGGATTAATCTGGGCTTTGGCAATCTGGTGCCCGAGGAGTTCGCCACCATCGATCTATTTAGCGACGTCGAGGCCGATGAGCGCGAGCGTGACCTGGCACGCGCCGTGCTGGCTGTAAAAGGCAAATACGGCAAGAACGCGCTGGTTAAGGGACTAAGTTTTACTGCCGGCGCCACCGCACGCGAACGCAACGACCAGGTAGGAGGACATCGTGCCTAAATTCAAACAACAGCCAATGCGCCCGCCGACTCCCTTCGAACGTCTGGCAGACCCCGAGGGAAGGCGTCGCACCGCCGACCCCAAACTCACCGCCAACGGCGCCGTTCGCGCTAACCGCGCCGCACAGTTTATGCCCTTTGCCGCCCTCACGGGATACTACGAACTCGTACGCAAGCAGGAGATCACCGTCGAACCCAAGTGTGAACTCACAGAAGAAAAGGCCCTCGAGCTTTCGAAAAAGCTCGAGGGCCTCAAACGCGGCGACTTACTTCGTGTCACCTATTACGATACGTACGGCTATCGCAGCCGCACCGGCATTCTCGAGGAGGTACTCCCCGCTTTCAAGCTGCTCAAGCTCAGAGATATTGTCATCGATTTCGACGACATCCAAAACATCGAGCTGCGCGGCCGAGCCTAGCGACGAGAACGCTTACGCAGGGCAAAGGCAATACCAAGCACTGCGGCAGCTGCAACCAGCAATCCCAAGACCAGCGTGAGGGTCGAGTCGCCAGCGTGAGGCAGCGAGCCGTCCTTCGGAGTCTTCTTAGTGGTCGTCGTGACGGTAGTCGTGGTGCCGCTCGACTGGTCGTTACCGCCCGTCTGGCTGCCACCAGGCTGATCGCCGCCACCCGGCTGCGAGGGATCCGTGGGCTCCGGAGTACCGGGATCGACCGGATTCTCCGAATTCTCCTTGCGCTGGATCCAGACCTGGCAGCCATAGAACGGGTTGGCAGTACCAAGGCACAGACCCTGGTTGGTCACCGCAAAGGTGCGCAGGCCATGGTTATACGGATCGTTAAAGCCGTTGGTCGTCAGCGTCGTAAAGTTCACGCCGTCCTCGGTCACATACATATCAAAGCCGCGCTCGGCATCGTGCAGGTAGTACATGCACGTAAGGACGCTCTGCAGCTTCTTGAGATTCTCCTCGCTCAGCAGCTTATCGAATGCATCCTGAATATCGCCCGGCAGCTCGGTGCCATAGGCATCCTCATACTGCTGCTTCAGGCTCTCATAGCTATCGAGCATATCCTGATACTGATCGGCAAAGGACTTGAAGTACGCGATCTCGCTATCGATCTTCTGGACATAAGCGGCGTCGTCCTCGACTTCTTCGGACATCGTTGCAGCCTGATCGCAAAGATCGCCCGTGGCATCCTCCAGAGCATCACTCAGGTCACCAAAGCCCTCAACGACCTCAGCCTTCTCGTCATCGACCTCGACGGCCTCGTTTGAATCATCGTCCGCAAGCGTGTTTATGGGAACGATGGGGTCGTCAGGAGAATTCTTGTCGAGCAGGTGATCGATCAGGTCCCTAAGGCGCTGAACCTGAGAGTCCCACTCCTCGGGCGTCATATCGATAATGTCGCCATTGGAGAACTGGCCGATCGGCTCAAGCAGGCTCGCGGTATCAAAGGTACCGATATACAGCTTGCCGTCGAACTTCTGCATGCGCCAAATGTACTGGTTCTCGTTTCGGCCAAAGCCCGAAGTCAGGCCGGAAATACCGCCCTCGGGGAACATGTCGGTGCGATCGCCAACGACGAGCTCCATGTTCTCGTCCTTGTCCATGCGATAGATGTTGACCGACTGCTCAAGATTGGCATTCACAAACGAGCAGTCAACGCCGCCCATGCCGCTCTTGCCGCCCTCTTCGGTGTTGGATTTGTTGAACAGGATGCGCTCGAGGGCGATCTCCTCGTCGTTATATTCACCGATATAGAGGTAGTCGTTGTAGACGATGAGGTTGGCAGCGCCAGAACGGGTACGGGCAGGATCGATGCCAAAGCAATACTTTGCACCATCCGCCTCCTGGTCGCCGACAATCGGAGTCCACGTATAGCTACCGTCTGCGTTCTTGTCGCCACGGACCATGGCAAACGACTGCATGGAATTGTCATCGGGAGCGTTCTCGGGCGTACCGGTGCAGATGGTCGCATAAAGATGGCCATTGTACGAGACCATATCCCAAATGGCACCGCCGTAGATGCTGTCCTGATAGCGAATCGCCGGATAGTTAAACAGCGTCTCCGAGTTAGCAATCTCGGTGAAGCTGCCCGGGCCCTTCGAGGGGTCAGACGACGTCAGGATTGTCGACACAAAATTATCGTTCGCGTCTTTACCCACATTACTGATGACGAGCTGGCCATCATGGACGCACATGCCGCGGATACCGGTAGAAATGCCCTGCTTGTAGGCAGCACCGTAATCCTGCATGCTCGAAAGGCCCTGATAGACAACTTTCCACTCATCCGTCTTAGGATCGATCTCATATACAGCAGGCAGGCCGCTTTTGCCGCCATTGGTTCTGACGCTGCCGCAGAAATAGAGCTTGCCCTTATAGCTCACGGCATTGCGGAACAAAGGAGCGACGCCGTTGAGCGAATCAGAGAGCAGCAGCTTGGTCTCACCGGTCTTGGTATTGATCTTGACCAAGATGCCGCCGCTGTCCTTGTCGGCCGTGCCGTCCTCCTTCTGCTGTCCATAGAAGAAGGTGCCGTTAAACATGGCCTCCAGCGTCAGGCGCATGGTCTCGGCATCAAAGGAATCGCCCAGCGTGCCGTTCATGAGCGTCAGCGTGTTGCCCATCGCCGCATAGCAGGTGCCCACATAAAGCCAGTCACCATAGCTCGCAGCCGCCCAAGTGTAGCTCTGGCCACGATCGCCTTCGTTGTTGGCCGTGTTACCATCGGCGCCCGGAACGGCAACGGCACCGTTACCCTGGTAGTCGACGATGCCATCCGGCTGCGACGTTCCTACCGTAGGATGCGAGAGCTTCTCAAAGGAATACCCATTTCCCGCATTGTAGGTAACGGCACCCGAAGCGTCTTCGGCGTGCGCCGGCAGCGGCGATACCAAGATAGCGGCAAGCGCTGCCACCAAGCCAAGTGTTCCCACTCGTCTCATAAGGCTATAGCCTCCCCTGTCCTAAAGCCCAGTTTTAGTATTCTTCATTTCTGTCCACGTTAATTGCATTCTGAGCACAGCAATAATCAGTATGTAAATATACACCTGTTATTTTTTGGACGGGTCGGTAGATGCTCGATTGGTAGCGAATTCCGCGCAAACCGTCACCAAACTCCACTTTTGCCGCATCTAAAGGTTATTTTTTGCGCAAATATTGGGATACCGACAGTCACAATGGGCAGGAGGTCGGTAACCACCGGAGAGGGCAACGCCTACAGTTTCACAACGTAATAGCCCGCGCCCCTCACCACCGTCTCGAGCGTGTCGCGATCAACCGGGCGCTTTGAGCGTACGCGTGCCGTGTGGTCCGCAAACGTTACCGTTGCCCACACGCCATCAAGCGTATTGAGGGCATTCTCGACGTTCTGAGCGCAGCCGCCGCAGCTCATGCCGCCGATGAGCAGCTCATCACTATAGGGGTAGTGAGACTCATCGGTATCGGTCACCACGGCCCTCTTCGTTTTCTTTCCGACCGCACCATCGCTGCAGCAGCTCTTTCCACGCGTCGAAGCGGCAATACGGCGCAAACCAAAGAACATGCCAAGCGCGATTACAGCCAACACGATGAGATTCGCAGGGTTGAGCAAGTCACTCATGCGCTCCCCTTTCCAAGTGGTCTTATCTGGATACCCCCATGGGGTGTCCTCATCTTAGCGCAATATCATGTCGGTTCGATCAATTAGTTTCCCTAATCGAACTTTTTTGTTGACCAAGGCATACTTTCGTGTATAAGTTTTCCTAGGCTAACACGAAAGGACGGCAGGGCATTGACTCGAACCATAGACATCCCAACGTTTCAGGCGGCAGTCGTGCGCAACTGCTCCCCCACGCTCGCGGGCATCAAGCCGGCATCGCTCTTTACCTATCCAGGCACCTACGCCCACGGGGATGGCTCGGCCGCAACCGGGGCAATTGCAGAGCGCCGAGCACGTCTGCTCAACGTTATCGCCCAGTGCAACAACGAGCTCGATCCGCTCGGCATCCACCTGAGTGTTTTGGTCTGGCGACCCTGCGGAGCGCTCGTGTACGTGTACCGGCCCAAAAGCCTCGCCGCTTACTTCGCGGACCCGCGCGCCCAGACGGCGCTTGCCAAGGAAGGCTACAACACGAGTGACCTCCCGACATGCCTCGTGCACCTGGCATCACGCATCACGTTCGCGAGCAATAACGCCGCGGAATGCGCCTGTAGCCAGACTCGATGCGTACTACCCCAGCAAGTCAGCTGCAGCAACGACTGTGTCTGCGAGTTTCCGCACGAAATAGGCTACTTCCTGGGATATCCCTACGAGGACGTGCACGAGTTCATCGTGCAGCGCGGCGAGAACTACAAGGTCTTTGGCGCCTGGAAGGTCTACACGAATGTCGAGCAGGCGCTTGCGACGTTTGATGCCTACCGCGCCTGCACTCAATACCTCACCTTTATCTATCAGCAGGGTTGCAGTCTGGCGCAACTTGCCCAGGCAGCCCGATAGAACGTACTAATCGCGGCGATGTGCCGCACAACCGAAAGGACAAAACATGAGCAAGATCGCCATCGTCTATTGGAGCGGCACGGGCAACACCGAGGCTATGGCAAACCTCGTCGCCGAAGGCGCCACGTCCGCAGGCGCCGAGGCCGAAGTTATCCCCTGCTCCGACTTCTCCGCAGACAAGGCAGCCGACTATGACGCCTTCGCCTTCGGCTGCCCCGCCATGGGCTCCGAGGAGCTCGAGTATGACGAGTTCCAGCCGATGTGGGACGAGGTCAAGGAGACTCTCGGTGACAAGAAAGTCGTCCTCTTTGGCTCCTATTCGTGGGCCGAGGGCGAGTGGATGGACAACTGGAAGGCCGACGCCGACGAGGCCGGCGTCAACGTCATGGACTCCACCATCTGCTACGACGCGCCCGACGATGAGGGCGAAACCGCTTGCAAGGCTCTGGGAGCCGAACTGGCGTAACGGCACCCGGTGCCTCTAGCAAACAAGGCCCGCCTCAAAGCGCATCCCCATCCCTACAAAAGAGCGGGGCTGGATTCACGTCCAGCCCCGCTCTTTATAACGACAGTTATGTCAACCGGCTACGAAATATTGCCCAAGAACGCCTTGGTGCGCTCGCTCTTGGGATGGTCGAAGACCTCGCTCGGCGTGCCCTCCTCCACGATGACGCCACCGTCCATAAAGACCACGCGGTCGGCAACATCGCGGGCAAAGCCCATCTCGTGCGTCACGACGATCATGGTCATACCGTCGCGTGCCAGGTCGCGCATGACGCCCAGAACATCGCGCACGAGCTCGGGATCGAGCGCCGAGGTGGCCTCGTCAAAGAGCATAACGTGCGGGTTCATCGACAGGGCGCGGGCGATGGCAACACGCTGCTGCTGGCCGCCCGAAAGTTGACTCGGCATAAAGTCGATACGCTCGGCAAGACCGACCTTGGTCAGCTCCTCGACCGCAATCCTCTCGGCCTCTTCCTTGCTACGCTTGAGCACCTTTTGCTGCGCGAGCATGACGTTCTTCTTGACCGACAGGTGCGGGAACAAGTTGAATTGCTGAAACACCATGCCCAGATGCGTGCGCACCTTGTTAAGGTCGACGCCCTTAGCGCACACATCCACGCCCTCAACGGCAATCGAACCGCTTGTGGGGTGCTCCAGACGATTGATGCAGCGAAGCATCGTCGACTTGCCCGAGCCCGAGGGGCCCAAAACGACAACGACCTCACCCTTGTGCACGTCCAGATCGATATCGCGCAGGACCACGTTATCGCCAAAGGCCTTCTGGAGGTTCTTGATGCTGACGACGACCTCGTTCGAGTTATTGGTATCGCTCATGATAGGACCTCCTTACAGACCGGCGATGTGATCGGCGGGCGTCGCGACAACCTGTCCGGCGCTCTTGGTGGGACGCTTCTTCTTGGTTTCCGCCGTCCCCAGAAGCCTCGCCTCCAGACCGCTCACCAAACGAGCAAGCGGCAGGGTAATGACCAGATAGAACAAGGCAGCAACCACATACGGCGTAATGGAACCCGTCGTGGCCACGATGGTACGGGCGTTCATGACGATCTCGACCACGCCCACGGCGGCGAGCAGCGAGGTGTCCTTGTAGAGCAGGATGAACTCACTGGTCAGCGTAGGCAGGACATTGCGGAACGTCTGCGGAATCATGACGTAGAGCAGCGTCTGGAAGGCGTTCATGCCCAGCGAGCGGGCAGCCTCATTTTGACCCTTAGGAATCGACTGGATGCCGGCGCGGAAGATCTCGCACAGGTAGGCGGACGAATTCATGGCCATGACGATAACGCCCAGCACGTAGTCGTCAACTTTAACGCCGGCCAGCGGCAAGCCGAAGAACGCAATGTAGATCTGCAGGAACGCCGGCGTGCCGCGGATGATATTCACATAGATGCCGGCGAGACAGCGCAGAATGCGCGACTTGGAGATGCGCATAAGCGACAGGGCAAAACCGAAGGGAATTGCCAGCGGAAAGGCCACGAGCACGATCGAGAGCGACATAAGGAAGCCCTTAAAGACGATCGGAAGGCTCTGGACCAAAATGACCGGGTTCAGGAACAGGCGCAGGAACATATTGGAGTTCCACGCCTCGACCCACGGCTGCTCCTTAAGGTCGGCCAAGAAGTTATCGAAGGCCGTCACGCCCTTGATCTCTACCGAGGGCATCTTGGAAATCTTCTTGGTCGTGCCGTCGGCCAAGGTGTAGGTGCCGCTAAAAGTCTCGTCGCCGCCCTCGACGGGGAAGGTCACGCCATAGACCTCAACGCGGAAAAAGCCACCGGCAGGTGCCGTCTCGCCAAAATCGATCTTGAGCGTCTGGCCATCGGCCTTGCACGTTGGGTTCATGGGCGTGCGATCCATGAGGTCCTCGCCCGAGAGCATCGTCAGGCGCGTGTCATCGGCGCTAAACGTCGTACCGTCGACAAACGTCAACGAAAGACTGCTCAGTTCCTCGTCGGCATCGGCCTGGACTTCCCAGGTAATGCGGGTCTCGGTGCCGCCGACCACGTCGCTGCCTGAGCCGGTGTTGGGTCGAGCGGTGATCTTTGCGGTCTCAAGCGCTTGGGCGGTCGATGGCACACAGACCCCCGCGCACACCAGCGCAAGCACCACGGCAAGGGCACAGGCTAGCTTTTGGAGCAAGGCGTGCAGTGGAAAACTCTGGCCCACGGCCCCTTTGTTCAGTCGAGACAAGGTGGCTCCTAACGTAGAAGTTGTCGGCAAAACGAGACGGAAACGCTGTCCGTCGAGAGAAGCGCAAAGGCCCTCCCCGCAAAACGGAAAGGGCCCACACGCAATCAAGCTTTTATTTACTTGATGTTGTACTTAGCCATGAGGGCATCAACGGTACCGTCGTCGGTCAGGTCCTTGATGGCCTGGTTGATGTCGTCCTTGAGCTTGGTGTTGCCCTGGTTGATAGCGATGGCGTACTCCTCGCCGGTGCTGATCTGCTTGATGGTCTGGCAGGTGTTGAACTGCTCGGCGGTCAGCTGGCTGGCAACGGAGCGGTTGGTCACCACGGCGTCACCCTTGTCGGACTGCAGGGCGCTGAAGCACTCGGTGGCGTCCTTGTAGGGGACAATCTTGGCCTTGGGGAAGTTCTCCTGGGCAAAGGCCTCGGCGGTCGAACCGGACTGGACGATGATCGTAGCGTCGGCGTTGTTGAGCTTCTCGCTGTAGTTATCGGCCGTAATGTCGGTGTTGTCGACCTTGGTCACGATAGCCTGGTCGTCCATGTAGTACGAATCGGAGAAAGCGACTTCCTTCTCGCGCTCGGGCGTGTCGGTGATAGCGGCAATGGAGACGTCGTACTTGGCACCCGAAGCGACGCCGGGAACGAGCGTGTCGAAGTCGTTGTTGACGTACTCGACATCCAGGCCCAGCTTATCGCCGATGGCCTTGATGAGCTCAAGGTCAAAGCCCTGGTAGTCGCCGTTGTCATCCTTATACTCAAACGGCGCGTACTCGGCAGAGGTGCCGACGGTGAGCGTACCGTCCTTGACGAGCGCGTACTCCTTGGAGCCGTCGACCTTCTCGACCTTCACGTCGTCAGAGCTGCTGGAACCGGCATCGGAACCAGAGGTGGCGTTGGACGAGCCACAGCCCGTCAGTGCAAGGGCAAGCGCCATGGCGCCCGTGGCGGCAAATGCGCCAAGCTTCTTGAGCTTCATAATCAGTCTCCTTCCGGTGACCCCGTTTGATTCAGAGGTCTGCAAAAACTGTTGGCTATTATGCACCCGTAATTGCGAATCTGCAATGAGAAAACTGATTGAAACAAACCCATAACGTGAATGGAATACTCCACTTTGTGACAGTCATTACTGCTGCAATGAGCGTAACAGCTTAATTTCCGCTGCATAACCTGCAAGTTCATTCGGTGTTTCCAAAATGAATGGCAATGCGCACAAACGGCTATTCGATACAATATTCTGCATAACCTGCATACCGCCACCAAACTCCTCGCTGCCAAGGTAGCCCTCGCCGATGCACTCGTGACGGTCCTTATGGGCTCCGCAGGGATTCTTGGAGTCATTGATATGCACGGCATGCAGGCGCTCGATACCCACCACGCGGTCAAACTCGTCGAGCACGCCGTCCAGATCATGGACGATGTCATAGCCGGCATCGCTCACATGGCAGGTGTCCAGGCACACGCCCAGCTTGTCCGATAGCTCGGGGCGCTTGGCGGAAACGGCCTCGATAATGCGCGCCAGCTCCTCAAAATTGCGTCCCACCTCGGTGCCCTTGCCCGCCATGGTCTCGAGCAGCACCGTCGTCTGCTGTCCCTCAAACATCACCTGGCACAAGGTGGCGACAATCATCTGAATGCCGGCATCGGCACCCTGCCCCACATGCGCACCGGGATGGAAGTTGTAGTAGTTGCCGGGCAGCGCTTCCAGACGCTGCAGATCCTCTGCCATGGCCTCAAGGGCAAACTCGCGCGCCCGCTCTTTGGCAGAGCAGGGGTTATAGGTATAGGGGGCATGCGCCACGAGCGGGCCAAAGTCGTTTTGCGCCATAAGGTCACGCAGGGCAGCTACGTCGTCCATGTCGAGATCTTTTGCCTTGCCGCCGCGCGGGTTGCGCGTAAAGAACGCAAAGGTGTTGGCGCCAATAGACAACGCCGTCTCCCCCATCGCCCGATAGCCCTTCGTCGTCGAAAGATGACACCCGATCGTCAGCATCTCCAACTCCCCCTCATCAGTTGCGGTGAAATACGGTCTATTGGTGCCCTATTTTGGCGCAAACAGACCGTATTCCACCGCAAGTTATAAAAGGGGCATCAGGGACAAAGGCCTCCAGGCATTCCAAGCGCTGGTGCCATGCCCCACGCCCTAAAGTTTCAAACGAATCGCATCGATGATGTGCGCACAGCGCTGTGTGGCGGCTAGGGACATGATGGGGCTTTCGAGTTTCCCCGCCTGAATAAGCTGCGTCGCATGCTGGATTTCGCCGTAGAAATCATCGACCTCAAACGGGGCATTTATTTCGAGCGTGCGCCCGTCGGAGTACTTCACATGGGCGAGCTCGGGGCGATGGAGACGCTCGATTTCCAACGAGCCCCGCTCACAGGCAATCGTTAAGCGGCTTTCATATGTTGCTTTGCCGTCGCACACCATATGAATGGGTATACCGCCGACGCTCATACGGATCTCGTCGGCCCAATCGACGCGGCCGCCTGATACGTCACGCCAGCGAACTTCACGGGATGAAACCTCGCACGCGCCCGCGAGCAAATCCTCAAACCAACCGACCGCATAGCAGCCCATGTCATATAGACAGCCGCCCTGCAACGAATCAAGCAGATAGCCCGAAGGAGGCTCGCCGTAATCGAGCTTTTGCACGCTTTCAATCGAGACAATACGGCCAAGCTCACCCGACGCAAGCAAGTCCTTCACGCGAGTGCGCATCGGGCAAAACCGATTCTTCATCGCCTCCATAAACAGCACGCCGCGCTCACGAGAGGTGGAGGCAATCGAGAGAGCCTCTTCCTCACTCAAAACGGCCGGCTTTTCACACAGCACGGCCTTTCCGGCGCGCAGCGCGCGACAGGCCCAACGCGTATGCATGCCATGCGGAAGAGCCAAGTAGATTGCGTCGACATCGGGGTCGGCAATCAGCGCATCATAAGCCACATCGCCGCTATCGTCAGCCGTGGCATAACTGTGCGCGGCATCAATCGAAAACGCCCTGCAAAACTCCTCAACATGCGAAGGAGTGCGGCCGGCAGCAGCCACAAGCCGTGCCCCGTCCACCTCCTTGAGCGACGATGCAAATCGATGCGAAATGTGTCCAGCGCCCAAAACGCCCCAACAAACCTCACGCAAATCATCACATGAATCCCGATGACCCACGACAGCCCCCTTCAGTTGCGGTGAAATAGTTCCTGTTTGGCCCCTATTCTGCCGCAAACAGGAACTATTCCACCGCAAGTTATAAAAGGGTCATGAGGAGCGTGTTTTGCCGAAGACTTTAAGCATGGCCGTTACGGGGCCCGGCTGGAAGCGCCGGCGCACGTCATCGAGACGCTCGGGGATATCGATATGCTGCGGGCAGTGGCGCGCGCATTTGCCGCACTTGACGCAATTGCTCGCCAGCTTGGCCTCGCTTGTGCGCACCGCACTCGCCGTAAAGTATTGCGACAGCCCCGTAAACCAGCTGTGCGCATAGCTCGCGTTGTAGGCGGCAAAGCAGCCGGGAATGTTGATACCCTTGGGACATGGCATGCAGTAGCCGCATCCCGTGCAGGGCACGCGATTCGATTTTTCAAACTCATCCAGCACGTGCGCGATCGTGTCGAGCTGGTTGGCAGTCATCGAATTCGGCAACGCGAGGTCTGCCAGTGACGAGTTCTCATCCACCTGCGCGGTATCGGTCATACCCGAAAGCAGCATCGTCACCTGAGGATGATTCCACACCCACGAGAGCCCCCAAGCGGCAGGCGTATGCAAATGCCGATCGCATGCACCATCGAGAACAGCGCGCGCCCGCGGAGGCAATTTGCCTGCCAAGCGTCCGCCCAAAAGCGGCTCCATCACAAACACCGCGAGACCTCGCTCGGCGGCGGCCATGAGCCCCGCCGTTCCCGCCTGATATCGCTCTCCAGCGTAGTTGTACTGGATCTGGCAAAAGTCCCACTCATACGCATCGAGCATCGTAAGGAAGTCCGCCGCGCTGCCGTGGTACGAAAAGCCTATCTGACGAATACGCCCTGCAGCCTTTTGCTGCGCGATCCAGTCCTCGATGCCCAGCGCCACCACGCGCTCCCACTGCGCAGGCGAGGTGATGTTGTGCATAAGGTAATAGTCGATATGGTCGGTCTGCAGGCGGCGCAGCTGCTCGTCGAAAAACCGATCGAAATCCTCCGCGCATTTGCACGAAGCATGCGGCAGCTTGGTTGCGAGCAAAACCTGGTCGCGCAAGCCCAGGCGTTCAAGCGAAGCGCCCACGCAAGCCTCGTTGCCGGGATAGAGATAGGCCGTGTCCAGATAATTAATCCCCTGCTCCACCGCACGGGAGATGATGGCATCGGCCGTCTTCGCATCGGGGTGTCCCGGCGCACCGGGAAACCTCATGCAGCCCAGACCCAGAGCGGATATTCGGTTACCACTTTTAGGGTCAACGCGGTATTGCACGGCCCCTCCCCTCCCATCGAAACCCTGACAAGGCGAAACAAACCCGTCACGTCATCGAAACACATCGGAATCGCAATTGAGAACGTATCGTAACGCAGCAGAAATCGAGCCGTCACGGCACCGCTTTAACATCAGCAAAAAGCCCGATGAAAGGAGCCGGGCATGACCACGCGCGTGTCTTTGCGGTCTGCCCTGCAGCGTAGCGTCTAGGCAAACGTTTCTTTTTTATAACAGCCGCCCCGCGCACCCACCAATCACCCCGGCAGCATACAATCCATCAGGCGCCCCTTACACGGGCGCCTTTTATATGGGGAGATGATTCACATGCAGATCAACAAGGTCGCCTTTATCGGCAAGGGCGGCGTCAGCCTGCTCTACGGCAGCATGATTGCCAAGGCCCTCGGCAATGACGCCGTCGGATACGTTATGGATGACGCCCGTTTTGAGCGTCACGCGGGCGATGCGCTCACCGTCAACGGAAAGCCTTGCGATCTCACATCCGTCCGCGCCAGCGAGGCAGCGCCCGTCGATCTGGTCATCCTGACGGTCAAGACCACCGGTCTCGACCAAGCTCTCAAGACTATGGAGCGCATCGTGGGACCCAACACGCTCATCGCCTCGCTGTGCAACGGCATCACGAGCGAGCAAAAGATTGCCGAACGCTTTGGCTGGGAGCATACCGTTCTTGGTATCTGCCAGGGCATGGACGCCGTGTTCCTCAACGGTGCGCTCACCTTTACCAATGCGGGAGAGATCCGCTTTGGTGCAGCCGCCGGCACCGACCCCGCGACCGTCGCCGCTATCGACGAGCTCTACACGCGCTGCGGCATCGCCCATACCGTCGAGAGCGACATTGCGCACCGCATGTGGGCCAAACTCATGCTCAACGACGGCATCAACCAGACCTGCATGGCCTACGGCGGGACCTACGGAAGCGCCACGGAGCCGGGCTCCGAGCAGCGCCGCTGTTTTGTCTCCGCCATGCGCGAGACGCTTGCGGTTGCCAACGCCGAGGGCGTTGAGCTGACCGAGGCAGACCTGACGCAAATGGTGCACCTCATCGAGGGAATCGACCCCGCCGGTATGCCCTCGATGGCGCAGGACCGCATCGCACAACGAAAAACCGAAGTCGAGGAGTTCGCGGGCACCATTTGCCGCCTGGCCGCCAAACACGATATCCAAGTGCCGCAAAACGATTGGCTCTACCAGAGGATTCGCGAAATAGAAAGCAGCTGGTAGTGCTCGGCATACTGCAGCCAACAGATCCAATGGCAAAGCCGCCGCAAGGGGCACTCCCCTCGCGGCGGCTTCCTTTTTCATCTTTGGCCAAAAATCAGCTTCACAACGGTTAGAGCTGCGACTCCGACGCCTGGTCCTCATCGTCGCGACAAAGGACTACACCCGCACTTCCCAGCAGCGCGGCCGCGATCAGCGCGCCGACCACGATAGGAGCAGCCCCGCATGTCCCCTGCATGCCCGCGACGAGCGCGGCCGTGGGACCAAGGCAGCCAAGCATCAACGCGACGGCGGCAACGGCGATATCTCGAGCATTCACAAGACCACTTCCTCCAAGAGAAAGACCTTATTTCTCATGAACTAGTGTGCCCCGCACCCATACGCCCAGCGTACCGCCACGGTAAGGGCTCTGTTAACTCAAACGCACATAAAGAACGGGCGGCTTTACGTTGCCCAAAGGCTCAGTAAAGACGCCCGCCCGTCATGTCTTATTGGCTTATGGCAGATTACCAACCGGTGTAGTAGTCGGTGGTTCCGGCAGCGCAGCCGGAGTCATAGACTTTGCAATCACCCTTGGAGCCCGTAAAGGTCGAGCCCTGGGCCATATCGCCCGCGGCAACAACGTAATAGCCGTCGGAATCGCGCCAGAAGCCCTCAGAATCCTGAGTCCATTCGCCCGTGCGATAGTGATAAAGCACATTGCTGCTGTAATAGGTCTCGCGGCGCCCGTTGTAGTTATTGACACCCGCAGAGCGCGTCAGGCCCGATCCGTTCGTGCAGGACGCGGCAGACGCGTAGGACGGAGTGTAACCGCCGTTGTAGTACGAAGCCTCGGCAGCCTCCGCCTCGGCGGCAGCCTCGAGCGCTTCGCGCTTGGCATCCTCAAGCGCAGTGCGCAGCTCATCGAGCTCGGTCGACTTGGCGTCGACCTCCCCCATCGTCAACAGGCTACCCGCACCGTCGATACAGCCCTGCAGCACAGCGCGCTCGTCATCGGTGGCATAGTCGCCATACATATTCATGATGATCTGAGCGCGCACCTCCAGGGAATCGCGCTTGGCCTCCATCGAGGCGTTCCACTCCTGCATGGAACCATAACCATCGCCGCGATAGTCAACGGGCTGTACCAGCGTCGTCTCGGACGGCGTAGATCCAACCGTATCGGACAATGTTGCGGCGTGGGCATCAGTTGCACCGGCGCCCGCCAAAAGTGCCACGGTCAGAGCGGCGGAAAAGGCGGCGGCTTTCGGTTTTCGTGAATCGATCCTCATGTAGCTGGAAACCTCCGTAGTGCGTTTTTGCTGCGTTTGAGCTGCGTGTGATTCGATTGCGCTGCATAGTACCCCGAGCAAATCGCGACCTGCGGTTTTACTCAAAAGGCGCACGTCAATTGCGTAAAACTCACATCCTCTCAACAGGAGTTTTCCACAACTCAAATGCATAAAGCGTGTCAAAAACCCTGTTTTTGCACCCTCTCTATGCAAAAAAGGCACCTGTGCAACCATTGTTCGCACAGGCGCCTTGAGCAGGCATTTTATGCAGTTATACCTATCGAGTCGCAAGGGGTCCTTGCACAAGTCGCTTTACTCGTCCAGCGCGGCGAAGGCCTGCTTCAGGTCCCAAATGATATCCTCGGCGTTCTCGGTACCGATGGAAAGACGGATCGTGGAGGGCGTGATGTTCTGCTCGGCGAGCTCCTCGGCAGACAGCTGGGAGTGCGTGGTGGTAGCCGGGTGCACGACGAGCGACTTGACGTCGGCCACGTTGGCGAGCAGCGAGAACACCTGCAGATGATCGATGAACTTCCAAGCTGCCTCCTGGCCACCCTTAATCTCAAAGGTAAAGATCGAGGCACCGCCGTTGGGGAAGTACTTCTGATAGAGCTCATGATCGGGGTGCTCAGGCAGGCTCGGGTGGTTCACCTTGGCGACGTGGCTGTCACCAGCCAGGAACTCAACGACCTTCTTGGTGTTCTCGACATGACGGTCAACGCGCAGCGACAGAGTCTCGGTGCCCTGGAGCAGGACCCAGGCGTTGAACGGGCTGATGCAGGCGCCCTCGTCACGCAGCAGGATAGCGCGGACATAGGTTGCGAAGGCGGCGGGACCGGCAGCCTCGGCAAACGAAACACCGTGGTAGGAGGGGTTGGGCTCAGCGATCTGGGCGTACTTGCCACTCGCCTTCCAATCGAAGTTACCGCCGTCGACGATCACACCGCCCAGCGAGGTGCCGTGGCCGCCGATGAACTTGGTTGCGGAGTGAACGACGATGTTGGCACCATGCTCCAGCGGACGGAACAGATACGGGGTGCCGAAGGTGTTGTCGACGACAACCGGCAGACCGTGCTTCTTGGCGATCTCGGAGATGGCGTCGATGTTGGGGATGTCGGAGTTGGGGTTACCGAGCGTCTCGAGGTAAATGACCGTGGTGTTGTCCCTGATGGCACCCTCAACCTCTTCCAGGTTATGGGCATCGACGAAGGTGGTCTCGACGCCAAACTGGGAGAGCGTATGCTCCAGCAGGTTGTAGGAGCCACCGTAGATGGTCTTCTGAGCCACCACGTGGTCACCGGCCTGGGCAAGAGCCTGCAGGGTATAGGTGATGGCAGCAGCACCGGAGGCGACGGCAAGACCTGCCACGCCACCCTCGAGCGCGGCGATACGATCCTCGAAGACGCCCTGGGTGGAGTTGGTCAGACGGCCGTAGATGTTTCCGGCGTCGGCAAGACCAAAGCGGTCGGCGGCGTGCTGGGAGTTGCGGAACACATAGCTCGTGGTCTGGTAGATAGGCACGGCACGGGAGTCGGATGCAGGATCGGCACTCTCCTGGCCAACGTGCAGCTGCAGGGTATCGAAACCAAAGGTGTGCTCGGGGTTGTTGATGAACTGGCTCATGATGATCTCCTTGATCGAACAAAAGTAAATAAAAAGAGAGAAGTAAGTCGCTGTCTCCTGATCACGCCGACGGGCGCAAACAGGAGCCCGGCATTCGTCTTGGTAAGCAATTCATATGCAGGCCTCCTTTCGCATCCCGGTTCCGTGGTTGGTTTAATTACCTACCGCCTTTGTGTGTTTTGAATAGTACGAGCATTGTTTCCCTCGGTCAATCACTTAAAAGCGCTAACTTGTTATCTGTTTTATAGATAACTATCGAAAGGACGGGCGCCGATGACCCTCCAGCAGCTTCGCTTTTTGATCGCCGTGGCAGAGTCCGGTTCGATCAACGCCGCAGCTCAGCGCCTCTATACCGCACAGTCCAATATCTCCAACGCCGTCAAAAGCCTGGAACAGGAACTTCATATCGAAATCTTTACGCGCTCTAGCCGCGGTGTTGCACTCACCAACGACGGCACCGAGCTTTTGGGTTATGCACGCCAGGTCGTAGAGCAGGCCGACATGCTTGAGGCCCGCTACGAGGACGGCGGTACCCCGCAAGCCCGCCTCGCCATTTCCGCCCAGCACTACGCCTTTTCGGTCGAGGCCTTTGTCAACGTAGTCGAGCGCTGCCGCGACAGCAAGTTCGAGTTCATCATGCGCGAGACCACCACATCGCAGATCATCGATGACGTCCGCGCGTTTCGCAGCGACATCGGCATCCTCTATCTGGACGACTTTAACGCCCGCGTTCTGCAGAAGGCTTTTGTCGATGCGCGCGCGAGCTTCCATCCCCTATTCGACGCGACGGTCCACGTCTTCGTTAGCGAGCGCCACCCGCTTGCCCGCCGCCCGCAGCTGTCCCTTGCCGACCTCACACCATATACGCGCTACAGCTTTGAGCAGGGAACCTCAAACTCCTTCTATTACGCCGAGGAACCTTTTAGCTATATCCCTTGCGACCGCAACATACGAATCTCGGACCGCGGAACACTTACTAACTTACTTATCACGTCGAACGGCTACACCCTGTCGACCGGTGTCCTCTCCAATGAAATGCAATGGGGTATGGCATCGATCCCGTTAGCAGACGCCCCAACGATGCACGTAGGCTATATCATGCACGACGAGCGCAAGCCCTCTACCCTCTTGCAGCAATACCTCGACGAGCTCAACCGCATCATCCATGCCAACTAACTGTCGGAAGACGGGGTAGAAATCGTAGATTGCTAGCCCTCGACGAACGCGGCGCTACAATGGTCACTCACACGAAACGTACCCAACGAAAGGAACCATGTGAAGGTCATCATCTATACCGACGGCTCGGCCCGATCAAATCCGGGACGCGGCGGCTACGGCGCCGTGCTCAAATACACCAACCCCGCCGGCAAGACCTTCACCTCCGAGCTTTCGCGCGGCTACGCCAAGACCACCAACAACCGCATGGAGCTCATGGCGGTCATCGTGGCGCTCGAGGCACTTAACCGCCCCTGCGAGGTCGAGGTCCATTCCGATTCGCAGTACGTCGTCAACGCTTTCAATAAACACTGGATCGACGGCTGGAAAAAGCGCGGATGGAAAACCGCCAACAAGCAGCCCGTCAAGAACCGCGACCTGTGGGAGCGCCTACTCACCGCCAAAAGCAAGCACAAGGTTGAGTTCATCTGGGTTAAGGGTCACGCCGGCCACGAGCTCAACGAGCGCTGCGATGAGCTCGCCACCACGGCGGCCGACGGCAGTAACCTCGATATCGACACCGGCTTTAACGAGAGCGACCTGTAATAGCGTTTTCGCGCAGCTTTATATCCCCACGCGCTACACTCATCCTGTAGACCAAACAACGCAAGGGGGACGTATGCTGCGCATCGCGACCATCGGCACATCCATGATCACCGACGACTTTATCCAAGTCGTCAACGCCAACGACCAAGCCGCGTTTGTGGGCACGCTTTCACGCGACGCCAATCGCGGTACTGCCTTTACCGCCGAGCGCGGTGGTGAGCGAAACTTTACGTCACTCGATGAGCTTGCGGTAGCCGCCGACGTCGACGCCGTCTATATCGGCAGCCCTAACGCACTTCACTACGAGCAGGCCCTTGCCTGCATCGCCGGTGGCAAGCACGTCATCGTCGAGAAACCCTTCTGCGCCACCGAAGCGCAGGCGCTGGAAGTCTTCCGCGCTGCCGAGGCAGCAGGTGTCGTGGCCCTCGAGGCCATGCGTCCCCTCCACGATCCCGCCTTCCACGCCATCGAGGACGCCCTGGGCGAGATCGCCCCCATCCGCCGCGCCTCATTGCGCTTTGGCAAGTATTCCTCGCGCTACAACGAGATTCTCGCGGGACGCGCCACCAATATCTTCGACTGCAATATGGCATCGGGTTCCCTCATGGACATTGGCGTCTACACCGTCGAGCCCATGGTCGAGATTTTCGGCATGCCCTCCGGCCTTACGAGTATGACTACTCTGCTCGACCCCACCACGCGACAGCTCACGCACGGCCCCATCGATGGCTGCGGTTCCATCCTCGCCAGCTACGGCGGTGGCCGTATCTCCGTCGAGCTCGCGCACTCCAAAATTACGAATGACCTGCTGCCCTCGCAGATCGAAGGCGAGCACGGCACTATCCAGATCGACCATCTGTCCACGCCCCGCAACGTCCGCATCGACTATCGCGGCGAAGTCGTACGCGGCTCGGCGACCGAGGCACCGCGCGAACAGGGCGACAACGGCCGCGTGCTCGACCTGCCCAAATCGAGCAACACTATGGAATACGAACTCACAGACTTTATCACCGCCATCGACGGCATCGATAACGTTAAGGAAGAGATTTGGGAGACCCCGGCGGGACGCCACGAGCTTGGCCACTACCGCGATGTCACGCTCGTCTCACTGCGCATCATGGATGCCGTGCGCCAGCAGGCCGGCATTACCTTCCCGGCCGACGCAGGCAAGCAGGCATAGCGATGGGCCTCTTCGATACGTTCTTCTCCAGCGTCACCGGCGGCAGTCGAGAGCCTCAAAAACCATCAAACGTCGAGCTCGAGCTGCGCCGCAGGCTTACCGTACTCGCAAGCGACGAGGCCACTCAAGACACTCCCCTGCGCTATTTCCTGCGCTGGGCGGGGCAAGTCCAAGGCGTTGGTTTTCGCTTTACCAACACCAACCTCGCACAGGCACGCGCACTCACCGGCTGGGTGCGTAACATGGAAGACGGCTCAGTCGAGATGGAGATACAGGGAACTCCGGCAAACGTCCTATCTCATCTCGAGGCGCTTCATGCCTCCTACGAGCGCATGGGAACGCGTTTTCGCCTTGTAGACGCCCAGGCCCGAGCCCCACTTGCAAATGAAGACGGTTTCAGTCCTCATTATTAGTATTGTGTGCTAAATACGGTATCATTTACCTACGACCGTTAATAGAAAAGAGGCGAGGCGCATGGCGGTGCAAAGAAGGAATACCAAGCAGCGAAAGCTGGTTCTTGACGCCGTGCGCCAAAGCTATAACCATCCCACCGCCGACGAAATCTACAACGCCGTGCGCGAACAGGATGACAAGATCAGCCGCGGCACGGTCTACCGCAACCTCAATCTCTTGGCAGATGCCGGCGAGATTCTCTCCATCAAGACGCCGGGCGGCAGCCGCTTCGATCGCACGATCGAGCCGCATGCGCATATCATCTGCACCTCGTGCAGCCGCGTCATCGACGTACCGCTCCCCTTCGATGCCCAGCTCGACGCCAAGGCGTCCGAGCAAATCGGCTGGTACGTCACGTCGCACTACACCATCTTCGAGGGTCTCTGCCCCGACTGTAGGTAGATGTTTGGAACGTGCCTACTCGGCAAGCAGGCGACGCAGCTCTTCTTCGACCGTGCGCACGTAACGGACGCGGTCGTTGATGCCGCGCATTGTGGGGTTGCAGTTCTCCATCAGATAGGGATGGCCCACGACGTTGAGCATGTCGCGATCGTTTTCGTTATCGCCAAATGCCATCATCTCATCGGGCGAAATACCCAAGGCACGACCGTAATCGGCAAGCGCGGAACCCTTACCCGAATCAAAGCCGATAAAGTCCGTCCATTCGGTTCCCGACGTCATCACGTCGACACGGTCGCTAAAGAGGCGCTCGAAATACTCCAGCGCCGCCGGCTGATTCACCTCGGGCGTCTGGAAGGCAATCTTAATGACGTCCTCGTCGATGTCCTCGGGGCGGTCGACCACCGCCACATCGCAGTGGACCTCATAGCGCAAATGGTCGACGAACGCATCGTTGCCGCTCATGGTGTAGAGGTGTCCCTCACACGAAAGGGTCACGTCGGCATGGGGATACGCAACCACGGCATTCGCGATATCCATAGCAAGGCTACGCTCCATGGAACGCTTGACAACGGCACGCCCCTCGCTCATCACTAGGGCTCCGTTTTCGCATACATAGGCGAGCTCATCGGCCACCGGGGCAAACAGGTAGCGCAAGCTCGCATATTGACGACCGCTCGCCGGCATAAACACGATGCCGCGACGATGCAGCTCGTCGATGAGCTTAAAAGCCTCGGAACGCGGCTCGCGCTCCCCCGGATGCAGCAACGTGCCGTCCAAATCGCATGCAATCAGCTTGATTCCCTCAAGACCCATATGCTTTCCCCCAAAGCACCTCATCAACAGTAAGACGGACTTTGAATAGCTGCCTCTCAAAGTCCGTCTTACTCATACGCACGTTAACCGCGCGCCTTTTTTACGATCGTAAAGTCTGGAGCCATACTCACAACGGCATCCGCCGCACTCGACGCAAAGCGCCGGTCCGCATCGAGTTCACGGGTAACCACCGAGAGCCGAACGCCCTCGACGCCCCGGAGCATGCGGCCCAAAACAGGCTGCACCGGCGTATACATGCGCACGGTATACTCGTCCGAATCGCCTCGGAAAAGCGGCGCGTGCATATTGCCGATCTCCCAGCACGCATGCGCGAGCGCAATCGGGTCCATGCGGTCAACTTCGACCAAATAAACCTCGGCACTGCGCAGGCGCACGACAACCGCCACGGGCACCATGCCCGAACGGTCGATGACAAGCACATCGCCATCGGCAAGGCAATCGCCATCGGCAGCGCCCAGCCGAATATCGACCGTACGCCCCAGCTCCGTCACGCCCACAAATGTGCGGGCATCGGCCTGGTCCCAATCGAGTAGTAGCTCATCGACCTCAAAGACACCGCCCAGCTCCCGGCGAAGCAAAAGCTCATAGGACGGGTCGTTGAGATTTCCGAGACACGCTGTCGAAACCAGATTCACAGGCATAGCCTAGTCCTCGACCTCAACGAGCTCGATATCAAAGTTGAGGTCCTTGCCGGCCAGCTCGTGGTTGGCGTCGAGCGTCACGGCCTCGGGCGTTACGTCGATGACCACGGCGGGAACGGGCATACCGCTCGGCGTGGACAGGAAAAGCTTCATGCCCTTCTCGATCTGCTCGATGTTGGGAACCTGTTCGGCCGGGAAGGTAATAACCATCTCGGGATTGTGCTCGCCGTAGGCATCGGCAGCAGGAATGTGCACGGTCTTCTTCTCGCCCACCTGCATGTCGACAACAGCGGCGTCGAAGCCCTTGATCATCTGACCGGCGCCGCAGGTGAACTCCAGCGGCTCGCCGCGATCGTAGGAGCTATCGAACTGCGTGCCGTCATCGAGCGTGCCGCGATAATGGGTCTTGACCTTCTTGCCCTGGTTGGACATGGTAACCTCCGTGATAAGGGCGGCGCACAACGCGGGCCGCCGTGAACATATGGCGCTAACTATACCCTAGTCATACAATTCAATGACAGTTTGCAAAGAAACGCTGCAACCGGAGGAACCATGGCATATCCCGTATTTGACCTACACTGCGACACCGCCGACCGAATCGGCTGGGCCACGCTCGATCTCGACCTGCGCTTTACCGCCGGCACCGACGGTTATTTCCCCGGCGACGAAACGCATCCGCAAGATTTCGACCTCATCGAGGGTAACGCCTGTGCCATCTCGCTCGCAAAGATCGGCAACACGCCGTGGGCACAGTGCTTCGCCACGTTTGTCCCCGACGAGATTCCCACCGCCCACGCCGCGCGCTTCCAGGCGCAAATCATGGCGCATATGAGCGGCCAGGCAATGCTCAACCACGACCGCATGGTCAACGTACGCAGCGCGGCAGACATTCGCCCCGCGCTCAAAGACGGCAAGGTCGCCTGCATCCACACCATCGAAAACGCCACGTTCTTTGCCGAGGACCCCGCGCTGATCGAGGTGCTCAAGAGCTTGGGCGTATTCATGTCATCGCTCAGCTGGAATGCGCAAGGACCGCTCGCGAGCGGACACGATACCCACGCCGGCCTCACCGCCGCCGGCATCGAGGCACTTACGCAGATGGAGCACGCCGGCATGGTGCTTGACGTCTCCCACCTCAACGATGAGTGCTTTGACGAGGTTGTCGCCCACGCCACACGTCCCTTCGTCGCCAGCCACTCCAACTCCCGTGCGGTTTGCGGCGTCAAACGCAACCTTACCGACGACCAGTTCCGCACCATTCGCGACATGGGCGGTATCGTCGGCCTCAACTACTGCAGCGAGTTCCTTTCCAACGACGCAACCGACAAGACCGCCGCAGACGTCACCTTCGACCAGCTAGCGGCACATATCGAGCACTGGCTCGACCTGGGCGGCGAGGACGTCATCGCGCTCGGCGGCGACTGGGACGGTGCCACGGTGCCCGCCTTCCTCTCCGATGCCAGCAAGATGCCCGAGTTCCAGAACATGCTCTCCAAGCACTTTGGCAAGACCGTGATGCAGAAGCTCTGCAGCGACAACGCGCTTGCCTTCTTTGAGCGTTATTAATTTCACATCCCTTGAGCGGGCCGGCATGCCGAACGGTCGACATGCCGGCCCGTCCCCAATCTGAAGGACCGCTTTTGACGCAGCAGTTTACGATTTCCGCATCCCGACCGGATGGGACGCCCATCCCCGTCATCGTTACCAAAAAGCGCGTCAAGAACTTCAACCTACGCGTCACATCGAGCGGTGAGGTCCACGCCAGTGCACCGCTCGGCGCCAGCCGCGAGCGTATCGAAGCGTTTGTGAAGCGCAACAGCGCCTGGATTATCAGCCGACTTGCCCAGCGCGAGCAACGTCAGGCGACGGCGCGAGAGCCGCTCAGTCCCTCGTCCATCATTGCACTTTGGGGCAAGCCCATCACGGTACAAGATGCGCTCGATCGCAACTTTGCATCACCCGCACCGCGGCCCAAGCAGGCCACCTTCGCAAGTTTTATGGGTGCCGACAAATCGAACGAACGCCCACAGGCCAAGCGGCGCGCAACCCTCGACGGCCTGACGTCCGATGAGCTCCAGACCCGCATCGACCAGCTCTATGCATCCGAGGTCACCACGGCGCTGCGCGATATGGCGCGCGCGTACGAAATCGCAATGGGTGTCGCCGTTTCCCGCGTTTCCGTACGTAGCATGAAAACGCGTTGGGGCTCATGCACGCCCAAATCCGGTGCCGTTCGCATCGCACGCGAACTTGCCGCCTATCCCATCGACTGTCTCGACATGGTTGTCGCCCACGAGCTCGTCCACCTGCTCGAGCCAAGCCACAATCAGCGGTTTCACGCCCTGCTCGACACGTACTGTCCCAACAATAGAGCTCTGTCGCAGCGGCTCAAGCAGCCGCCCCTCAACAAGCTCTAGCGTCGACTAGCGCACGCGCTCGATCTCGACACCGCAGCTTGCCAGGGGAAGACCGACGGGCGCCCAAGGCTTATCGAGCTTAACGTGCACGCCAAGCAGCAGGGGGTAACGACGCAGCAGCATCTGGGCCACACCCTCGGCTGCAGCCTCGATGAGCTTAAACGTATGCTCGCGCAGATAGCCATCGACATCGTGGCATACCGAGCCGTAGTCAATCGAGGCGTCCAGGTTATCGTGCTCCCCCGCTGCACGCAGGTCGGCATAGAGCACCAGGGACACGATGAACTTCTGGCCCAGCGCGTTCTCTTCGGGATATACGCCGTGGTTAGCAAAAACCTCAAGACCTTCAACGGTGATGCGGTCGGCATGGCGCAGATCGTCATAGCTCACGTGGGGTACCGCCGTTGCGGTGGATATTTCGCCCCTTCCACGGCGGGCGAGCTCGGCGCCTTCAGTCTTGGTTGCATTCTCGGGCAGTTTCTTGTTGCTCATCGCGATCGTCTCCTTCGTTTAGAACCCCGACCGCGCAAACTAACTACACGCGAATCGACAGGTTCTTTTTATCCTCGCTCCAGTTGCAAGCATTGCGCGCGGGGCATGCAAAGCAGGCGCGCGACGCTTTGTCGGCTGCATAGAGCAGACGCTCAAGCGGTTGGCTGTTCACACGCAGCTTTCGATGGCCCAGAATGGCCGTCTTAATGGCTGCGGCATCGGCCGGCTCAAACGCCACATCATCGGGCATGCCGCCGAGAATCGCATCAGCGACGCGTTCGCTTGCAACATCATGGGATATACCCGATTCATACTGTTCATCTTTGCCGATATCGTGAAGAAGTGCCGTGGCGTAGATGACCTCACGGTCAAATTCGAGCTGTTCCTCGAGATTCTTGATCCACATAATGCGAGCGACATCGAGCAGATGGTCAATACCGTGGCGGCAGAAGATGCGCCCCGATTCCAACTGCGCAATGTTGCCCAGGTGCCGCCGAAACAGCCCGTTGGCACAAATGTAATCAATGCGAGGCATGGCACCAAAGGGGGCCAGGCCCGAAGCCATGAAGCCGCGACGCGACGTCCCCTCATCGGTCTTCGATGTAAAGTCGTTGACGACCCTCATGCTATCGGCCCAGCATCCTAAAGAACCGCTCCTCGAGCGCGGGATCGGTCTCAAAGACGCCGCGGCGAGCGAGCGTCACGGTCTTGGTGCCGGGCTTTTGCACGCCGCGCATGGTCATGCACATATGCTCAGCCTCCATGAGCACAATCGCTCCCTGGGGAGCGAGATAATCCATGAGAGCGTCGGCAACCTGCGCACACAGCTGCTCCTGCAGCTGCAGACGACGGGCATAGACTTCAACCGTGCGAGCGAGCTTAGACAGACCTGCCACGCGACCGTTAGGGATATAGCCGATCGCAGCCTTGCCATAAAACGGCAGCAGATGATGCTCGCACAGCGAGTAAAACGTGATGTCGCGCTCGATAACCAAGTCGTTCGAGGCGACGGCAAAGGTTTTGGACAGGTGCTCTTCGGCACTCTGGTCCATACCGCCGGCGATCTCACCATACATACGGGCAACGCGCGCCGGGGTCTCCAGCAGGCCCTCACGAGTTGGGTCCTCGCCTATGCCCTCAAGCAACAGCTTAATGGCGGCCTCGACTTTTTCCTGATCGACCATCTGGGCCTCACTTTTCCGATTTTGCGTTCGCGCTATGGTACCACGCTCTTCGGCATCGACCACAAGCTACATAGTATGGGTCGAATAGACCGGATCATCACGCCAAAGTTCAACCGCATCACAAAGCACAACGCCCTCGCGCTCAGCACGGTCGCGCGTAGCGTTCATATCGATCACACGCTGGTTACTCGAGCCCCTAAAGCGCAATGAGATATCGTACAGATCCTGAACAAACGGGCCATCCACCAACATATCGAGGCAGGCAAGGATACGGTCCGTGACCTCGGTATGGTGACGACCACCCGGCATAAGCTCCTCGAGCACGTCGCCGGTAAAACACCAAATGGTCTTTCCTGACCCCGCAGGATAAGCGGCACGAACGCGCTCGACAAACTCAACGAGTCCCGCCTGATTCTCGGGCTCCATAGGTTCGCCGCCCAGAATCGTCAGGCCGTCAATAAAGGGATGATCGAGGCTCTCGATAATCTTGTCCTCGACGGCACGATCGAACGGCTCGCCCGCAGCAAAGTCCCACGCGACAGAGTTAAAGCAGTTCTTGCACCCACGACGGCACCCGCTCACAAACAGAGAAGTACGAACGCCTTCTCCATCAGCAATGTCGAAATACTTAATGTTCGCGTAGTTCATAGGTAACTCTCCCGGGAGGTCGGGACATATCATCCCGTCCTCAAACATTCTCGGCCTTCGGCCTGCGAAACTGCGGGCGGGACGATATGTCCCGGCCTCATGCAAAGGGTAACTCAATGAACGAAGCGAACATCGAGTATAGGGTTCGAGGTCCAATAAATACTTCGTTGCAGCTCAACCGCCATCGCAAGCAAAGCGTTGCTGCAAGTCAACTCATTTCCACTAAGAACTTCGAGGAGCGAGCAGACCGCATGCTGCATCTCAGCTACGTCAACTTGGCCGCCCCGTAGCGAGGCCCCGGACCTTTGCTCGATATGAGTTCCGCACGAACAGGAGGCACCAGTGGCGCCTCCGTCGTGAGCCAGGACTGTCCGAAATAGCGAGTAAAGGTCCGGGGCCTCGCTACGGGGCGGCCTGGGATGGTTATTAGAGATGCAGCACGCGGTCGCGGATCTCCTCGGTTCGACCCTGGTTCCAGAACTGGGTACCGATGTAGCCGCACGTACGACGGGCGACGTTCATCTTCTCCTGATCGCGGTTGCCGCAGTTGGGGCACTCCCACACCAGCTTGCCGTCATCCTCGACAATCTTGATCTCGCCGTCGTAACCGCACACCTGGCAATAATCGCTCTTGGTGTTGAGCTCGGCGTACATGATGTTGTCGTAGATGTACTGCATCACGCGAATGACAGCCTTGAGGTTGTCCTGCATGTTGGGAACTTCGACGTAGGAGATGGCGCCGCCCGGCGAAAGCTGCTGGAACATACCCTCGAACTTGAGCTTGTCGAATGCGTCGATCTCCTCGGACACGTGGACGTGGTAGCTGTTGGTGATGTAGCCCTTGTCCGTCACGCCCGGGATGATGCCAAAACGACGCTGCAGGCACTTGGCGAACTTGTAGGTCGTCGACTCAAGCGGGGTACCGTACAGCGAGAAGTCAATATCGCTTTCGGCCTTCCACTCCGCGCACTTGTCGTTCATGCGCTGCATGACGGCCATGGCAAAGGGCGTGCCCTCCTTCTCGGTGTGGCTGTGGCCCGTCATGTACTTGACGCACTCATACAGGCCGGCATAACCCAGACTAATGGTGGAGTAACCGCCCACGAGCAGCTTGTCGATCGTCTCGCCCTTCTTCAGGCGGGCGAGGGCACCGTACTGCCAAAGAATCGGTGCGGCATCCGAAAGCGTACCCATCAGACGCTCATGACGGCACAGCAGGGCGCGGTGGCATAGCTCAAGGCGCTCGTCGAAGATCTTCCAGAACTTGTCCATGTCCTGATGCGAGCTCAGTGCGACATCGGGCAGGTTGATGGTCACAACGCCCTGGTTAAAGCGACCGTAGTACTTGGGCTTGTTCGGGTCATAGTTCAGCGCGTTGGCCACGTTGTTAAATCCGTTACCGGAGCGGTCAGGCGTCAGGAAGCTGCGGCAGCCCATGCAGGTATAGCAGTCGCCGTTGCCCGCGGTCTCGCCCTTCGACAGCTTGAGCTCGCGCATCTTCTTCTCGGAGATGTAGTCGGGCACCATGCGCTTGGCGGTGCACTTAGCGGCCAGCTGGGTCAGGTAGAAGTACGGGGAATTCTCGTGAACGTTATCGTCCTCGAGTACATAGATGAGCTTGGGGAATGCCGGGGTAATCCACACGCCGGCCTCGTTCTTAACGCCCTCGTAGCGCTGGCGAAGCGTCTCCTCCACGATCATGGCAAGGTCGTGCTTCTCCTGAGGCGTACGGGCCTCGTTAAGATACATAAAGACCGTCACGAACGGCGCCTGGCCGTTGGTGGTCATAAGCGTCACGACCTGATACTGAATCGTCTGAACGCCGCGACGGATCTCGTCACGCAGGCGGTCCTCAACAACCTCGCGGACCTTTTCGGGAGATGCGGAAACGCCGAGCTCCTCGAGCTCGCGGGCGACCTCGCCGCGAATCTTTTGACGGCTCACCTCGACGAACGGGGCAAGATGGGTCAACGAAATCGACTGGCCACCGTACTGGGAGGAAGCAACCTGAGCGATGATCTGCGTCGCGATGTTGCAGGCGGTCGAGAAGCTGTGCGGCTTCTCGATCAGCGTGCCCGAAATAACAGTTCCGTTCTGGAGCATGTCCTCCAGGTTCACCAGATCGCAGTTGTGCATGTGCTGGGCAAAGTAATCCGAATCGTGGAAATGGATCAGGCCCTCATTATGGGCATCCACGATCTCCTGGGGCAGCAGCACGCGCTGGGTCAGGTCCTTGGAAATCTCACCGGCCATATAGTCGCGCTGAACGGAGTTGACGGTCGGGTTCTTGTTGGAGTTCTCCTGCTTAACCTCTTCGTTATTGCACTCAATCAACGACAGGATCTTGTCATCGGTCGTGTTCTTCTGGCGCTTCAGGCTCTGAACATAGCGATAGATGATGTAGTGGCGGGCAACCTCGTAGCAGTCGAGACGCATGATCTCGTCCTCGACCAAATCCTGAATCTCCTCGACCGAAACAGTATGGCCCGCGTTCTCGCATGCCTCGGCGACGTTTTGCGCCGCATAAACCACCTGGCGGTCGGTAAGACGAGAGCTCTCCTCGACCTCCAAGTTTGCGGCGCGGATGGCATTGACGATCTTATCGATGTCAAAGACAACCTCGGTGCCGCTGCGCTTGATGATCTTCATCCTCTTGCCTCTTTCGCGTCGTAGCCTCATTGCGCTTCAGAGCCAAACGATGCCCGGCAGGGCTTGCCCCTGTCTTGCGGCGCCGTCGCGCAATCTGTGTTCTCGATAACCATAGGCCCTCATGCGGACAATCCTCGCAGCCAATCAAGGGGCTCAAAAATCTATCCAAATGGGGCGAATAAGGTTCTCGTTCTCTGTCCGCCATCTATCATACGACAAAGAGGCATCTATATCCTGTATTCTTTTTTTAGGTCAAACACAACATATAGTGTTTCAGCAGGTCAAAGCAATTAGTCATTTTGCAGACGCATTAAAAATGAGGGGTTCTTGGCAAGTCGGTAAAACGTTACCAACACGGCTACCTGCATGGCAGTTATAAAACCCCCTTAGTCAAGCCGCTGACAAATCCTACCAAAACCAAGCCGCCCACGCCAAAAGAATCCAAAAGATTATGCTTGACCAACATGTTGCGGTCGTGCCTTGCCAAGCCTCATGCAACCGCGGCACGAATCCTTGAAAGATATGTGCATGCAAACGGAGAAGATGAGAGTTTCCTCGGATGACTACTGAGAAGCATCCCGGAAGATCAAAAAGTCGAATTTGGTGGTCTATTTTGTGGTGCGTTTTATGGTAAAACAAAACAGCCCAGAGAACATAGCCTCTGAGCTGCGAACATTTGGTGGGCGTTAGAAGATTTGAACTTCTGACCTCTTCCGTGTCAGGGAAGCGCTCTCCCCCTGAGCTAAACGCCCAAATGGAGCGGACAACGGGGCTCGAACCCGCGACCCCAACCTTGGCAAGGTTGTGCTCTACCAACTGAGCCATGTCCGCTTACGAGGATTAATCTTACGTGATACCCGCATCCCATGCAAGAACTTTTTTTGAAAAGTTTTGCAACGCCCTCGCGAACCTCGCGAAGACATCAGCCACCACGGAAGGCGCAGGCAAACGCAAACTCGCCGCAGGAGGCCCCCTACAACTCAGCGAGCATGATCCAGGCAGAGCTGTCCTGCGCGAGCCTGCCGTCTGCAAGCGGTGATGAGGTGAGCAGGACCCTGCCCGCCGGCAGCTCCACGGGTGCTGCACCGAAGTTCGTCACACACGCCCAGCCGTTATCGCGGCGATAGGCGATGACGCCGCCCTCAGCGCCCTCGGCACCATCCGCAAGACCGGTGCGCCCGTCAAGATCGAGCCACGCAAGATCGTTGGCGCACCCGCGCAGCTTGCGCCGCAGCCAGAGGGCGTCACGATAGAGCGCAAGCATCGATGTCGGGTCCACTTCTTCCCTATCGGCAGCGTAATCGGAAAACCATGCAGGCTGCGGCAGATGGGGCGCCGCATCGGCGTCCGCCGGCGAAAACCCAAACGATCCGCCATGCGCGGGATCGTCCGCCGCTACCCACGGCAGGGGCACACGACAGCCGTCGCGCCCCTTCTCACGCTTCGGTCCGTGCGTATTGGTCGCAGTAGGGTCTTCGAGTGCAGCCCACGGGATATCAGCCACCTCAAAAAGGCCGAGCTCCTCACCCTGATACACGTATGCCGAGCCCGGAAGCGCCAGTTCAAGCAAAAGGGCCGCCCGCGCGCGGCGCTCGCCGAGTTCACGGTCCTCGTCATAAGACGACCCGTCGCGTAAGAGCCAGTCGAGCGCAATCTGGTGGTAGCGCGTCGCCTTGATTTGCGGCAGGGCATAGCGTGTCGCCACGCGCGGCACGTCGTGGTTGGAGAGTACCCAGGTCGAGGCGGAATCGGATTCGACGGCTGCCTTCAAGCCCTTCTCGATTGCAGTGTGCATGTCATCATAGGTCCAAGTGGCCTTGGCAAACTCAAAGTTGAATGTCTGGCCAAGCTCGCTGGGACGCGCGTAGAGATACTGGCGCTCGGGCAGCACCCACGCCTCGGCAACGGCACTGCGCGGCGGATTATAGCGGTCGAACACGCGGCGCCACTCGCGATAGATCTCGTGGACCTCATTGCGGTCCCACAGCGGATGGGTGCCGTCGTCAACCATGTCATCGCCCTCGGCGAGATGCCACCGGTCGAGGTCATCGCGGTCGAGATCCTTGGCGAGACCCTGCGCCACATCAATGCGAAAGCCGTCGACGCCTCGATCGCTCCAAAACGCCAGGACGTCGCAAAAGAACGCATGAACCTCGGGGCACGACCAGTCAAAGTCCGGCTGCTCGGGCGTAAACATGTGCAGATACCACTGACCGTCCGCGACACGCGTCCAGGCGGGGCCGCCAAAGTTGGCATTCCAATTGGTGGGAGGCAGCTCGCCATGTTCGCCGCGACCATCGCGGAAGATATAACGGGCGCGTTCGGGCGATCCGGGGCCGGCGGCAAGAGCGGCTTTGAACCAGGGGTGCTGGTTGGATGAATGGTTGGGCACGATGTCGACGATGACCTTGATGCCGCGCGCGTGAGCCGCAGCGATCATGTCATCGAAGTCGTCAAGCGAGCCGAGACGTGGGTCGACATCGCAGTAGTCCGCCACATCATAGCCGCCATCGACAAGAGGCGATGGATAAAACGGGCTCAGCCAGATGGCCTCGATACCCAGTCGCTCAAGATAGTCCATCTGCTGGGTAATGCCCGCGATATCGCCCAGACCCGAACCAGTCGAATCCTTAAACGAGCGCGGGTAGATCTGATAGATCGCGGCATCGGACATCCATGAGCGCGAAGAAGACTTTTCTGTAGCCATGGGGCGTATCTCCCTTGCAACGAGGTTATGCGAGATGCCCACGATGATACGCCCAAAGCGGACATTCGCGACAAACAACGCCACAGCCACGCCCCAAAACGATCGCCCCCTCTCGGGTTCAAGCCTCCTGGGACGAATCGACCGATTAGTGAAAAGAACGGAAGACCCACTTTCCCGGCCACGACAGCGAGCGGGCTCCGGGTGCCCCAGGTTGCCGCGAAAGAGGAGGGAAGCGTACTTTATGTACGCGACCGACGATTGAGGGGCAAGATGGGGTGCCCGGGGCTCGCGCAGCGTCAACAAAAAACGCGGTTCGTTAGAACCGCGTAAGATAGTTGGAGCGGACAACGGGGCGTCCGCGTATCCGCTTCGCGGATCCGCACCGGCTTCGGCCGCCTGCCGGCGACCTCGCCAGCTCGCTACAAACGCTCCGCGTTTGCTTAACGCTCGCTCCCTCTCGGGTTCGAGCCCAGGCGATGGGTACAAAAAAGCCCGGCTACCGTGGTAGTCGGGCTATTACACTTGGAGCGGACAACGGGGCTCGAACCCGCGACCCCAACCTTGGCAAGGTTGTGCTCTACCAACTGAGCCATGTCCGCATATGTAAAACAAAACGGGCGCCGGAGCGCCCGGATGTTGCCTGGAGGCGAAGCCCGGATTCGAACCGGGGGTAAAGGCTTTGCAGGCCTCTGCCTTACCACTTGGCCACTTCGCCGAAAAAGGACCGCCTAAACGGTCCGGAAATGCAATGGAGCGGACAACGGGGCTCGAACCCGCGACCCCAACCTTGGCAAGGTTGTGCTCTACCAACTGAGCCATGTCCGCTTGCGGGTTATTAATTTACGCGAGTTGTCCAAAAGACGCAAGTACTTTTTTCAAAAAACTTGCCTGCCGCATGTTCTTAGTAGCCAAACGCGCTAAAGCGATTGGCTAGGCACACGATTCCAGCGCTCCGCCAAACAGCTTCACCATCTGCACGCGCGTGCCGGCGCCGTCCGTACGACGAGCAACCTCCACGTTATCGACGAGCATACGCATAAGCTTGATACCACGGCCGCGTTCCTCAGATGCGACCGGCTCGCTCGTTTCATCGATAGAATAGCCGGCACCTCGATCAAGCACCTCAACCACAACGCGATCGCCATAGGCCTGAACCGTCAGGACGCACCCGATACCGCCCGCATGGTCATAGGCATTACCCAGCGCCTCCCCCGACGCCAATGCGACATCGTAGCGCTCGTCACGGCGCAACGGAAGCGATTCAAGGAGTTCGGCGATGCGATGTCGGTAGTATGGAAGATTCTCGATACCCTGACGGACCTCGACGCTCTTACTCCAGCGAGGCAGCTCCCCCACCGGAATGGCGGGAATAGACTCCCGTGCCGGCCCCGCGACATGAAGGATATCGACAAGACGAGCAATCTCCAAAAAGCGAACAACTTCACCCGATGCATTGACGAGCGAAAGCAGGCCTTCTCGCCTCATGAGCTCACGAGCGCGCGTAAGCAGGAATGCCAAGCCCGTCGAATCGATAAAGCTAACAGCCTGACAGTTGATGACAACACGACGCACGCCGCGGCCAATCAAAGCATCCAACCGCCGACGCAGCGCAGGCACCGTGGCGATGTCGATATCGCCTGGTGGCGTCAAAACCGCTATGTCATTCCACTCATTCATACGACCATGGTTCCCCAAAAAAGCCCACTCGATGCATTCGTTTCCCCAACCGTACGGATTCAGCCCGCCCAGCGTCGTCTATGAACGACCCCGTAAAAACTCAAGGGACACCAATGCAATATCATCGTCCAGCGCCGATTCGGTAAATCGGTCAAGCTCGCCCAAGACCTTGCCGCAGATTCCCGATACGCCCTCACCCGAGACAGAGAGCAGAAGGTCACGAAGGCGCTGCTCACCAAAGAACGCTCCGGTGCGGTCGCGGGCCTCAATCGTTCCGTCCGTATACATGAAGAGCATGTCGCCGGGAGCGAACGTAAACACGCCTGTCTCGTACACCATGCTCTCAAAGGCACCGATTACGCCCGATTGGCATCCAAGCAGCTCGACCTCTCCCCCACGGGCCTCGCCGCCACCCAGCGGCGTCGACTCTGGCCTAATGACCATGGTCGGAGGATGGCCCGCCGAACAATACGTTGCGCGTCCGGCTTTAAGGTCAATCTTGGCGATAAAGGCCGTCACGAACGTCTCGACCCTCGAAAAGCCCATGAGCATGCTGTTAAGGGAGCGTGCCATGCGGGCCGGGCCAGCGCCCTCCCAGGCATATGCCGTCAGGGCCGTCTTGACGAGCGCGGACATCGATGCGGCCTCAATGCCTTTGCCAGACACATCACCCAAAATCATGACGGCGCAGTCGTCGGGAAGTCGGATGAGCGTATAGAAATCGCCGCCGACCAACGCCGAGTTCGTGGCCGACAGGTACACCGAATCGGTTGCGATACCCGGAACATCCCCCAGGGAATTTCTCATGCCGATCTGGAGGGTCTGAGCGATATGGCGCTCCTCGCGCTTTTGAGATTCGCCTTCGTAGATCAGTTCAAAGTCATGCGCCAAGTGCACCAAGTAGTCATATTCAAGGTCATCAATCGGCTCTTGGCTACCATCACGAAGCAGCAGCGCGCGCGTCGTCGGGCTCTTCGCAACAGAAGCAGGAACAATCGCGTCGTTACTGTGCTTGCCATCACCCTCAGAGCGCGGGCGCCCCGCCTCGATGCCGGAGTCGACGTAGAGACCTTGACAAGGCAGACCATGCGCCCTAAGCCAGCCTCCCATAGGCATCGATTCGTCAACGCGAGTTATACGAACGTGTTTAAGGTCCTCGGCACTCGTACCGCCCAAAACAGATGCCTCAAAGCCATCAGGGCCAGCCCCCAGACGTGCCGCTGGCGCCGTCGTGGAAAAGAAAAGCTTCTCGGGATCGTCCGGCAAGGCAACGCGACTGCCGCCTTCAAAATCTATGACGTAGGAATCCAGACTGGCGTCATACTCAACAGGGCAAAAATGGCAGTTAAGCATATTGCAGATCTCGGACGATACCGCCTGGGTAGCCGCGGCAGAATCGTCTAGATAGGTAAACAACTCATCACGCAAGACATTGAGCGAGCGGCCAAGCTCGGCCGTGCGACGGGAGCGAAGGCTCGATGCCATGCCGACCAGCTGGATAGACAGGTAATCGCAAATGACCTCGAGCACATTAACGTCATAGGCGAGCGGTGCCTGGGGGCGTTTCCAACCAACTTCCAGCACGCCAAGGATCTGCGTACCGTAAAAAACGGGAAGACAGATCTCGCTGCGGTACGGAGGCATATCCTGCACGCGCAACAGGTGCTTAGAACGATTGTCCAAGTCCATGAACATACCGGAGGCGGCCTTATCGCCCTCAAGGTCCTGTTGAATCGACAAGCGACAGGCACGCGACTCACGAAGAACATACGTCGGAATGCCAGCGCCATACGGCAAAAACTCAGGCAGGTAGCTGTCGTACAGCTCCTTGGAAACACCGCGAAGTTTAAAACCGCCGCTCTCAGAAAAATAGATAGCGGCACCCGAAGCATCGAGCGTTCCTACAAGCTGGTTCAAAACAGTATCAAGCAGGCTGGGTAACTCATCGGAGCCCACAGTGCTCATAATGACCGAGAGCGTGCCAGAGAGACGCTTGTTCGCCACTCTAAGCTCCGATAACGCACGCTTGAGTTGACGGTCGTGAGAATACTGTTCTTCGATGCTATGGAGCGCCACCAGGACACGTGGCGCGCGGCGCCCAAAGATGCGTGGAGGCGTCACGGAGCCCGCACGAACCAAGACGGGGATAAAGGAGCCGTCACTCAGCTTGAGCATCAGTTCGTTCTCGGAGCCATCAGTTTCAAATGGCAGACGATGTTCCGTCGCACGTTCAAAAGCGGATGAGTACAGGACGTCTTTAACATCTCCACCGATGACGTCGGCGCGATCCTCGCACATCAAACCAAGTAAGCGATTATTCACATGCAGAATGGTTCCGTCGAGCTCACAGATGATGACAGCATCGCTCGTGATCTCGACTAGTTGGGCAACGTCTGCCCACTCGTTGCGTTCAAGCGTTTCCATCGTGGACCCCACCGTCTATCGGTAACAAAAAAGCCTCCGAAGAGGCTTCTCAAATGCGATGGTGTCGGAGGCGGGACTTGAACCCGCATGACCAAAAAGCGGTCACTAGCACCTCAAGCTAGCGCGTCTGCCAATTCCGCCACTCCGACATGCTATGTTGTTGATTCGCAGTTCGTTTTGTTGGACCCGCGCGTTCAACGAGGAAGATAATAACCTATGATTCGAGAACTGTGCAAGCACTTTTTTCAAAAAAGTTTACGAATTTGTAAATGCGCAGGTAGACTGACCTGTTCGGGCAGGAATGAGGTTGCTTTCCAACGCGTCCTCGGGCATGCGGCATTATTTTGATCCGTGCTTCGCGCTACAAAATAATGCCGCCCCCTGCGGAATGCGTTGGAAAGCAACCTCATTCCTGCCCTAGGGGCACATGCTTCAGGCACAGTTCTCAAACATGTTCTGGGGGCTGATGCAAATTTGGTGGCTCGGCTTTGCCGAGCCCTTATATAAAGAGGCCGGAGCTAAAGCTCCGGCCTCACTAACTTTCCTATTAGATTAAGTGAGCGATCAAGGAATCGCACCCCTCCCTGCCGCGTTGCCGCAGGGCCCGCGCTGGACTTAGTTTTCAGAACATTCCGCAGACCAGGAAACCCCCTTATCCGCGGCTCCGAAGGAGCAGGATAAGGGGGTTTCCATGGTCGAGGACGTTCTGAAAACTAAGTCCAGCGCGGGCCCGGACGAGAACAACCGACTACAGGTCGATGTGCGATTCCTTGATCGGGAACGGCTCCGCGAAGTGGCACGCGCAGCAGTGACCAGGTGCAACTTCCTTAAACTCGGGAAGCTTCTCAGAGCAGATACCCTGAGCGATCGGGCAGCGAGTGTGGAAACGGCAACCGGTCGGCGGATCCAGCGGCGACGGCGGATCGCCAGCGAGGATTATGCGCTTGCGGGTCTTCTGGATATCAGGATCGGGAACCGGCACGGCAGACAGCAGCGACTGCGTGTACGGATGGTGAGGCTCGCTGTAGAGCGTCTTCCAGTCCGAAACCTCAACCATCTTACCCAGATACATAACGGCAACGCGATCGGAAATGTGCTGCACGACGGACAGGTCGTGAGCGATAAACAGATACGCGGTACCGAACTTGTCCTGGAGCTCCTTAAGAAGGTTCAGAACCTGGGCCTGAATGGATACGTCAAGTGCAGAGACAGGCTCGTCGCAGATAATCAGCTTGGGCTTCAGAGCGAACGCGCGGGCGATGCCGACACGCTGGCGCTGGCCGCCCGAGAACTCGTGCGGATAACGGTTGATGTGCTCGGGATTCAGACCGACGACGTCGAGAAGCTCGCGCACGCGCTCAATGCGCTCCTCCTTGGTGCCCACGCCATGAATGGTCATGGGCTCAGAGACAATCTCACCGATGGTCATACGAGGGTTGAGCGAAGCATAGGGGTCCTGGAAGATGAACTGCATCTCGCGACGCATGCCCTTGATCTCATGCTTGTTCATCTCGGAGACATCTTTGCCCTGGAAGAAGACCTTGCCGGCCGTCGGCTTGGTGAGGCGCATGATGGTGCGACCCGTCGTGGACTTACCGCAACCAGACTCACCAACCAGACCAAAGGTCTCGCCAGGATAAATCTCAAAAGAGATGTCATTTACAGCAGAGACGACACGCTTGGAAAAACGCTTGGCGAACATGCCGGACTCAGCGGGGAACTCCTTAGAGAGGTGCTCGACCTTCAGCAACGGAGTACGCTCGTTGGTATCTGCCATTACGCCTCGCCTCCCTTCTTGGAATCCTTGCGCGTACGGGACGTCTCAGGAGCGTTCTTGAGAAACTCGGGGTCACCGGAGTAGTGGCACGCAGAGTAATGACCAGACTCGGTGACAACGCGCTCGGGGCGCTGCTTGCGGCACTTATCGGTCGCATAGGGACAACGAGGCGAGAACACGCAGCCCTCGGGCAGGTTCATGAGCGAAGGCGGGTTGCCGTGAATCGGCGTAAGCGGCTTCTTCTCTTCGATGGCCTGCTCCGGGATGGAGCGGATAAGGCCCCAGGTGTAGGGGTGGCGGCTCTCGTAGAAGATTTCCTCAGCAGTACCGAACTCGACGGGACGGCCGGCGTACATAACCATGATCTTGTCGGCCATGTCGGCGACGACGCCCAGGTCATGGGTAATCATGATGATGGCGTTGCCGTTCTTCTCCTGCATTTCCTGCATGAGCTCGATAATCTGAGCCTGAATGGTAACGTCCAGAGCCGTCGTGGGCTCGTCGGCAATCAGAATATCGGGATCGCAGGCAAGAGCCATGGCAATCATGACGCGCTGACGCATACCGCCAGAGAACTGGTGCGGATACTCATTGACGCGCTTCTCGGGCTCGGGAATACCAACGAGGTCCAAAAGCTCGGTGGCACGCTTGAGCGCCTCCTGCTTGGAGTAGCCACGGTGCAGACGAAGGCCCTCGCCCACCTGCTTGCCGATCTTATAAACCGGGTTCAAGGAGGTCATAGGATCCTGGAAGATCATCGCGATATCGTTGCCACGAATGTGCTGCATCTCTTCCTCGGTCATCTCGAGGATGGAGCGGCCGCGATAGCGAACGTCACCGCCCTCAATCTTTCCCGGAGGCATCGAGATAAGGCCCATGATGGTCATGGCGGTCACGGACTTACCGGAGCCGGATTCACCGACGACTCCCAGGGTCTCGCCGCGATCGAGCGTGTAGGAGACACCGTCGACAGCGCGAACGACGCCATCCTCGGTGTGGAAATACATCTTAAGGTCATCGACCTCGAGCAGATGCTGGCCCTCGGGAACCGGCTGGTCCTTCAGGTCCACATAGTTCTTGTTCTTCTTCATCCTTATGCGTCCTTCATCTTGACGTCGAGGGCGTCGCGCAGACCGTCACCCAGCAGGGTGAAGGCGAGCACCGTCGAGAGAATTGCCAGACCGGGCATGATCATCATCCAGGGAGCGGTCAGAAGATACTGCTGACCGTCCTGAATCATGGAGCCCCACGAAGGCGTAGGCGGAATAACGCCCATGCCGAGGAAGGACAGAGCGGACTCGGTCAGAATGGCGCCACCAATGTTCATGGTTGCGTAGACCACGATAGAGGCGACGGAGTTCGGGAAGATGTGACGCACGACGATACGAGCATCGGATGCACCCATCGCGCGCGCAGCGTCAACATAGTCGTTTTCCTTGACCGTCAAGATTGCAGAGCGGAAGACGCGCGCAATCGAAGGCCAGCCGAGAATACCGATGGCGATAAAGACGTTCTGAAGGCCACGGCCGATAACGGCGATCATGGCGACAACGAACAGCACGTACGGGAACGCCAGGAAAATGTCCGCACAGCGCATGATGATCGTATCCCAGATGCCGCCGTAGAAACCCGCCAGAGCACCCATGACCAGACCGATCAGCGTGGAGATCGCGGTGGCCATAATGCCGACGGACAGCGAAACACGTGCACCGTAGATAACGCGGACGAGAATGTCACGACCTAGGGCGTCGGTGCCAAACGGGTGCTCGGCACACGGAGCCAGCAGCGACGTCTCGGCCATAGTGGTCGAGTCGGAAGCCGTCGGCGAACCGAGCCAGGGCTTAGCCCACAGATCTGCGGTCAGGGCAACCACAACGACGATGATGATCCAGCAGACACCGATAACGGCGAGCTTGTTCTTACGAAGACGCTTAAAAGCGTCGCCCCACAGCGTGCGGGACTTGGCGGGAGCAGATGCGGCCTTGGTGGCGGTAGCCTGCTCCTGAGACTGAGAATCAGTTTCCTGCATGAGACGTACCTCCCTTAGGCCTTATCCGACGGACCGCCAAGGCGGATGCGCGGGTCGAGGAATGCATAGCTAATGTCGACGAGCAGGTTGATCACCATAACGACGACGACGATGAGCGTAACGCCGCCCATAACGATGGGCCAGTCACGCATGCTAATGGCGCGATAGACCTCATAGCCGATACCGGGCCAGTTAAAGACCGTCTCGGTCAGGATGGCGCCCGAAAGCATGCCACCAAAGTCGACACCAATATAGGTAACGACGGGGATGAGTGCATTCTTAAGCGCATGCTTGACGATGATCGCGCGATTGGAGAGACCCTTCGCCTTTGCCGTACGGATGTAATCCTGGTTCATGACGTCAAGCAGCTGCGAGCGCATAATGCGGGCGGCATAAGCGGTCGAAACCGAAGCCAGCGTAATGGTCGGAAGCACATAGTGCATCCAATCCTGATACTGAGAGCTGGAACCGCCGGCACCCGAAATCGGCATGGAGAATGCACCGCCCGTGGCGTCCTTGAGAATGACGCCAAAGAACAGCTGCAGCAACATACCGAGCCAGAAAGCCGGGACGGCAACGAGAATCGACGTGGTGAGCGTTACCAAAATATCCCAGAAGGAATAACGCTTAACCGCCGAAATGATACCCGCACCGATACCCATGATTGCCTCGAGCACGATGGCGCACGCGGCAAGTTTGACCGTATACGGATACTTCTGGGCAAAGATTTCCGTAACCGGCAGCTTGCGCTGATACGAATTGCCCAGATCGCCATGAAGCAGGCCGTTCATGTAATACAAGTAACGGTCCACGAGCGACGTTTGAACGGGGTCGCCGTTCTCGTCAAGGATCGCGTTGCCGTCCTCGTCCGACTGGACCAGGTGATAGCGGACGCGAAGCTGAAGCTCCACCTCGGGGGACAGAGCCTTGTCTCCACCGATCAGCTTGATCGGATCTCCCGGCACGATATTCTGGAGGGCGAACAGAATCAGCGTAACGCCCAAAAACACCGGGATGAACTGAAGCACACGTTTAACGATGTACTTACCCATACCACTCCCCTATCTAGGGATTAACCTAAATGGGATGCCGATCGCCAGACCGGCATCCCAAAATTACCATCAGCCAGTTTACCCCAGGTTAGGGAGAACTGTATGTTTCCCATGAGGTCTACGTAAATACTTGACCCTCACGGAAGCTGCAAACTCTTAGGCGAGCTCAGCGGTACCCAGATCGGCGTGCTTCTGCGGATCGACATAGAGGTGCTTGATGCGATCGGAGCCGGCGATGGTGTGCGTGTAGAACATAATCGGGATGACCGGGCAGTCGGCAGCGACCATTGCATCGGCCTCCTGCATCTTAGCGACGCGCTCCTCGTCGTCAACAATAGTACGAGCCTCGTCGACCTTGGCGTCGAACTCGGGGTTGTTGTAACCGGAGCGGTTGTCGCCACCGAGGGAGTCGGAGTGGAACAGCGGATACAGGAAGTTGTCCATGATCGGGTAGTCGGCAATCCAACCCAGACGACCGAACTGATAGTTAAAGTTCTGATACTGCTCGAGCAGGGCAGACCACTCAGGGGTATCGGAGACAGCGGTAACGCCAACCTTGGCGAGGTCGCCGATGATGGACTCCATGATCTCCTTGTGACCGCCGTCCTGGTTGTAGGACAGGGTCACGCTAATGCCACGATCCCCGTTAGCGCCAGCGGGAGCAACCTTGTCGAGGTACTCGTTAGCCTTGTCGACATCGTAGGCGCAGAACTCCCATGCGCCCTCCTTGTAGCCATCGATGCCCGGAGGAACAATGCCGTCGGCAGGGGTACGGGTACCCTTGAAGATGGTCTTGCAGATGGCCTCACGGTTAATGGCCAGGGAGATGCCCCTACGCAGGTCGGCGTTGTTGAACGGCTCGGCCGTGGTGTTGCAGGTCAGATAGTACGTGGAAGGCTCGGCGCCGAGCAGCATGCGCTCGCCGTCACCCATGGTGTAGCCGTCCTTGGACACGCCGCGATCCTTCTTGGCGGCATCGATCTGAGCGACGGGAACGTCGCAGACATCGAGGTTACCGGCCTGGAACTCCTTGTAAGCGGTCTCCATGTCCTTGATGACCTGGAAGTGGATGCCATCGATCTTGGCCTTGTCGCCATAGTAATCGTCGAACTTCTTGACGTTGATCTCCTGGCCATCCTCCCACTTGCCGTCCATCATGAACGGGCCGTTACCGACCGGGGCAAGATAGAAGCTCTTGACATCGGACTCGGCGCACTCGGGAACCGGGGCCAGAGCCGGATGAGAGGCGACGAAGGGGAAGTCAGCGTAAGCGGAAGACAGCTTGACGACGAGGGTCTCATCGTCGGGGCACGTAACACCGCTGAGCTCGGTAGCGTTACCGGCAAGCAGGTCGTCATAACCCTCGACCATGGAAAGGTGATAGGAGACCTCGGAAGGACCGTACTCGGTAGCGATGGCCGACTTGGTGTTGACCAGACGCTCCCAACCGAGCTTGAAGGACTTGGAGGTAACGTCGTCACCGTTGTGGAACTTGGCCTTCTTGATCTTGAAGGTAAACTCGGTGGCGTCGTCGTTGGACTCAAAGGACTCGCAAGCCAGCGGAACGATCTCGCCCTTCTCGGCGTCGTAAGAGGTCAGAGCGTCAAAGAGCTGGTACTCGACCTGAGTGCCCTGGTCCTCCTGGACATTGTAGGGGTCGATGCAGACCGGGTTGTTGATGTAGAAGTTCAGCGTCGAACCGGACTCAGAACCGGAAGCGTCGCCACCCTTCTTGCCACATGCGGCAAGAAAAGCCATGGAGCTCGCAGCAAGGGTGCCGCCGACAAAGGCGCGACGACCCATAACGGGCTGGTGGAACATAGAATCAGCCATGCCATCCTCCTTATGAGATAGGACAAAGTAAGTTCGGTCGGGCAACGTCAAGACAGCCCAATCGAACCATTCAAACGCGGTCCGCCGTTTTGGCTGGTTATACAAAGCGGGCCAACGTATTGCAATATAGTAGCGCATTTTATGCACGATTTGGGGCTAATTCCGGTTAACGGTCGAGATTTTCTTTAGTTGGGCGAAGTATATGAGGATATTTTGACTCTGTTACAAATAATTAAACAAAAAGGGTCCCGCACTTGCGGAACCCTTTTCAAGTATTTATGTGGCTCGAGCTTAGTAGCCCACGATGCCCTGCGGGAAGAAGAACATGCACAGAACGACACACACGGCAAATACGACAGCCATGATGACGGTCAGGCGGTCAAGGTTCTGCTCCATAACGCCTGTGGCTGAGCTGGAGTTATACAGCGAACTGGCAATCATATCCGAAACGCCGGTACCCTTACCGGAATGCATCAGGACGAGAATCGTCAGCGCCACGGCAGAAACAGCCCAAACGACAAACAGAAGAATCTGGAACGGACCCATAGATAAGCTCCTTAATAGAACAATTCAAACTCCAGTACTGTACCACAATCCCCCGTTCTCCCCTACCTGCCACTCGGGGACGGGGCGGAAATGGCAGAAATACCAAAAAAGGGGATTGTCCGATTGTGGACAACCCCCTTGCTAGAAAACGGTATTTGTTTTCTCTTAGGCCTCGGTGGCGAGCACGCGGCCCGTCATCTCGGCGGAAGGCTCCAGACCAGCCATGGTGAGCATAGTCGGAGCGATATCGGAAAGACGACCGTCCTCGATACCGGTGAGCTGTGCCTTCTCATCAACGATGATGAACGGCACGCGGTTGGTGGTGTGCGCCGTAAACGGATGCTTGGAACCGTCGGAAGCAACGTCAAACATGTGATCGGCGTTGCCGTGGTCGGCGGTAATCAACGCAAAGCCGCCCTTGGCGAGAATCGCCGGGACAACCTTGGACAGGGCATCGTCAACAGCCTCGACGGCCTTAACGGCAGCGTCGAAGACACCGGTGTGACCAACCATGTCGCAGTTCGCGAAGTTCACGATATAGAAATCAGCGCGGTCCTCGTTGATGGCGGCGACAAGCTTCTCGGTAACCTCGGGAGCGCTCATCTCGGGCTGCAGATCGTAGGTAGCGACCTTGGGGGAAGCGACGAGCACGCGCTCCTCGCCCTCCTTGGGCTCCTCGATGCCGCCGTTGAGGAAGAACGTCACGTGGGCGTACTTCTCGGTCTCGGCAGTGTGCAGCTGCTTCAGGCCATTGGCGGCGATGACGTCGGCTAGGACGTTCTCCGGGAACGTCTTGGGGAAGGCGACCTCGACGTCAAACGTCGGATCGTACTCGGTCATCGTCACAAAGTGCGAGAGCTTGATCTGCTCGCGCTCAAAGCCGTCGAACTCCTTGTCCGTGAACACGCGGGTCATCTGACGGGCGCGGTCGGGACGGAAGTTGAAGAAGATGGCCGCGTCGCCCTCGTGGATGCCCTCATTGTGGGCAGCGAAGGGCTCGACGAACTCGTCGCCGCGCGGATCCTTCTCGTAGTAGGCCTTGATGCCGGCAACGGGGTCGACATCGGCATCGGACGCATTGACCATGACGTCGTAGGCACGCTGGATGCGCTCCCAACGGTTGTCGCGGTCCATGGCCCAATAGCGGCCCGAAACGGTGGCGACGCGAGCGTCGCAACCGGTCTCCTCGGAGATCTTAGCCAGGAAGGCGCAGAACTCGCTCATGTAGCCAGCACCGGACTGCGGGTCGACGTCGCGGCCGTCCATAAAGGCGTGGACACGAACGGTCTTGACGCCATGCTGGGCAGCCATCTTGACCAGAGCCTCGACGTGGTTCATATGGGAATGAACACCGCCAGGGCTCATAAGGCCCATAAGGTGAAGGGTCTTGCCGTCAGCCTTGACATCGTCCATAGCCTTGACGAAAACCTCGTTCTTGGCGATGGAGCCGTCCTTGATGGCATTGTTGATGCGCGAAAGCTCCTGGAACACGATGCGGCCGGCACCGATGTTGAGGTGCCCCACCTCGGAGTTACCCATCTGGCCGTCGGGAAGGCCCACGTCCTCGCCCGAAGCACCGAGCGTGGTGTGGGGGTACTTCTCGTACAGGCCATCAAGGAAGGGCGTCTTGGCAGCGGCGACGGCGTTCTCGCCATCGGCCGGAGCAAGGCCGCAGCCATCCATGATAATCAGGAGTGCAGGAAGATGACGTTGTGCCATATGTCCTACTCGCCTGCCTTGACGACCATAGAGGCGAAGTCGGCAGCCTTGAGCGAAGCGCCGCCCACGAGGGCGCCGTCAACGTCGGGCTTGGCGACGAGCTCGGCGATGTTGCCGGGCTTGGCGGAACCGCCATACAGCACGCGGATGCCGTTAGCGAGCTCCTCGCCGAACATCTCTTTGAGGGTCTCACGGATAGCACCGCAGACCTCCTGAGCGTCCTCGGCGGTAGCGGTCTTGCCGGTGCCGATGGCCCAGATGGGCTCGTAGGCGACGACGACCTGCTTGGGGCAGGTGATCTCAAGACCAGCAAGGCCAGCCTTAACCTGGTTCACGACGTGCTCGACATAGGTGCCGGCCTCGCGGACCTCGAGGGACTCGCCGCAGCAGAAGACGGGAACAAGGCCGGCGGCAACGAGAGCCTTGGCCTTCTTGTTCTGGTCCTCGTCGGTCTCGTGGAAGTAGTCGCGACGCTCGGAGTGACCGATGATGCAGTAGGTGCAGCCAGCGGACTTGAGCATGTCGCAAGAGGACTCACCGGTGAAGGCACCCTTGGCCTCCCAGTACACGTTCTGTGCACCGAGGGCGATGGGGGCAGCCTGAATGCGGTCATGAACCGTGGTGATGTCGATGGTCGGAGGGCAGACGAGCACCTCGACGCCAGCCGGAACCTCGGGCAGAGCCTGAGCCAGCTCGTCGGCGAGCTTGGCAGCCTCGGCGACGTCGTTGTTCATCTTCCAGTTACCAGCGATAAGAAGGGTGCGATTAGGCATCGAGAAGCGCCTCCACTCCGGGCAGGGCCTTACCCTCGACGAGCTCCATGGAAGCGCCACCACCGGTGGAGATCCAGCTCATCTTGTCGGCCAGGTTGAACTTGTTGACAGCTGCGACAGAGTCGCCACCGCCGATGATCGAGGTGCAGTCGGCCTCGGCGACAGCCTCAGCAATAGCCTGGGTGCCGTGAGCGAAGTTGTCGAACTCGAAGACGCCCATGGGGCCATTCCAGAACACGGTCTTGGCGCCCTTGACGGCCTCGGCGTAGAGCTCCTCGGTCTTGGGGCCGATGTCCATACCCTCACGATCGTCGGGGATAGCGTCGGAAGCGACAACCTCGGGGACAGCGTCCTCGCCAAAGTGATCGGCAACGCGGTTATCGATGGGGAGCAGGATCTTGACGCCCTTCTCCTCGGCCTTCTTGAGCATCTCGCCAGCGCGCTCGACCCAGTCCTCTTCCTTGAGGGACTGACCGACGGTCAGGCCCTGAGCCAAGAAGAAGGTGTAGGCCATGCCGCCACCGATGATCAGGGTGTCAGCGGAGTCGATGAGGTGATCGAGAACGCCGATCTTGGAGGAAACCTTGGAACCGCCGACGATGGCGACGAAGGGGCGCTCGGGCTCGGCGAAGATGCCGGTCAGCGTGTCGACCTCCTTCTCGAGCAAGAAGCCGGCGACGGCAGGCAGGTAAGCGGCGGGGCCCACGACGGAACCCTGGGCGCGGTGAGCGGTGCCGAAGGCATCGAGAACGAAGACGTCACCATAGGAAGCGAGCTTCTTGGCGATCTCGGGATCGTTCTTCTTCTCACGCTTGTCAAAACGGACGTTCTCGAGAACGAGGACCTTACCCGGCTCGACGGCGGCGACAGCCTCAGCAGCCTTCTCGCCGTAGGTGTCGGCGACAAAGGCAACGTCGAGACCAGAGAGCTCAGCGAGCTTCTTGGCGACGGGCTCGAGGGACAGCTCGGGCTGGAAGCCGGTGCCCTCGGGACGACCGAGGTGGCTCATGAGGATGACGCGAGCATTGTGCTCAACGAGGTAGTTGATGGTGGGCAGGGCAGCCTTGATACGGGTGGTGTCGCCAACGACGCCATCCTTGATAGGCACGTTAAAGTCAACGCGGACGAGAACGCGCTTTCCGTCGACATCGATGTCGCGGACGGTCTTCTTGGTAAAGGCCATGTTTGCTTCTACCTTTCGTACGTGTCTGCCTCCCATTACGGCAGACGATTTCTTATAAAAAGGGCGCGACCCTAGGGTGTAAGCCCTATAAGGCCGCGCCCTTCTTTAGACGCTCAACGAGCTATTCGCTAAAAGCTAAATTAAGCAACGAACTTCTCGAAGTACTTGATGGTGCGGACCATCTGAGAGGTGTAGGAGTTCTCGTTGTCGTACCAAGAGGTGACCTGAACGAGGGTCTGGCCGTTGCCGAGGTCAGAGCACATGGTCTGAGTGGCGTCGAAGATGGAGCCGTGGGTCTCGCCGACGATGTCGCGGGAGACGATCTGGTCCTCGTTGTAGGCGAAGGTCTCGGAGATGGTCTCGGCGTAGGCCTTCATGGCAGCGTTGACCTCGTCGACGGTGACCTTCTTGTCAACGACGGCGTAGAGGTTGGTCAGCGAGCCGGTCGGCGTCGGGACGCGCTGGGCGGCACCGATGAGCTTGCCGTTGAGCTCGGGGAGAACCAGGCCGATGGCCTTGGCAGCGCCCGTGGTGTTCGGGACGATGTTCTCGGAGCAGGCGCGGGAGCGACGGAAGTTGCCCTTGCGCTGCGGGCCGTCGAGCGGCATCTGGTCGCCGGTGAAGGCGTGGATGGTGGTCATGATGCCGGACACGATGGGAGCGAAGTCGTTCAGACCCTTGGCCATCGGGGCGAGGCAGTTGGTGGTGCAGGAAGCAGCGGAGATGATGTTGTCCTCAGCGGTCAGCGTCTCATGGTTGACGTTGTACACGATGGTGGGCAGATCGCTGCCGGCCGGAGCGGAGATGACGACCTTCTTGGCGCCAGCGTTGATGTGGGCCTGAGCCTTAGCCTTGCTGGTGTAGAAGCCGGTGCACTCGAGAACGACGTCGACGTCAAGGTCGCCCCAAGGCAGGTTGTTAGCGTCGGCCTCCTTGTAGATCTTGATCTCCTTGCCGTCAACGGTGATGGAATCCTCGCCAGCAACGACCTCGTGATCGCGAGCGTAGTTGCCCTGCGTGGAGTCGTACTTCAGCAGGTAAGCGAGCATATCGGGAGAGGTGAGGTCGTTGATAGCGACGATCTCGGAGCCCTCATGACCGAACATCTGACGGAAAGCCAGACGACCGATGCGACCGAAGCCGTTAATAGCAACCTTTACTGCCATTGTGTCTCCTTTCGTAAGGCCCCCGCGAGCTACAGCGCCCGCCGTTGAGGCCCACAAACTAACCACTCGCCTAATATACCTTTTTTTTGACTTGAATTTCACGAGAATGCTCGAAATTGAAAATCAAATTTACGTTAAAACGTTTTAAAGAGTAAAACAGCAGTTAAATCCGTATAGTAGCAGTTTCGCTCAACTACCTGTTTGCTTCAATGAGCTTTTCAAGCCTCAAAACACGATGGTAGAGGGCCGACTTCGACAAGGGAGGGTCGGCCATCTCGCCCAGATCGCGCAGCGACAGATCGGGATAGCGCTCGCGCAGGTCGCAAAAGACCGCCAAGGCGTCCGGAAGCGTGTCGCGCAAACCTCGCTGTTCGAGCTCATCGATCAACGCAAGCTGATGCTGGGCGGCACCCGCACTTCTGGTCTGATTGGCCAGCTCGGCATTCACGCGACGGTTCACATCGTTCTTAACCAACTTGACCGCGCGCGCCCCCTCGATCTCGGCAACGCTGCGCTTGGCACCAATCAGCTTTAAAAGATGCTCAATCTCCTCGGCACTCTTAATGTAGACAGCAAAGGACCCGCGCCGCGCGTTAACGCGCGCATGGACCCCAATCTGCTCCAATAGATCGCAAAGGCCCCGTGCATACTGCTCGCCCTGCACCGCGATCTCCAAATGAAAGTCGCCGCGGGGATCGGCCACGAAACCGCCGGCGATGAGCGCGCCGCGAATGTAGGCAAGCCTGCAGCAGGGACGGGCAACGATGTGCCGGGGAACACCAGCGACGAGCCCTCCCCTGCGGTCGAGAATGCCCAGCAGCACCAGAGCCTTGTCCAGGTCGGGCTGATCGGGCAGGGTAATGAGATAGTTACGGACCTTATGCAAGACCGATTTACGAACGGTGAATTCCGTTTTGAGCTTAAGGATGCGATGCGTCAGTGTGATCATCGTGCGCGCGACAGCGCCCGTCTCGGTCGCGACCGTCAAACGATACCGCCCGGAGCCGGCCAGCGAAAGTGTACCGCTCACACGCGTCAGGGCGGCAAGCGTCGACAAGTCGCAGTATTCACATTCGGGTTCGCAGCGCGCGAGCTCGTCACGCACCTCGGCGGTAAACGACATGCAGGCCTATGCTTTCGTGTTGGCGCGCGACAGGTCGCGGTGGGAAATGCTCACGTGATATTGGGCACCTTCCAAATAACGTGCCGTGGCCTCGGCGATGGCAACGCTGCGGTGTTGACCGCCCGTGCAACCGATGGCGATAGAAAGCTGCGGCTTGCCCTCCGCGATATAGCCGGGCATGACCGTATCGAGCAGCTGCGTCCAGGCCTTCCAGAACTCCTGGGTCTTGGGATGGTCCAGAACAAAGTCGGAGACTTTCTTATCGAGGCCGGTCATGGTGCGCATCTCGGGATCGTAGAACGGATTGGGCAGGAAGCGGACGTCGATCATAATGTCCGCCTCGACGGGCATACCGTGCTTAAAGCCAAACGAGAACACGTGAACGTCCATGAGCTGCTGGTCGGACAACTCGGAAAATGCCATACGCAGCTTGTTGCGCAGCGCAGAGGTGCGCAGACGGCTCGTGTCGATAATCATATCGGCTCGGTCGCGAACGCCCTGCAGCTGCAGGCGCTCGCGCTGAATCGCATCGGCCGTAGTCTCTCCCGGCTTGGCAATGGGATGGCGGCGGCGGTTTTCGCTATAACGACGGATCAGTACCTCGTCAGAAGCCTCGAGAAACACGATGTCACAGCTCATCTCGCGCTCCTCGAGTGCGGCAACGGCATCGAGCAGCTCATCGAACAAGCCCTGGCTGCGCAGGTCGCAGGTGACGGCAAGATGCCTGCCCACGCCCGTATTGATGCCGACGAGTTCGGCAAGCTGGGCGATCAGACGCGGAGGCAAGTTGTCGATGCAAAAGTAGCCCATGTCCTCGAACACATGCATGGCCTGCGTTCGGCCCGATCCAGACATTCCGGTGATGATGACGATATCGGGGATGCGCTCCGAGCGCTCCGCCGCATCCATGGCATCTCCCTTTTGCATGTGCGCCTCCTAAAACAAGCGCGGGACCCGGCCAGCGGATCCCGCGCGATCAATTGCCTTTATTGAGTATACCGCCCCGAGCGGATACGAGGCCTGTCTTACGCCTCAAGCGCAGCCTTGAACCAACTTGTAATACTCGTGGGGTGCGTGATGGCGGTGCCGACGACAACGGCCCAGGCGCCAGCATCGATCGCGGCGCGAGCCTCCTCGGGCGTGTGCACGCGGCCCTCGCAGATGATGGGAAGACCGGGGAATTCCTCGGTCGCCTGACGCAGGAGCGGCAGATCGGGGCCATCGGCCATCGTGCAGTCGATGGCAGCGACACCGTGAGAAAGCGTGGTAGATACAAGGTCGAAGCCCATATCAACCGCACGGCGAATGTCCTCGATGGTGGCACAATCCGCCATCAGGAGCACACCCTCCTCGTGCAGCGGGCGGAAGGTATCCTCGACCGACTTGCCGTCGGGACGCGGACGATCGGTGGCGTCGATCGCCACGATATCGGCACCCGCAGCAACGCAGGCGCGAGCGTGACGCAGCGTCGGCGTGATGTAAACGCCCTCGTGCCCATCCTTCCACAGGCCGATAACGGGGACCTCACAGCGACCCTTAATGGCGGCAATGTCGGCAAGGCCCTGGCAGCGAATGGCGGCGGCGCCGCCGAGCTCGCAAGCACGAGACATTTGAGCCATGGTCTCGGGCGTACGAAGCGGCTCGCCCATATACGCCTGAACGCTCACGACGAGCTTGCCCTTCAGGGACTGGATCAAAGGATCAACGGTCATAAGGCTGCAACCTTTCTCAGAACAGCCTCCCGAGGCGTGTTGTCTCGGGAGGCTCCTACAGAAGATACGTTTACTTCAACGAGGCAAGAAGATGCTCAGCGGCACCGATGAGCGGAGCATCGCCCTCCAGAGAACCGATGAGGATCGGCGTGTCCTGAAGCAGATCGAGCGCCTGGCTGACATAGCCCTCGTGCACCGAATCCTTCCACGTCTGTGAACGCCAATCGGGACCTTGGTGAATCACGCCACCCGAAAGCACGATGACCTCGGGGTCCAGGATGTTAGCGAGCGAGCCCAAGCTGGCACCCAGCGCAAAGCCGGCGTCATGGATGACCTCAGTCGCCTTTGCGTCGCCCGCGCGGCACAGGTCGTTTACATCGCGACCGACCGAAGGACGGCTGGGGTCGACGCGGCCAAAGCGCTCGTCGTACATGCGACCAATGGAAGTGCCCGAAGCAACAGACTCAAGATGGCCAGAACGCCCGCAGGCGCAGGGAATGCCGGCGGCAGCCGAGCACTCGATGTGGCCCATATGGCCGGCAGCACCATGGAAGCCCTGCATCACGCGGCCGTTCTCGACATATGCGCCGCCGATGCCCGTACCGATGCCCAAACACAAGACGGAGAACTTGCCCTTGCCGACGCCCCAGTGGGCCTCGCCCAGAGCATGAGCCTGCACGTCGCCTACAACGGCAACGGGAAGGCCGAGGTCCTCGCGCAGACGCGGCCCCAACTGAACACCGGACCAGCCGGGCATAATCTCATTGGCATACGCGATGGCGCCCGTCTTGGGGTCGACGACACCGGCAGCGCCGATGCCAACTCCGAGGACCTCGACATCGGGATTTGCCTCAAGAGCTGCCTTGATAGACGCCTCGATGCGCTGGAAGACTGCTTCGCCACCCTCCTGGGCCTCGGTGGGAACCTCAGCCTCAAAAACGGGATGGGGCACACCGCCGTCAGCCGGATACTCCATGATGGCAGTCGCGATCTTAGTTCCGCCGATATCGACAGAGCAGACGTACTTGTTCTCCATGTCGTTCTCCTTCGGAGACAAAAACAACTACAGGAAATGCGCCGTCAGGCTAGCCGTCACAGCGCGGTAAAGGTTTTCCAGGTGCCCGAGATCGCCGAGAAACCGTGCGGCCATTGACCTAATGGGTCATGGCCGCACGGTTGAACGGCGAGGTCGGGTGCCTGGGAAAGCTTTAAAGGAGACCGTTGTCCTGGAGGACCTTGCGAATCGCCTCGACGTTCTCACCGGTCATGGCCTTCACCGGGCGCGGCATGGTCGGGCTGTCGAAGATGCCCATGATGTTCATAGCGGTCTTGAAGGCGCCGACGCCACCGGCATAGCCCTGGACGCCCGAGGTGACATCCCAGATGTGCGAAATCTCATTGAGGCGATCCTGCTCGGCCTTGACGGTAGCCCAGTCACCAGCCTGAGCGGCCTTCCACTGACGAACGTAGCCCTCGGGCTCAACGTTGGCGAGGCCCGGGACGGAACCGTCGGCGCCACCGAGATAGGCACCGTCGACGACGACCTCATGGCCGGTAAGGATGCTCATCGGATGGCCGTTCTTCTCGTTCTCCTGAATGAGGTAGCGGAACGAGATGTCATCGCCCGAGGAATCCTTGACGCCAGCCAGGACGCCCTCGGCGCCGAGCTTAGCAAGGAGCTTCCAGGGGAGCTTGGTGTGAACGCACACGGGAATGTCATAGGCGAAGATGGGCAGGTCGAGCTCCTCGTGCAGGATGCGGAAATGCTCCTCAACCTCGGTCATGCCCTGCAGGGCATAGAACGGGCAGGTGGCGACGAGCGCATCGGCGCCCAGCTCCTGAGCGACCTTGCCGTGCTCGATCATGCGCTCGGTCTCGGTATCGATGATGCCGACCAAGACGGGCACGCGGTGGTCGACGATGCGGACGGCCTCGGCGATGATCTGGCGACGACGCTCGTCGGTGGAGAAAACGACCTCACCCGAAGAGCCCAAGAAGAACAGGCCATCGACGCCGGCGTCGATCATGCGGTTGATGCTGCGCTCAAAGGAGGCAACGTCGAGCTGGTGGTCTTCGGTATCGGGAACAACGACGGGAGGGATAACGCCGGTGAATTTCTGAGTTGCCACAAGAATCTCCTTAGTTGTCTGGCGGGCGGCCCTATGCCACCCACTCTTGTTGGCAGTGTCCAGGCCGTCTAGGCCAAAGAACACGGATAGAACGTTTGGTTAAAGAAGTCGACGACTTCGTTTTCGAACGCATTGATGCGCTCGTGAGCGTATTTGGCATAGATGATATGCCTCCGGTCACACTCAAGACCGTTGAATACGGCAAACTGACCCTTGGGATCACTCACGGTATCCATGAGCGATGTGCCCATGAGCACCGAGCCACGAACCCGAGGCGACAGCGTCTCGAGACCGCTGGGAAGCGGATTGGCAAGCGCCGTGCAGGCAAGGCCCCGCTCGTCCAGAGCAGAAACCGCCAGCGCGACACCGCCGCCAAGGCCCTCGCCCCATGCAAAGATGCGGTCGGGATCCATGCCATCAAGGTTGCGCGCAACCTTCGCCAACGCGCAGCCCCAACGGACACGCTCGACAAAAGCAGGCGAGGTAATCCCCTGCTGCAGATCGTTGGATCCAATAGTCTCATCGTCCAGCGCGAGGACGGCATACCCCATGGCGACAAATCTCGTCATGTGATGCCAGCCGCGCACAGGTCGGTCGATGTCGTGAAACATCAGGCATAGTGGCACAAGCTCGGATGCCCGGTCACGACCAACAGGCTCAATCAAACGAGCGTGGACCGCATGGTCACCGAGCTCAAAGGAAACCTCCGAGTAACGGGCGCAGGGGTTAACAAAGTCAATTGCCGTAATGGCCAGGCCTTGAATCTCAAGATTCGAAGCGCATGTCTCTAAATCAGAAACATCTGCTTGGACATCACCGTGCCAGTCCTGATATTCTGCGAGCCTTGACGAAACCGTTCCAGGAATTCCCACGAGCCCGGGGACTATCAGCTCGTCAACATTGCTCTCGCACTTAGACATGAGCCTCCCCTCCCTCACAGAAAAACGGAATGATCAGATCGTCAAAATCCTGAATCTCCTCGTGGCCAAAGCCTTCAAAGAACTCATGACGCTTGTCGCAGGACAGGTTGTTGTACACCGCAAACTGCGTTGCCGGCGGACAGACGATATCGGCCGTGCCCGTGCCAAACAGCACGGGGCACTTGACCATGGGGGCAAAATTCTTGGAATCGAAGTACGCCAGCTTGGCATAGGCCTCGTCAATACGAGTCGAGTCCTCGTCAAACCAGCGAGACCAATAGCGCAGACCCTCGTAGGCAATGTCGTCGGCATCCAAATCCCAGACCAGGCGGAAATCCGACAGGAAGGGATAGAGGATGGCGGCGCGATTGATAAGTTCGCTGTTAAGCGCACAGGTCGCAATGCCCAAACCGCCGCCCTGCGATGCGCCGTTCACAAACACACGGGCAAGATCGATGCCCTCGAGCTCACGAACAATACGGCAAAGAATGCGGATATCTTGGTGCAAGCGGACATAGTAGAGGTTGGCCGGGTCGCCGTCGATACCGGCGACGATATGGCCCGCGACCGTCGTGCCCTCAAATCCACCAATGTCCTCGGAGGGACCTCCTTGGCCGGGGCAGTCGAGGGCGATGAGTGCCATGCCCATGCCCGCAAACGACGCCTGCTCAAACCAGCTGCGGCTTGCACCCGGATACCCATGGAACTGAAGTACCAATGGCACGGGCTCGTCCGAGACAGGTTTAAGGTACTTGGCGTGCAGGCGAGCGCCGCACATGCCGGTATACCAGAGATCAAAAAGCTGGCAGGTCACGGCATCGGTGACCGATGCCGCCTCGATCGCATAGTCAAGCCCGACGGCGTCAGCCTCGGCCATGCGATCCTTCCAAAAGAGATCGAAATCTGATGGACGGGGCATAGCGCCTCGATATTCACCAAATTGATGTTGTAGCTCCTGAGCACTTGGCATGGCTCGTGAACCCAACCTTTCGAAATCGCAACGGAGGTGCGCCCGGCAAGGGAACCGGGCGCACGGGAGGGAAAGCGAAGTTACTCGCCGAGCTTGGGATGCAGCAGCGACGGCGCAGCGCCAAGCAGCATCTTGGTGTAGGGGTCTTGAGGATGCTGGAAGACCTGCTTGGCCTCGCCCTGCTCAACGATCTTGCCGCCATTCATGACGATAATGTCGTCGGAGATGTAGCGGACCGTCTGGATGTCATGGCTGATGAATACCATGGCCAGGCCGAGCTCCTTCTTAAGGTCGGTCAGCAGGTTTAGAATCTGCGCGCGGACCGAAACGTCCAGCGCCGAGGTGGGCTCGTCGGCGATGATGGCATCGGGGTTCAGCGACAGGGCACGCGCAATAGCCACGCGCTGGCGCTGACCGCCAGAAAGCTGGCCGGGAAGAACCTCGGCGGCGGAGCTGGGCAGACCGGTGAGCTCCAAGAGCTCCTTGACGCGCTTCTCCTGCTCGGCCTCGGTACCCAGGTTGTGGACGCGCATGGGGTCGAGCAGTTGCTCGCGAACGACCATGCGGGGGTTGAGCGCCGTGGCCGGGTTCTGGAACACGACCGAGATGACGCGGCCCATGTGGCGACGGTCCTCGGCGGTACGCTTGGTAACGTCCTTGCCCTTAAAGTAGACCTTGCCGCTCGTGGGGGCCTGCAGGCCGCACATGACGTTAGCGGTGGTGGACTTTCCGCAACCGGACTCGCCGACGATGCCGATGGTCTGTCCGGGCATGAGCTTAATCGTTACACCCTGGACGGCGTGAACCAGGTTGGGGTGCAGAATCGAGCCGGTACGGGTCCTAAAGGTGACGTGGACGTCATCAAGGAAGATGATCGGCTCGACGCCGTTGACTGCGGTCTCGCTCATCTACATCACCTCCGCGTGAGGGGTCAAACCATTTGCCTTGAGCACCTCGTCGGGGAGCTCGGAATAGAAGTGCTCGGTGCCGGGCACGCGCTTGAAGACCGGACGGGTGTCCAGGCCAATGCGCGGATGGCTCGAGCGGGGCGCGAAGCGATCGCCCTTGGGGAAATCGCGCGGGCTCGGAACGGCGCCGGGCACCTGGTGCAGGCGGCCCGAACCGCTCTCGATGGACAGGACGGAACCCAGAAGACCGCGAGTGTACTCGTGGATCGGGTTGGTGAGCAGCTCCTTGGTGGGCGCCTGCTCGATAACCTGGCCGGCGTACATAACCGTGATGTTATGGGCGACCTCGGCGACCAGTGCCAGGTCGTGCGAAACGAAGATCATGGCAAAGCCGAGCTTGGCCTGAAGGTCGTTAAGCAGCTTGATGACCTGCTTCTGGACGGTAACGTCCAGAGCGGTCGTGGGCTCGTCGCAGATGACCAGCTTGGGGTCGCGGGTAAGGGCCATAGCGATCAGAACGCGCTGACGCTGACCACCGGAAAGCTCATGCGGATAGCTCTCGAGCGTACGCTTGGGGTCGAGGCCCACGAGCTCCAGGAGCTCCTCGGCGCTACGGGTGCCGCCGCGCTTGGTGAGCTGCTTCATCTGGGCGGAAATGAGCATGGAGGGGTTGAGCGAGGACAGGGCGTCCTGATAGACCATGGCGATATCGGTACCGCGCAGGCCGAACCACTCCTTCTTGCTCATCTTGAGCAGATCGCGGCCCTCCCAGAGAACCTCACCAGAAAGGTGCTCGTCATCGTCGGTCAGGCCCATGATGGCCAGCGTGGTGATGGACTTACCGCAGCCGGACTCGCCTACCAGGCCCATGGTCTGGCCGGGACGGACGTCAAAGTTGACGTGGTCGACGACGTTGATGTCACCGTGGTGCTCAAACTGAATGCAGAAGTCACGGACCGAGAGAATCGGCTCGACAGACTCGTCGGGCACATGGCGGTCGTTACGCTTGAGCTCGACATCGCGCAGGGCGCCAAGGCGAGCGGAGAGGGACTGAGCCTGCTCCTTGTAGGCACGAACGGGGTCGGAGACCAGCAGATCGGCCTCGCGGCGCTTGGAGGAGTCGGTCGGATCCAGGGCGGCGGAGGGAGCAGCGGCCATGGCGTCGGTAATGCCCTCGGAGAGGATGTTGAGCGCCAGGCAGGTGATCATGATGGCCAGGCCCGGGAACAGTGCCTGCCACCAACGGCCGGCGAGCACGCCACCGCGAGCGTCGGCGAGGATGTTACCCCAGGTAGCGGTGGGCTCCTGAATACCAGCGCCGATGAAGGTCAGCGAGGCCTCGAAGATGATGGCGTCGGCGACCAGGGTAACGGTGAAGACCATGATCGGGGCGATGCAGTTACGCAGAACATGCTTGATCAAAATCCACGGAGCCTTGGCGCCGGACACGATGACCGCGCGGACATAGTCCTCGCCGTACTCGGACACGATGTTGGCGCGCACGATACGGGCAATCTGCGGAGTGTACATAAAGCCGATGGCGAAGATGATCGACGGCACTGAATTGCCCAGGATGGAGACGAAGACGGCAGCGAGGGCGATGCCCGGGATGGACATGATGATGTCCAGGATGCGCATGATCGCCTCGGAAACGGACTTGCGCGAAACCGCCGCGAGGGCGCCCACGACCGAGCCGCAGACCAGAGCCATGGCAGTAGCACCGAAGCCGATGATCAGCGAGTAACGGCCACCGTAAAGCATACGCGACAGGATGTCGCGGCCCTTATCGTCGGTACCGAAGATAAATCCATTGCCGGGAGCCTGGCGAGCAGTGAAAATCTCGACCGGGCTATAGGGGGCAAGAAGGGGCGCCAGAATCGCGGTCAGGGCGACCAACACCAGCACGACGGCGGCAATCTTAGAAGACAGCGTCATCTTCTTCCAGCCACCGAGCTTGAGCCCCTTGGAGGCAGCCTTCTCGAGCTGCTCGGTTTGCTTCTCTCGAATCTTTACCATAATCTACACCGTCCTGATGCGCGGGTTGATGAGCAGGTAGAGCATGTCAACCACGATGTTGATGATGATGAAGGCAAGAGCAACGACGATGACGACGCCCTGAACCAGGTTCGCCTCGTTGCCCTGAACGCCCTGCAGAATCGCAGTACCCATGCCGGGGAGGTTGAAGATGACCTCGATGACGACGGCGCCGCCCATAAGGTAACCGATCTTAAGACCGAGGGTGGTGACCGGGGTGATCAGCGCGTTGCGCAAAACGTTGATGCCGACGACGACCTTCTCGGGAACGCCGGCGCCGCGGGCCATGCGGACGTAGTCCTTGTCGAGCTCCTCGACCATGGCGGTACGCACGATACGAGTCATCTGACCCGTCAGCGGGAATGCCAGAGCGATAGCGGGCATGATCATACGTCCCAGATAGCCAGCCGGGTTGGTGGTGAAGTGAGGCAGAGCACCGGACGCCGGGAGCACCTTAAGGTAGGAAGAGAACAGCAGAATCAACAGAACGGCAAGCCAGAACGACGGGGTTGCCAAGCCGGCGATGGAAAAGACGCGGATCACTTGGTCCGGCCATTTATCGCGATACAGTGCCGCGATGACGCCGAGCAAAAACGAGACGACCGCGCCGATGGCAAGACCGATGAAGGTCAGCTGCATCGTGACGGGCAGGGCCGTGGAGATGCGCTTGGCAACGGAGTTGCGAGCAGCACCATAGGTGCCCATGTCACCATGGATCAGATCGCCCATGTAGCGCACGTAGCGCACGGGCCAGGGGTCGTCCAGACCATACTTCTCATGGTACTCGGCAACCGCCTCGGGCGAGGCACCGTCACCCAACGCCGTATAGGCGGGGTCGGTCTTGGAGAACGACATAAGGAAGAACACCAGGACGGTGACGCCCAATGCCATGATCGGCAGCGCCACGAGACGCCTTCCAATCAAACGTAGAAAGTTGTTCACGTTCTCTCCCCTTTCTTTTGTCGGTAGGACCAACTGGTATATGAGTATGGATACTCATTACAAGACCCGAGCGACATCGAGGCCGCCCGGGTCTTTGTTTCAACTATGAGGACGTTGCCTTACGACCGACGCCCCACATATGACTCAAGCGAGTCTTAGGCCTTGACGGTCGCGACGCCCCTGAAGGACATGCTCGTCGTGCCGATGCCCTTGAAGCCATCGAGGGCCTCGCCGTTGGGCGCGGTGGACGGATCGTCCCAGGAAGCGGAGACGGTCTTGACGTGGACAACGGGGTACAGAACAGCGTTGTCGGCGATGATGTCGAAGCACTCGTTCCACTTCTTCTGCTGCTCGTCGCCCTCGGCGGCAAGAGCCTCGTCCATGAGACCGTGGAGCTTCTCCCACTCAGCGGACTCCTTCCACGGGCAACGGGTCTGCATCCAGACGTTGTCGCCGTACCACCAGTTGAGCAGCAGGTCGGGGTCAGCGCCGAAGCAGGACGGATCGCCAGGGGCAAGGAGGATATCGTAGGCCTCGCCGCCGTCGATGGCAGCGTAGGTGGCCGGCGAGGTATCGGTCTGGATGGTCACCTCGAAGCCGAGAGCGTCGAGGTCGTTCTTGACCTGGGCGGCCATGCCCTTAATCTGCTCGTTGTCGGTGGTGCGCAGGGTGATGGCACCCGGGGTGATGCCGGACTCCTCGATGAGCTTCTTGGCCTTCTTGGCGTCGGTCTTGTACACCGTGGAAGCCTCATGATAGTTGGTGAAGCTCTTGGGCAGGTAGCAGCTGGCAGCGGTGGCAAGGCCGGCGAAGGTGTTGGTGATCATCTTCTCGGTGTCGAGCGCGTACATGACGGCCTGACGGACCTTGACGTTGTTCCAAGGCTCCTTGGCGACGTTGAACATGATGAAGCGGGTGCCGAAGCCCTGGACGTTGTCGATCTTGCAGCCAGCGCTCTCGAGCTGGTCGACGGCGTCAGCGGTGACGAGCTCCATAACGAGCGTGGAGCCTTCCTGCTGGGCGGTAACGCGAGCGGTGGGGTCGGTCAGGATGCTGTACTGGATCTTCTTATCCTCGGCAGCATACTCACCGTTGTACTCGGGGTTGGGAACCAGGGTGATCTCGGTATCGGAGATAGAGTCGTACATCCAGGGGCCGGAACCGATCGGCTGCTTGGCGCGATCCTCCTCGGACTGAGTAGCCGGGGTAACACGGATGATGGCCAGACGATCCTTGAGCAGGGAGAAGTTGGGGACCTTGGTCTTGACCGTCACGGTGCTGGCGTCCTTAGCCTCGATGGACTCGAAGGGCTGGAAGAACGGAGCGTAGGTAGCGGAAGCGGCGCAAGCGGTGTAGGAAGCGACGACGTCGTCAGCAGTGACCTCAGTACCATCGGAGAACTTGGCGCCCTTGCGGATGGTGACCTCGAAAGTGGTATCGTCCACAGACTTGGGATCGTCGGTGGCGAGCTCGTTGAAGGTGCTGTAGTCGTGGTAATCGATGCCGTAAAGGCCCTCGACGACATGCCAGTTAGCGCCCAGGCCAACAGCGGAGCCGGTGCTGGCGGGGTCGAAGCTGGACGGAGCGTAAGCGGAACCAGCGGTAATCACGCCGCCGCCACGGTTAGCGGAATCGGTGGAGCTGGCAGCGGAGCCAGAATCGGAGCTGCCACCGCAGCCGGTGAGACCAAGGCCGGCGACAGCAGCGACGCTGCCAGTGAGGCCGAGGAACGAACGCCTGGACATACCCTTATTGATGATGGCCATGTCTTCTCCTATCAATAGAGAATCTTACCCGGGAGCACCTAGACTTGCCCCCGCGCAACTTGCGGACGATATATACCTTACCTACCGACAAACCCAACTTGGGTGCCGCGCTCGGCGACCGATACATACATACGCTTGAACGGTATTTACTACCGTTCACCGAATTCATTGACAAACGATTCGACAGACAGTATGTATCGACGAGGTGAGATATCAGTCTTCGTCAACCCGCAGGATAGCAGGGTTTTCGCTTGGGTTAGTCAAACGTTTTAGCGTTAATAAAACCCGAAACCAGCAGGCAATCATGGCGAAATAAATGGTTGAAAATCGCGCAATCATGTATATCAGTTGTTTGGCTCGTGTTTAGCTATCGGAATGGCCAGCCGCCGCCTCGGCGCGCTCGGCATTCCATGCAACGAGCGCCTCGTGGACCGCCTTGGCAACATCGGCAGGTATGCCGCGAACTTCCGCGATCTCTTGCTCGCTCGCCGCGCGCAAACGCTTCATCGAGCCAAAATGGCGCATAAGGGCACGTTTTCTGGTGGGTCCCACGCCCGGAACGTCATCGAGTACCGAAACCGTCATGGCTTTATCGCGCAACTCACGGTGGAACGTGATGGCAAATCGGTGGGACTCATCGCGTACCTGTTTAATTAGATAGAGCGAAGCAGACCCGGTCGGCAGCACGACAGGAGTCTCGTCCCAAGGCACAAAAACTTCCTCGTCGGCCTTCGCCAAGCCACAAACTGGTATATCGAGCCCAAGAGCCTCAAGTTGCTTGATCGCAGCGGTCAATTGCGGCTTACCGCCATCGACAACGAGCAAATCGGGGCGCGAGCCAAAGTGCTCGTCGGCCATGCGCTCGGGAGCATAGCGTCGTCCCAAAACCTCGGACATCGACACGAAGTCGTTTGCCTCGTTCAATTCGGCCTGAATTTTAAAACGACGGTACTGGCTCTTGTCGGCGCGCCCGTTGGTAAACACCACCATCGAGGCGACCGTAAAGGTGCCATGCAGTGTAGAGATATCGAAGCACTCGATACGCAACGGCGGCGATGGCAGCGCCAACGCACTTTCGAGCTCCAGGAGCGCTTGATTGGTGCGGTCGTCAGCGTACCCCGTTCGCATCATGTAGCGCATGAGGGCATGGCGCGCATTTTTGGATGCCATATCGAGCAGACGGTGCTTTTCGCCACGCTGCGGCCTATGGAGATGGCAGGAACGCTCACGCTTGCCCGCAAGCCACTCCCCCAGCGCCTCCGCATCCTCAAGCTCGACGGAAAGGTTGACCTCAGCTGGAATATCAGCCGTCTCGTCGTAATAGCGCTTAAGAAAGCCCGATTGAAGCTCCTCTTCGTCGACATCCAAACCCTTATCGAGAATAAACTCGCAGGTTCGAACCGTTCGACCCTCACGCACGACAAAGACGCAAGCGGCGGAGATGGTCTCCTCGCGATAGAAACCGATGACATCGATATCGACACTGGAGGGAAAAACGACTTGCTGACGGTCGTCCAGACCCCTGATGACCTCCAAACGACGTTTGACGCGTGCCGCGCGCTCAAAGTCGAGCGCCTCGGCGGCATCCGTCATCTCGGAGGTCAGCTCATCGACGACATCCTTGCGATGGCCCGACAAAAAGCGCTCGACACGCTTGACGTTCTTGGCATAGTCTGCCGGGGAAATCGCGCCGACACACGCACCCGGGCCGCGCCCGACATGGTAGTCAAAGCAGGGACGCCCGTTTTGTGCGCAAATCATATTGACGATGTCTTCCTCGCCCTTGTGGGACTCGATGGTACGGCGACAACGACGCCACTCCGCACAGGATGCAGAGCAGATGGGGATAACCTTGCGCAGCGTATCTATCGTCTCACGTGCCGCACGGCTATCGGTATAGGGTCCAAAATAGCGCGTTCCCGGCTTATGACGCTCACGCGTGTATTTGATCGCGGGATACAGGTCGCCCTTTGTAATGGCGATAAAGGGGTAGCTCTTGTCATCCTTGAGGTCGACGTTAAAGTACGGATGGTACTGGCCGATCAGGTTGCGCTCGAGTACAAGCGCCTCATGCTCGGTTTCGACAACGATGTAGTCAAAGCTCGCCACCAGCTGCATCATCAGCGGGATCTTTTGACGCTCATCCTGCAGCGTCACGTATTGACGCATGCGGGCGCGCAGGTTTTTCGCCTTGCCCACGTAGATGACATCGCCCTTGGCATCCTTCCAAAGGTAGCATCCGGGCTGTGTGGGAACGCGCGAAACCTGCTCGGCAAGCGTTGGTATGTTGTCGTGACCGGCCACGCGCACCTACTTGCGACGAAGCAGCGCCGAGACCTCGGGCATCTTAAGGACGACGGCAAGGCCAAAGGTAACAACAAGCGAGGCGACACCCGCAACGCAAACATAGCCAAGAGTAATCAGAATCGAGCCGCCAAGTGCCCCGACAAAGTGTTCAAGCGCCCACATGACGCCGGCGCCTGCGGCAGCACCCAGGCCACCGAGCAAAAGGCCAAAGAAACCGCCATGTAGGATAGATTTGACCTGAAGGCCACGCAGGCGACGACGCAGCCACCACAGCGAACAGCCGACCAAGATCACGTAGTCGACGACATACGAAAGCGCGATTGCCGGCATACCGAAGCCCAGCACAACGCCAAACAGCAGAACCGAGCCGGCCTGGCCGATGGCGGAATACAGGCAATAGCGGCTATAGGGCTTCATGTCGAGCAAGGCAGAGAAGCTCTTCTGCATCAACACGACCACGCCGTAGAGCGGCAGCGAGAGCGCCAGGTAGACAAGGTACTCGGACACCAGCGCCACGCCGGATTCATCGAACTTGCCAGCACAGTAGATCATATTGAGCGGACGTGCGAAGACAATCAGGTACAGTGCGAACGGAATCAGGAAGAACAGCATCTGGGCGACGCCACGCGAAATGCCCGTGCGAACGCTGTCGTAATCCTTCTCCTGTGCGTCATGAGAGAGCTCGGTATAGAGCGCCGTCGAAAGCGAGGCGGCAATCAGCGCGTAGGGCAGCGTGTACCACAGGCGCGCATAGGCGATGACGGAAGGACCAGTCTCGGGCTGGACCACCAGCGCGGCAGCGTTGGTGATAGAAGTCGAGACAAACATGCACACCGTGGCGAGCAGCGTCGGGATACCGAGCGCAATCGTCTGGCGCAGCGCGGGGTCCTTAAAGTCGATATGGATATGGGGATGCACGCCGTGCTTGCCAAGCGCGGGAATCTGACATGCCATCTGAACAAAGACACCGAGGGTCGTACCGGCCGCAATCAAGATGATGCCGGCACGGTCGCCAAACTGTGCGGACACGGGCGCAAAACCCATAAAGCTCGCAATGACGATCACATTGTTGAGGACCGGGGCAAACGTCGACCAGAAGTAGTCGCGGTGTGCGTTGAGAACGCCTGAGAACACCGAACCCAAACCATAAAACAGAATCTGGATGGCAAAGAAACGGAACATGAACGCAGCGGTATCCATGCTGCCGCCGTCACCCGAAAGGAACGATTGCGTCCAGATAAAGCCCGGGGCGAACACGGTCCCCAGCAACGAAATGCCACCCAGCACCAAAAGCAGAATGCCGAGCAGGTTGCCCACGTACTCGTTCGAGGCCTCGCGACCCTGCTCACGCCTCACGCCCATGTACACGGGCAAAAACGCCGTCACGAGCATGCCACCCATCACGAGTTCGTAGAGCATATTGGGCAGGTTGTTGGCGACCTGATAGGAGGACGAGAGCAGCGACATGCCGATAGCGGCCGCCATTGCCCACGTGCGGATAAAACCGGTGACGCGAGACACGATAGTCAGGATGGTCATAAGCCCGGCGGAACGACCAACCGTGGAGTAGTCCGACGAGCCCATGTCGTCAGTGTCATCTCGCGACGAAGAAGCTTCGGATGAGGGTGTCTGAGGCGCAGATTCTTTTGCAAAATGAGCTCCGCGCTTCAATTCTTCCTTCGGCATCGCTCAGTCCTCTCTCGTAATCGCGGCAACCGTCGCCCCGCAAAATGCAATTAAATCATCGGGTGCAAGCTCGAGCTGATAACCACGCTTGCCTCCCGAAATAAAAATGGTATCCCAAAGGACACACGTCTCATCAATGAGCGTCCGGTAGCGTTTTTTCATACCGACCGGGCTGCAGCCGCCGCGAACGTAGCCAGTCGCCGCAAGCAAATCCTTCACATGCATCATGGCCAAGGACTTCTCCCCCGCGGCACGCGCGGCGGACTTTAGATCGAGCTCGTCGGCAACAGGGATACAGCACACGACATAGTCGTTGGACGGTGTCACGCAGACCAAAGTCTTAAATCCTTGACCGGGCTCCTCGCCAAGCTGCTCCGAAATCGCGACCCCCAGGCCCACCGACTCATCACCATCGTCTTCGTACGTATGTAGAACATAGGAAATGCCGGCGCTTTCCAGCTCGCGCATCGCATTGGTTTTTGGCGTCTTTACAGCCTTTGCCATGACATATCCTTTCCCTCGCATTCGGACGCAAAGATTGAGTATATGTCCAATTCGGCTGCATACGTCACTTCGGCATAGCAAGCGCCATCGAATCACAAGGAGTCGATGGCGCCCATAAACTGAATCGCCTATTTATTGAGCATCAAGTTGAGCCTGACGCTCCCGGTCACGCCTGAGCAACGGCGCCAAAAACTTGCCCGTATAACTCTGCGGACAGTCCGCAACCTGCTCCGGTGTGCCCGAAACCACGACGGTTCCGCCGCCGTTACCGCCCTCGGGACCCATATCGATCAGGCGGTCGGCAACCTTGATGACATCAAGGTTGTGCTCAATCACCAACACCGTGTTGCCCGCATCGACCAAGCGCTGCAGCACATCGAGCAGCTGGCGGACGTCCTCAAAATGAAGACCGGTCGTCGGCTCGTCCAAAATATAGAACGTCTTGCCCGTCTGGCGTCGATGAAGCTCCTTGGCGAGCTTCACACGCTGCGCCTCGCCGCCCGAGAGCGTCGTGGCGGGCTGGCCCAGGCTCACGTAGCCCAAGCCTACATCGTACAGCGTCTGGAGCTTTCGCTTGATCTGCGGGATATTCCCAAAGAAGGCCAGCGCCTCGGTGACGCTCATGTCGAGCACGTCCGAGATGGTCTTGCCACGGTAGGTGACCTCGAGTGTCTCGCGGTTGTAGCGTTTACCGCCGCAAACTTCGCAGGGAACGTAGATATCGGGAAGGAAGTGCATCTCGATCTTAATCTGCCCATCGCCCTTGCACGCCTCACAGCGCCCGCCACTCACATTAAAGGAGAAACGACCCGGCGAGTAGCCGCGCGCCTTCGACTCCGGCGTACTCGCAAACAGCGCGCGAAGATCATCCCACAGGCCGATATAGGTAGCAGGGTTGGAGCGCGGCGTGCGGCCAATCGGCGACTGGTCGATATCGATAACCTTATCGATACACTCGATGCCCTCGATTTTCTTATATGGACCCACAGGGCGCGTCGAACGGTGAATGGCATTCGTAAGGGCAGGCGCAATGGTATCGGTAACCAGGGAGCTCTTGCCCGATCCCGACACGCCGGTAACAACCGTAAGCGTACCAAACTCGATCTTGGCGGTAACGTTTTTGAGGTTGTTGGCTCGAGCGCCCGTAATTTTAAGGCAGCCGCGACCGGGCTTACGCCGTTCATCAGGCACCCGGATCATTCGTTTGCCGGTCAGGTAAGCGCCCGTCATCGACTCAGGACACGCCATGATATCGGCAGGCGTTCCCGCCGCGACTACGTGCCCGCCGTTGACGCCGGCGCCGGGCCCCATGTCGATCACGTAGTCGGCGGCACGGATTGTATCCTCGTCGTGTTCGACGACGATAACGGTATTGCCGATATCGCGCAGGCGCTCGAGCGTCTTGATCAGGCGCTCGTTGTCACGCTGATGCAGGCCGATCGAGGGCTCGTCCAGAATATAGAGCACGCCCATGAGACCCGCGCCGATCTGCGTTGCCAGTCGAATACGTTGTGCCTCGCCACCGGAAAGCGTCGCCGAGGCACGATCGAGCGTCAGATAGTCGAGTCCAACATCGACCAGAAAACGCAAGCGCTCCAGGATTTCCTTGACGATACGGCCGCCGATAAACTGCTGGCGCTCGGTGAGTTCCAGGCCCTCAAAAAACTCGAGCGATTCACGGCACGACAGGCAACAAACCTCGTAAATGGACTTGCCGCCCACGGTGACGGCGAGCATCTCAGGGCGCAAACGAGCGCCGTGGCAGCTCGAGCACGGCTCCTCGCGAATGTACTTCTCCAGGCGCGCCTTGGTGTTCTCGTTCGTCGTCTCGGTATAGCGTTCGTACAGGATGTTGCGAACGCCCGAAAACTTGGTATCCCACTGGCTGCGACGTCCGTCGAGCTTTTGGTAGTCGACCGAGATCTTCGTATCGCCCAGGCCATCCAAGAATGCACGACGCACGCGAGGAGGCAAGTCCTCCCACGGCGTATCGGCGCTCACCTTAAAGTGTTTGCAGACCGCAGCAAATATCTGCGGATAGTAGTTCGAATTGCCGAACAGACTACCAAAGACTCCGTCGGCAATGGACTTCGAGGGGTCCTCGATCAGCGCCTCGGCATCAACGGTTTTCTTAAAGCCCAGGCCGTCGCACTCAGGACATGCACCATAGGGAGCGTTGAACGAAAAATCACGCGGTTGAAGATCGTCAATGGAGTGACCATGCTCCGGGCACGCCAAGGCTAACGAATACTCCAGCAGCTCGCCCTCGGTCCCCTCGGGAGCATCACGATCGGGCAGCATGTACACGTTTACATTGCCGTGAGCCAGCGCGGTCGCCTGCTCAACAGACTCGGCTATACGGCCCAGAGAGTTCTCACGGATCACGATGCGATCGACCACGACCTCGATATCGTGCTTGAACTTCTTGTCCAGATCGATCGGATCGTCGAGCGAGCGCACTTCACCGTCGACACGCACGCGGCTAAAGCCCTCGGCGCGAAGGTCCTCAAACAGTTTGGAGTACTCGCCTTTTCGCCCGCGCACCACCGGTGCCAGCACAAACGCGCGGCGGCCCTCCCCCGCCGCCAAGACCTTGTCGGCAACCTGGTCGGTCGTCTGGCGCTCAATGACGCGGCCGCATTCGGGACAGTGCGGGGTGCCCACACGGGCGAACAGCAGGCGCAGATAGTCATAAATCTCGGTTACGGTGCCAACCGTCGAGCGAGGGTTTTTAGACGTCGTCTTTTGGTCGATCGACACCGCCGGCGAAAGGCCGTCGATTGAATCCAAGTCGGGTTTGTCCATCTGGCCCAAGAACTGGCGCGCATAGCTCGAAAGGCTCTCGACGTATCGACGCTGGCCCTCGGCATAGATAGTGTCAAATGCCAGCGAGCTCTTGCCCGAGCCAGAAAGACCGGTAATGACCACGAGTTGGTCACGCGGAATGGAAACATCGATATCGCGGAGGTTGTGCTCACGAGCGCCGCGAATAACGATAGAAGAATCAGACATGGAAGCTCCTTGCCTCCTATTGCATCGAATCATACTGCCGATGAGTTTAGCGCACTCGACGCGCACAGATGTTCGTAATACAAGATTCGCAGACCTTTAGCTTTGCGTATCGGGTGCTTTGTTTCTCGAAATACCGTGGAGAGGTTACAGTAATCTAATACTGAACTTAGTTTGCTGTAACAGAGGAACGTCCATGACCGAAGATATCCCCCTTGAAATCACTTCGAGCGACATGGCCAATCTGCCCATATTCATCGCCGTCCTTATCGTGGCCACCGTCGTCGTGCGCGTGTATTTTTCAATCAAACACAATGAAAAGCCGCCCATTGCCCGCGTCTTTTGGTGCGCGACGCTCCTCATCCCGCTCGGCGTGGTAGCTGCATGGATTACGAATCAATTGCTCGTAAATGAGGACAGTTCCCTATGGGTCCTTTCTTATTCGGCGCTCGGTGCTGCCGCCGTCATACTTCTTGTCGAACCCTTGGTTTCGGGACTTATCGACCAAACCGATCTTGCGACGGGAACGGTTGCCTGTATTTGCCGTGACATCCTTGTCATCGCCGCTGTTTCAGCGCTCTCGTTCGTTTCACTCGAAATTGCCTGTAACGAAACGTTCTATCGCATTCCCGCCAACTCATTCGGGTTTTCCGTCGGGCTGCTCGCGACGGTTCTGCTCTCCCTTTATTTGCTGGGACAGCGTCATGGAGGCGTCATGGCCCTCGTGCCCGTCGCCTGTTGCATCCTTGGCATTGCCGAGCACTTCGTCATAACGTTTAAAGGCGAAGCCATCCTGCCAAGCGATATCTTGGCCCTTGGCACCGCAATGGAAGTGAGCGAGGGATACGAGTTTACCTTTACCGCCGGAATCGTAACCTCTCTCGCCCTGCTGGAGATTTCCCTGGGGCTTCTTTCGCTTATCCGACCGCGAAAGCTCCGTACGCCCACCCATGTCTTCCCCGCAATCGCCGCTAACCTCTGCGCTTTTCTGCTAGTGACCGTTGTGGGGCTCTCAGGCTTTTCCAGCATCGACTTGGAGCAGGCGCTGGATTTTGGATTTGACCGTTGGCAGCCCATCACCACATATACGTCTCAGGGTTTTATCACTTCGTTCACCGAAATGGTCAACGAGTTGCCCATTGAGAAGCCCGAAGGCTATACGCCCGATGAGGCGCAGAGCATCGAGCAGGAGCTCGCCGCCGCCTACGACAGCACGTATGGCTCGAGCGAGCAGCGCGCGGCTGCCGTTGCCCAGTTCAATGAAATCAAGCCGACGATTGTTGCCGTCATGAACGAGAGTTTTAGCGACCTTTCGTGCTTTGAGCAGCTCCAGGCGGCCGGGTACACCGGCCCCGCATTCTACAACTCGCTTCCCGACACACTTGTTCGCGGCACCATGCTCGCTTCGGTCACCGGTGGCGGAACGGCAAACTCCGAATTCGAATTTTTGACCGGAGCGACAACGGCCTTTGTCGGATTAGGCAAGATCCCCTATCAGCTGTATCAGATGAATGGCGTCAACAGCCTGGCAAAGGACCTTAAAGAGCTTGGGTATACCGCTACCGCTATGCACCCGCAAAACCCCGTCAACTACCATCGAGATAAGATCTATCAGCAGCTGGGCTTTGGAGACTTTCTTTCAATCGGCGATTTCGAAGGTGCGCCCTGTTACCATGCCGGCGTATGCGACTACGCCACCTACGACAAGATACTCGACCTGCTTAGAACCGACGAAGCGCCGCAGTTCATCTTTGACGTCACGATGCAAAATCACGGCGGCTACGACTATGGCACCGTTCCCGCCGAAGAGCTGACAAACTATTGGGTCGAGGGAGCCAGCGAGGGCGCCAATCGCGCGCTCAACACCTATCTCACCTGCATCAACGCATCCGACCGGGACCTCGAGTACTTTATCAACGAGCTCCGCAATATCGGCAGACCGGTTGTTCTTGTCTTTTTTGGCGACCATCAGCCGAGCGCCGCAACGACTCTCAACGACGAGCTGTACCCTCAGGAAGATACGGCAAGCCACGCTTTCCGTGTCTATCAGTCAACCTATTTCGTCTGGGCTAACTATGAAATCGCCGGCAATACCGAGCTCAACGTCTACGACACCGTCGGGGCAAACGAGATTGCAGCCATTACCCTTAATAAGATCGGCGCCCCGCTCACCGACTATCAAAAGGCCCTGCTTGCAACAAGGTCAGATGTGCCCACCATCAATGTCGCCGGCTATCTCGGTGCCGACGGGCTGCGCTACAACTTGGAATCTGAAGACAGCCCATACACCTCGACGATCGACAAGCTGCAGCGCATGCAATACCTCGAGTTCGCCAGCAAAGTTCAGTAAGCCCGCCCATTCGCTTGGGCCCATCGTATTGCAAGCACGCTCGGCCCAAATGCATCGCAAATGACTCCCGCTCGCAAACGAGGGTACAATGACGCTCGTGTCACATCACGGGGCTCCGGCCCCAACATATACAAAGGAGTCATACATGGGTTGCGAGCACGCACAGGCCGCCGGCGGACAAACGTCGCCGTCGCAATTTGAGGAGAACACGCTGTCCGAGGTCAAACGCGTCATCGCCGTGCTTTCCGGCAAGGGCGGTGTCGGCAAGTCGTTTGTCACCGGTGCCATCGCCACCGAGCTTGCCCGTCACGGCCACAAGGTCGGCGTCCTCGATGCCGACATCACCGGTCCCTCTATCCCCAAGATGTTCGGCATGAGCGGACGCCACGTCCATGCCCTTGGCAACCTCATGCTGCCCGAAATCTCCGAGCACGGCGTCAAGGTCATGAGCTCCAACCTTCTGCTCCAAAACGAGACCGACCCCGTCCTTTGGCGCGGTCCGGTCATCGCAGGCGCCATTAGGCAGTTCTGGAGCGAGACCTCGTGGGGCCCCATCGACTACCTGCTGGTCGACATGCCTCCGGGAACAGGCGACGTCGCGCTCACCGTCTTCCAGTCGCTGCCCGTCGACGGCATCGTCATCGTCACGAGCCCGCAGGACCTGGTCTCGATGATCGTCGCCAAGGCGGTCAACATGGCCGAGAAGATGAACGTCCCCATTCTGGGCATCGTCGAGAACATGAGCTATATCGAGTGCCCCGACTGCGGCAAGAAGATCGAGGTCTTTGGCAAAAGCAAGCTCCCCGAGGTCGCAGAGCGCTATAACCTCGACATCTTGGGCACGCTTCCCATTAATCCGGCACTCGCCGAGGCCTGCGATAAGGGCGAGGTTGAGACCGCGCTGCCCGATGGCATGTTGCCCAAGGCAGTCTCTGCCGTCGAGGCTATTACCCCGCACGAGACCGACGAGGCCTAAGTGAACACGAGCGCCTTCTATGACGTCCTGGTAATCGGCGGCGGGGCTTCAGGCCTCGCCGCCGCCATTACGGCCGCACGTGCTGGCAAAAGCGTCTGCATCGTTGAGCGCGATGTCGCCTGCGGCCTAAAGCTCCTTGCGACCGGTAACGGCCGCTGCAACCTCTCCAACGAATCGATTGATCCTCAGCGGTATAACCACCCCGCATTCGTCGAATCTGTCATGGGCCCCCAACCCGAACAAGAGCTTATGGGGTTCTTCTCCTCGCTGGGCATCATGACAACCTCCGAGGAAGGCCGGCTATACCCGCGCTCCCTTCGCGCAGAATCGGTGCGCGACGCGCTTCTCAACGTTTGCGACCGCCTAGGTATTACCTTAATCTGCGGAGCCAACGTTGCCTCGGCGCACAAAGCTTCCGAAGGCTGGACACTCCAAATAGACCGTCCAGCGCGGGCGCTCAAGGCAAAAAAGCACGACGACCGAAAAACGGAGCTCCGCTCGCTTCGGAAAGCGCTCGCCGATGTCCCTCGCAAGAACGAGGCCCTGGAGGCACATGCCGTAATTATCGCCACGGGTGGCAACCCCACCGGTATCGCCGATACGTTTAGCCTCCCCCTCACTTCGCTGCGCCCCATCCTCTGCCCCGTATCGGCAACGGTCGTCGGCGATCGGGCGGCACTCAAGACGTTGGACGGCCTGCGCGTCCGCGCCCGCTTGACGCTCGCCCGCAATCATAATGAGCTCTGGCACGAAGACGGTGAAGTCCTGTTTCGAGCCTTCGGCATCTCGGGCGTCGCTGTCTTCAACCTCTCCCGTCGTATCCAGCGCGGTGATACGATCCTGCTCGACGTTTTCCCCGACCTCTCCAAAGACGAGCTGCTCGATATGCTTAACCGGCGCGTTGAGCTGCTCGGCGGCTTTTCGCCCCGCGATCCCCGTTGGCTCGACGGCATGCTCGCCCCGCAACTCTCCCGCGTCGTCTGCACGGCGTTCGAGCAGTGCCATCCAGGCTCCAACGATGTCATCCACCTGGTCTCGATCCTCAAGCACTTTAAGTTGCTCGTTGAGGGAACAGCCGAGGAGCGCTCGGCACAGGTCACGCGTGGTGGCGTATCTGTCGAGAGTATCTCAACACCCAGTCTACGCGCGCGCAGCGTTGTCGACGCCCCGCTTTACGTCTGCGGCGAAGCGCTCGACATCGACGCCGATTGCGGAGGCTTTAACCTTGCGTGGGCATGGCTCTCGGGCATTCGCGCTGCAAGCAGCCTGTAGCCGCGCAGTCTATAATCAAAAACGCATTCGGGCCGTCTGGGATACCGGACGGCCTCTTTCTTGCCTCTAAGGAGACCTCGATGATCGAAATCACCCAAGTCAACGCTTCGCTCGATGAAGCCGGCGATGAAAATGCCTGCCTCATTGTTGGCAAGCGAGTCGCCAAGCGCGTCCTACGTTGCAAAGACTCCGAGATCAAGTCCATCGAGCTCCACCGCAAGTCAATCGACGCTCGCAAAAAACGAGACGTCCATTTTATCCTGAGCTTTCGTGTTGAGCTGACCAGTCCCCACCTCGAGCGAGAAGCGGTCGACAGCGTTTCCGAACGTGACCGCTCGCTCATACGCGCGATAGAAGACGATGAGCCTTCATTCCCCTCCCCCATTTCCGACGCATCCAAAGAGCGCCCCGTCGTTGTCGGCGCCGGATGCGCCGGCCTTTTCGCTGCGCTCACGCTCGCCGAAGCAGGTCTTAAGCCCTTGCTTATCGAGCGCGGCGACCCGGCATTTCGCCGCTCGCAGGCGATCGACCTCTTTCTAAAGGAGCGCATCCTCGACCCCGAGAGCAATATTCAGTTTGGTCTGGGCGGCGCGGGGACCTTCTCGGACGGCAAGCTCAATACGGGAACAAAAAATCCCGCCCATCGCCTTATCCTCGAAACCTTCGTCGAGGCGGGTGCGCCCCGCGATATTCTGTGGGATGCCAAGCCGCACATTGGCTCCGACATCCTTCCCAAGGTTGTCACCGCTATATCCCAGCGCACCGAGCAGCTCGGAGGTGTCGTCCGTTATCGAACGAAGCTCGTCGACATTCGCACCGACGCGTCTGGCGCCATCACCGGTATCGATGTCCAATCGTCCCAAGACGCCGCTTACGAGCCAATCGAAACAAAGCACCTCATCCTCGCCTGTGGGCATTCTGCTCGCGATATTTTTGAGCTCCTTAAGGACCACAACGTGGCCCTCGCACAAAAGACCTTTGCCATGGGCGTTCGCATCGAGCATCCGCAGCGCGACATCGACCGAGCCCAATATGGAGCCTTGGCGGGACATCCTGCCCTCGGAGCAGCCCCCTACAAGCTCGTCGCCCATCTTCCCAACGGCCGCAGCGTGTTCTCGTTTTGCATGTGCCCCGGCGGGCAGGTTGTCGCCGCCTCTTCCGAGCAGGGCCACCTGTGCGTCAACGGCGCCAGCCTCAATGCCCGCGACGGACGCAACGCAAACGCCGCCCTGCTCGTTAACGTCACGCCTGAGGACCTTCCCAACGATGACCCGCTCGCCGGCATCGAGCTCCAGCGCGCCTGCGAGGCGGCCGCCTATCGCCTGGGCGGTTCCAACTGGAACGCACCGGCACAACTCGTCGGAGATTTCCTCGCAGGACGCGCCAGCAAGGCGCCCGGAAAGGTAAAGCCCACCTATCCGCTCGGTGTGACCTGGACGACAATTGACGAAGCCCTGCCGCAGCATATCGTCGAGTCGCTCCGCCTGGGACTTCCCCTACTCGGAAAAAAGCTACGAGGCTACGACCGTCCCGATGCCGTTCTTACCGGCGTGGAGACTCGTTCGAGCTCACCGGTCACTGTCACCCGAGACCGAACGTGCCATGCCGTGTCGACCCCGGGCCTCTACCCTTGTGGTGAGGGAGCTGGATATGCCGGCGGCATCATGAGCGCGGCCACCGACGGCATCCGTTGTGCCGAAGCCCTGATCGCGGACCTCTAACGCACGAATTCCAGCGCGCAAAAGACACAGGCCCCGAGCTCCACAGGGAACTCGGGGCCTGTTCGCTATTTCTTAAACCGTGCACCCTGGCGTTTTCTGCCCGATGCGAACGTGGAACCCTTGCGGGCCTGCGAGCGTAAGCGCTCGATCGTCTCGTCCTCAGACGCACCCTCGAGCATCGCCCGAATCTGAACGACGGCATCGCGCAGGCGCGCCGCCTCCTCAAAGTCCATAGCGGCAGAAGCGTTACGCATATCCTCTTCCATGGTTTCGACGATCCGCACAAGCTCGTCATGCGGCAGTTCTTCCAACTGCTCCGCAAGTGTCTGCTCGGGCGCCACCGTTTCCGGCACACCGCCCTCGCCCGACTCATCGGGCGTATAGAATGCGCCATGGCCAAGAGAGTCGCCCTTCGAGCGTCCCTTGGAGCCCACAGTTTTTTCGGCCTCGGCAATAAAACTTGAGATGTCGTTGATGGCCTTGCGCACTGTCTTGGGCACAATGCCATGTTCTTCGTTATATGCCATCTGAATCTCGCGACGGCGCTGCGTCTCCTCGATGGCCTCTTTCATCGAATCGGTCACAACGTCTGCATACATGATGACTTCACCATCGGCGTTACGGGCCGCACGGCCAATCGTCTGAATCAGCGAACGGCGGTTGCGCAAGAAGCCTTCCTTATCGGCATCGAGAATTGCCACCAGTGAGACCTCGGGGAGATCCAAGCCCTCGCGAAGCAGGTTGATGCCAACGAGAACATCGATCTTGCCCTCGCGCAGCGTTCGCAGGATCTCGACACGGTCCATTGTCGCCGTATCAGAGTGCATGTAATTGACCTTAATGCCTGCGTCGAGCAGATGGTCGGTCAGGTCCTCGGCCATGCGCTTGGTCAACGTGGTCACCAGCACGCGCTCCTTGCGGGCAACGCGCTCGCGAATCTCGTCCTCAAGATCGTCAATCTGGCCGCGAACTGGACGCACGTCAATCTTGGGGTCGAGCAGGCCAGTCGGACGAATAATCTGCTCCACATCGTTTTGGCTCACCCGCAGCTCGTAGTCGCCCGGCGTGGCCGAAACATAGATAAACTGGGGTATCCTTGCCTCAAACTCATCGAAACGAAGCGGGCGGTTATCGAGCGCCGAGGGCAGGCGAAAACCGTGTTCCACCAGCGTCACCTTACGCGAGCGGTCACCTTCGTGCATGCCGCGAATCTGCGGCACCGTCACATGGCTCTCATCGATGATGCAGAGCATATCCTTGGGAAAGTAATCGATTAGGGTAAACGGCGGCTCACCCGGCTTGCGACCGTCCAGATGACGCGAGTAGTTCTCGATGCCGTTGCAAAAGCCCATCGTCTCGAGCATCTCAAGATCATAATCGGTGCGCTGCTGCAGACGCTGCGCCTCGAGCAACTTGTCGGTCGCCTTGAGCTCCGCCACGCGCTTCTCGCACTCTTCGCTGATCGATTTCAGAGCCGCCTTGACCTTCGGCTTCTCGGTCACGTAGTGCGATGCCGGCCATACAGGGATGGCCTCGTACTCACGAAGCATCTCACCGGTGACCTCATCGATCTCGGCAATCAGCTCGACCTCGTCGCCAAAGAACTCAAACCGCAACGGATGCTCGGCATAAGGCGGATACACGTCGACAACATCGCCGCGCACGCGGAACGTGCCGCGTGCCAGGTCATAGTCATTGCGATCATATTGAATGTCGATAAGTGCATGGATAAAGTCATCGCGCTCGAGCGGCACCTTCTTGTCGACGTTTGGAGCCAGACCTGCATAGTCCTCAGGAGAGCCAATGCCATAGATACACGAGACCGATGCGACAACGATCACATCGCGTCGAGAGAGCAGCGATGCGGTCGCCTGATGTCGCAGCATCTCAACCTCTTCGTTAATCGAGGAGTCTTTCTCGATATATGTATCGCTTTGCGGCACATACGCCTCGGGCTGATAGTAGTCGTAGTACGAGACGAAGTAGACCACAGCGTTGTTGGGAAAGAACTCTTTGAGCTCGCTCGCAAGCTGAGCGGCGAGCGTTTTATTCGGAGCCATGACCAGCGTCGGCTTTCCCAGGGCCTCAATAGTCTTTGCCATCGTGAAGGTCTTGCCCGAACCAGTCACGCCCAGCAAAACCTGATAGCGGTCTCCGTCCCTCACACCCTGCACAAGCGACTCAATGGCTTTAGGCTGAGAGCCTGCAGGGTCATAGGGAGACACGACCTTAAACGGCACGTCAGAGCCTTCAACGCCAAAGCGCTTAAGTTCACCACCAACGCGTTCTACTTCAAATTCCGCCATGGATACTCCTAACTCATATATCTGCAGTATACGCAGGCGGCAGGCATAGTCCTATACGAACCGATCGGGATAGAGGGTTTTGTAGCGAACCCAGGCATTATTGACACGAATCAGATACGCCTGCGTCTCGGGAAAGGTGATTGCATTATGAAGCGACGTACTCTGCTGCGCCCATCCGTCGACATTGCCCATGCCGGCGTTATAGGCGGCAATGGCACTGTCAGTCGACCCGTTAAAATACGCTAGAAGATACGAAAGATACGCACAGCCAAACTCGATATTCGTAGCCGGATCGTTAAGGTTGTCGGCCGAATACTCGCCACCGTCGACAAGGCCCTTGGCGATCATATCCTGGGCAGTCTCGGGCATCAGCTGCATCAATCCCTGAGCACCCTGATTCGACTCGGCCTCGGGATCCCAATTCGATTCAGACTTAATGACAGCGCACACCAGATACGGATCCAGATTATGCGAAATACTGGATTGCTTTACATACGCCTCGTAGTCAATCGGATACAGCGGCTTAAAGAAAGCGGCAGGAGCATATGAGTAAACGAATGAGATAAGGCCGAAGGCAAAAACGGCAGCCAGCGGTATAAGGCGATACCACGTAAGGAAACGTGTCTTAGGCATCGGCCTCCTCCTTATCCGCTACATCCCCGAACCCATGGCGCGAAAGCCATGCGTCCAGTTGTTCAAAGAGCGAGTTATCGTCTGCCGCATTGTCAATCACAGTTGTAGCGAGATTGCACAGCGCAGACTCTTCGGGCTGGCAAGCAGAACGGGCATCAAAATCAGATGGCTCCATGCCACGTTGAATAGCGCGCTCGCGACGAACTGACAAAGGGGCGCTGATGACCAAAATTTCATCAGCCAAGCCAAATGCATCCTCAAAACCAGTCGGAGCAGAAACCTCGACCACCGCAAAAGGATAACGGGGAGATGAAACCGTACAACAAACCGGATCGAGAATCCTAAGCGAAAGCTGTTCAATCAGAATGGGATGCACGATGTCATTGAGCCGTGCGACCGAATCAGGAGAAGCGAAAGCTCGAGAAGCGAGGATGCCGCGGCGAATGCCGCCTTCCTCATCCAAAATGTCCCAACCGAATTCATCCGCGAGTGTATTGACGATATCAGAGCCCGGCACATACAGCGATTTTGCAAGCTCATCCAGATCGATAAGCATAGCGCCACGAGATTCGAAATAGCGGCAGGCAGTTGACTTACCCGAAGCAATATTGCCCAAGACAAATACGGTAAACATCAAGCCCTCCCTAACGCCAATGCGAGTAATTATCGCTCAAATACACTAGATGGACTCAAAATACAGCCAAACAGTAAGAGCACATACGGGGGAGCTAGGTCCCAAAGTACAACGTATATACAACGCAAAAAAGGGGGAGGCCGCGAGGCCTCCCCCTTCCAAGTTCAAGCGTACGGCTCGGTGCCGTCCACCGGTCAGCGGCGCCCTGGCCTCCCACGGGCTGACCCCGCAGTACTCTCGGCGCGATGGGGCTTAGCTTCCGGGTTCGGAACGGGACCGGGCGTGCCCCCCATGCTCTGGCC
>JAXKEA010000015.1:0-4014 GCA_036551635.1 Collinsella sp.
ATATCGAAACGGTCGAGAGGGCCGCCTCGGGGCGGGTTACCTGGCTCCGGGATGTTCGCGAAGCCCACTTCCCGGAGAAAGGTAACCCGCCCGGAGGCGGCCCTCTCGACCGTTTCGATCTGCGGGGGCTGATTCTTTTTTATGTAATAGGGACTTTGCTGATACCGCCTTGTGGACCGCGCATCCAACTATGGTCAGCCAGGATTACATTGCCGGGGCCGGGGTGGTTGGTATAGGTTTTGGAAGTTCGCGAAGCCCACTTCCAAAACCTATACCAACCACCCCGGCCCTCGCCTGTAAACTCTTCCGCTGAGCGAGCCATAGGCGCCACGCACCGATGCGCTAAAGCGGTGGCTTGAAATTGGTGCTATATTCAGCTTGAGTTGTTTAATGCTAGTACGGGAGGCTGATATGGGGCTGTTCAAGAAGAAAAACCCGCAGGATGCCTTTGATCCCGATGTGTTTACCATCACGGATACGATTTTGGACCCGCCGCGGTTTACGTTTTTGCCGGCTATCTACCAGGATGCCACGCGTCGCAAGTGGGCCGTACATCAGCGCGGCGGCGAGCCGAAGATTTTTGACTATGCGGACGTGTTGCAGTGCGAAGTGGCCGAGGCAGGCGATCCGGAGGCCGAGGAAGTGGCCTCAAAACGGGAATTTGCCCAGCGTATCCTGGCGAATCCTGCCAAGGCAGCAAAAATAAATGCCGCCAAGCGTAATATGTGTCTTGGTATGGGCGTTGTTGTGGCGGTTCAGACGGGAAAAGACGAGGTTTCCAAATTGGAGATTCCCGTTATGACCGACGAAGTCAAACGCGATTCAAGTCTATATAAGTCGTATCGGAATGTCGCCGAGAAGATCAAGGCCGAATTTGATGCCATGGGAGGGCTGGCCTAATTTTGGCGGCATACGTTTCTGAATGAGGAGTCTGTGCAATGGCAGGCGAATCTTATGCAATTCCCCCCAAAGATCGTGCTGTTGAGGGAATTTTTTGGTATATCCAGCACCATCAGCTTGCCGGCGGCGATCGCCTGCCGGCCGAGCGCGTGCTGTGCGAAGAGATCGGCGTTTCGCGTACGGCGTTGCGCGCTGGTATCACGCGGCTCATCTCGTGTGGAACGCTCGAGAGCCGTCGCGGATCGGGTACGTATGTGTGTCCTCCCAAGCCGCTGAACATCTTTCAGGAAACGTATAACTTTTCCGATGCTGTGCGGACTGCCGGCCTGCACCCCTCTTCTCGTCTGGTTTCCACCGGGACCATCGAGGCGGATGAGGCGCTTGCCGACAAGCTTGGGGTGTCTGTAGGCGCTCCTTTACTCCGTATGCAGCGCGTTCGACTTATTGAGGGCGAGCCGGCGTCAATCGAGACCACTCACGTTAACCTGTCCCTGTGTCCCGCGCTTCCCGATCACGATTTTGAGTGTGAGAGCCTTTACGATGTCCTGCTCAAAGAAGGCGGCGTGCGTGTTGAGCATGGACGTGAGCATATTTCCATCTCGCGTTTGAACGCCGAGGAGGCCGAGCTGCTCCAGCAAGAAGAGGGAACGCCGGTGTTCTATGAGAGCACGATCGAATTTGATAAGGACATGCGTTTTGTGGAGCATTGCAAATCGGTGATTTTGCCCACAAAGTTCCGCTTTGCCGATAACGGCGAAGAGAACGGCATGAGGAGCGTGGCAGGTGAACAATGGCTGAAACAGTAGTTGCCACCCCGGTTTATATGCGCATTCGACGCCGCATCGAGGAGCGTATCGAGCGCGGAATATATCCCACGGGTTCCATGATTCCGTCCGAAAAAGACCTCGCCGAGGAATTTGGTACGACACGCTTGACCATCCGAAGTGCTGTCGATGAGTTGGTTCGGCGTGGGCAGATTCGACGCGTCCGCGGAAAGGGCGCGTTTGTGGCACAGAAAGTGCCCGTTGCGTACGAGCGAACAGGAGGCTTTCGCGAATCGGTTCGTGCTTCGGGTGGCGAGCCGTCCGTCCGCATCCTCGCGCGTTCCAAGCGTTATGCGGGCCCATATCATGCCAACCTGTTTGGTATTGCCGAGGACGATTTGCTGTATTCGATTCGGCGTTTGAACTGCGTCAACGGCGACCCCGTATCGATTGAGACGGCGTTCATCCCGTGCCTGCTGTTTCCCACAATCGAAGATATTGACGTGTCGGTCTTCAGTTTGTACGAGACCTATGAGATGTTGGGCCGAAAGCCGGTCATGGCACAGGAAAAGCTCGATATCGAAGCGCTGGGCGCACGAGATGCCGGCCTGCTTGGACTGGAGCAGGGCGATTTTGCCTTGACGCTTGAGTGCGTGAGCTTCGATGCGAGCGGCCGGGCGATCGAGTACGTCAAGTCGTTTAACCGCGGTGATGCGGGTGGATATACCTATACGTACTAGCTGGTTTTTTTGCATAACGGGCTGAAAAGCTGACGGAATTTTGATTCGTTGGGTCAGCTGTATATACAACCTTACAGGGCTCAAAATCGACCGTTCGCCGAAGGGAATAAATTAATCGACAAAGAGGTATCAAAAAGCCGTAACCTGTAATCGTGATTGGTATCAAATACTAATGATTTGTTGCGAGGTGAGACGATGAAGATGCTCGATTACGTTCAACTCGCCCATGTGCGTATGGGAGAGAACCTCGAGCGTTCGTCTGAGCTGGTAGCGCAGCTCGTTGATATTTTCCAGTCCGGTTCTTTTGACGCGCTGCGCATCGTTGCTTCGGGTTCGTCGCGCCATGCCGCCGATTGCGCCCGCGATTACCTGCAAGATGCGCTGCAAATGCAGGTGTCCGTTGTGACGCCCGAGGCCTTCGTTGATTTTGAACACACCTATCCGCAGCATGCGCTCAACATCGCCGTCTCGCAGAGTGGCTATTCGACCAATACGATTGCGGCGCTCGATTACATGCGCGCACACGATATGGCTGCAGTTGCGCTCACGGCAAACGTCGAGGCGCCCATCAAGGAGCACACTGACATCGTTCTTGACTACGGTGTGGGCGTCGAGTCGGTGGACTTTGTGACTCTGGGCGTCGAGGTGCTCGTTGAGTACCTGGTGCTCTTTGGTATTTACGGCGGTCGGGCGCGCGGAACGATTGACGCCAAGGGCGTTGCCCAGCGTCTTGACGACCTGCGCGAGGCCATCCAGGCCAATGCCGTGATGTGCAAGACCGCCGAGGAATATGTCCAAGACCACATGCTCGAGCTTTCTGAGCACATGCCCGCCATGGTCGTCGGCAACGGCCCCAACTACGGCGTTGCCGAGGAGGCGGCGCTCAAGCTGAGCGAGACCATCAAGATTCCTGCCATGCATCACGAGGGCGAGGAGTTCGTTCACGGTCCCGAGATGCAGATCGTTCCGGGCTATCTGGTGTTTATCGTTGACGATCCGCAGGGGTCGGAGCGTCTTGCGAATATCGCCGATGCGCTATCGAACGTTACGACAAAAACGGTGCTGCTCACGGCCCATCCCAGGGGTAAGGCTCACGAGGTTGCGGTGCCTCAGGTGGCTCCGCTGCTCAGCGCAATTCCCAATCTTGTGTTCTTCCAGACGATTGCGGCCATAATCGCCGAGCGTCTGAAGTCATGGGACGTGCACCCGTATCTCGATGCCGTCTCCAAGCAAATGGAGGTCAAGGCAGAGGGCTACGAAGAGTCAGTCAATGCGCTTAAGGCCAAAGCGGCTGAGTGTTACGGAATGTAAGCGGGTTTTGATGCCCGTTGGCATGGGGGATGTGGAAACAACCCCAGAAAGGAGAGACAAATGAAGGAAACCGAGAAGATCGAGATCATGCATTTCGACCAGGAGGGCTATCTCGAGGACGGTAAGGCGCTCTACGAGACCGGCAAGAAGATGACCGCGCTCGCCGACAAGGTCGCCGACGAGGGCTACGACGCCGTGTTCCTGATGGGCGTCGGCGGCACCTGGGACGAGCTCATGCAGCTCGAGTACCTCATGAACAAGTTCGGCGACCGCGACCTCGAGGTCTACCTGATCCACGC